>NZ_OY762614.1:5628160-6324575 GCF_963666145.1 uncultured Desulfobacter sp. | reverse complement strand
GATATCTTTGTATTTTTCGATGAAGTCTTCGACCTCTATGGGGTATAAAATCAGAGTTTTGAGCCGGCTGAGTATATCGGGATGATTCCGGCTCAGATGGGTTCTGACCTTTGGGAGCCCTGCAAATACGATGGGAACACCGGCATCAATAATTCGTTTGAGATATGGCCAGACCCGGGAGTCCAGATCATTGGCTTCATCTATGATGATAAAACAATTGGATAGGTTGCAGATCGTTTTCAGGTACTGGGGAGTCCGGCGGTAGGTGGCGGTGGCCTCATAATTCAATTCCTTGAGTATGGATGCCAGGGTTTCATGGATGTTGAACAGAGACTCGACCCATACGGCATGGAGCTTTTTAGGCCGCAGCAGTTTTAAAAACCGAGTTTTTCCTGCGCCAAAATCTCCTTCAATGAGTACGCTTTGGCCCCTGTATATCCTATTATAAGTGGCAGACAGGTATGAGACTCTTCGTTTATCACTGATAAAATCCTCTTTCATGTCATATCTCCGAGGGATGCATAAGTCGCCACTCGATTCGTAGTTAACGATTTTTGGCAATCAAGCATAAATGCATTGAACAAAGCCTGTTTTTTACGTTCCTCAGGCTGGTCCATTTTTTTCATGTAATCTGCGTACCTTGATTGATTATGATGAAGTACTTGCTCCGCCCGGGATAGGGAAAGGCCCGTATGGTAAACTTCGATTAAAATAGGCCGGTCAACGGCCATATTGTGCTTTTCCAAAAGAGCGATAATGGTGTCGAGTTCATCGGGCACAGGATCAGGCGCTGGTGCAGGTGGCCTGTCAAACGGCTTTTTTGCAATGGCTTCGCCCAGAAGTATTCCGTCTTCACTGGGCTCAAAGATAAAAAGTTTGTCCCTGTATCTGGATATCTTTACCGGTGTACTTTTATGCTTGCTGAACCGGTCTGCACCACTGGTCACATAAAAATCGCGTTTGTCATGGCGGATAGTTCTGTTCTTGGATACGGTGGCTTTGATTTTTCTGTAACCATATTTCATATATTCTTGAACCTGCTCCGGGATAAAATTCAGGGTGTCTGCCTGGTTTGACAAAAAATCATCAAACTTCTGTGCCGGCACCCAGGCACTGACCACGCCGTCTTCAGTAAAATAATGTTGTGTATGATTATGTTCGTCACGGTATTGGCGGAGCACAGTGCTGCTTCTCAATTCATCAAGGGTGATATCAAGTAGGGTTACAGTGACTTTTTCCTTTCTTCCCCGTTTGAAGTTATACTCGGTAACGGTTTTCACAATCCTGTCCTCAAAGGCTTTGATAATCCGTATTTCAAAATTATGCAGGCTCCGGTGTGAAGATTCCAGATGCGCCTTATCTTTTGGTGAATGCGCCCTTGAAAAATCCGGCGCCAAATAAAAACCGCCTGGCGTAGAATGCGCAAGGTTAATGGCATTAATGGGACGCTTTAAATTTAAAAATCCCTTTGCCTGGTCGGGCCTGATGCCGATTGTTTTCAAAGGAAAAGGGGTGCATAACAAAAAACGGGTAAAAAGGTCCACAGAGTTCAGATTACTTTCGGTAAAATAGAATTCCAGGATGAACAGCTTCCTGGAACCGGTATCAAATATTTCAATCACCTGCGGTTTCTGCCAGTTTCCACGTTCATCTCTGATTCTTAAATATTGGAACTTGCAACCGTCAACCTGGATCAAGGCAAACACCGGAACCGATTTGAAGCTATAACGTGCCGGTGACGGCTCCTGATCGTCCTCTTTTTCCAGATAAAATTTGAGATTCTCCCTTTTGGCGCATCGCCGAAGTGCCGGAAGGCTGATTGTTTTACCCAACTCTTCCTCGAGCCAGCAGTGGTAATTTTTAATGGTCCTGGCTCTTCGGGTGATAAAAATGAACCCCTGAGATGACGGATCGCATGACGCCTTGACCATTTCAATAAACCGCCTTTTTGTTTGCTCGTCTATAACCTTGGGGCGCCCGCTGCACTTGCGGCCATCCATAATTCCTTTTTCAACCAGCAAAAGGGGTACCGGGATAATCCCGGTTTTCTTGTACTGGTCCTTGTAATATTTTTTGGATCTTCTCTTGGCAGATCCGATTTTATTCATGATTTTTTTATGCAGCAGTAAATGGAAGCGGTCGTCAATGCTCAGGTCATCCATTATCTGCCCCCGTTGATACAATCTTTTCGTGTATGACCCGATGCCACAACAATGCAGCCGGGCGAGAGGTCTGCTGCCAATGATCATGCTGTGCCACACGGACCTGTTCAAGCATTGCCTTTACAACAGCCATGTATTCATTCGAAATTTGATCCGTCAGATCCGGTTTGGTTACCGATGCCGTTTTTCGGGAGTCGATAAATTTTTTGATGTTACGCGCGGTTAACTCCATGCCGCTTTCTATAATCTCCTTCCAAAGTTGGCGCTGTTCTATGGAATCCAGTTGAGTAAGAGGCCGTGCCTGGGATTCGTTGGCCGGTAATCTGTCCCCAATTGGGGACAGATTATAGATGACTTCATAAAATTTGATCAGGCGGTAAGCATGGGATTTTCCCATATCCCATCGCGCCCTGGTATATGTTTCGAATGATTCAAACAGAGCCTGCTTATACAAACGATTGTCACGAATTTCTTTCAAGGCCTTGCCGATTTTGGAAAAACACTCCTGATTCCGGGCAATCAGGGTTTCAAGCTTGGCCAACCGTTTCATACTCATTGCCCTCCCGGCATGGGTTTGCCGATTGCAGCGACCAAGGCAGCTATCTTTGATGCCGGAACCTGGTGGGCAGTATTTATCTGCTTCAAAAACAGGACGCTGTCCCGGAATCCATATCCCTTGATTTTCATGACAAGGTCGATGGTGTTAAAGTTTTTTTCGCACCGGAAGCACCTGGCCAGGTTCGTGGTTGGATTTACAGCCGTTTGAAATTCATTGCACAGAGGGCATAGAAAACGGAAATAGCCATCCCTGATTTTAGATGGAATCTGTAAATGATCCCTGATCAGCATATCCACAGGGATATTGTTCCTCAGTTCAAATAATTCCCGTGATGAAAACCTGTGCGCCATGAGACATCTCCTTATTTTTAGAATTTCAGATGCCTTTTTATATCACCGGCCAGGGTCGGTTGTCAGTTGCCTCTTGAACTGGGATGCTGATTACTCTGTTTGTATCCATATATATTATCAATAACTTACGCACATGATGTCTCTTAGAATCAAAATCCGATTAGTATGTTCATATATCCTAATATTACAAGAAGTTACTCCAATCATGTCTCTTGAAATCAATATTCGATTAGTCAGAGGCGTTTATGGGAATTCTCGAATTTTTTCTTTGGTGTGGCTGATAACCTGGGTGACCAGGTATTGGGCGATAATTGCCGGCTTGATACCGTATTCTATTTCAATAACTTCCAATGGTAGAACAGGCAATTTTCCGGATGTTTGAAGGTTCTCTGCCTCTTCAAGCTTTTTTGCCAGATAATTATTTTTGGAGACAGCTTTATTTTTCCTGTTCCAGTTTTCACATTGCCTTCGATGAAGCTCATTTTGGCAAACCGGGCTACATGTTCTCTGCCTGCCTTTTTGTCTTACATCAGGAGCAAACCATTTTCGGCAAATAGAACAGTAAGCGATATTTAAACCCCATCTACCGCCACGCCCAGCGAGCCCATATAATGCCTCCAAACTAAAAGGAGGCGACCCCATGCCAAGATCAAGAAAAGCAACAAATGAAAGACTTAGCAGTTACTGGAAATCAAACATCGAACGCTGGGAGGCATCAGGGCTGACCCAGACAGAATATTGCAGACGCAATGACCTGTCCAAGGACAGGTTCACATATTGGAAAAGAAAATTTAAAGGACAGGATCGTCCTGTGGAATTCATCCAGTTGCCGATGCCTGCCAATATTCATACGACCGGGTTGAAGTTGAACCTTGGTCAGGGGGTACAAATAGAAATCCCGGACGGTTTCACCAGCGAGACGCTTGAAAGGGTTCTTGCCGCCTTGAGAGCTATCTCATGATGAACTTTCCACCAGACACAAAAGTCTATCTGGCTGTGGGTACTACTGACATGCGCAAAGCGATTAACGGCCTTTCCATTATCGTAAGCGAACGAATGCAGTTGGATATATTTTCAGGGTCCCTGTTTGTGTTCTGCAACCGAGCACAAACCATTTTAAAAATTTTATACTGGGATAAAAACGGTTTTTGCCTGTGGCAAAAGCGTCTTGAAAAAGACCGGTTCAAATGGCCGAATTCACCAAAAGATGTCATGGATATTACAAGCCGGGAACTGACCTGGCTGGTCGATGGACTGAATATAAATCAGGCTCATAAGCCCCTAAAATACTCTATGATTTTTTAGGCGAAAAACTATAAAAAACCCCTTGGTTATGGTATATACAGCCCATGACAAGAGACACTCTCAAAGATGCTGAAAGCCTGGATGAAGTCAAAGAAATCGCTCTGAATTTGTTTGATGAAAACATAATTCTTCAAGAGCAGATTAAATCCCTCCAGGACAGACTTTTTGGTCGTAAATCAGAAAAAACGCCCAAAGATGGCGAACAAATGTCTCTTTTTGATATGCCGGAACCCGATCTTTCGATTCTGAATGAAGATGATACCGTCACCATTACAGAGCCTTCCCGCAAAAAACGCGGCCGCAAACCACTGCCCGCAGATCTTCCCCGTGTCGATGTTGTTCATAAACTCAGTGAGAATGACAGAAAATGCGATTGCGGCTGCTTGAAAGATAAAATCGGTGAAGAAGTCTCTGAGCAGCTTGATTACATCCCAGCCAAGGTTCGGGTGATTCGAAATATCCGGTATAAATACGCCTGTAAAAATTGCGAGGGGGTTGAAGATGAAGGCCCCACCGTATCTATTGCCAGGATGCCGGATCAGATTATTCCCAAAAGTATTGCCACTCCGGGACTGCTTGCCCATATCCTGACCGCCAAATTTGCAGATGCTTTGCCGTTTTATCGTCAAGAAAAGCAGTTTGCCAGAATCGGCATTGAGCTTGCCAGATCAACCATGTGTAAATGGGGCATGAAAGTGGCAGATGCCTGTGAAATTATCATCGGCATGATGAAGGACGACATCCTGGCCAACCCCATGATTGGTATTGATGAAACTCCTCTCCAAGTTTTAAAGGGACCACGGAAATCCAAATCTTATATGTGGATTTTCAGGGGTGGACCACCAGACAAGCCGATTATCCTGTTCGAATATCACCCGACAAGGTCTGGGGATGTGGTTTCAACATTTTTGAACGGTTATAAGGGCATCGTCCAGACGGACGGATATGCTGGGTATGATTTCCTGGATACCAAAAAAGATATTGTTCATGTTGGGTGCTGGGTTCATGCTCGTCGGAAGTTTAAAGAGGTAACAAAAGCGCTTGGCAACAAGGCAAATTCTTCCGGAAATGCCGGTTCGGCATTGTTGTATATCAGCAAGCTTTATAAAATTGAAAAAGAAGCACGGGAACAAGGGTTTTCTGCGGAACAATTGTACAATAAGAGACAATCCCAGGCGGTTCCAATTCTTACCGAGTTTAAGAAGTGGCTTGATGATAGAGTAAACAAGGTTCCTCCCAAAAGCCTGCTTGGCAAGGCGATCAATTATACCATCGGCCAATGGCCCCGATTGGTCCAATACACAACTGAAGGGTTCATTCGACCGGACAACAATTTGGTTGAAAATGCCATCCGGCCTTTTGTCATCGGTCGTAAAAACTGGCTGTTTTCTGATACGGTTCAAGGTGCAAAGGCGAGTGCGGCAATTTACAGTTTGATAGAGACTGCAAAATCCAATGGACTGGAACCGTACTGGTATCTCAAGTACCTGTTTCAGCATCTGCCTGAGGCAATGACAAATGATGATTTTCAAGCGTTGCTCCCCTATAATGTGAAAAAAGAAAAAATTTCTGAATCTGTCCCGTGTTGAGTGGGGTTAAAACACCGCTTACAACCATTTTCGGCAAATAGAACAAGGGCGTTTTCCACGAGAATTCTTTGCCATCATTTTTCTCCAAGATTCGAATCAGGGAGATTATATGTAGCAAATTTTGAATGAATCAACGGCGGGGTCTATCGGCGGGATAGGCATGCGGGGTATGATTTTATGATTTTCTTGGCGGGGTATGGCGGCGGGGTATCTGGCCGTTACATTATTTCGTTATGAATATCGGGGATAAGCGTTACACTTTTTAAAGCTGGTCACGCATTATGTCATTGGATACCGGATGCATACACTAACCGCTATTAATCCCACAAACGGCCATAGCTTTCCATTGGTATCCCTTGTGGGGGCAGCGAATCATCACGACAGCCTGTTTCTGAAACCATTGATCAAGCTTGCTCAAGCATTAGGCATTGATATTAAATTGATAACCGCAGACCAGGCTTACCACGATAGTGATGGTTCGGTTCTCAATGAAACAGGTGTCTATGTCGTGGCCCCTGCATCGGAGCAAGCGAAATTGCCCGAGAATGTATTGCAATCTCCGGTGAGAGTTACCTGCAATGATTCTTGTGAAATTCCAATGGATTATCTGGGTACAACACTGGATGGCCATGAATTTAGGTGTGGAGCAACGCCCGGCGAATGTATGTTTGCATCAAGTTGCCCTAAATCGAGAATAATTGGTTTTGATAACGGTCATTTCCAGCCAATGCCAACTTTTCATAACGGGTCGCAATCAGCAATCGAAATTCGAAAGAACTGCGAACGGCCTTTCAATTTGATGAAAAAAAGAGAAGGCCTTGAACAGACGAGAGTGAGAAGCCAGCATGGTGTAGTTGTCCGATCAGTATTGACGACAATTGTAACATTGTTGATTGAAATGGCTGGGACAAGACATAAACCGCAGAAAAAAGATAATAAACAAAAGGAGTTGTTTGCCTCAACAGGATAGAATTTAATTTCAATGCTGATTTTTTTGAACCGATTGATTCAGTTAATACCGTTGTATCTGAAGTATAAGCAAGGCCACTATCTAACATAAAAATTGCGGCAAAAAACAAATTTCAGATTTTATAACGATAGAAATGGACTACCGGGTCTTAAAAAATCGAAATTCAAGCGCGTAGGCAGTTTAGACTCAGTTGAAAATTTGATTGATTCCAACACCCTTTATTAATCTACTTTTGGTAGATGCTGGCAAAAATTATTTATTTGTAAATAATAATTTAATTCCCTTGACATCCCCACTCTGTCCTGTATGCTTTAACCAATTGCACTATTTTGAAGTGCTTGAGTTTCTTCCTTAGATATTTTCCCCGAGAAATCTGTGATTATTCTTTAAGATCGAGACGATTTATTTTTATTCTTATTTAGGAGAACGCCTACATGGCAAATGGTATCGTAAAATGGTTTGACGAGTCAAAAGGTTTTGGATTTATTGAACATGCTGGTGGTGGAAAAGATGTATTTGTCCATCATTCAGGCATCAATGCAGCTGGTTTTAAAACTCTCAATGAGGGTGATAACGTATCATTCGACGTCGAACATGGTCCCAAGGGCCTGTCAGCTGCAAATGTGACCGTGATTTAATATACCATTTTATCCCAGTGATATTATAGCCCCTGAGTAGCTCTTTACTTATGGGCTTTTTTATTTTCATAAATAAAGTCGATAAATTTAATAGCAAAAGCGATGCTTATGTCTATTATTGTGGCTAAAAGCCTTTATTGAACGGGGTGTTAACTTCTTTTGTTATTGGGTGCCTGACATGTAAAATCCGGTAGATCAAACCGAGATGTGGAAACCGTCAGGGCGGTTTTATCCTTCCGGTGGCTCAGAAAAAGAAAGTCATCATATTTAATGAATTTAAGCAGATTTTGAATTGAAGCAATGCAAGCCAGGTTTAAATTGATCCGCCATTGTTTCTGAGTTTTTTTCCTTCAAGGAGATTTCTTCCGCGGGCTGAAGGTGTCGCACTTGTTCGACTTTGATTTTCAGCAGATCTGAAGCCCAAAGATTGGTGTTAATCACCAAAATGAACAAACAAAGTTTCAGAGCAGAATCCTCAAAGATTTTTTTTATCAGTTTGATGTCTTTTTGCCTCAAAAACAAAAACGACAGTCGATGATCGACAGCCGTTTTTAAAATTAATGGGAAACCGCTTTTTGTCCCCTCCCCAAGAAAATGTTGTGAATCAGGGAAATAATTTTGAAAGATCGTCCAGCAGCTCCTTTGCCGTTGCATAACAGTTTCCTGTCCTGGAATGCGGCTCAGAGGATGGAGAAAATCGTATCAGGATGTCATTAAGTGTATCCGGAATATAAGGAAACAGCTTTTGCAAATTCATGACCCGGTGGGAATACATCAGGGACATATCCTCGTCTTCCAGTTCAGACTTGAAATCCGGATATGCGCTGGGTGTGGCATGGATATTTTCTAGGGAGTGTCGACCTTTTCCCACCACCTGCTGCAGTACATTGCCCAGGCAGAATACATCCATGGCAGGGCCGCCCATATCGTAATCAAAATCTATCCAGGCAAGCGTTTTAAGCGAACCGGTCCACAGCAGGTGATCGGCCCGAATATCCCCGTGGTGCAGCTTCTGTTCATGAATCTGCACAATAGCAGCCAAACTTTTTAGAAATCGGTCCATGATTGTTGGAAACAGGGTCTCGAAATAATCCCTGTGGGGCATGTCAAGATCGCGAAGAAACTTGTAAAGCGAAGGGCCGGGGATGATGTCCAGTATCCGGACCAAATTGCCTGCGCTGTCCCTGACCCATTGACCCTGCATGAAATTGGGGTGCCCCTGGGTGGCGGACAATACATCTACTTCTTTTTCTGCGCTCCTGACACAGTTAAATGCCAGGGGGCCGAGGCACCCTTTAAACGTCTCCTTGAACACTAGTTTCACAATCTTGCGAGTATTACCGGCAAGATCCAGAGCCTTTTTTACCCAGAATTTGGGCTGGTCGTCAATGCCGAATCGGCCCTCTTTGGCGTTGCTGTAGACCCAGTAATCGTTGCCTCCAAGCCGCATCACATCCCCCGGATTGATGGACATGAACTGAGTGGTATCGGTAAAAATTCGGGGTGTTCGCTGTATGTCTCTGCCTGTAAGCTGCCTGATTCTTTCCAATAGATCCGGTTTCTGATATTCCATGCCCCCTCCTGTTTATCAGTAATTACCTATACCGGATATCAGCAACTCCCATGCCGGAACATTCCTCCCGGCAAGACAAACGCCGTGGCCCCGTTAAATACCTCGTTTTGCCCCCCTCTTTTTTTTGCTCTTCTGTATCTTTTGAAAAAATAATCATAATGCAGAAAAAAAAACACAACAGCCTGTCCGCTTTTTTTACGTTGTTTTCAATTCCTGCCTGTCCGGCATGAGCGAAACAGCTCAAAATGATTTCAGAAGGTCGATCAAAATTAATTTCAATTATGGGAAGATGAATGGAAGTCCGATATTCTTATCTATGATTGTTAGTTAAGCGTAATTAAAAGAGAGTGATCAATATCAAAAATAGGGCTGGTGGGATGAGCCCACCAGCCCTATTTTTTAATGCGTATTATAAAACCATAAGTGTGCTTTTTGCAAAAAAGCTTAATCGGTTTTATTTTTATTCTTTGCTTTGGGCACGCCCTGCATGGAGATCATCTGCCGTTCCGTTGCCACTGTTCTATGTGCTTTGTGGAAATGCAGGCAATGAGTCGGGCAGGCGTCTGCACAGATACCGCAATAGACGCACCTGAATGGATCACAGGTCCATGTGCCCTCCTTTTTGTCCACCGTGATGCAAAGTGATGGGCATTTGCGTGAACACATGCCGCAGAAAATACACGCATCAATATCATTGTACAGCTCTCCGCGCACGCCTTCGGGCAATTCGCGCTTAACAACCGGATATTGCCGGGTGGCCGGGCGTGAGGCAATATTTTTAAGTATGCTGGGTGTAAAATTAAACATAAGGCTCCTTTTTAGCGTTCCGTACAGCTGACGCATGGATCAATGGATAAGACAATGACCGGCACGTCGGCCAGTTCACATTCCGGCAGCATGGTCAGAAGGCAGGGGATGTTGGCAAAGGTTGGGGTGCGGATTCGCACCCGGTCCAGCAGCTTGGTGCCGTTGCCCTTTACATAATAAAGGCACTCGCCCCGGGGCTGTTCCACACGCACGACCGTCTCTCCTTCCGGATTGCCTTTGACCTTTACGGCAAGGTCGCCGGCAGGTAACGCGGCAATGGCTTGGCGTACCAGATCTATGGACTGGTACACCTCATGGAAACGAACCCAGCATCTGGCGTAACAATCGCCGTCTTTATGGGTCACCGCCTGGAAATCCAGGTGTTTATACGCACCGTACCCGGTCAGGCGCATATCCTGTGCAACCCCGGAGCCGCGAAGCGTAGGTCCGGCCGCTCCCAGATCATAGGCCTGTTCATAGGTCATGACACCGACGCCCACAGTTCTGGTTCTCACCGTATAATCATCGAGCAAGGTGCTCTCCAGCTTTTTTAACTCTTTTTCCACAAGAACCAGCTCTTTGAGAATCCAGTCAAGCTGTTCCGGCGAAAGGTCTTTGCGAACACCGCCGACAACGTTTACCGAAACAATGACCCGGTTTCCGGCCGTTGCCTCATTGATGTCCATAATACGTTCGCGAATCTTCCAGAACTGCATGAACAGCGCTTCAAAGCCGAATGCGTCGGCATAGAGCCCAAGCCAGAGCAGATGACTGTGCATGCGGTGCAGTTCAGACCAGATCACACGCAGGTACTCGGCTCGCGCCGGCACCTCTACGCCCATAATATCTTCAATGGACTGGGAAAAACAGGTGCCGTGAATCATGGAACAGATGCCGCACACCCGTTCGCATACGTTGATCATCTGATTAAAGTCACGTTTGCTGGCAAGCATTTCTAAACCCCGGTGGACATAGCCCAGGGCCGGAACGGCTTCTTTAACTATCTCATCTTCCACCACCAGTTTAAGATGGATCGGCTCGGGCAATACCGGATGCTGGGGCCCAAAGGGAATAACGGTTTTATTGGACATGCCTACTCCTTCGTCTCTTTTTTGTCCTTGATTTTAAGATTGTTGGCCAGCGGAATGGTTTCAACGCTGGGATCAAGGTACAGGGTCCGGTTGTAATCCACAGCCAGACCGTCAAATTCAAAATTTGCCAGATCTTTGACTTCGTTTTCAGCCAGAAATGCGCTGAAATAAACCTCTGATATGCTCGGAATTGTTGTGTCTGCAGCCACATTTAAACGAAAATGAGACAGTACCATCTCCTTGTCAAAATGGTACAGGATGTCTGTGGAGCCGTCTTCAAGTGTGACGGTGGACAGGGTCACGAACCGGTAACCCGCCTGTTTCATTCGCCCGGCCTCGGCAACAAGGGTGTCTAAGGTGATGGCGGTTTCATTTGGAATCATGGATTTGTCCTTATACTTCGGGGGATTCGGGTACGCCCGTTTGTTTTTGTTTAAATATTTCCAGAGCCTGGACCACACCGTCGATAATGGCTTCTGGTTTTGCAGGACACCCGGGAACATAGACATCCACCGGAATGATTTTGTCCACGCCGCCGACTACGTTGTAGCAGTCGTGGAAAATGCCGCCGGACAGGCCGCAGGCCCCGATGGCGATAACCGCCTTGGGCTCGGGCATCTGCTCATAAAGATTTTTGAGCACGGTCTTGTTGCGATGGTTGACGGTTCCGGTCACCAGCAAGATATCCGCGTGTTTTGGATTGCCCACATTGACGATGCCGAACCGTTCCACATCGTAAAGCGGCGTCAGGCAGGCCAGGGTTTCGATATCACAGCCGTTACAGCTTCCGCAGTCAAAATGAATGATCCATGGTGATTTTATTTGTGAATTTTTTAAAAATTTTTTAAGCATGGTCTACCTCACGTGCAGCCAGATAAAATTGATAAAGGTCAGAACCAGGCCGATGCTCCAGACATACTTGAGCATCCAGCGCCAGGTCATTCTCGCCATGGTGTTGTCAATGATGATTTCGGCCAGGTAGGTGGCGACCAGCAGCACGATCATCCAGAACCAGCTTGTGGTCCAGAACAGCGCGCATACGGAGAGAATCAGAATCGTTTCGTACCAGTGCGCCATCTCAACGACCGCAAGTACCGGGCCCGAGTATTCGGTCATTACCCCTTTCACCAGCTCCTGGTGGGCATGGTGGGAGGTTGAAAAATCAAAAGGCGACTTGCGCAGCTTAATGGTCAGGGCGTAACTAAGGACAATGAACATCAGCGGTAGTTTTTGGAACAGCGGCGTATCATAGGCCATGATATCGCCCACATTGAAACTGCCCACAACCAAATACATGCCCACGAATACCAAAATCAGCAGGGGTTCGTAGGTCAGGATCTGTATCAGTTCACGCTGGGCCCCGACCTGGCTGTAGGGACTTCTGACCGAAAGGGCACCCATGACCAGAAACATGGCACCGGCGGCCTGGACAAAGAAGATGATCAACAGATCCGCCCGGGCGAAAAACAGGGCCACAGATAGGGCCGCTGCGACAAAATAGACCCAGCAGCACACAATCTGCCAGCGATTGACCAGCAGCCGTTCTTTTCCAAACAGTTTGCCCACATCGTAAAAGGCCTGCAGTATGGGCGGCCCCAGGCGGGACTGCATCCGTGCCGTAATGCGCCGGTCAATACCGGCTAAAAGGCCGCCGGCCAAAGGGGCCAGAATCAATGCCGAAATAGCGAAAAATATCGATTCCATTACAACACACCTCCAATCATCAGCAGAATCAGTCCGCCAGCAATCATGTTGACCCAGAAGGTAAGCTTGTGCTCACCGAAAAAATCGGCCAGATAAAAGTTGCTCGCCTTGTAGGGGACAACGGTCTCCATGGGGCCAAGGTAGGCTCCATCTTCAATATCTCCGGTATGAGCACCGCCAAGATAGGGATGCGCCGGTTTTACGTTTGCCCGAAGTGCCCGGTAAATGGCAAAGATCGTTGCCAGACCGATGAGAACAATAAAGGGATAGATGGCAAACCCGCCCGTGGCCCCTTTTATAATTCCTGCAAGGTTACCCGTATTGTTGGGCTCAAACATGGGCACAAAAGCCCGGGTGTAAAGCCAGGGCGTAGCAAAGGCAAACAAAAGCGCTGCGATGCACAGGCTCACCAGTGGTCCCCGGGTGAACAGGGGCTGTTTTTCAGGGGTTGCAGAAATGTTGTGCCCGCCCATGAGCAATCCTGCCCAGCGAGCCCAGTAAACAAAGGTCAACGCGCTGCCCAGGGCCATCATGACGATGACAAAAAGATGGTCGGATGCAGCTTCCAGGGCCATCCACTTGCACAACAGTACGCCAAATGGCGGCAAAAGCATGGACAGAATTCCGATGATGGTCACCACCGCAGTTCGGGGCATGGTTCTGTAAAGCCCGCGCATGTCTTCAATATCCCGGGAACCGATGGCCTGTTCGATGGTGCCCACGCATAAAAACAGTAAGGATTTTGAGATGGCGTGAAAGATGATCAGCATTACAGCTGCAATAACGGCAAGGGGGGTATTTATGCCCGCACAGGCGATGATCAGCCCAAGGTTGCTCACCGTGGAATAGGCCAGAATTTTTTTGCCGTTGCTCTGGCCGATGGCAAGGGCGGCGCAGACCAGGAAGGTAAAGGACCCGCACAGGGCGATGCCGTGACTCAAAAAGGTGCCTTCAAACATGGGGCAAAAGCGTAAAACCATGTATACGCCGGCTTTGACCATGGTGGATGAGTGCAACAGAGCCGAAACCGGCGTCGGTGCCACCATGGCACCCAAAAGCCAGCTTTGACAGGGCAGTTGTGCGGCTTTGACGAATCCTGCCAGACTGATCAACCCCACAGCGGCAAGCAGCATGCCTGACACCGACCCACGGGTTAAAAGAACGGAGATGTCCAGGGTGCCGGCGGTCATATAAACGATGACGATGGCCGTTAGTAACATCGCGCCCCCCATGGAGTTCATCCACAGGGCCCGGGTGGAATTTTCCACGGCCTCTTTGGTGCCGTCATGCCCGATGAGCGCAAAAGAGCATAAGGTGGTCACCTCAAAGAAGAAATAGAGCCACAGAATGTTGTTGGACAGGACCAGGCCGTTCATGGCCCCCAGAAACAGAAGCAGAAGCAGGAAAAAGATCGGTTGTCTGCTTTTTTCAAGTTTCAGGTGTTCCTCATGCTTTTTCATGTAGGGCAACCCAAAAATACAGATCAGAGACCCGATGATGGAGACGATCACAACCATGATCAGTGCCAGGCTGTCCCCGCGCAGGGCCGGAATTTCTGTGCCGTGTTTCAGTATGAACAACTCAAAGAAGGCAAGCAGCACCAGCTGAAAAATCGTCAGGGATTTGATGATCCGGTTGTTGAGCCGGAAACCGAAAAACAGCACCAGGGCCAGCAAGGCAAAATCCAGAACCGTCACCATCGTTTCCCACACTCCCGACACATGGCATGTAAAATCGCCGTGCCCAAGAAGCACCAGGGACGTGACCGATAAAACAGCCCCGGTTATGGTTACCGTGATGGCCCTCACCAGGTCCATCCGGATCAAAAAACAGATCATGGCTGCAATGATCGGCAGCACGATCAACAAAAACGCAATGTTGGACATAGATACCCCTTTTGTATGGCAGTTATATATTCATGGCGATTTTAAGGCACAAAAATCCCTAAAATTCCGCCGTTAAATAACAGCATAAGTCCTATATCGCATGATTGGGTTGACCGTACCCCAACTATACGATTGGTTTGTTCTCTATCTGGATAAATCGTGTTTCGTACGCGCGTGCATTTACTTACATTGAAGGACTCACTAGAAGGGTTCTTGCTTTTGTAACACCTGCTGCACCAACATTTATTTCCAAATTATAAACAACGTTTGCTAATTTAAATCCGAAAGACCTTTTTTGTCAAGAAAACAATCATTTCTTTGTGCATCTTGTCTGAAGGGATGAAGCGGATTTTAAGCGGTGATTAATGCACATCAACAAAACCTATTTTAACTTAGGCGTTTGATATCCAATAAATGCGATTGTAGAAAATTATGTCGTCTTTTTTATCAAATGATTTTATGCTATTTTTACTCTTCTATGCATTTGATTGATGGGTCGGGCGGAATGTATCGGTTTTCAACGGCCAAGGCCGGATTTTTTTCAGATGCAATATCGTTGTGAGATGCTTAGTATATAATGATAATATGATAATATTGAGCGGGGCGCTTTTAAAATTGATTAAAAAGGACAGAGTATGAGAAAAGAAAATATTTTGGTGGGTATATTGGTGGTGCTGGTACTGGGCGGCATATATTTGTATAACCGGCCGGAAGCGAATGTGGATACCCCGGCAGCACAGGCAAACCTGAATACCTTTGAAGCTGAAAAGCAAACCGTTCAGGAGCCATCGACAACATCGCCGGATGCTATCCTATGGAATGATTATACCCCGGGCATGGCCCTGGCCGAAAAAGAAGGCAAAAGCATTTTTCTTTATTTCCATGCCGACTGGTGCGGATACTGCCGTAAGTTAAAAAATGAAACCTTTAAGGATGATCGGATCAAATCCTATCTGAAAGATAATTTTGTCAGCATCAGTGTGGATACGGACAAACGTCAAAATCTTGCCCAGCAATGGGGGGTCAGGGGGCTTCCGACGCTGTGGTTTCTGGAAGCGGACGGCACAAAGGTTAACAGCCTGCCCGGATTTGTAGATGCGGATCAATTGTATTCGATTTTACAGTATATTCACACCCAAAGTTACAAGAACATGACATATCAGGAATATGTCCAGCAAAAAAAATCCTGACTTACGTCTTCATGACGGATTCCTGCTTGAATATTGGAGGCAGTTTGTGGTAGCGCAAAGGTCGTTTTGATTGGTTTTATTTTAGGAGAATGAACGTATGGTAAGGGTCGGTATTATCGGCGGGTCAGGACTTGATGATCCGGATATTATAGAAAATTGTGAAAGAATTGAGATAATCACCCCCTATGGTCCGCCATCCTCGGACATTATGAAAGGGCTGATCAATGACACAGAAGTATTGATTCTGGCCAGACACGGCCGCAGGCACCAGTACAGCCCCACCCAGGTGAACAACCGGGCAAATATAGATGCCTTGAAACAGGCCGGTGCCACGCATATCCTTGCCACAACCGCCTGCGGCAGTTTGAGAGACGAGATCGACCGGGGCCATTTCGTTATTTTGGATCAATTCATTGATTTTACCCGGTTTCGCAAAAACACCTTTGCCGACTCCTTTGAACAGGGTGCCGTGCATACGGCCATGGCGTATCCCTTTGATCCTTTCCTGCGCAATCTGCTGTACAAGTCTGCAACGGATCTTGGATTGAACGCCCATGATAAAGGGTGTGTGGTGACCATCGAAGGCCCGAGGTTTTCAACCGTGGCGGAATCCAAGATGTTCAGGCTGTGGGGGGCGGATGTCATCAACATGTCCACGGCACCCGAGGCCATGCTGGCCAATGAGGCGGGTCTTCCTTATGCCGTCGTGGCCATGGCCACCGATTATGACTGCTGGAAGCAGGATGAAGCCCCGGTCACCTGGGATGAGATTTTATCGGTTTTCAAAAAAAATGCCGATAATGTCAAACAATTGTTCATTACCGCTGTGTCACAAATCACTGCCATGAATTAACCGGCACGCGCATTTCCTGGGTCAATTTTAAAAAAATATGATAGTAATTTAACCGAATTATTTGGATGATCAATATAATTTTCGAACAGCATAGGCCTGTAGAGGAGAGACAACATACAATGGACTTAAAACAGAACATCAGAAGTATTCCGGATTGGCCCATCGAAGGGGTGATTTTCAGGGATTTGACCACATTGATGCAGGACCCCAAAGCATTTAGACACTCCTGTGATATTCTTTATGACCGCTACAAGGACAAGAATCTTGACAAGATGGTGGGCATTGATGCCCGAGGCTTTGTATTTGGTGCGGTGGTGGCCTATCGACTTGGTATCGGTTTTGTCCCGGTGCGCAAAAAAGGAAAACTGCCCCACAAGACCATTGAACAAAGCTACAGCCTTGAATATGGGGAAGGTGTCCTTGAGATGCACCAGGATGCTGTCAGTCCCGGCGAAAGAGTGGTCATTGTGGATGATCTTATTGCCACGGGCGGCACTGTGGGGGCCACGGTCAAACTGGTCAAGCAGCTTGGGGCGGAGCTGCTGGAATGCGCCTTTATTGTGGAACTGCCTGACCTTAAAGGTCGGGATCAGATTCCGGATGTCCCGGTGTTTAGTATTACAGAGTTTGAGGGCGAATAGATAAATAACCAGGGAAGGAGAAAGCATTCATAACAATGAAACTTAAGATGTTGGGGGGATGGATAACGGCCTCCCTGGTTTTTGTGTTTATATTAATTACGGCCGGATGCGGGGTTCACACGGCAGGACGCATGAAACACCGCCAGGAACTCATGGCGCAGTACCTGGAAAAAACGCTTTCTGATCAGTATGCCTATTTTTATTGCGGACGGGAAAATCTGCCCGATGCCGTGGTGGGCATTGACCCGGCGTATTCTTTTGAGACAAAGTTCTGGTTCCCCATTGAATTCGGGCCGGAACTTTACCACAAAATTGATCATTTAAGCGATCTGGAACCCGGTCAAAACAGAAAATATGCCAGGGCCATTTTGGGGCCGGCCGGAAATACCGTCGGTGTGTGGTTTTCCTATTATCATTCCACAGTTGTGATTGTGGATGATGCCGATCATACGATCAAGGTGTACAATCCCTATAGGCCAAAATCCGAGCAATATCGTATGAATCGTTAGTTGAGAACGCTTTTATCATAACCATCCGAATTATAATTATTTGTGAGGAACAATGACCTTTTTGTTGAATCTGCTCTGGTTTATACTTGGCGGGGGCTGGGCTGCAGGCCTTTTATGGATTTTTACCGGTTGTATTTTGATGCTCACGGTGGTGGGTATTCCCTTTGGCTGGGCTGCATTCAGAATCGCAGGCTTTGCCGCCTTTCCCTACGGCAAGACCCTTGTGGATGCAAGGGCCGTGGGCGAAGAGGTGATCACAGGGACCACCCTGGCAAATATTTTGTGGATTGTCTTTGCAGGCATCTGGCTGGCCATTTCCCACATCGCTGCCGGAATCTCTTTGTGTCTGACCATCATCGGCATCCCCTTCGGGTTTGCACATTTCAGGCTTGCGGCCGTATGCTTTGCTCCCTTGGGGAGACGTACGGTTTTAATTTGATACATATCGTGGGTGGTTTCTAAGATTGCTCTGATTGTTTTTGTCAGGTGGTATGGAGGATATTGGATTGTCAAATAAAAAGAAGTCTCAAAATTTCAAATTACTTGAATATGAAATTACACCCGAACCAATCTACGATAGATATTATATAAAATTGCCCGGTCACATAAAGGATAGAATTAATGAGCTTTATGATATTATACAAAAAAAACCGGATCAAACAATTATATCGGAATTAGAAACTTTAATTGAAAGATATCCAAAAGTGCCGGTGCTTTATAACTATCTTAGTATTGCATACAATCGGGCTGGCGATGAAGAAAAATACCAAAAGGCTATCAAGAAAAATTATGATCTAAATCCGGATTATCTATTCGCTCGGCTCAATTATGCAGAACTCTGTGCTCGGCAAGGAGAGTATGAAAAAATTGCAGAAATATTTGATCATAAATTTGACCTAAAATTGTTATATCCAAAACGCAAGAAATTCCATTTATCAGAGGCCGCTAATTTCATGGCGTTTATTGGAATATATTTTTTAAAAACAGGGAAAAAAGAATTGGCAGAACAATATTACAAAATTCTTGCTGAGATTGCCTGTGACTATCCAATGACAAAGCGGCTACGCAAACAATTGTATCCGGGGGTTTTTAGACGTATATTTTGCAAGTAACTCCTGTTCATATTCTGGTGATTCCACGAAGATGTGCATACGCACACACGCCCGGCATATCCTGTAAAACTTTCAAAGAAAATAGTTTGTCCCGGAAACCACATTTACAATTGCTGAAAAAAGGTTTCATGCACCTGCTTTTTTTAGTATGTTGGTCCACCAAGTGACATATAGCCATATCATCTGCTTAAAAAATATTGATATAGATGTGCGGCTCTGTTTTGCATATGAATTGAATAAATTTTTTGTAAGAAAGTATAGGGTAAGGTACCAATATCTTACCGGTTTTGTTGTGGTGTGAGCATTGGTGCTGATGGGCCCATGAAAGTTATTTAATAAAATAAAACATAAAAATATAAAACAATCAGGAGAAAATACATCGTGAACGCAACAAAGGCATATGCATCTAAATCATTTACGGTTGTTGTACTGTTTATGCTGATCGTCAGTGCCGGGGTCAGTGCAGCATTTTTTTTCGGGCTAAAGAAACTGGCACTCATCTTTGCCCCGGGATCCGACGTCATTATCACTATTCCGGTAATTAATCAGACATTTACCATCCAAACCCTGGCGGATCTGTCTCACCTTTTTGAAACGGCCACCACCCAGTATATTGCCTACATCAGTGTATTCTTCGTCCTTGTCTTTTTTGTTTTGGGACTTATCCTTTGGTTCCTTTTGAAATCAAGCGCAGGCGCCGTGTTTAAAGAACTTGATACAAAGCCTGCTGCTCAAAAGGGTGGTGACGCGCCAAAGAAAAAGGATTTTGTGGAAAAACGATTGGAACAGGAACGTCAAAAAAGACTTTTTCTGCATTTTATCTCGGTGCTTCAAAGGGAAGGGCGGCTGCTTGATTTTTTTGCCGAAGAGCTGTCCGTGTATGATGACGAGCAGATCGGCGCTGCTGTAAGAAGTATCCAGGAAGACTGTAAGAAAAGTGTAGATAAGTACCTGTCTTTGGTGCCGGTTATTGATAAAGAAGAGGGCGAGACTGTGGAAGTTGAACCAGGCTTTGATCCCAATGCCATCACATTAACGGGTAATGTGTCCGGCGAACCGCCCTTTACAGGGGTATTAAGACATCGGGGATGGAAGGCGTCAAAAAATGAAGTGCCTAAACTCTCAGATGTTCAGGATGCCTCCATTGTAGCGCCGGCAGAAGTTGAAGTTGAGTAGAAAATTTAAAAATATTTGTAGGAGTGTGCCGTGAAAGAGGGCCGATATATCGTTGGAATAGATCTTGGGACAACAAACTGCGTGGTGGCCTACTCAGATATGCAAGCTGAGAGAGCACCCAGGGAAATGGCTAAAATACACATTTTCAGAGTGCCGCAGCTCACGGGTCCCGGGGTGGTTGAATTAAGAAATTCTCTTCCTTCGTTTCTTTATGTCAAACAAGGGCATGAAGACGACTCAAACTCCTTGGAATTGCCGTGGCCGGATGACGATGCGGTGACTGTTGCCGGTGAGTTTGCCAGAGAACGCGGTGCCGAAGTGCCCCATAAACTGATCTCCTCGGCAAAGTCATGGTTGTGCAATGCAGCGGTGGACAGAGAAACGGCTATTCTGCCCTGGGATACCAACAAAGAGATCCAAAAATTATCTCCGGTCCAGGCGTCATGCGCGCTGTTAAAGCATATTAAGAATGCCTGGAACCATGAGATGGCCGAGGATGATCCGGATCTGAACCTCGAAAATCAATCCATCTACCTGACGGTTCCGGCGTCCTTTGATGCAGTTGCCAGGGAACTGACGGTCAAGGCGGCCCAAATGGCCGGTCTGACGGACATTGTCCTCATCGAAGAGCCCCAGTCCGCATTTTATGCCTGGATTGACAAAGCCGGTGATGACTGGAGAGATGAGGTTGAAAAAGGCGATCTGGTCCTGGTTTGTGATATCGGCGGCGGCACAAGTGACTTCAGTCTCATCGAAGTGGACGAGGATGATGACGGCCATCTCAACCTTGAGCGTGTGGCGGTGGGCAATCATCTGCTGGTGGGCGGTGACAACCTGGATTTGACGCTCTCTTATTTTCTTGCGGCCCAGCTGCGGGAAAAGAAACAGAAACTGGACAACTGGCAGATGAGAGGACTTGTTCATTCCTGCCGGAAGGCCAAAGAAAAATTGTTCGTCGACGACGGTGCCGAGGAATACCCTGTCACAATTCTGGGCAGAGGCTCCAGCCTGATTGGCGGAACCATCAAAGCGAGCCTGAAACTTACTGATATCCAGCAGGTAGTGCTGGACGGCTTTTTCCCGGCATGCAGCCTGGATGACAAGCCTGCCAAAAACAGTGCCGCCGGCATGAAAGAGTTCGGGCTCTCATATGAATCCGACCCTGCCATTACCCGCCATCTGGCCCAGTTTATCTCTTCCCACACCGATGACCAGGGCAATCCAAAATTGCCCACTGCGGTTGTATTCAACGGTGGGGTCATGAAGGCGCCTCTGATCAGAGAACGGATTCTTGAAGTACTGAATCAGTGGCACGCTGCTGCAGGCACAGGAGAGATCCGCCAGATCAACGCAGTTGACTTTGATCTTTCCGTGGCCTGGGGCGCATCATATTACGGCCAGGCCGCCCGGGGAGAGGGTATTAAAATACGCGGAGGGCTTGGGATGTCCTACTACATGGCCATTGAAGCGGCCATGCCGGCCATCCCTGGACTTGCCATGCCCACCCGGGCCCTTTGCATTGCCCCCTTCGGCATGGAAGACGGCAGCCAGGCCGAAAGCAAGGACCGTTTGTTCAATCTGGTTGTGGGTGAAAAAGTCACCTTTGATATCATGAGCTCTGCCAACCGAACCGATGATCAGCTCGGGGATGTGATCGATAACTGGGAGGATGAGGGTATCATTGAGTTGACTTCCATCGAAACAGAGCTTGAAGGAACCGACCAGAGCGTTATACCTGTCACGTTTGAAGTCAAGGTGACCGAGATCGGCACCTTGGAATTTTGGGCCTGCGCCCGGGATGATGATCGAAAATGGCGTTTGGAGCTCAATGTTAGACCCAAAGTGTAAGTGGCGGGCAGGAGATGATTGTGGATTTTCAAGATAAACGATATGTGGTCGGCATTGATCTAGGTACGACCAATTCGGCGGTGTCCTACGCGGATCTGACCGCCATAGAAGACAATAGTGCCGGTGGCGGCATCGGCAAAGAGATAAAAGTATTCAGGGTTCCCCAGTTAACCGGGCCGGGCGAGTTTGCGCCGGTTTCCGTGCTCCCTTCGTTTTTATATATCCCGGGAGAGTACGATGTTTCCAAAGATGCACTGAAACATCCATGGAAAAAAGAGAGTGATCTGTTTGCCGGTGTGTTTGCCAGAGACCATGGATCTCAGATTCCATCCCGGCTGGTGTCATCGGCCAAAAGCTGGCTGTGCCATTCCAGGGCCGACCGGGAAGCACCGATTCTGCCATGGGGGTCCCAGAATGTGGAGAAAATATCTCCGGTCAAGGCGACCAGTGAATACCTAAGGCATATTCGAAAAGCCTGGAATAACTGGGTAAAAGATGAAGATCTGTTTCTTGAAAATCAATTTACGGTCATCACGGTTCCTGCCTCCTTTGATGAAGCAGCACGTGAATATACCCTAAAGGCAGCCAGAGATGCCGGATTCAGCCAGAATATCACCCTGCTCGAAGAGCCCCTTGCCGCGTTTTATGCCTGGGTGACCCGCCATGAGCATGACTGGCAGTCCCATGTCAAAGCCGATGATCTGATCCTTGTGTGCGATGTGGGGGGGGGCACCACCGACTTTACCCTGATTTCATTGAAAGAGGCCGAGGGCAGTCCGCGGTTTGAGCGTGTGGCGGTGGGGGATCACCTGATTCTTGGCGGTGACAATATTGACCTGACTCTGGCCAGGTATGTGGCATCAAAGTTCAAGCAAAAAGCCAACCTGACGGCGGATCAGTGGAAAACACTGAGTTATAAATGCCGGGCCGCCAAAGAGACCCTTTTGCTGGCCGGCGATCGAGATGGTGGTGACAACCGGGTGAGAATAGTCCTCAGAGGCGAGGGGCGTTCCCTTATTGCCAATACATTGTCGGCGGATCTGGAAAAAGGTGAGCTGGAAGAGATCCTGTGCAACGGCTTTTTCCCCGAAGTTGAGTCAAGTGCCGCGAATCCCAAAAAAGCCGGAAAGGCCATTGCCGAATTTGGGCTGCCATATGAGCAGGAACCAGCCATTACCCGCCATATCGGTTGGTTTTTAGAGCGCCATCGTGACAGTGTAAAAGCCAATTTAGGCAAAGAGCCCATACCCGATCATATTTTGTTCAACGGCGGATCATTGAAACCCGCTGTGTTTCAGGACAAAATCAGGTCCGCCATCGGAAAATGGTTCGCCTGCGGGGAAGACCGTCTGCCGACAGTTCTGGACAACAGCGACCCCGATCTTTCTGTTGCCCTGGGTGCGTCGTACTATGGCCTTGTCAAGCAGGGCATTGGAGTTCGTGTGGGCAGCGGCAGTCCGAGAAGTTATTATATCGGCATTGCGTCGGACAACTCCCGGTGTGAAGATAGTGCCACGTGTGAAAATGTATTGTGCATTGTGGAGCGCGGCCTGGATGAAGGATCATTGATCCAGCTGCCCCAAATGGAATTTGAGGTCGTCACCAACCAGCCGGTTCTTTTTTCAATGTTCAGCTCCACGTTCAGATCCGGTGATAAAACCGGCGATGTAATTTCGGTGGACGATACCCTGACACCGCTGCCGCCGTTGAAAACCATCATTAAATTTGGTAAAAAGGGAGAATCAAAACGGATTCCGGTCAAAGTTGAAGCCGAGTACACCGAGATGGGAACCCTTTCCATGTGGTGCCGGTCAAGCGTCTCTTCCCATCGCTGGAAACTTCAGTTCCAGCTGCGTGAGCCCCAGGCCGGGGAAGCCGCGGCTGAAAGTGAAGTGTATGATGATGACACGGTCAATAAGGTTCGTGATTTATTGACGGAGGCGTTTGCCGAATCTGCGGACAAGGCCCAATTGCCTTCTGTCGTAAAAAACATAGAAACGCAGGTAGACACAAAGCGTAATAAATGGCCCTTGTCTTTTCTTCGTGCCGTGGCAGATCATCTGATCGAAAATGTCAAATGGCGGGAAATCAGTCCCGAACACGAAATTCGCTGGTTAAATCTGACCGGGTTTTGTATTCGTCCAGGTTTCGGTGATGCCTTTGATGAGGCGCGCATGCCCAAACTGTGGAAGGTATATTTACAGCGAAGCCAGTTTCACAAGGCCAAGCAGAACGCCGTGGAATGGTGGATATTTTGTCGCCGCATTGCAGGCGGACTGACCGCAGGCCAGCAGCGGCAGTTTTTCCAGGATGTTTCCAGCTATTTATTGACCGATAACGCTGCGGCCAAAAAAGTGCCAAAGCAGGAGATGACCGAAGTGTGGATGGCTGCGGCAAACATGGAGCGGTTGCTGGTAAAAGATAAGATCGCTTTGGCAAAAAAGTTGATTCCTCAACTGAAACCCGGCAAAACGCCCCACCAGATGTTTTGGGCCCTGTCCAGACTGGGTGCCAGGGAGCTGCTTTATGGCTCTGTGGATCGCGTTGTTCCGGCAAAAGAGGTGGAAAACTGGACAAAACGACTGATCAAAATCCGTTGGGAGTCCCAGGATCAGATCCCAGGCGCTTTGTCCCATATTTTGCGTAAAACTGGCGATCGCACCCGTGATGTTTCCCCAGAGACTGTTCAAACTATGATCCCGTGGCTTGGGCAGATGAATGCGCCCAAAAAGTCATTGGATATAATTCAGACCGTCGTGCCCATTGAGTCGGCCGATGAGGCGGCCATTTTTGGTGAAAGCCTTCCCCAGGGGCTTATCCTCAGCAGTAACCCTGAAAAAAGCGGGTAAAGGTTCTTCTTGATTATGTTGTGATACAAAGGACAACATGAATCGATTTGCTTATTTCATGTCCGGATATGCCCTCAGGGCATTATCCGGGCTTTCCAAAACCCGGATAACCATTCATCATCAGGAACGGATTCCGGATGCCTCCGTCATTTTTATCGCCAACCATTTCACCCGAATTGAAACCGTATTTTTGCCGTATCACCTCCACGGCATAACAAAAAAAAGAATATGGTCCCTGGCCCATGCCGATCTTTTTGCAGGCGGCTTAAAAAGCGTTCTTGATCTCATGGGTGCCATATCCACCAAAGATCCCCAACGCGATTACCTGATTACCAAAACCCTTTTAGACGGTCAGTCTTCGTGGATTATTTTTCCCGAAGGAAGAATGGTGAAAAATAAAAAACTTGTCAAGGACGGCAGATTCGAGCTTCAGGTGGATAAGCTGGTTCACCGGCCCCGATCCGGGGCGGCGGTAATCGCACTTCAAAGCGAATTTTACAGGGAACGGCTGCGGCGGATGAAAACGAAAAACCCCAAAGAATTTGAACGGCTCATTGACTGGTTTGAAATCAAGGACGTGGAAAAAGTTTTAAATCAAACCACCTACATGGTGCCCACAAATATCACCTATTATCCTATGCGGGCCAAAGAAAATTTGCTTTCATCCCTCGCCCAGAAATTTATGGAAAATCCCTCCCAGCAGATCATGGATGAACTGATGACAGAAGGCAGTATGATTTTATCCGGGGTTCAGGTTGATATCCGGTTTTCAGAACCCATCAAAATTGCCGATTATTTCAATAACTCATTTATTGAAAGCGATTTGACATCAAGGCGGAAGATTGCTTTCAGCAGACGTATGTGCTCGGCCCCATTTATAAAAGAGGCAAGTCAAGATATTCTTCAGCGATTCATGACCGATGTTTATGGCATGGCCACCTTGAACTATGATCATATTTTTGCCTGCCTGATCAAATATATGCCGCCGTCAGCTTCGGGGATCGATCCCTATGATTTAAGATGCAGGGCGTATCTGGTAATTACCTCAAAGGTCATCATGGAATCCGGCCGCTGTGTTCACAACGATTTTCATGATAACCAGATTCATCTGTTAACCGACGATAGAAACAACCGGTTCGCCGCATTCCTTGAAACTGCCCTTGAAACCGGCGTGCTCTATGAAAAAGCGGGTAAGCTGTTTAAACGCCAGGAGAAATTTGAAACGGATATCGGTTTCCAGGGGGTGAGGATGAACAACCCCTTGTATGTGGTGGCCAATGAAGTTGAACCGCTCCAGGATATTGTCATGTTTATCCAGTCCATTGCCCAAAACAGTGTTGAAGATATTGCGCAGGAGATTCGTCTCGGTTTGGTGGATAAAGCCTTGAGAGAGTATGATCGTGATTACGAGACCCTTGAATCCCCGCGTGTCGTGTTTGAAAAAGAGGCCGGTAAACCTGTCCTTTTAGATCCGGGTAAAGGCCGGCCCGGTATTCTTTTAATTCACAATTACCTAGCCTGTCCCAAAGAGATGAGATCCCTGGCCTATTTTTTTAATTCTCTTGGCTATACTGTTTTTGTCCCCCGACTTAAAGGGCACGGCACTACACCGGAAAATTTATCCCGGACAGATTATAGGCAGTGGATTGACAGTGTGGAAGAGGGCTATGTTATTTTAAAGCATAGAACGCCATATGTCTTTGTTGGGGGCTTTTTTACAGGTGCCGGACTTGCCCTTGAAATTGCCTCCCGGATATCGGAAATAGCCGGTGTGTTTGCCGTTTCCCCGCCGTTGAATGTAAAAGATGCCGGGTGGCGGTCATTTACCGCCGGCGAGTTCTGGAATCGCATGCTGCAAAAGGCAAGATTTGTTGACGGCAAAGACAAAGATCAAGGCGACGGCCATACCTGCTCGATTTGCTACTGGCAAAATCCTGCCAAGGGCATGAAAACCCTTGAAACATTTATAAAACACCTGGAAAAAAGATTGGCCTTTGTTACTGCACCCCTGTTATTTTTGCAGTCCGGCAAACAGTTTGACAGCAACACGGCCAATGCAGAAAAATTGTTTAAGCTTGTCCAATCGAATCGAAAAGATTTCTTTTTCTTTAACACAGACTGTCACAATATTCTCTCCGGCCGTGAATCAAAGCGGGTTTACCGATCCATTGCCGACTTTTTGGCCCTGGTCGAACAAGAGGCCTACCAGTCGATGGGGAAATAATCCTTTAAAAATTTTCCACACCAATGTTTTCCGGTTAAAATACCGTGAAAGAAGGGGTCGCAGACCCGGGCCGCTCCATCCACAATATCCAGAGGCGGCTGAAAGTCATGTCGATCCTCTTTTAATTTGGCAAGCTGCGCCGGATCTTCATCCGTGACCCAGCCGGTATCCACGGCGTTCATGTAAATGCCGTATTTGGCAAGATCCTCGGCGGCCGTGTGGGTGAGCATGTTCAATGCCGCTTTGGCCATGTTGGTATGGGGATGGCGGCTGCCCTTTTTAAAGCGCAGGAATTTGCCTTCCATGGCCGAGACATTGACGATGTGCTTTTGACCGGTAAAATCCGATTTCATCATCTGGGCCAGCCGATTACACAGCACAAAGGGCGCCACATTATTGACCAGCTGAATTTCAAGCATTTCCGCCGTTTCAATCTCCCCAAGCTTGAGCCGCCAGGAGTTTGTTTTGCGAAGATCCACCTGCTGGAGATCTGCATCCAGGGCCTTTTCAGGAAATACCTGGGGTGCATCTAAACTGTGGTCATAGGAATAGGGAATCTGGGAGAGTTGGGCCGATTGGCGAAGCCCGATACCGGGGGCATTGCCGCTCCAGGAGACCGGTAAGCCGTCATTTTCTCCGCTGCCGGCTGGAAGATCTGTGGTCACCTGGGCCAGACATTCCTGGTAGTTGTCCAAAAGCATCGCGGCCTTCGGGGACAACAATGAAACATCTTTGTGTTCGGTCTCCATGAGGTGGGCATAAAATCCAGGTGGTCGACGGACGGTCTGGGCGGCATTATTGATTAAGATATCCAGGCGCTTGTATGTCTGGTTGATATGATCACAAAACAATTCCACGCTGGGAATATGCCGCAGATCCAGTCCGTATATATGGAGCCTGTGACCCCATTGGTCAAAATCAGGTTCTTTGGAAAACCTTAGGGCAGAATCCTTGGGGAACCGTGTGGTGGCAATCACCCGGGCACCGGCTTTGAGCATCATCACCGTGGCCTGGTATCCGATTTTAAGCCTGGAGCCGGTGATGACGGCAATCTGTCCTTCAAGGGACGCGGTCTGGAACCGCTTTTGATAGTTGAGTGTTGCACAGTCTGGACACATGGTGTCATAAAAATGGTGAAGCTGTGTAAATTCAGCTTTGCACACATAACAGTTACGGGGAGAATCAAGATGCTCTGCCGTATCGGTGCTTTCAATGGCAGGTCCTTCAAGTTGGGCTGGTGCCGAGAACACCGATGCCTGCCTGGCTTGTCTGATGCCGGTCTGAGCTCTCATCCGCCGTTCTTTGGCCACAATGGCCAGGCGCTTTTGCTGCTTTTTATCTTTGTTGCGCTTTTTTATTTCTGCTTTGTCGGGCCGGGATATTTTACCGGCAGCCTTAATCAAAGCAAGGCGGTCCGATTCGGACATTTTTGCCAACAGTTCAGTCCGATCGGCCAGGGTTTCCAGCACCTTAATGCAGCGACCGGCGTCTTCAAGTAGCCGTTTTTCATCTTCCGGGGCAATTTGTTCCCGGCAAAGGGGTTCCACGATATTAAGCTTCCTTTTATAAACGTGTAAAAAGGCAATTTTTATAGCTGTTTCGCCAAGTTGTCAACCCGGTAGAAATTTAAGATGGGGCTTTTCTTCTATTGACTTATCTTTCTATGACTTTTATAACCTAACTATAGCTTATCGTAAATAAATGGGTCTTATAACCATAAAAATCAATCGGTTATCTTTGTTTTTTTTGATGATTCAATGAAAATGTATTTCTTATTTTGACGATCACAAGCATCCGGCTGGTATTTCATCAGCAGACGTATATCTATAAATATAATTTAAAACTTGTAATCCATTAAAATTTGAACAGGGGGGCTTATGATTGAGACGGTCTATGAACTTTTGAGCAAAGTTGGATTCCACCATCCGCTTCACCCGGCGTTTACCCATATTCCCATGGGAATGGTTATGGGTGCTGTAGTTTTTCGCTTCGCTTCATTTCTACCCAAACTCAAGATGCTGGCAAAAACAGGATATCATTGTGTAATCTTAGGATTACTCGGATTGTTTCCGACTGTGGTGACAGGGATCATGGACTGGCAGCACCGGTATGGCGGTGAGTGGGAAGGTTTAATTATTTTTAAAATGATTCTGGCGACTCTTTTATGTGTCGCCCTGATCGTTGTCATGCTCAAGGATGACTGCGAGAATCGTAAATTTGATTGGATCACGGGACTGTATTTCTTATTAATTCTGATGGCTGTGGGATTGGGATACTCCGGCGGCGATTTGGTTTTTGGTTAAAGGAGAAAATGTTATGAAAAGTAGAATGATCGGATTTTTATTTCTTATGTTATTGGGTGCGCCGTTTAATGCAGGTGCTGAAGAATATACGCATTTGCTGACGGCTGAAAAGATGACTGTAGAGTGGCGGGTGGATGAGACAATGATTCACTTCAAACTCACTGCACCCACCGAAGGCTGGGTGGGTATTGGTTTTGATCCCGAAGACGCCATGAAAGGGTCGGACATCATTATGGGTGCGGTTAAAAAAGGAAAGGTTAAAATCGTTGATCATTACGGCGATCAAAAGCGGGGGCACACTGAAGACGAGAAACTGGGCGGCAAAGAGGATGTTGTAGATCCCCAGGGCAGTGAAGTTGACGGCATGACCAGCATCTGGTTTTCACGCCCTTTGGCCGGTAACGAGAAATGGGACAAAACAATTGATATAAACCGCATGTATCCCATTATGCTGGCCTACGGTGGCGGGGCGGACTCTTTTATCCGGGGACATGCCTGGCGGGGCGTGTACGAAGTTAACTTCACGACGGGCGAGAGCAAAAAGGTGAAATAATGAAGATCCGGTGGATTGGACTTTGGTGCTTGTCACTGGCCGTGTGGGGTGCCTGCTCTCTTCCCGGGTATGCATCCCAGACCGAATCGGACCAGATGGAACATGAACATTCCAAGATGGAACTTGATCATGCCAAAATGGAACATGATCATACCAAGATGCTCATGGACAGCCCAATGTCCGAGGAAGAGGTCGCGGCCAAGGTGCGTGTGGACGAACGTCTGGGCGAAATGATTGATTTTTCGGCACAGCTGAAAGATGAGAACAACCAGAGCGTGGATCTTAAAACCATTTTTGACAAACCCGTGGTCATTCTGCCCATTTTCTTTATGTGCAGTTCGGTCTGCAATATTCTCCAGGCCGAACTGACCCGGGTTTTAGATCAGGTTTCAGAAATTCCCGGCGAGGATTTCAACGTGGTGACCTTCAGTTTCAGCGACGATGAAGACGCCGGTATGGCGAAAACCGCCAAGCAGAATTACGCACAGATGCTCCAGCGAACAATGGACTTGAACAAGTGGTTTTACCTGGTGGGAGAAAAATCTGAAATTCTTAAATTGACCCATTCTTTAGGGTTTTATTTTGTCAAACAGGGAAAGCACAACTACATCCACCCCAATGTCCTGATCGTGCTGTCGGACCAGGGGCGTATCATCCGTTATCTTTACGGTCCCAGGTTCCTTGCCTTTGATGTGGGCATGGCTGTGAACGAGGCCAAGAAAGGCGAACCCGGGGTCTCCATCAAGCGGGGGGTACTCTCCTTTTGCTTTAACTATGATCCTGAAAACAGAACCTATGTATTTCGCATTTTTCCAATTGTGGGCGGCGGAATTGTTATCGCACTTGTTCTTTTTTTCGTTTTTCTCGTCTTTCCCAAGAAATCCCGGCGGGGAAGACAGCACAAATAAATCCAAACGTTGTGATTAATAAAGGCGGTTTTTTTTGTCCTGCCGCCCGGAGACAAAGATCATGGAAGCTGCTGCATCTTTTTTTGAAACCCCGAATCCTTCACGGTTCAAGGGGGTGTTGTCATGGCTGATCACCATGGACCACAAGCGGATCGGCCTGATGTATCTGTTTGCAATTCTGTTCTGGTTCTGCATCGCCGTAATTCTTGGCGGTTTGATTCGCCTGGAGCTGATGTTCCCGGGAAAGACCCTGATCAATGCCGACCTTTACAACTCCGCCTTTACCCTTCACGGGGTGATCATGATTTTTTTGTTTATCATCCCAGCCCTGCCGGCGGCTATGGGAAACTTTTTTTTACCCATACAGATCGGGACCGACGATGTTTTTTTCCCCCGGCTGAATTTGCTCTCCTGGTATCTTTATATGCTTGGGGGCGTTATTGCCATTGCCGCTTTGTTCTCGGACGGATTTCCGGATACGGGATGGACCTTTTACGTGCCCTTTTCCATCTCCACCCAGACCAATGTCTCCACAGCGGTTCTGGCAGCCTTTATTCTCGGGTTTTCTTCTATGCTCACGGGCCTGAATTTTATTACAACCATCCACCGGATGCGAAGCCCCCGCATGGGGTGGCTTCAGATTCCGCTGTTTACCTGGAGCCTTTACGCCACCTCATGGGTACAGATCCTTGCCACCCCTGTGGTGTCCATCACTTTTGTGCTGGTGGTGGCCGAGCGTTTTTTTAATTTAGGGTTGTTTGATCCCGCCCGGGGCGGGGACCCCATCCTTTACCAGCACCTGTTCTGGATGTATTCCCATCCTGCGGTTTACATTATGATTTTGCCGGGAATGGGGGTGATTTCTGAAATCATTCCGGTGTTTGCCAGAAAATCCATTTTCGGATACAAGGCCATTGTGGTCTCTTCCATGGCCATCGCCGTGGCAGGCTCTTTGGTCTGGGCCCATCATATGTATACTTCGGGCATGAGTGACACGGCCGTCTTTGTCTTTTCTTTGCTTACCTTTATTGTGGCCATCCCTTCGGCCATTAAAGTCTTTTCCTGGGTGGCGACCCTCTACAAGGGAAGTGTTGAGATGACGCCGCCTCTGTTTTTGGCGCTCTGTTTTATCTACCTGTTCAGCGTCGGGGGGCTTACCGGTCTGGTACTGGGTGCGGCGGGTACCGATGTGCATCTGCATGACACCCATTTTGTGGTGGCCCACTTTCATTTCACCATGTTCGGCGGCACAGGCTTTGCTTTTTTTGCGGCCCTGCACTACTGGTGGCCCAAGATGTTCGGCAGGATGTACAATTTTAAATGGGCATATATCGGTTCCATTTTGTTAACCGGGGGGGTTTTCTTTCACTATGTGCCCATGTTCATTCTTGGCGTTCAGGGCATGCCCCGACGCTATTACGATTATCTGCCCCAGTATGCCCAGGGCAATTTTCTGGCTGGCTGGGGGGCGCTGCTCATGATCCTGGGGATTGGGATTCTTCTGGGTAATCTGGCGCGAAGCTTGAGAGGCGAGCGCAATGCAGAAGCCAACCCCTGGGGCGGGGTAACCCTGGAGTGGACCATTCCGTCTCCGCCGCCCCTGCACAACTTTACCTCGGAACCTGAGGTTCTGGACTACCCCTATGATTTTTCCGGGGTTGTCGAATCAGCAAACAATCATTAACCACGGCAAAGGATTCAACTATGAGTCTATCCTCTTCCACCACGGATCATACCGGAAAGAAAATAGGGATGTGGCTTTTCCTCTATACGGAGATTATTCTGTTCGGGGGATTGTTTGTTCTTTACGCCGTCTATTTGACCATTCACCCCCAGGATTTCATTGACGGCGGCAAGGAACTGAACCGCCTTTTTGGATTTGCTAATACGGTAATTTTGCTGATATCAAGCTTTGCCGTGGCCGCAGCCATCACCGCGGTTCAAAAAGAGCAGAAAAAAACAGCCCTGGCGGCTCTATGCATCAGTCTGCTTTGCGGTGTGATTTTCTTAATCAACAAATATTTTGAGTGGGGGCATAAGATTCATAATGATATTTTCCCCAATTCAGAAACCCTGGTTAACGGCCCCAAAGGGTTGAATGTTTTTTTCGGGCTTTATTATGTGATCACAGGGCTGCACGGGGTGCACATCGTTATCGGCATGACCGTTATTCTGGTGGCCCTGATCTATACGGCCAAAGGTAAGATTACCCCAACCCGGTTTACCCTGCTGGAAAATGCAGGGCTGTACTGGCACCTGGTGGATCTGATCTGGATATTTATCTTTCCTTTATTTTATCTGATTATTTAATCGTGCAAGGAGGTTCAATGGCTTCCCACATTATCTCTTACAAAACCCTGGCATTAACCCTTGGGGCATTGCTGGTCCTGACCTGTGTCACAGTGGGGGCATCCTATGTTGACATGGGACGGCTTAACGTTTGGATCGCCTTGGGGATTGCTTCGCTGAAGGGCGCTCTGGTGGTGGTGATCTTCATGCACATGAAATATGAAAGCCGGATTCTGGTGGTCTCTTTTATATCCACCCTGTGCTTTTTGGCCATCATGATCGGCTTTACCTTCTGGGACATTGCATTCAGGTGAGGTGGTAATATGAATGAAATTATCAATCCAGTAACCCTTGTTGACCGGTCGTTCATTTTCATCATTGGGTTTTCCTTTGTTTTTCTTTGCTGCATTACTGCCGTGATGATCTATTTTGTCATCCGGTACCGCAGAAGCCGTAACCCGATGCCTTCGGACATTCGGGGACACATGGGCCTTGAGATCGCCTGGACCGCCATTCCTACGGCCATCGCGATGCTCATGTTTATTTCCGGGTGGCAGTCCTATGCGGGGCTCAGGTCCGTGCCCGAAGATGCCCTTGAGATCAAGGTGATGGCCCAGTCCTTTACATGGATTTTTGTCTATGAAAATGACAAAGAGGTGGAAAACGAACTGGTTGTGCCGGTGAACCGGCCCATCCGGTTGGACATATCTTCCCTGGATGTGATTCACTCTTTGTTTATTCCGGCGTTCCGGGTCAAGGTTGACGCCGTCAAGGGCATAAAGACCTATGCCTGGTTTCTGCCTGAAAAAACCGGGGAGTATTTTTTACAGTGTACGGAGTTTTGCGGTACCGGCCATGCAGACATGACCGGGAAGGTGATCGTCAAATCCCAGGAAGAATTTGATGCGTGGCTGGAAGAAGATGATGCGTGGTAATTCGCCCATATCCATACAGGCGGCCGGTAGCCGCCCTTTGAGCGGGCTGGGAATGTTCCCATTGCTTTTTGAGCTGACCAAGATCCGTCTCAGTCTTTATATGGGCTTGTCCGGTGCCACCGGATATGTCCTGGCCCAAACCAGGCCGTCCACAGGCGCTGTTGTTGTGGGATTCTGGATCGTGTTGCTTGCCGCAGGATCCGCAGTCGTGAACAATATCCAGGACCGACTCTACGACAAAAAGTTTGAACGTACCCGGGAACGGGTCATGCCAAGTGGCCGGATATCTCTGCCCATGGCAGCAAGCCTTGCGCTATTTTTTTCTTTAACCGGGCTGGCCGGATTATGTCATCTCTCTTTTATGGCAGGGGCATTGGGCGTAGGGGCGTTGATTCTTTACAACGGAATATATACCCCGTTAAAAAAAAAATATCCAATGGTTGCCATGGTGCCTGGCGCCGTTTGCGGGATGCTGCCCCCGGCCATTGGCTGGGTTGCTGCCACAGCATCAGATTCCGGGACAGCATCCATGATTCATCTGTGGTCATTTATGGCCTGTCTGGGTGTCTGGCAGTGGCCCCACTCTTTGCTGATCTTTGCCGCGTATCCAAGCACTCTTGGCAATCGCATGACATCCCGGGAATTGGACTGCCTGATCATGATCTGGACTTTATTATTCAGTCAGGCGGTACTGCTTTTTATTATTCAGCAGGGAATTATTCTAACAAGCCTTGCCATATCTATGTTTTTAATTTTCATTCTCTTCCCTGTTACTATTGCCAGCGTGCTTTTCATTCCCCGAGATAAAAAAAAAGAAAATCAGCTTTACGCAGATGCCAGAAAAAAAGCCTGTTTGATGGGTTTTAAACTCACCAATCTGGTTATACTTACACTTTTTGCAGCAATTCTTACGGATCGTTTGACTCTTTTTTTCGCAAGATGCGGAATATAAAAACTTAAGAAGTGCCTCACATCGTGTACGGGGGGGGGGACTGTGTGGTATTAGTTGATCCTTGCGTGAATCCAGGATGTTAACTCCAAGAAAAACAAAAAAGGGCCGGCAGTCCAAACGCGGACTGCCGGCCCTGTATCTGTTCAAACAGAACGCTACTACATGGCGGTTTCCGGATGGAAGACGTTTACTTCTTTAAGTTCTTCCCCCAGGTATTCTCTTTCATTGGGGCCAAGAATGCCCATAGACAGGCAAATAAGGGTCCAGAGATGAACCACGCCGTAGTTGCCGCCGTAATGGTGGCTGAGTTCATGGATCTGGGCATGGCAGTTGTGGCAACCGGCGATGCAGTAGTCGGCGCCGGTGGCCTGGATCTGATCGTCCTTAATTTTGCCATAAGCCAGTCGTTCTTCTTTAAACCCGGATTGGAGGAATCCGCCGCCGCCGCCGCAGCAAAAGTTATTGGAGCGGTTGGGCTGCATGTCGATGAAGTTTTCTTCGCCGACAACGGATTTCACCACAAATCTCAGGTCGTCGGCAATGGGGTCGCCATAGCTTTTTCTTACAATCTGACAGGGGTCCTGGACCGTGAATTTGATTTTCAGGTCTTTGTTCCAGTCAGAGTTGACCTTGAGTTTGCCTTCGCGAATCCATTTGGCATAGTATTCGTAAATATTTTTTACATCAAAGTTATGTTCGAGATTGAATTTTTTCAGTCCGGCCCGGACTGAGAATGTTACGTGCCCTCACTCGGTGTTTAGGAACGTCTTAACCCCCAGGTTATTGGCCTTATCTGCTGAGGTTTTAGTAATGTGTTTCCAGGATTCGTTATCGGCCAGGAACATACAGTAGTTTTCTCCGGCCCAGCCTTTGGAACCATAGGTCCAGTTGGCGCCGACCGTATGCAGGATTTTCCACAAGGGCACCATCTCGTCAGGTTCCGTGTTGGGTTCCCTGGAGTTCTGATTCAGGAAGAATTCCGCCCCTTCCTTGTCAATGGGCGCTTCCATGTCGGCAAATTCAGGCTGAGCTTCCCGGTATTCTTCGAGAACATCATCCACAACGAATTCAAAGTCTTCTTCGTTGGTACCCATGGCAGAGGTGGTGTCATTTCTCAATGCCATGTCACATGAACCCAGGATGCCTTTGGGTCGCTCTTCTCTGGGGCGCAATGCCCGGGCGTTGAACACAAGCTGTGGGATATCAATTTGCATGGGACAGACATAGATGCAGCGCATGCACATGGTACACATCCAGGGCCAGTCTGATGCGGCAATTTCCTCATCCATGCCCAGGGCAGCCATGCGCAGAAATTTACGCGGGTCCATGTCTGCCAGCCCGGTGGCCGGGCAGCCTGATGAGCAGGCGCCACATGTCAGACAGGCATTAAGGTTTCCGCCCTCGGGCAGAATCTCTTTAACCTTGTCGATAAAAGTTGAGGCCTTTTTTTTTCGGCCCAGTTTGATGACAGTCTCTGCCATGTCGTTTCCTTTCTTAAGATACAGTTAAAGGTGAACAATCAGCATGTCAATATTAGTTGTGGGGTCCCATGATCACCTGGATATAGGTGTTCCCTAAATCTTTTCAGATCGTTTTCTCATGGTTTCCGCCGTATTCTTCCAGGGAAGATCATTTCTATAACTAATTGATTATATTATAATATAATTTAATTAGAGAAAATCTCTTCTCTATGGGAAAAAAACTATAGCAAATAATAATAGTGAATTCAATTGAATGATCAAAAATTGGTGCCCATAGGTTAAATACCTTGGTTGCGCATGTATTTCTTTGACCATGGATAAGGTATAAATCAAATCAGCCCAAGGCTGTTATGTAAAAATCTGATGTCATGAAAATTGATAAAATTCTTTTCATCTCATTAGGGTATGGGCTACAATAGTCTGGCTTTTGGGCTATTTGAAAAATCTGGCCGGATTCATTCCGCATATATATTAATGGATACGCAAAAAAAGTGGATCGCAGAACATTTTTAAAAATTGCAGGATCAACCGCCCTTGCAGGGATATATTTGCCGCCGCTCGGCAGTTTGGGAACAGCCTGGGCAGATGATTCACGTTGCCGGACATGTGCCCCGGACCAGGGCGTCAAGGATGCCCTGGTGGAGACTGAAGAATCGCCCGGGGAGATAGAGCCTTTAAAAGTGAGGTTTTTCAATCAAGACTTTAAAGATGATGTCTTTTTATCTGACAATGAAATGACACTTCTTTTGTCAACCCATAGGCGGTTCAAACGTATCCAAAAGCAGATCGGCCACGGCAACTTTTGTCTGGCAGGGTTTGATGATGCCCTGGCCTGTGCCCAAACCTATGCCTGCATTGGGGCCTTTCCCCGACCGGAACTTGATTTTCTGGAGAAATTGTTTCATCGTCCGGCCCATGATTACGGCTTTATGGGAACAAAGACGATTCCCCACCTGACCTGGCAGGTGCCTTTGGAAAAAACAATAGCAGTACACGGTTCAGGCAATTATCTGTACAAGGGCAGGTCCCAGGCCTTGTATCAGGATATCCGGAAAAAAATAGGCAACGAGGCGGTTCTGACCTCGGGCATCCGGGGAGTGTCCAAGCAGTTTCTGCTTTTTTTAGACAAGGCGGTGCAAAGCCGTGGGAATCTGTCCATGGCCTCCAGATCCCTTGCGCCACCGGGCTATTCTTTCCATGCCACCGGCGATTTTGATATGGGTGAAAAAGGCTTTGGTGTGGATAACTTTACCGAAAAGTTTACCCGGACCCGGGTGTACAACCGGTTGGCGAGCCTTGGGTATATTCGGTTCAGGTATGGGCCGAGAAATCACTTGGGTGTCAGGTATGAGCCCTGGCATGTTGAAGTCTGAAGTTAAGCTTATGGCTTACAATGAAATTTAATTTATAAAAAAGGAAAAAATATCAATGTTGATCAACCTTCTGATTTTAAGTGTTGCGGTGTTTCTGGTGGCTAATTTTTTACCCGGCATCCAGGTTAAACATTTTGGGACCGCCATTATGGTGGCCATTGTTTACAGCCTGATTAATTTTTTCTTTGGCTGGCTGCTTGTTTTCTTGTCCATTCCGTTTATCATCATTACCTTCGGGCTGTTTAAGCTGGTGATCAATGCCGTGCTGCTCTGGCTCACCGATAAAGTATTAGACGATTTTCAAATTAAGGATTTTTTAACAACATTTATAGCAGCCCTGTGCATTACCCTGGTGGATTCCGCCATCAAATGGATCCTCGTGTAAATGTAATACGCTGAATCAAGTTGTCCGGTATCACAAGCCGAAACGGTTGGTGTTCACCGGACATCTGTTCTTCCATCAATCAAACGATTATTTTAATTTCAAGGCACATCGCAAGGTGCGATCATTCTCCCAACTATTAATACCTTCCCAAGACCTTGAGGGTTTCAGCTTTTTCTAAAAGGGCACTGATCACCGGATCGGCCACCGTGTCGTCAAGATCTGCCTCAAGCTCAGCATAAAACATGTATTCCCAGGGCTTTCCCAGCACGGGGCGTGATTCCAGTTTCACCAGATTGATATGGTGGTCGCTGAACACCTGCATCACTTCAAGCAGGGCGCCCGGGCGGTGGCCGGTTGAAAAAATGATAAAGGTTTTGTTTATCCGCGTATGCCCTTTAAATTGCCCTGGCAATCACGGCAAACCGCGTATAATTTTGGGGATTGTCTTCAATGGATTCGTCGGCCACAGCCATGGTAAAGATATCCGCGGCCAGGGCCGGGCCAATGGCTGCCACTGACGGATCAAGGGCCTGGGCTTGCTTTACCGCACAGACGCCTGTGCGAACAGGTAAAATTTCCGTTGTGGTCATCTGGACCAGGTAGTTCTGGCATTGGGCAATGACATGGGGTGGCGCAAGGATGGTTTTGACTGCTGACAGTTTTGTTTTAGGGTGGGTTATCAACGCATGTTTGATACGAATGGTGATTTCACCGATAATTCTCAGATTGTACGTCTGGAGCAGATCATAGTTTTCGTGGACTGATCCGGTCAAGGAATTTTCTATGGGCACCACGCCATACGATGCGGTGTTGTTTTTAACGGCAGCAAAGACCTCCTTGAATGAATTCATGGTCACCGGGGCGGTATCATCGCCGAAATAGGAGAGGCAGGCCTTGTGTGAATAGCTTCCCGGTTCTCCGGTAATGGCGCAGGCGGTCGCATTTAGCGTATTTGAGTCAGCCATTCGTTTTTTTTTGCTGAAAACTTGCTGCTGCGCGTTTGTGATGGTCGGTTCAAGTCTCATCCTTTGAAATTCTCCTTTTCCCAAGGGCAGCTTTTGGCCCTGATGTCTGGTAAAAAAAACAAAGGCCCCGGAAAAGATTTTCCCGGGGCCTTGGGCCTGCAAACTGAGAGGCCCCGGGTGGTCTTACCGTCCACCCGGGGCCTGTATGTGTCGAATTCACATAAAGCTAAACCGGATGAACGCTCCTAAAATAATAGAAACGTCCAAAATTAAAATAGAAAAATAAGTTGTTGGTTTTGATAATTTTCATTTTTCGGTCAGCCTTTAACGCATTAAGAAAACTAAACATACCTAACAGCGGTACAAGGCTGTGTCAAGGTGAAATACAACAGGGAGTGTTTTAAATTTAAGGCAATTGTCCTTGCATGATCAAAACTCCCAAGATATAAATCACCAAAGTACAATAGGGTACCGGTAATCAATACACGGCATGCTTAAATAAGTTCTATCATATTTTTTTGCGGAAACTGTCATTTAGACCAAGTTCCAAAAAACTATGTTTTGAATTGCTGGGCCAAAAGCCCAAAGTTGTCCAAAACAGCAAACAGGAGACAAAAAATGAGAATGAAAACAATCGTAATGATTTTTAACCTTTCAGTTGTGCTCTTTGTTCAATCTGTTATGGCGCAGATGCCAAACCCCGTATTAAAGAAAATTACAGAATCGGTTTATTCTTATACAGGGATTCCAGCCGGAACACCCGGCAACGTATTCTTTGTCAATACCGGTATCGTGATCGGAGACGATGCCGTACTTGTCGTGGATACGCTGACCTCGGCAAAAGAAGCTGAAGGGTTTGTTGCGGATATCAGAAAAATAACGGATAAACCCATAAGGTATGTGGTGAATACACACTGCCATCTTGATCATGTTTTCGGAAACAATGTTTTTGCCGACATGGGGGCTCGAATTATCGGCCATGAAAAGTGCCGAGATGCTGTTATCGCTTACGGAGATAAGATGCTGGAAAATCCGGCTGAATTTGGTTTGCCGATGGATTTCTGGGAAGGCACCCGGACCGTTGCACCGGATACAGCCTTTGAAAAAGAAATGATTATTGATCTGGGCGGCATCACCGTAAAATTGATCCATACCGGATTTGCATCTCATTCACCGGGATCTATCATTGTGCATATTCCCTCCCAGGATGTCATTTTTGCCGGGGATATCCTGTTTACAGATTTTCATCCTTATATGGGCGACGGGGATCTGGACGGATGGCAAAAAAATCTTGATTTCATACGTGAGATGAATGTCAGCCATATTATTCCGGGACACGGTCCTTTATCTTCAAACAAGGATATTGAAGATATGAAAGCATATCTGCCGTTTTTTGATCAGAAAGCCAAGGAACTTAGCGCCAATGAAAAAGATTTAGGAAAATTGACGGCGGCCATGCTGGAGGTGCTTCCCAAACGGGCGGGCGGTGATTTTATCGTGACAATGAATCTGAAAACACGTTACTTGACGGACAAGGGGGACGAGCCGTCCCGGGAAAAATATTGAACAACTCATTACAGATGGGGTAACGGTCGTGATTGATGGTGGTGCCAGGTTGATATAAGGGACATGGGGAAAATACGATGAAACAGATTTTTGAAATGGCCGAATCCATACAAAAAGAAGCCTGGCAGGTTGTTCACGACACCAATATCATTGACATCTGGTCGTCCATCGGGGCAACGATTAATTTGGTCGGCTCATTGAAAATGGGGTTGCTCATAAACAACCGGGATATTGATTTCCATGTCTATACGACGCCATTTAATCTGCATGACAGCTTTTCAGCTATGGCCCGGCTTTCAGAAAATAAACGAATTAAAACAATAAGTTACATCAATTTACTTAAAGCCGAGGATAAATGTATTGAGTGGCATACGTTCTACGAAGACACACATGGTCATACCTGGCAAATTGATATAATTCATATTTTAAATGAATCTGCCTATGCCGGGCATTTTGAAAAGGTTGCCGAACGGATTGCTGCGGTTTTGACCCCCGAGATGCGGGTAAATATTCTTCGGATCAAACATAGTATTCCCATTGAAAAAAAGGTGATGGGCATCCAAGTTTATAAAGCCGTTATTGAACACGGCATCCAGGATATTGATTCATTCTGGGCATGGAAAGAACAAAATCCTGATGACGGCATTATCACATGGATGCCCTGAAAAGAATTACAGGATCAAAATATGTAAGTCAGGCGAAGATAGGTCCAGGAGCCTTTTGTATACGCTTCGGACTTCACGTCGTGCATGTATCTTAAATTGACCATAAGATTTTCCTGGAGCATGTAGCCCAGGTTGAGGCCCAGCTTTACATTTTCTCCCTGGGTACCGGGCAGGCTGACTCCGCCGGATTCAATGTCGTCAAAGTCTTTCCACCAGGCCGCCTGAACCCCGATGCGCAATTTTTCCGTGAGGGCATAAGCCACCACGCCTTCCAGTTCAACCGCATCCGATACATCATTACCTGCTGTATCCTCGTCTTTTTGCCAGTAATTCAGGCATGCATCAAAGGACCATGGACCAGGATACCAGCCAAAAGCCAGCTGATGCTGGAACCACCAGGAATCATTGCTGACCTCATCTGAGCCCGTGGGGGTATAGGCAAACTCCCAGAAGGAAAGAAACACCTGGTCAACAGGATTTTCATAAAGGAAGATAAACGGGCCGACCACAAGATCTCCTATACCGTCTACAGTATCCTCCCCATCGGTGGAAATGCTTTGAAAGGGTATAACCGCGTTGACCCCCCAGGTTTTCCCGAACACTTTTCCTGCAAAATAGACAGGCCTGATTGCGGCATAGGCCACATCAACCCCGATATCCACGGTGGTTCCGTTTTGGTCTTCATATTCCGGTAGATGCTGGTAACCAAAATAGCTGACAAGCACTTTGGTGCCGACTGGGGCTGAACTGTTGTCCAGGGGATCTAATACATCCGCCCAAGTTGTTGTACTGATGATCATGAAAATTAACAGCCCTGTGAGACACATAAATTGTTTTTTCATCAAATTTTCCTTTTCCGGTTAATAAATATTTAAATTCAAATTATAAGAGATTTCGAAGATCCCCGCTTCTATCTATCCGTCAAAATGTTCATCAGCGTTTTGAAAAAAACAGCACTGTTTTTTATCTGTTCATCACTGATGGCAATTTTAAATTTTATGGGCGGAAAAAGAAGCGAAAGATAGCCGCCGCCATACAGATTTAGAAAAAGGGTTGTTTCTGAATTTGCAGACGAGAGTGTGAGCGCATCAAAATCCGTTAGTTTGCATAGCCTTGCCACATCGGTATCTTGTTTTATCCTTTGATAAAATAAGGTCAGCGTTTTATCAGAACCCTTAATCCGCCAGAAACCAAGTCGGTTGAGGTAGCAACGGCCGGTTCTATTTTTGCTATTCAATGTATCCGGCGAGGGCAGCAAGGCCTGGAGAGACAAAAAATAGTTGGCGCTTATCAGGCTGCTTTTACGGACAAATGAAAGCGATCCGGAATATGGCAGTTCAGGGAAGAAGATTTTTCCCTGCTGCCAGGTTCCGCCGGTTCCAAAGTAGGGTTCGAATCGCTTGGCACTATCAATCAGCATGCGTTTGCTGTCAATCTTCAGCATTCAATTGAACTCCCGAAAGCCACGCCAACTTTTTTTTCGTTTTGTACAGGTTCTTCCATTTTCATGTACTTGAGAACCGGTTCAAGGGGGACCGGTTTAAATAATTTTTGATTCAGCACAAATTTGAGCCAGAGTGCTGAATAGACGACTGATATACCGATAAACAGGCCGGACCATCGCATGATCGTATTTCGTATCTCTGGGTCCGGGAAGATATTGATAAATGACGCCAGCATCCCTAACGCGCCAAGGATCTGAGGAACAGGAAAAAACGGTGATTTGTAGGGCCGTTTGAGTCGGGGATATCGCAGCCTGAGCACAATCACATCAATATGGGCGACGATGTAGCAAAGCAGCCAGGAAGACACTGCGGCAAGCAGATAGACCATGATATTGCCAGCATTGGCGATGCCGCCAAAATAAAAACCGCCAATGACCCCTGACATGGCCAGTATCCCGATCCATGGCGTTCTGAAACGGGGGTGAAGTTTACCAAACACAGCCGGAAGCTCTCCGTTTAACGCCATACTGTAGAGCATCCGCGGGACCACGGCGATAACGGTATTTACGGTACTGGCGGTTGCAAAAAGACTTACAATTGAGATAATCACCAGGCCTGGTTTCCCCAAAACGGCTTGGGCTACCAGGATGTGGGGGCTCATGGATTCTGCAAGTTCTGCCAAGGGTACATACTTGATGCAGGTAAGCCCGTACAACAGGTTGATGACAAAAATGATCAGCAAGCCAAGGCTCATGGCTTTAGGAATATGTTTTTCCGGCTGCTGGATTTCCTGGGCCATGGGGGTGACGAATTCAATTCCGATATATAGCCATATAGCCAGTGCCGTCAGGCTGAGTACCCCCCATCCCATGGGGTTAAAGTCCATCTGTGCAAGATGATATAATGACGGATTTCCAACCTCTGTGAGTCCGATAATACCCAATCCTGCAATTGAAACCATCATAACCGTTGTGAACAGGATCTGTGATTTTGCAAACACATCCACCCCCAGCACATTAAAGATAATCAGAACTCCAAAAAGGACGCCCCCGATAACTGCCGGGGAACACGAAGGGATAAATGTGGATGAAATAATTGATCCGGCAATGGCCAACTCGGAAGGAACCGCGAAAAAATTGGGAATAATATATCCTGCAATGGTGGCCACCATTGCAAGCAGCGGTCCCAGGGCAACCTGTGTGTATGACCCGATACCTCCGGCGCTGGGCATCAGGCAGGCAAGTTCTGCAAAACTTTGCGCCGAAAAATGCTGCAGCATCCAGGCCGCAACCATGGCGATAACAAACCCAGGCCCGGCAATTCCCATGCCCTGACCCAGGGTTACCAATGTACTGGACGCTACGACCAGCCCCATGCTGACCGATAGACAGGCCCAAAACCCAAGTGATCTTTTTAAGTTGTCCATTCCGTTTCTCCTTACAATACCAGTTAATTTGTTCAGGTGGTTGACGCAGAACAAAGTTACCTTTTACAAAGCAACCGGTATTGGAAAAAACGGAACAGGATTGTTATTTTTAAAAAAACCTTAGCAAAAACTGCCTTGTATGATCTGGGTGGGGGTGTTCAGGGAAAACTCTTTAAATTCATTGATAAAATGAGCCTGGTCATAATATCCGGCATCCTGGGCAAGATCAGCAAACGTTGCTTTTTTTTGTAATCGGAGCAGGCTGAAGCTTCTCTGGAAACGGACAATTCGGGAAAAGAGCTTGGGGGAAATGCCCACATATTTTTTAAAAATATTGCTGACATGTCTTGTGGAATAACCGGTCTCGTCGGCCAGTTCCCGGACCCGGATTTCTCCGCAGGATGCATTTATCTTTTCAAGCAGAAATGAGATCAGCGACGGGGCGCAATCCTTATCACTGTTGCAACGCGTATAATATTTTTCAAACAGGGCGATTTTTTCATCGAAAGATGGGGCCCCACAGATTAATTCTACAAATTCGTCTGAGTTGCTTTGGATATCTTCAAGGAGAATTTCCTGGTCTGTGAAATGAGACAGCGGACTTTTTAAAATTTGTTTTGCGGTACCGGGTAAAAATCTTGCGCCAAAATAAAGACTGCCTTTTTTAAACTTAATCTGTTTACCTTTTTTGACCGAACCGCATACCGACGCCGATGGTGCGGAAGCTGTGCAATGGAAAAGAATATCGATGGTGCCGTCGGGAACTGCCACGATGGCGTGGTCATCATCCGATGGAACCTCAAAGCTGTAGTATTGTGCCAGCAGGCCGGAGGTAGACCCCACACGGGAGACAAACTGTCGGGTGGATAATTTAAAAAAGGGCTGTTCCGGTAGATAAGAATTGTTCATTTTAAAACGGACTCTTTTCTTTGTTAAGCAACGTTACAAAATAAAAACAATAGTGACTTTTCACATTGGCAATGACAACGGCAGCGGCTGCAACAACAGTGCCTGTAGCCAAAATCTATGTGTGCAAAACGGGCTTAAATGTATTTTACTATTTGATTTTTAAAGATATATTTTTTGTAAAATGTCGTTACAAGGTTGTTGGATGCTCGAACGAGATATATGTTTTTTGAGATAAAAATACAATTTTGGATCATTAAAAAAACAAAAATGTGTTTTTGTGATCAGCATTCATTTTTAATGACTTCCGATTTTTCCAATACGGTTGTTTGGGCTCGCTGTTATTTGTCTCCTTACATTTATTTGATTTTTCCAAGGAGCACAGATCATGAAACGAACGAATTACGCATCAGGTTCACCGCTTGAAGAAATTGCAGGATATTCCAGGATGGTAAAGGTCGGAGATCACGTTTATATCGGCGGAACAACAGCCGTTCAACCCGATGGGTCTGTTTGCGGTGAGACCCCGAATGAGCAGGCCAGGTTTATATTTGAAAAATTTACAGGGCTTTTAAAACAGGCCGGTGCCCAAGTTAAGGACGTTATTAAGGTCAAAGCCTATATAACGGATATGGGATTTGCCAAAGAGGTGGCCAACGCCTACAGCGAAGTGTTTAAATCAGTGCGGCCGCTTTTTACAATGGTTGAGACCCCTAAACTTAACCGTCCTGCCCAAAAGGTGGAAATCGAATTAGAGGCCGTCATTGGATGCGAAATCGCATAAATCTATAAAAAAATAAAACAAAAAAGGGTTAAAAACATGACTTATCCAAAAATTGATTTTCTTTATCTGAGCGAAGCAGACATGGTCAAGGCGGGGGTCACCGAAATGGCCGGCTGCGTGGATGCCATGGAAGCGATGTTTAAATTGCTTAAAATTGGTGATTTTCGCATGGGTGGCCCCAACAGCAATTCTCATGGTGTAATGATGACTTTTCCGGAAAACTCTTCTTTTCCAAATATGCCCACTGACGGGCCGGACAGGCGCTTTATGGCCATGCCTGCCTATCTTGGTGGTGAATTTGATATGGTTGGCATGAAATGGTACGGTTCCAACACGGAAAATCGTAAAAAAGGGCTTCCCCGCTCGATCTTGATGTTCACCCTCAATGACAAGGATACCGGCGCGCCCCTGGCATATATGTCGGCAAACATGCTTAGCGCATATAGAACCGGTGCGGTCCCCGGCGTTGGATTCAGATATTTTGCCAAAAAAGATGCAAGTGTTGTGGGTATTGTAGGGCCTGGGGTGATGAGTAAAACGGCCTTTGATGCCATCATGTCGGAACGTCCGGGAATCAAAACAGTAAAAATCAAAGGCAGGGGCAAAAAATCCATGAACGACTTTATTGCCTATCTGAATCAAAAGTATCCGTCCATTGAACAGATTGAACCCGTTGACGATATTGAACAGGCTGCCAAGGACGCGGATATCCTTTTTGTGGGAACATCATCTCCCACAGGTGATATCAGCGCATACCCCTACATTAATGAAGCATGGCTCAAGCCCGGTGCTGTGGTGTGCTGTCCTGCTGCCGCCCGCTTTGACGATGACTTCATCCTTAACCGGGCAAGAAGCGTGGCCGACTGGATCAATCTTTATGAAGCCTGGGCCGAGGAGATGCCTTATCCTGCCTACGAAACCATTCCCATCCCTGCCGTGCGCTGCATGGACCTGATTGCTGATGGTAAAATGGAAAAAAGCCAGGTGGATGATCTGGGGGATATTCTCACCGGCAAGGTTCCGGCGCGTCGAAATGAAGATGAGATCATTATCTACTCTGTGGGCGGCCTGCCTGTGGAAGATGTGGCCTGGGGCACCACCATATACCGCAATGCCCTGGCCCAGGGAATCGGCACGAAATTGAATCTCTGGGATACGCCCGGACTTGCCTGATGATCATTTTAAAATCCTTGAAATGTTGACCCGGCGCAGGTATGTAGGTTTCTGCCTGTCAGACAGAACCGAGGTGCTTTTTGTTTATCGTAAGGAATTTTAGATGTTGAAAAGATTGCATGATAACAAACCCGAATTGGATCGGGTGACGATTACCTTTGAAGGCGAGCCGTTGGACGTTCCGGCAACTGATACCGTGATAGCGGCTGTTATGGCGGCTGGCGCCGGCTACAACCGGACCTCGCCAATCAGTGGCGCACACCGTGCGGCCTACTGCCATATGGGCGTCTGCCATGAGTGCCTCATGGAGATTGACGGCGTTCCAAATCAGCAGGCCTGCAAGATCCAGGTGCGCGACGGTATGGTGGTTAAGCGGCAGTACGGGAAAAAGGAGCCGGACAATGAATAATCGCTACGATTTGGTTATTGTTGGTGCCGGCCCCGGTGGTCTTGCTGCGGCTGTCACTGCCGGTAAACTGGGCCTCTCAACCTTGGTGGTCGACGAGCAACCCGAACCCGGGGGGCAGTTCTATCGTTCAATAGAGCGCAGTCTTCCTGAAAATGCAGATACGCTTGGCAAGGATTATCTTGCCGGCAAGCAACTGGTCGAGTCATTTCGTGCATCCGGTGTCACCTACCTGCCCAATAACAGTGTCTGGAACATCGATAACGCGTTCAATGTCGATTTGATATCCGAAAGCTTACTCCAGCGGGTGCGTGGTCGCCAGATTATTTTCAGCGTCGGGGCCCTAGAGCGGCCGATGCCGATTCCCAATTGGACACTTCCTGGGGTGATGGGTGCCGCAGCTGCGGATATTCTGTTCAAGTCAGCAGATATGGTTCCCCAAAGCCCGGTTGTTTTGGCTGGCAGCGGGCCGTTGTTGTTACTGACCGCCTGCCATCTGATCGATAACGGCGTTAAAATTTCTGCAATGGTGGAAACGTCCGGCTTAAAGGATTACTTCAAGGCAATGCCTTTCCTGCCCAGAGCATTATGCCAGAGCAGTTACCTTTTTAAAGGTCTGCAGATGAGGCTGAAGGTGAAACGCGCAGGTGTGCCGGTTTACATCGGTTGTCGAGACCTGGCTGTCTTCGGTAAGCATCAGGCAGAAGGGTTGACATTTTCCTGCCGCGGCACGCAACACAAAGTGCCTGCCGCAATGGTCCTGCTGCATGAAGGGGTGGTGCCGAATCTGTGTTTCAGTCGATTGCTCAACTGTGAACACGAATGGTACGCGCCCCAGCGCTACTGGCGGCCGGTGCTTGACCGCTGGGGGAGAACAAGCGTGCCGGGCATTTCAGTGGCTGGAGATGCCGGCGGCATTAACGGCGGGCCGGTGGCGGAAATTGCAGGTCACCTGGCTGCCATTGATGCCGGCTGCAAGCTTGAGGTCTTCACCAGGGCCGAGCGCGATCGTCTGGCTCAACCCTACCTGAAAAAGGCACATCGGCAAAAGTTGATTCGTCCCTTTATCGACCACGTCTTTCCACCAAGCCGGCAGGCACTGGTACCACCCGACGATGAAACACTTGTTTGTCGCTGTGAAGAGTTGACTGCAGGTCAAATCCGTGAGGCGATAGCCAAAGGGGCACGCCATCCAGCCCAGATTAAAGGAGAGACGCGCGCGGGGATGGGCCCCTGTCAGGGAAGAATGTGCGGGGCGACCATTGCCGAAATGATCGCAGCGTGTTGTGCGCTTGATATTGCACAGGTTGGCACATTTCGGGTCAGACCGCCACTTCAACCTTTAAGTATCGAACAATTGGCGAATCTGGAAGTAGGAGAGGAACGTTGATGAAGACAAATGCGGATGTGATCATTATTGGTGGCGGTATTATAGGCTGTTCGACCGCCTACTATTTAGCTAAAAAAGGCAAAACAGTCATCGTTCTGGAAAAGGGAAATAAAATTGGGTATGGCGGGTCCGGCCGCAATGGCGGTGGGGTACGCCAGTCAGGCAGGGATAAAAGAGAGCTGCCTTTGGCCATGTATGGTGTGCAAAATCTCTGGCCCCATCTGTCCGAAGAATTGGGGGCGGATGTCGAATATTACCAGCGGGGGAATCTTCGACTGGGCAAAACCGATGAGCACCTTAAAATCCTGCAGGGGCTCACCGATGTTGCTGTTTCCCTGGGTCTTGATGTGAAGATGATAAGCGGAGAAGAGGTCAGAGAAATTTGTCCGCACCTGTCTGATGAAGTGATCGGGGCTAGCTGGTGCCAAAGTGATGGCCATGCCAATCCGCTGCTTGCAACGTTAGCATTTTACAACAAGGCCAACGCGTTAGGCGTACATTTCCTTTTTGAACAAAGTGTGCTGGCAATCAAAAAAGTTGCCGGCCGGGCGAGAACGGTCGTAACCACCAGCGGGGAGTTTGAAGCAGAAAAAATTGTCCTGGCGGCCGGATATGAAAGCCAGGCGATTGCTGAAACCGTCGGCGTAGAAGTGCCTGTTAAGAAAATCGCACTGAATACCTTGATCACCGATGCACAGCCACCCATGTTTTATCAGATGCTTGGCACAGCCATGGCGGATTTTTACGGCCATCAAACCACCCATGGATCATTTATTTTCGGTGCGGGAACGCCGCTGGATTCTGAGTTTATTAAAAGTGTAGTGAATCATCCGCCGGCCGATGCCACGGCCGCGACATGCAAAGGGATACTAAGCTACATCCCTGCCTTGAAACACGCAAAAGTGGTTCGCAGCTGGGTCGGTTTTATTGATTGGTGCGAGGATAAAGTCCCGGTAATAGACCATGTCGAAGCGGTTCCTGGTTTGATTCTGGCGTTTGGATTCTCTGGTCACGGTTTTGGAATTTCTCCCGCCGTGGGTACTGTGCTGTCGGAAATGGCCTGCGACGAAACCCCTTCCATCGATATCCGTGAGCTTAATTATGGCCGGTTTAGCGGTTCATAAATTCAAGCCTCCGGCTTTATTCCAAAAAGTGGATTTATAATGCAAACAAAAGATATTTATTTTGCAGTTTTTCTCGTTCTCTTCTTTGTTCCGTTTGCCTTCCTTGAGCCGGTGCAGAATCTTTACGCTGCTATGATCTTCCGGCACGCCTTGATTATGAGCTTTCTCAAATTTGCATTCCTGGCGACAATGGGGGAAGTCATCGGGCTTCGAATTTTAAAAGGCGTTTACTTCAAGAAAGGGTTCGGACTCCTTCCCAGGGCCCTGTTTTGGGGCATCACCGGTGTAATGATTAAAATTGCATTTACCATTTTTGCAATAGGCTCAACGGCTGTATTTGATCACTATATTTATCCACTGCCGGAATCGGTTCTTGCCGGGCCGTTTTCCATGCTGAAACTCGCTGCCGCGTTTACAATCAGTGTCTGCATAAATTTGATATTTTCTCCGATCTTCATGACATTTCATAAGATTTCCGATATTCATATAGAAGAAACCGGAGGGACAATAACAGGGTATTTTTCGGAAATAGATATGGAGAAAGTCTTAAAATCAATCGACTGGTCGGTGATGTGGGGCTTTGTGTTCAAGAAGACATTGCCGTTTTTCTGGATTCCGGCTCATACGATAACCTTTCTCCTGCCGCCGGATTCTCAGATGCTTTTTGCGGCAATCCTTGGAATTGTGCTCGGCATCATTCTGGCGATGGCCGGATTGAGCAAGAAAACGACCGAACAGCCAGGCCCCACTTGCTGACGGCTTACAAGCACTTAATATTTATTTTTCCCATCTGCCGAACAGGTGAAGATGCAGGTGAAAGATCTCCTGATCACCGCCTTTTTCCACATTAAAGAGCAGCTTGTATCCGGATTTGTTGATCCCTTGTTTCAGGGCCATCTTGGCGGCAAGGGTAAACAAGCCCCCCACAAGTTCGGTATGTTCAGGTTCTATGTTATTAACACTGCGGATATGGGTTTTGGGTACGATCAGCAGGTGAACAGGAGCCTTGGGATGGATATCTTTAAACACCACATAGTCGTCGTCTTCATACAGCATGTCGCTGGGCAGTTCATGGTTGGCAATTTTACAGAAAAGACAGTCGTCGGGCATATTTTTCTCCTAACGTAGTATGGCTTTATTCGCTTTTAGATAATTGTTATGGCTGTCAGACAAGCTCGTCAATGGCTTCCATGAGATGTTCCATGGCCCTTGTGGCGTTGTCCTGGATGAATATATCCGTGATTCGATCGGTGTATTCCGATGGGGATGGGTTGATCTCTATGATGGTGGTGCCGGCGGCTTTGGCACGGGAGGGCAGGGTGTTGGCCGGTGCCACCGTGCCCGTGGTGCCGATCAATATCATGCAGTCTGCATGCTGGGCCGCATCAACGGACTTAGACGCCGCATATTCGGGGATGGCTTCTCCGAAAAACACCACATCCGGTTTCAAAAGACCACCACAGGTAAAACAGGTGGGGGGTAAATGGGTCATATCCACCTGGGACACGTTGACTTTTTGCCCGCAGTTTAGGCAGATGATCTCTTTTAATGATCCATGAAATTCATACACTTCCTTGCTCCCGGCATCCTTGTGCAGATTGTCAATATTCTGGGTGATGATTGATTTTAACAGGCCCCGCTGCTCCATCTCTGCCAGGGCATAGTGGGCCGTATTGGGCCGCACCTGGCCAAACAGGTCATAGAAAATATCCCGAATGATCTCCCAGGCCTTGGCCGTGTTCTGGAGAAAATACTCAATTTCAAAGGAGTTGGGATCATATTTATTCCACAGCCCGTTTCTGCCCCGAAAGGGCGGGATGCCGCTTTCAACGGAGATACCGGCACCGGTAAAGGCAACACAGTAATTGGAATCAATAATTTTTTGGGCAGCTTCCTGATAAATATTCATGGCGTATCGTTACCTTCTGGGGTTTACACTTGACCGGGGGATTGTTATTTTAAGTTTTTAACGGTTAAAGATACCCAAATTTTGATAGTAGGTAAAGGTAAATCAAAACAGAGATGAGTGCAGATAAAGGACGACCTTATAATATGCAAGATAACCCGGCAGGAACCCTTACCGTGGACCAGGTGGCAGAAAATCTTTCAGCCTTTGCCATTGACAGGGCTGACATCAAATCACTTTTGGGCACCGTTCCCAAAGAACATTTTGTAGATATGAACCGTCTGGAATATGAACTGGCCATTCTTAAGATCCTGAGTGTGGGGTGGGCCATGGCCTTTTTCATGCCGGCAACAGATAAGAACAAGGCCCCTTTGACCCAGTCGTTCTGGGAACAGATCAGGGAAATTTCCAACAATGTGTCAACCCTGACCGAAACCACCACAGGAACCCGGGTTGATTATTTCAACATACTTAAGGATCGTTTGGATACCTTTGTGGCGCAGATGCAGGAAAATCAGACCGAAGGTGCCGATCCCACCGGTGTTATGGGGCCTGTATTTGCAGATGCCTGCGGGGCTTCGGATGACCCAATAGTAATTCTTGTTGGAACTAAAATGTTTGCCCTGACCCTGGGAGCGGTCAAAGAGTATCTGGCCGCTGTAAAAATAAAAGATATCACCATCCACTGATCTTAACGTATCTGCCTGGTAATTGAGCGATCGGCTGCAATCTTGGCATTAAAACAGCGCTGAATTGCCAAACAGATTCTGAAAACAGGCCTTTTTTCGTTATGATAGATAATCGTACAAAATTGACGATCCATGTTTTGATCTGGGTCAACGTGATCATGTATGCGGTATCCCTGCTGTTTTCCCGGGGATTGCATTTTACAATGAATCCTTTAACTGCCATGGCACCCTCCAGTGATGCCCTGATTTTTTTAGGGGCAGCTGGGACCATTGCGCTGAATTATACCCATGACTGGACCAGCATTTTCACCGCAAACTGGCTGCACGGCAGTCTGTTGCATATCCTGTTCAACATGCTGGCACTTCGCACCCTTGCACCGCTGACGATTAAGGAGTTTGGTCTCTACCGGATGCTGTCCATATATATTCTTTCGGGTGCAGGTGGATTTTATCTTTCCTGCCTGGGCGGTGTGCCTTTGACCATCGGGGCTTCTGCAGGGCTTTGCGGGCTCATCGGTGCCCTGTTCTATTATGGCTGGTCCCGGGGAGGATATTGGGGAAAGATGGTGTTTGATCAAACCAAGTCCTGGATTTTCAGCCTGGTGCTCATTGGCCTGATCCTGCCCAATATCAACAACTGGGGCCATGGCGGCGGATTTGCCGCAGGTTTTGCCCTGGCTTTTCTTTTTGGATACGAAGAGCGCCGTAAATCAGGGTTAATTGATATACTAATTTGTACAGGCATGTCCGCATTCACCGCTCTTCTTTTATTCCGTTCAATATTCGAAGGTGTGACAGCAATATTTAAATAGCGCCTAATCACCCCCTGTGTTTGGACGATAAGTTGCCCAGATGCAAGGCGCAAGCAAAGCTGCAGGTGGGCAACTTATCGTTCAAACACAGGGGCGTTTTACACAAGTTTTACAAAGCCTGCTTGCTTTCTTTTTCCGGGTAAATTATATGGGGCTCCATGAGTTTGAAACGCGTAGATATTGCCGTGGTCGGCATGGCAGGTATATTTCCCGGCGCCTGTGATACCCAACAGTTCATTGCCAATGTTATGGCGAAAAAATCCAGTATCATTCCGGTGCCCCAGGACAGATGGGGTGTGCCCTCTGACATTATGGTGGACAACCGTGCCGGTGCCCCTTTACCAGACCGTGCCTGCAGCCGGTTTGCCGGATTGATCCGCCCATCTGTATTCGATCCTGCCAACCTGGACCTTTATTCCTGTGCGGACATGCCTATGCATGGCCTGGACAATGATTTTTTCTATCACCTGGATCCGGTTCACCATCTGACCCTTGCTGTCGGCGGTGATTTAATCCGCAACGCCCGGCTGTCCAGGGAAAACCTTGCGCGCACAGGGGTTGTGCTGGCCGCCATTGCCTTGCCTACGCCAGGAGCGTCACGGCTGACCCACGATCTTTTTTGGGCTGCCAATCCTGTCATGCCATCCATACACCAGGCATGGGGTGCCGGAATGCTGTCGGCTCCGGCTTCGATTCTGGCAAGGGTGTTTGGATTGGCCGGCGGCAGTTTTACCCTGGATGCCGCCTGTGCTTCATCTCTATTTTCCATAAAACTTGCCTGCGAGCAACTGCTGTCAGGAAAGGTGGATGCCATGGTGGCAGGCGGGGTGTCCCGACCCCAGTCTTTGTATACCCAGGTGGGATTCACCCAGCTGCAGGCCCTGTCACCCACGGGTCGTTGCGCCCCCTTTGACCGGGATGCCAATGGATTGGTGGTGGGGGAGGGGGCCGGTTTAGTTCTGCTCAAACGCCTGGACGATGCCCTGGCCTGCCAGGACACCATCCATGCAGTGATTAAAGGATGGGGCGTGAGCAACGATATTGAAGGCAACCTGGTGGCTCCGGCCAGTGAAGGTCAGGTCCGGGCCATGTGCCATGCCTTTGATATGGCCGGCTGGTCCTTTGATGATATCCAGTACATGGAGTGTCATGGCTCCGGAACGCCCAAGGGAGATCAGGTGGAAGTTCGAAGCATCGTACAGATGCTTGAAACATATCGATGCATGGACACAAGCCTGTCCATTGGATCTGTGAAGTCCAACATCGGCCACTTGCTGACAGGTGCCGGTGCGGCCGGATTTATCAAAACAGTCATGGCCATGAATCAGGAACTGCTGCCGCCATCCAACAATTTTAATGCCCTGCCGGACGATTCGCCGTTTAAAAATACCGGGGTAAGGGTTCAAGATACGCCTGCTCCCTGGGGGGCTGGCGGAGATGGAGAACCTATGCGGGCCGCAGTGTCCGCCTTTGGGTTTGGCGGCATCAATGCCCAGATCCTTGTGGAATCTTTTAAGCCTGAATTCCGCAGTTATGCGGTAGGTGCTTTACCTGCCCTGGTTGAAAAGAGCGTTCCTTGTGCCATTGTGGGCATGGGGTTGATTTCAGGTGGTGCCGCCAACCTTGGAGATTTTTCCCAACTTCTTTTTGGCGGAAAAACCCTTGCAGGGCGTCCGGGAGAAGCCCGCTGGCGTAGATCCGATCATTTGCCCCCTGAAATCCGAAACGCCCAGACCCTGTTTATGGATGAACTGAGTATTGATCTCAAAGACTTCAATATCCCCCCCAACCAGATGCATCAAATTCTTCCCCAGCATCTGATTATGCTCAAAGCGGCCATGGCGGCTTTGGCCGATGCCGGCATCTCTCCCAAACCGGACGCGTCACAACCGCCCCGGGTGAATATGGGGTGTGCCGTGGGTATTGACTTTGATTTCGGGGCCACGGATTACCATTTAAGATGGCAGATCCAGGGGCAGGACAACAATGTTTCCCAGGATGTCCTGGACACCATTGGGCCGTCTTTAAATTTTGATTCAACATTGGGCGCCCTTGGGGGAATTGTGGCATCCCGCCTGGCCCGGGCGTTTAAGCTGGGCGGCCCCTGCTTTACGCTATCTGCGGATGAAGCCTCGGGACAGACAGCCATTGATATTGCCGTAAAGTCTCTGTCAAGCGGTGAGACGAATACCTTTTTATGTGCGGCTGTCGACCTTGCCGGCGACATCAGAAGTTTTAGCCGGGATCTGGTTTTGACCGGCGCAGACCCTATGACATTGCCTTCGGAAGGGGCTGTGGCTCTGGTTCTCAAACCCCTGGCGGCCGCACAAAAAGATAATGACCGGATTTATGCCGTGGTTAACGGCGTGGGTGCAGCCGGGGGCGCTGCCCTTGCCGGTGAAACCGGTGTGCAAGCCCAGGGTTTCCGCTCAACGGTTGTTCAAACCTCCTTGCAAACGGCCCTGGACCAAGCCGGTATACCATTAAATGAGATAGGACTGGGTACTGCCACCCACAGTGCATCCCACTTTTTGGGGGCAGCGGAAACCTCTGTTTTTGAATCCAAGGACTTACCTGTTTTCTGTCCGTCGGCTTTGTCCGGCCATGCCGGGATGGCCGCAGGCCTGTTCACCGTTACGGCTGCCGCATTATGTCTATATGCCCGAAAGTTTCCAGGCTGTTTGCCTAATACCTCCGGTATTCCCCAAACAGCAGTTGCAGGATGCCTGACCCGGGATGGTATTGCCGGGCATGTTGTCTTGTCTGGCTACCGGAATCCAGGGCAGGGTGGGGACGGCCCGGATATTCCGTTGGCTCAGGATAAAAATGAAACATCGCCTACCCGCATCCGGATTCCTATGACCCGTCCGCCATTTCCCCGGAATTTGATTTCCACAGAGGATTTGGGTTTTGAGCTGCCAGCAGCACCGCTTTGGGGAGCTTGCGACAATATTCCTGAACTGCTGGCCCAAACCCAGGCTGTAACGGCCAGGGCCCACGAACGTTTTCTGGAATTATCCGCCCAAAACACACAGGCCATGACCGAGCAGTTGGCTGCCATTGCCGGTGCACTGTCAACGGGGGCAAATGTGTCGACCGGTTTAGAACCGATCTGCCCATCCCAGGAAACCACTATACTCCCCGATCTGTTCATGGACCGGGAGCAATGCCTTGAATTTGCTGTGGGAAAAGCAGGCAACGTGCTGGGTCCTGATTTCGATATTATTGACACCTATCCGGTCCGGGTGCGGTTGCCCGCTGAGCCTTTGATGCTGGTGGATCGCATTGTTTCCGTGCATGGGGAAAAACTGTCGTTAACCTCCGGAAAAGTGGTCACCCAGCATGATGTCCTTGAAAATGCCTGGTACCTGGACGGCGGCAAAGCCCCTGTTTCCATCTCCATTGAAGCGGGCCAGGCCGATCTGTTCCTTTGTTCCTGGCTGGGCATCGACCACAAGGTCAAAGGAAAGCGTAAATACCGGCTGCTGGATGCCAAGGTGACGTTCCACCGAAGCCTGCCCGTGCCCAGGGAAACCATTGAATACCACATTGAGATTGATCGGTTTCTAAAGCAGGGTGACATCTATCTTTTCTTTTTTCATTACCAGGGATATATCAACCAGCTGCCCTTTATCTCCATGCGCGATGGATGCGCAGGCTTTTTCACCGAACAGGAGGTGGAAAATTCCGGCGGCATTATCCTAAAAAAAGAAGACAAAGAGATAAACATCCAGGGGCCGCCGCCTGAATGGTTTGCCTCGAAAGAACGACTGAGCTTGGATTATGCCCAGGTGGAAGCTCTTCGCACAGGAGATCTTGAAACCGCATTTGGTGCAGATTTTCAAGGAAAACGCACCGGAAAAAATCAATGGCTGCCCGGCGGGCCCATGCGTTTGATACACCGGGTGCTTGATCTGGATCCCACCGGCGGGCGATTCGGCATGGGCCGGATTATTGCCCAGGCCGACATCCATCCCGATGACTGGTTTTTAACCTGTCATTTTATTGATGATATGGTGATGCCGGGAACCTTGATGTATGAATGCTGTGCCCACACCTTGCGGGTATTTTTACAGCGCATGGGCTGGGTGCTGCCCCATGATGACATCAGTTATAATGTATTGGAAAACAACGAAAGTGATCTTAAGTGCCGGGGCCCTGTGACCCGGGCTACTAAAAAAGCACTTTACGATATTGAAATAAAATCAATCGGATATGAACCACAGCCTTTTGTGACGGCGGATGCACATATGTTTTCTGATGACCTTGAAATTGTGTTTTACAAGGATATGGGAATGAAATTGGAAGGTGTAACCCGCCAGGAGCTTGAGGCTTACTGGAGAAGAAGATGAAGTACGACAAGGTGTTTATTGAATCCTTTGGATATGAGCTGGCACCTAACATCGTGACCAGCCGGGAAATAGATGAAAAACTCTCCCCGTTTTTTGATACGGTTGGGTTTGTGCCCGGCCAGCTGGAGGCATTGACCGGTATCCGGGAGCGCCGCTATTGGGATGAGGACCATACCCTGGCCGAACATGCGGCCGTGGCAGGCAAGCGGGCTTTAGATGAAGCCGGGATCAAGCCCGAAGAACTGGGGGCGCTTTGTTTTTGCGGGGTGTGCCAGGACGGATTTGAACCGGCCACTTCCTGTGCGGTGGCAGATAAAATCGGGGTGGGACCCAGGGCCCATGTGTATGATGTCAAGTCCGCCTGTCTTGGCATGATCACGGGCATGGTGCATGTGGCCAATGAGATCCAGCTTGGGCATATCAAGGCGGGACTTGTGGTCTCCTGTGAAACGGCTAAGCAGATTGTTGATGCCACCATTGACGAGATCAATACGCACAAGAGCATTGATTTTTACAGGCGGGCAGTGGCCACCATGACCGGCGGCTCGGGCGCTGCGGCAATTTTGCTCACCGACGGCACCCTGGGTAATCCGTCGACTACGCGTCATAAAATCAAAGGCGGGGTGGTGAACAATACCATCCGTCACTGGGATCTTTGTTATTGGGGCTTTGAAGATAAGGGTATGCCCATCGGGTCTAAAGTGATCATGCGTACCGATGCCCAGAAAGTGCTTGACCACGGCACCGAATTGGCCATGGATACCTATGAGTTGTTCCGTAAGGAGTTGAATATTCCTGCTGATAAGCCGGATAAATTTGTTGCCCACCAGGTGGGGGAGGGGCATCACCATAAATTTTATACGGCCATGAACATTGACCGTAAAAAGGATTTCATCACATTTCCTTTCCTGGGCAATGTGGGGTCCGTGTCCCTGCCGATCTCTGCTGCCATTGCCGATGAACGCGGATTTTTTGTTCCCGGTGACTTTGTGGCCTTTTTAGGGGTGGGTTCCGGACTTAATTGTTATTTTCTGGGGGTTGAATGGTAACAAGAACGATAAACGGCCGGCTTACTTCCACTGCCGGGTTTGAGGATTTGTATCCCTTTGAACCCCATTATGCATCGATCAACAGAAATAAAATGCATTATGTGGATCAGGGCAGCGGCCGACCGGTGCTCATGGTCCACGGCAATCCCACCTGGTCTTTTTATTTCCGCCATCTGATCACAGGTTTGTCTGGCAGTTTCAGAACCATTGCGCCGGACCATATCGGATGCGGTTTTTCAGACAAGCCGTCGGCTAAAAATTATGACTACACCTTGGATCAACGGGTGGCGGACCTGGACGCACTTGTCAAAAGTCTGGATATCAATGAAAAAATTTCGTTGATCGTCCATGACTGGGGCGGGATGATTGGGCTTGCCTGGGCCTTGGACAACATCGACCGGGTTGATAAGATCGTCATCACCAACACTTCGGGATTTTTTCTGCCGCCGTCCAAACAGTTTCCGGCAGCCCTTTGGGCCATTAAATATCTTGTGCCCTTTGCCGTACCGGCTGTGTTGGGTGCCAACATTTTTGCCCGGGGTGCGCTCTATCTTGGTGCGGAAAACAAGCTTTCCAAACCTGTTAAAAAAGGTCTTGTGGCCCCATACAACAGTTGGGCAAATCGCATTGCCACCTTAAAATTTGTTCAGGACATACCGATAACAGAAAAAGACAGAAGTTATGCCAGGGTTCAAAAGGTGGATCAGGGGCTCAGCGCCCTTGACCCGAATCATCTCATGTTTTTATGGGGAACCCGGGATTTTGTTTTTGATGTTCATTTTCTTAACGAATTTAAAAACAGATTTCCCCGATCCCGCACCCATGTGTTCGAGGATGCAGGTCACTATCTGTTCGAAGATAAACCCGGTCCAACCCTTGAGCTGATTCAACACTTTTTGTCCTGACATTTTTACAATTTTGACTTTCAGGCGAATGCTCGTTAAATTGGGGTGTAATGGGACTTTTAAAAAAGAAAAAAAAGGATGAACCCGAAGAAGCGGCTGCTGAAGAGAATGCGGGTGACCAATCCAAACCGGCCAAACCCAAGAAGAAATCTTTAATAAAAAAGCTGATAATTCTTTTTGTCATTCTTGGTGTGCTTGGCGGAGGCGGTTTTTTTGCATACACTAATTTTTTTTCAGGCTCCGGCGCAGATGGCCCGGTTTATCAATCCGTACCCCTTGCCCATGTCACGTTGCCCGATGAGATGCTTGCCTTTTGTTTTGCCCGAATGCCCGAACTTTACGATGCCTTGGTAACCTATAATTCAGAGATGACTTTATTGGAAGCTGAAATCGCCCGCATTGACGCTGTGGCAGCCAAGTATCCGGATCAAAAGAAGATTGCCGATGGTGAAAAAAAGATATGGGACAAAGAGGTGCAGTCTTTAAAAAAATCCTTTGAAAAATTAGAAAAAACCATTAAAGAAACCTTTGTCTTGTTCCAGGTCAATCAGACCCAGGGGCAGGAAAAAATCGATCAGACGGCTGAACAGATGATCAAGGACGCCAAAGACGCTTTGGCAAAAACCCAAAAACTGACCGCCCCGCTCAAGGACGCCATGCCCAAGGCCCCGGAAGGCATGATCAAAGGGACCTTGTATAAAATAAAGAAGAAGTTTTTATGACACGCTATACAAATATTGCCCAAAGCCTCAAACAATCTGCTGAAAACTTTCCATTTAAACGGGCCGTTGTCTACCCTGCCTCACGGGATCACGCCGGGCGTGTTCTTTACAGCCAGTTGACCTTTCGCCAACTTGACGAACAGTCCGATCGTCTTGCCGCAGGTCTTGACAGTATCAGTATTGGCCGGGGAACCCGCACCATTTTGATGGTGACCCCGGGTATGGATTTTTTCCTTACGGTGTTTGCCATGTTTAAGGTGGGGGCCGTGCCAGTGGTGGTGGATCCGGGTATGGGTATTGACCGGATGCTGCAATGTCTTTCCCAAAGTCGCCCCAAGGCCTTTATCGGCATTGAAAAGGCCCACGTGCTTCGTACCCTGCGTCCGGGGTATTTTAAAACGGTCAAGCGGTGGGTTACTGTGGGCCGACGCTGGTTCTGGGGTGGACACACCCTGGATCAGCTGTTGAACCGGGTTCCGGCCAAACCGTTCAAACAGGTGCAGACCACTGAAAACGAAACGGCAGCCATTGTCTTTACCACCGGTTCCACAGGACCTGCCAAGGGCGTCATATACACCCACGGTAATTTTGAGGCCCAGATTCGTCAAATTCAGTCCCATTTTCAGATTGCACCGGACGAAGTTGATCTGCCTACGTTTCCGCTGTTTGCCTTATTTGATCCTGCCCTGGGAATGACGGCCGTGATTCCTGATATGGACCCCACAAAACCTGCCCAGGTCAATCCGGTCAAAATTATTGAGGCCATTGAAAATCATGGCGTGACCAATATGTTTGCATCTCCGGCGCTGTTGAACCGGGTGGGAAAATACGGAAAAGAAAATGAAATTAAACTGCCCTCATTGCGTCGGGTGGTTTCTGCAGGCGCGCCTGTGAGTCCCGCCAACATAGAACAGTTTTCCTCCATGCTGTCCGACAGCACCCAGATTCATACACCTTATGGGGCCACCGAAGCGGTTCCCATTGTATCCATTGGTTCCCATGAGATTTTATCTGAAACCAGAAAATTATCGGAGCAGGGGTTCGGCATGTGTGTGGGCCGGCCTATTGCAGACACAAACGTGAAATTGATTCAGATTTCCGATGAGCCGATCAAACAGATCCATGACACCCAGGAAGTACCTGAAAATCAGGTGGGAGAAATAACGGTCAAGGCGGATCTTGTCACCGAGCACTACTTTAGTGATGCCAATGCCGATCTGCTGGCCAAAATAAAAGACCCGGACGGTAAAATATGGCATCGAATGGGAGATCTGGCCTGGAAGGACTCCAAGGGCAGAATATGGTTCTGCGGCAGAAAGGCCCACCGGGTTGAGACCGGCGAGGAGACCTTGTTTACTATCCCCGTGGAAGCCATATTCAACAATCATGAAAAGGTTTACCGCAGTGCGCTTACCGGGGTCGGACCTAAAAACCGTCAGCTGCCCGTGGTCTTTGTGGAGCCTTTTGAAAAAATTCCCGATGAAAAACAATTTCTTTTGGAATTGTCGGAACTTGCCAAAAAGAGTCCTTTGACCGCAGGTATTGAATATATTTTTATTGAGTACAAATTCCCTGTTGATATCAGGCACAACTCCAAGATCTTCAGAGAAAAACTTGCCCTCAAAGCCCGGGATTTGATTACAGGATAATATTAAAGCTGTCCGAAGATGAGATATAGATATTTCCATTCAAAGGTTGGTCCACTGATGCTGGCCGGCAACACAAAACTTGAATTTATTCATTTTCCCGTTTGCGGAAAAAAAAAGATGCCTGAAATAGGGTGGATAGAAGATAACAGCATTTTCCAAGAAGCTGTATTTCAACTTACCGAATACTTTGAAGGTCGACTAAGACAATTCAGTCTCGATCTGCAGCCAAACGGAACAGATTTTCAGAAAACAGTCTGGCAGGCACTTGTAACGATTCCTTACGGCACTACAGCAACCTACGCCGATATAGCCGAGCAGATCAATAATCCCAAGGCATTCAGGGCCGTAGGTCTTGCCAACAGGTCTAACCCCATCCCCATCATCATTCCCTGCCATCGCGTTATTGGTAAAAACGGTAAATTGACCGGTTTTGTCGGAGGCCTGGATATCAAGCAAGCCCTTTTGGATCTGGAAAACGTCTGATCAACGACAGCCTTTATTCTGCCTGGCTGGCTGATTTCGATAAAGGTCTTCCGGCAATAGAAAAAATCAACGCACTGAACCGGTTGAAACGCATTTTTTTTCTTGCAAGGATTAAAGTGCAAAATGCCCTTATCTCTTAGGTTTTCGTAGGTTAAATCGCCTCGTTTAATGAGTTTCGTTAAAAAAACCATTTAATGTATGGATAGTTCTTGACGATACTGTATTACGATGATATGACTAAATTTAACTTAACAATTATTTGAACATATTTCGCAGACGACCACCAAGAAGATTACGTTCCCGGCGACGATACATCCGTCTACCAGAAGAAAGAATCTTGTTGTTAATATCCCTGAAATGCGAAATAAAAAGGCAGCGGTCACATGAAACACATACGAAAAAGAGTCTTGGTTACCGGCGGCGCAGGGTTTTTAGGTTCCCATCTATGCGACAGGCTGGTTGAACGTGGCGACGATGTTTTATGTTTAGATAATTATTTCACGGGTCAGAAAAAAAATATTGAACATCTTTTAGATGAACCTAATTTTGAACTTTTAAGACACGATATTACCTTTCCGCTGTATGTTGAAATCGATGAAATTTATAATCTTGCGTGTCCGGCATCGCCAATTCACTATCAGCATGATCCTGTACAAACAACCAAGACAAGTGTTCACGGTGCTATAAATATGCTTGGTCTGGCAAAACGGACAAAGGCCAAAATTTTCCAGGCGTCCACCAGTGAAGTCTATGGAGATCCCAAGGTGCATCCCCAGACCGAAGATTACTGGGGTCATGTCAATCCCATCGGAATTCGCTCCTGCTATGACGAAGGAAAGCGATGTGCCGAAACTTTGTTTTTTGATTATCGTCGCCAACACCACCTGGACATAAAGGTCGCTCGCATCTTTAATACATATGGTCCTCGCATGCACCCTAACGATGGACGTGTGGTATCCAATTTTATCGTTCAAGCGCTCAAAGGCGAACCCATAACTATCTATGGAGATGGAAGTCAAACAAGATCCTTTTGCTATGTAGATGATATGATAAACGCGTTTATCGCTTTTATGGCCACAAAAGATACGATAACCGGTCCTTTCAATTTAGGAAATCCCATAGAATTCAGTATACTTGAATTGGCAGAAACAATCATTAAACTTACCGAAACCAAATCAAAAATTGTATATAAACCCTTGCCACCGGATGATCCGATTCAACGTCAACCGGATATATCTATGGCCATTGAGAATCTGCAGTGGGAACCCAAAATCAATCTTGACCAAGGTCTGTATCATACCATTCAGTTTTTTAAGGGAATTGAAATTTAACAAAATTTTTCGACATTTTCAATAAAACCATTTAATGAATGGACGATTTAGTCCGATAGTAAGTTTTAGTACAAAGAATCAAAGAAAAAGAGCGAACGATAATTTTTAGGCCATTATGGGATATGAAAATATAGGTATTCCGGCCTTTATTGAGTTTTTAGTTTGGTTATCGCAGCATAGACATGTAACCGAAAGAGCGGAGCTATTTTTTTTGATTATCCCTTACACCACTACTTATTTTTCTCCAAGCAAGGAATATCGAAGGCTTTCCATATTGATGCTTATCAAAGATATGCCCCATTCCAGCCAACATGTACTTGCACAAAAAAGCCACCTAAGTAGCTCAATGGTAAACATATACATAAAAGAGTTGAAGCAGGCAGGTCTGATTACCGTCTCTGGTAAGACCAACCGCACCACAGAATATCACCTTACGCCCAAAGGCGAAAAAAAATTATTTCAGGATTTTATCTCTTTTTCGTCCGAAGCCGTTCAAATTTATGCTTCCGTAAAAAGAGAAATTATCCGGGTGCTTAAACGATATGAAACAAGCGGAATTCGCACAATTGTTCTCTACGGCGCGTCGGATACGGCGGAAATCGTTGTTTCCGCCATCTCCAATACGAGGCTTGTCGTTATCGGCATTGTAGATGGCGATGCAGCCAAGCAAGGTCACATTTTTAACGGCACATTAATTCAGGCGCCGGAAGCCATTTCGCAGATCGATCCGGACGCTGTATTGATTACCTCTTTTGCTCGCCAGGATGAAATTTATAATAACATTGAATCGATAATTGATGACAATATAGAAGTATTAACACTGACAGATCTTCAACAGCTTCAACCAACATCTCCGGAATTTGCCCGCTGAAAAGAGGCCGCAACCTATAAAAAGAACACGATAACGCCATGATAATCGGAAAACAAAAAATAGGACCGGACCATCCGACATACATTATCGCAGAAGCCGGAATTAATCATAATGGAAGCCTTAAATTAGCAAAAGAGTTGGTGGACGCAGCAGTTGAAGCCGGTGCACACGCCGTAAAATTCCAAAAAAGAGACCTTATAAGCCTTTATCCGGAAGACATGCTGAATCACCCCGAAAAGTACGAACAAAGTTTTCAGTATATTATTCCTCTTTTAAAAAAGTTTGAATTATCCAAAGACGATTATTTAGAGCTTAGAAAATATGCCGAAGATAAGCCCATTGATTTTATTTGCACGCCATTTGATATAACCAGTGCAAAATTGGTCTACAATGCGGGTATCACAGCATTTAAAGTCGCCTCAGCAGATTTGACCAATTATCCGCTTTTGGAATATATCGCATCCAAAGATCTTCCCATTATTATCTCCACTGGAATGGCTTACAGGCATGAGATTCAAAAAACCGTCCGTTTTCTAAATGAACGGACTGCGGATTATGCCATTCTCCATTGCCGCAGTGCCTACCCGGTTTGGCCTAGAGATGTGAACCTTAAAATGATTAACTGGTTGAAACAATTCGGTAAACCTGTGGGGTATTCAGGGCATGACATCGGTATTGTCATTCCGCTTGTCGCTGCATCCATGGGCGCCTGCATCATTGAAAAACATCTGACCCTTGATCCAACCATGGAAGGAACCGACCATAAAATCAGTCTTGATCCTTACTCTTTCAAACGACTGGTCAGGGACATCGAAATTGCCGACCAGGCCATGGGCAGCCGAAAACGGTTTCTTCTTCGCGGCGAAGTTTTGAACCGTGAAGTGTTTGCAAAGAGCCTTGCGGCAGAACAAGACATTCCCAAAGGCTGCGTTATCAATGAATCACACATTAAAGTCATGGGACCCGGCAAAGGGCTTCACACGTCCAGAAAGGATGACTTGATTGGAAAGGCAGTTCATCGGGACATCCGGAAAGATACATTTTTCTTTGAGGAAGACTTGGAGACAAAGGGGAATGGAGACCTTCCCCATCCTTCGGAATTTTCTTTCCAGAGTAAATGGGGGTTGATTGCAAGGTTTAATGATTTTTATGACATTATCGCTTTTGACCCTGAAGTTATTGAAATCCACTTAGCAGAAAAGGATTTTGCCACAGCGTTTATCCCTGAACGTTCCCATCGGCAGGAGTTAATCATTCATGCTCCGGAATTTATCGATGGTGAAATTATTAATTTATGCCATTCCGATCCAGCCGTACGATCCAAATCCGTGGACCTTGTCCAAAGAACCATCTCATTGGCCAGAGAGATGAGGCCTTTTTTTCAGGGAACGCCTAAAATAGTGGTGCATCCAGATGCTATCAGTCTAAAAGAGAAGCTGCCTAAAGCCCCGCTCAGAAAAGCGTTGATGCAATCTTTATTTGAAATAGAGACCACCGGCGTTGAACTGCTTTTGGAAAATCTGCCGCCATATCCCTGGCTGTTTGGCGGGGAATGGAAGGGAAATTTTTTCATGGATCCCGACGAAATCGTTTCAGTCTGCAATGAAGCAGGCCTTAATATCGTTTTTGATCTTTCCCATGCCGCCCTTTACTGCAATGCCAAGGGATTAGATCTGAAAAATTACATTGAAACGGTCTATCCGTTAATTCGTCACCTCCACCTGGCAGATGCCTATGGAGTAGACGGCGAAGGCGTCCAGTTCGGCGAAGGTGATATTGATCTGTCCCGCATCATGCCACTTTTTTCAAATTACACGGAATCATGGGTGCCGGAAATCTGGCGCGGACACCTGAACAACGGACGGGCATTTTTTAAAGCGATATCCTTAATCTCTAAATATATGAGGTAACCCATACGTCCATGTTTGAACGGTTTATTATTTTTGCCCAGAAAGAGAACGCTTTTTACCATGTTCCATCCATTGTGACGGCACCGGACGGCTCTATTCTTGCTTTTTGCGAGCAGCGATGGCAGTCCCCATGCGACGATGTGGGCGAATGTCATATTGTGATGAAAAAAAGTAAAGATAACGGTCGAACATGGGGGCCGTTGGTTGAACTGCGTCGCAAAAAAGGCGCCAAGTGGCATATGGGATCGGCGGCGACAGATAACCAAACGGGTAAGGTTCTGCTGATGTGTGGCGGCGGGTGGCTTCAAAGCTCAGACAATGGGGAACGCTGGACGGATTGGCGGCCTGAGCACAATATACAAGCGCCAGGCGGATTGGGGGGCACCCATGGCAGCGCGCCTGGGATTCAACTCCAATTCGGCAAACATAAGGGACGTCTGCTGTGGCCTGCCAGGGTAACCATGACGTCGGGTGGGTATAATGATCGGTCCATCTCCGATAGAAGGGAAAAGTGCTACAGTACCGCCATTTTCAGCGACGATTACGGAAAAACGATTAATCGATCAAACGCTTTTCATCAAGGAACGGGGGAGGCCTGCTTAGTTGAGAGAGTTAATGGGGATATTTACTTTAATGCCCGGGCCTATTTTGATGATTTTAAACGAAAAACCGCAATAAGCCGTGACGGCGGAAACTCATTTACAGAGACAAAAGATGACCAGATACTAAAAGAACACGCCCAGGGTTGCAATGCCTGTATGATTCGGTACCCAAAAGAACTATTAAAAAAAACAGGTATGTCAAACTCAATTGATCAAGACGTCATCCTTTTTGCCAACCCTGATAGTGACGGGCCATATCGCGAGCACGGAATGGTTCGTCTAAGCATCGACGGCGGGGAGACCTGGAAATATTCCAGGGCTGTAACAGACTTTGGAGAGTGGTTCGACTATTCAAGTATGACCGTGGCAACAGACGGATCCGTCCTTTTAATGTACAAAACTACTCCCAACATGACCAGACTTCCTGCATCGTCTGATGAATGTTGTTCAATGGCTCTTGCTCGCTTTGATCTGACATGGATAGTGGATATTTCAAACAAAAATTTTGAATTTTTTCTAACGTAACGTTCAAAAAAATGAAACCCAGTTATCCAAAACAGCTCACTGTTTCAGTTACCAGCAAATGCAACCTTCGATGCAAGTTATGCTTTCAATCAGAATACAATTCCGATCTGGATCCCGATCTTTTGGATAAAATGACACATGTCTACCCTGAACTTGAGTGGTTTCACCCTATAGGGGGCGAGCCGCTTTTATATGACCTTGCACAATTATATGCATTGCCCCTTAGCGAACGCTGTAAATTTAAACTGATCACCAACGGCACATTAATTACCCCTAAGAATGCTGCAGGTATTGTAAAAAATATTCACCGGCTCATTATCAGTATTGACGGCGGAACACAGGACGCTTATCAGGAGATGCGCGGGTCTTCTCTGAATAAAGTATTCAAAAATATTGAACTGCTTCAGTTATATAAATCCAATACCGGTAATCAATTACCGCGCATCGAATTTAATTTCCTGATGACCCGAACCACGATTGAAACCTTACCGGAACTTGCGTGTTATGCAGGGACCCATGGCATTGACTGCATAAATACATTTTATCCGTCCTACCATGATCCCATTCTTAAAGACACCGAGAAAATTGGAAAAACAGATACGCAAATGCCAATCCATGAAGCAAATAAATACGTTGAGATCATCCAGCCCGAAAATAGGGGCGGGGAAAAATGTCAAAGGCCCTGGAATACCTGCTTTGTGGATGTGACGGGGGACGTTTTTCTGTGTTGCTTCGGCACGCCTTGCCTTGGTAACCTAAATACGATGACCTTTGATGAATGCTGGTTTGGTTCTACTGCAACGCATATCAGAAAGACTGTAAATACGCCGGACGAAATGGTTCAATGCAAGCGGTGCCCTGTAAAGTGAAAAAGAACATTATACTTTTTTGAGTTTATGACCATGCGCATATTAATGATAGCCATAAACGATCCTGCCGGCACAGCCATAGAATTTACAAAGGCAATTAACCAATTAACCAACCACACCTGCCGTCTGATCACAAAAGAAATTCGTTACAACTTCATGTTTGAAAAGGATATCCATTTGCCGTGGCTTGATAAGGATGGATGGGAAGAGGTGGAAAGTTTATTAAAAGAAAGTGATGTTTTTCATTTTCACATGACCGCCGATGAATACACCGAGCTTGGCCCTTTTGTCCCCAAAAATTATCTCAAAGGGAAACGGATCGTCCATCACCACCACGGCCATCCCGATTTTCGGGGGAACCCCGAAAAATACCGGGAAAAATATAAAAAACTTGGTCGTTCCAATCTTTTAGTCAGCACGCCGGATTTACTAAAACTTTTGCCCGAAGCAAGATGGCAGCCCAATCTGGTTCCAATAGAAGATCCCCTTTATTCTCCCTTAAAGGATAAATCCGAAACCCATATTGGGGTTTGCCATTCTCCCACGAGAAAAGATCTCAAAAATACAGATGAATTTATTCAGATTATGAATGAAATTGGCACGTTTTCAGCGGCGCCTGTAAAAATGTGTCTTATAGAAAATACCTCCCACAAAGAATGCCTCAAATTAAAAAGACAGTGCCATATTCTTTTTGATCATCTTCAAGGATATTATGGCGTTAGTAGCCTTGAAGGCTTGACTCAGGGGCTATGCGTCATAGCCGGATTAGACGAATGGAATATCCAGCATATTACAACATTTGCCGGGACAACATACCTTCCATGGGTTATTGCAACATCCTGTGACTTAAAAAAGCAATTTATCTCACTGATCAACGATCCGGACAGGATTAAGGAAACAGGCCTTAAGTCCAGGGCATTTATGGAAAATCACTGGTCTCCCAAAAAAGTGTCTGAGCTATTGGTGGCACAAATCCAATAAGTGATTGGCATTTATAGTAAGACCCATGATTAAAATAAGCTCGCCCACCCGCTTGTATTTTAAACTACCTATACGTTTACGCCGGCGGATACATATTTTAAGAGGATTTTGATGTGAAAGTAGGGATTATCGGGTATGGAAAAATGGGCAAATTGAGGCACAGTGTGCTCAATCATATGGGGAATCATACCGTTGTCCATGTTTGCGATCCCATTGAAAACCATGGAGATTTTAAATTTTCACGGGATCCCTATCAACTTATAAACGACAAGGATGTCGACACTGTTCTTGTCTGTACACCAAATAATCTCATTAAGGATTTGGTCGTCAGGTCACTTGATTCGGGTAAACATGTCTTTGCTGAAAAGCCCCCAGGGATCTCTTCTGTTCAAGTTGAAGAGATGATGGCGGCTGAAGCAAGAAACCCAAATCAAAAACTGATGTTTGGTTTTAATCATCGCTACCATGAAAGTATCAGAACAGCCAAAGCGCATATTGATTCAAGGCAGTATGGAAACATTTTATGGATGCGCGGCAGATACGGAAAAAGTGTTGATGAATCTTTTTTCGAAGATTGGCGTTCAGACAGGGCCCAGGCCGGAGGCGGCATTCTTATGGACCAGGGTATCCACATGCTTGATCTTTTAGGATATTTTGCCGGCGGTTTCGATGAAGTTAAAAGTTTTTGTTCAAATATCTATTGGAATTTAGATGTTGAGGATAACGTATTCGCCGTCTTGAAAAACAACCAAAACAATATTGTGGCATCGTTGCACTCAACCATGACCCAGTGGCGCCACCTCTTTGCTTTGGAAATTTTTCTTGAAAAAGGATACATGGTTATCAATGGGTTGATTACATCTTCTATGAGTTACACCATGCCCGGCGGTGAAGAAGTATTAACCATCGCCACCAAACGTACACCTCCGCCCCAGGCCATGCATGATAGTGAGCAACGATTTGTATATTCGGAAGATGATTCCTGGCGGGCGGAACTCACTGATTTTTTTGAGGCTATAAAAAAAAATAAGCCGGTTCAGAGTGGCAGCAGCCGCGATGGCTTCGAATTGATGAGAATGATCGAACGAATATACGAAAATGGAAGTGAACAGGGGCACATGTATTGAAATCTAAAGTGTTAATCGGGACATCTTCGTTTGGAAAAGAGGATCCAAAACCCGTTGAATTATTACAGGCCCATGGGCTTGAGGTTATTTTAAATCCCTACGGCCGTAAGCTGATGCGTGACGAATTAATAGAACTGCTCCAGGGGGTGGACGCTCTTTTGGCAGGACTTGAAATTATTGACAGGCAGGTTCTGGAAGCATCAAGCCTTAAAGTGGTATCACGATGCGGCTCAGGCATTTCCAATGTGGACGTAGATACTTGCCGGGAGATGGGGATCGTTTTCAAGTATACACCTTTTGGCCCCACACAAGCCGTAGCCGAACTGACGGTGGGCATGGTGATCATGCTGCTCAGAGAGGCCTGTGCCATGAATTCGAGTTTGCATCAGGGGAAATGGGATAAACGCGTAGGCTTCCAGTTAAAAAAGAAAACAGTTGTTATTATAGGATTTGGTAAAATTGGACGCCGCACGGCATCATTATTAAAGCCATTTAATGTCAATTTGATTGCTGTGGATCCACTGGCCGAACAAGGTGACTGTGACGTGAGGATCATGGCACTTGATCAAGCGCTGGCACTTGCGGACATCATTATTATTCACGCAAGTGGAGAAGAAAAAATTATTCACAGACAGGCATTTGAATGGATTCGGCATGGGGCTTTTATCTGTAATGCCGCACGGGGGATCAATGTTGACGAAACGGCATTGCTGGAGGCGTTGAATTGTGGAAAGGTTGCAGGCGTCTGGCTTGATGCCTTTGCAACAGAACCTTACAGTGGGCCTTTATGTGGACATCCAAACGTGCTGTTGACACCCCATGTAGGATCGTACACACGTGAGGGGCGCCTACAGATGGAGGTGGATGCGGCGCAAAATCTGATCGACGGCCTTATTTTAAAAAAACGAAAATTGAACTTTCAAAATATATGAAAGGGCGAACAATGGCGGTAAGTCTATCTGAGATCCGACTGTACTTAAAAAATGGCTTACGTTCTTCGGCGGATCATCAACTGGAAGTTCGGGACTTCACAACATTTAACCGATCTTTGTTTTTTTGGGGTGCCAATGCCGATTGTTTAAAATTCATCGAACTGATCAAGCTCACCGGTTTGGATCCAAGTGGTGTCATTGATTCCAATACGGAACTACAACAAAAAGATTTTGCAGGACTACAGGTGATCTCGTCGGATAAACTTCACACCTATAGACCATTTTCAATTATTATTTCAACACGTTATAATTCATTTTCCCTGGCGTGTAATCTGGCTCGCTGGGGCCTTGAAAATGATACCGATTTTTGTTTGCATCCTCTGGCCTCTTTAGGGCGGCAAGAAGAGCGGGCATTGGTTGATTTTACACATTCGGCCAAAGAAAAACCACCTTATGACCACAGCCGGGCAAATAGTGCAGCCGAAATGAAATTGAAAGTTGTCGATTTTAATCATACACAAAGCCATATCGGTACACTGGGGTGGCAAAGCCCTATTTGTACCGTACATAATTCACCTCTGAAAAGTTCGTATTAAATGGAAAACGATGATGAATATTTTAGGGATTTCCTGTTATTTTCATGATTCAGCGGCAGCTTTGATTTCTGGAAAAATTATTAAAGCTGCCGCTGAAGAAGAACGATTCAGCCGAAAAAAGCACGATGCGGCGTTTCCTTCACATGCTGTCGAATACTGTCTTAAGGAAAGCGGTTTAGATTGGAGCAATATTGATGTGGTCGTCTTTTATGAGAAGCCGCTTCGAAAAATTCTTCGGCGAATTCAGGCCTTTCAACAGTATGGCAAACAGTTTGAACCAGAATTTCTCAAACAACTCAATAATGACATTCAGCTTGGCGGGCATATTGAAAATACCATTCGTGACCGTTACGAGTTTACAGGTGAAGTTTGTTACTGTCCCCACCATCACTCCCATGCCGCATCGGCATTTTACCCATCCGGGTTTAAAGAAGCGGCAATCCTAATCTGCGATGGCGTCGGCGAATTTGCAACAACAACCTTGGGTTTTGGGTCCAATGCGACCTTTTCACTTGATTATGAGACGGTTTATCCACACTCGATTGGATTATTGTATTCTACGTTTACAGCCTTTCTTGGATTTAAGATAAACAACGATGAATACAAAGTGATGGGATTGGCCGCTTACGGTGAACCAAAATTCGTTAAACACATCGAACAAGTTGCCATGGCAGATGAAACCGGCGCCATCATTTTGGATTTAGATTATTTTGATTTTCACCGGGGTGCCCCCCATATGTATTCACAGGCACTTGTCAGGCTGCTCGGCCCTCCCCGTGACGGGGAGGGTGATCCGCTCACACAGCGACACGCCGATATCGCCGCATCTGTTCAAAGATTTCTTGAGAATGCATTGGAAAAAACCTTTGCTTTTGCAAAAAAGGAATACAACACGGATAATATCTGCCTTGCGGGCGGAGTTGCTTTGAACGGTGTCGCCAATTGGAAGGTGTTTTCTTCTTCGTCGTTCCAGGATATTTTTATTCAGCCTGCGGCCGGGGATGCCGGCGCTGCAATTGGTGCGGCCCTGGCCATAGCAACGCAGTCTGATCCGGTCTCAACATCTGAATCCATGATGCCGCATGCTTTTTGGGGCCCTTCTTTCAGCAATGAACAAATACAGGCCGTTCTTGATAAACACCCTGTTGTTTATGAATACATGGAGATCAGCGAACTTACGGAACATGTAGCCAAAGCCGTTTGGGATAACAAAATCGTGGGGTGGTTCCAGGGGCGCATGGAATTTGGTCCCAGGGCTTTAGGGAACAGAAGTCTTCTGGCTAATCCCTGTACGACGCAGATGCAGCAGATCATTAATCGACGTGTCAAACTTAGAGAATCGTTCAGGCCCTTTGCACCTGCGGTTCTTGAAGAGTATACATCCGAATTTTTTGAGTTAGATCGGCCGTCGCCGTATATGCTTCTGGTGCCCCAGGCCACTGAAAAGGGTGCACGGTTATTACCTTCAACAACCCATGTAGATCAGTCCGCACGTGTCCAAACCGTATCCAAAGCTGTTAATGAAAAATTTTACAACCTTATCGAGGCATTCAGCCGGGTATCTGGTGTGCCTGTAATTCTCAATACATCTTTCAATATCAGAGGGGAACCGATTGTCTGTTCCCCGGTGGATGCGGTTCGGTGTTTTTTATATACGGATATCGATATGCTTGCAATTGGTAACTTTTTGGTCCTAAAGGAAAATGTATAATGGCAAGTGAAGATATTTTAAACTTACATCAGGAATCTGATGATGCTGATATCGTTTTAAAACTGATGGAACTGATGAAAGCGGCCAAACCGTTGCCTGACAGAGACGCCTGTCCCTTAGATGATACCCAGTCTAAACTGCTGCACCTTGTGAAAACCCATGGCCGTCAAGCGGACGAACCAAATCAGGACAAAAAAGAGATTCGGCATAATGAATGGATCTATCCGCATTGATGATGACGCATTGGCGTTTTGATCACTATATCGCAAAAGGGAAATAATGACTTCTACATTATATCACAGCTTTCGTTGTAGGGAATATACGTTTGAAAAACCCAAAGGATGCTTTCGGATCGGAGTGGTTGGAGACTCTTACGTATACGGCCAGGGCGTTGCCACCCATGAAACGCTTCCGGCATTTCTTGAGCAGGTTCTCAATAAATCCCTGGCTGCCCCATATTTTCAGGTGATCAATTTATCTAAAGGCGGCTTGTCTATTCACGACATGGTTCTCCTGATTGATCACTTTAGCCGCGCATATGACTTTGACCTGATTTTGCTGAACCAGTGCTTAAATGATGCGGAAGTTCAAATGTGGCGGGAAAATTTTAATTCACCCAAAGCATCTTACGAGACAACCTGGCAATCAGATAACGTATACGGCCGGCTATACGATGACGCATTAACTTATATTCAAGAAGCGCTCAAGGACCGCAGCATACCACTTATTGTGTATCATTCTTTGTACCAGCGATATGATGTAACTGAAAACAGTCAAAAAATGCTTGCTGCAATATGCAAAGAAAAAAGAATTCCATACCTATGCGCGTTGGATCAATTAGATTGGCTGCCGGACAGACGACAATGGGCGACGGAAACCGATCATCATCCATCGGCTTTTCTGCATATGGCCAGCGCAATGAATATTGCGCGTTTTCTGGGTCGGCACGGTTTTATCTCTCGAAATACTGAAACCACGCAAGTATGCTCAGTTCCAGAAACCTGCGGTAGCGATCTTTCAAACCTCATTGAAATTCAACACTACTGCCGTTACAAAAGGGATGGGGGATGGCTGGCCAAAGACTGGCAGAATACGCAAGAAGATTGGCAGACAATGGCCGCCAAAATTTTGAATACTCGACAGATGCAGGTTTTTGAAAAAGCCATTCTGGATCTGGAACAGTCGGAACCCCTTCGCTGGGATGTTTTGCGGCAAACGATTTGTGATATCGAAAAGTCCTTGCGCATTGCCCGGTCATCCCGGAAAAATGGAGATATTGAATTTCTTCAACTCAAAGACTTTCGATATATTCCGCCAAAAGAGGACGACCCTAAATCCCTTGACGATTACAAAAGTGCGTTGCTTGTCATCAAAAAGCAATTAAAAGGTTCCTCAAAGGCGTCTGTATTTGTAAATATGGCGTTATGGTATTTGGAACGTCTTGAGGAATTGTTCATCCAAATTAGACAGTTTAATAAGAATGGCGGCGCCCAGGAGTGCCAAGGTTTATTACCTCGAATACAGACAGAAAGACGATATTTAAGTGATATTTTATCCCGAACCGGTGTTTGCCGGGCATCGGAGCGGTTGGAACCCCAAGATATAAATATTGAAGATTCCCTCAATCTTAAAATAAAATTGACTTTAGTTGTCCATCCGTGTCAAGAACCCTTTTACGTTGTGGGAAAACTTTGCGGGTATTATGACGTTTCTACCCAGTTAAGTGAATTGGCCTTTGTAGATCATCGTCCAAAGATTCAGCATATATATTTCGATTATCCCCTGCCAAAAGCATTCTCACTTGACATAATGTCAAAGCCTAAACTTTTTCAACTCGTATCTGCCCAGTACCGAGTGAATCATTTAACTTGGAACGATTTAAATTTTCAAACTGTTAAACCCGGCCAATATACAACCTTCGTTACATACCCGTATGTTGGGGCCGTTGTCCCAGGGCTGAAGATCGACAAAAGGGCGGATAAATTTTAAAGAAAATAAGTCATGAAATACAAAAAAAAAGAGCGCCCGTGCAACCTTGAAGAACTATTTGTTCGATACAATGGTGATGTTTATCCGTGCTGCAGGAAATGGGGTGATCCGAGGTTTCAAATCGGCCACATCACCGATTCGGATTTGAAGACCAAAATTGAATCCATGTACCAAGCGTGTCAGTGTGCACGATATATTTTTCGAAGACCCCACCAAGGTGAGACGATTAGATGTCAAAAGCTTAACTTAGAGCTTTCTCTTGCGTGTCAGGCCCAATGTGCCATGTGCAGTGCAGGCTCACCAGGCTGGAATGGGAGCTATGACCTGTATGAACCGTTATCACAACTACTGAACCAGATGCAGCCGGAAGTGCTGGAGGTCCAGGGCGGCGAAATTTTAATCCAGAAAAAGACCATGCAATGGCTGGAAAAAGAGAAGGAAAAACTTCCGGAAACCTGGTTTACGGTCGTAACCAATGCTTCGGTACCTATGGAGATGAAACCGGTTGTTGAACATTTATTTCGCAGCGTGACGGTTTCCTTTGTCGGTTTCCAGCCAGAGACCTACAATCGCATCATGGGGCTTGATCTTCATCAAACCCGAAATTTTGTGGAAAGTCTGATTTTTGGAAAGAATACACTAATTACGATTAAGTTTCTGATCACACCGCTGAATCTTCACGAAGTTGCGCTTTTTTATGAATGGGCGCTGCCACTGAAGCCCTATGGAATTGTTCTTGCGTATGCAGGCATGACGGATCAATCCATTCAAATGGATGGTCCTTATAATTATTGGCAAAAAATATTTGACCGGACAGGAAAACGACTCAGGGAATGCCTGTATGCAAAACGGCAGCTCATTCAAGACCATGGGATTCTTCTTCAATTTGAGGACAGGGCCAAAACCGTATTTGATCTTTCCGACGATTTTTTGAGTAAACTGGGAGCAAACAGCATGATTGACGTTCCCATTACCCCTTGGGAAACTGTTTCTTTGGGATCCGGAATACAATAGAATCAAACCGTGCTCAAAACAAATGACCGATCACCGGCGTCAATTTTCTTTCTCATTTCGGCGTAAGTTGCTCACCGCTCCCTGGTTTCAGGGCTTGTTCAAATCAGCTCGACTGCTTTTAAACCCTCCGAATAAACGTCGGTTGCTTGCGGTCTGGGATTTTAACGAATATTCGGGTGTTATCGGGGATGCAATCCTCTTCCAGGCAAGTGCCTTGGCCCAATGCCATCGACTGGAACTTGAACAAGTGGACTATGCTTTCATTGACGATCCCTCGCACATCAATGCCGGTAGTCTTAAATTTAAAAAGAGCAGGGTGCTTAAGGACAACATCATCTCGTTGTGTGATATCTCCCCGAGAAAAGGGGCTGTATTTCGTTTTGATAAATCCGGTCAATTTCGAAGTTTTTTGCGGCGAATGGCAGGACAATATCACATTTTCCCCCCATTTTTTTCTGACACAAAGGGCTTTGATCCGTATCTGCGGGATTTTTACGCAGCATCCCGCTCAATGTCACCCGAGGCCTTTATACTGCCTCGCTTACCCTATGATGTTCGGTATATTACGGACTGCATTGATCGGACAGGGACATATCCCAAGTTGAAATGTCCAAAAGACGTCCGGGAAAAGATTACGGTTTTTCTTAAAGAAAAAATTTATCCGGCAAAGCCTGTGGTCTTTCAAATTCGAAATCGGGATGATTTTTGCGCGAGACGCAATTCCAATGCTGTCGTATTGGAACAATTGATTCGACAATACACCGCCAACAAAGAATTCGTTTTCATTGGTATCGGATCTAAACAGGAGATTGTTGAAGGGTTTCGTGAGATCGATGGTGTATATTTTTCCAAGGATTATTTTGATACATTACTTGAAGATTTAGCCTTGGTTGAAGCCGCGTTTTTAACGATTTTCCCCAACAGTGGGCCAATGTGTTTCGGTTGGCTTTCCGATGCGCCCTTTCTGGAATTATACGATCAATATTTCCCTCTATCTGAAGTGTATTTTGTCGAAATCGGCCAGGTTTATCCCTTCACTACCCGATTCCAGAGAAGGCTGTACGGCGGAATCGATTTTAAACGTCTTGAGCAGGCCTTTATTTCTCTTTCAGCGGATATCGAAAACGCCCAAAATATGAATAGAAAAGGGGGGTGATATCAGACTTTTTCAACAGCCGGTACCTGTTTCTGTCGTTTTAACAGCAGAATCCGATGATATCTCCTTATGGCAGACGGCTTCAAAAATACTTCGAATGAGACGCCCCGTTGAACTTGTGATCGCCGTTAACTCTCCATTTGCTGATCCGGATAGGCTATTTGAGCGGCTTAAAAAATTGGGACAGGTATCCTGTATTCATTTACCTGGAGCCTCTTACAGCAGGATATTGAACAAGGCCGTAACACTTGCAAAGAACAATATACTTGCATTTGCACATGCCGGAGATGATTTTTTTAGGGCCGGATTGGTCTTCGCAAGTCATATGAGAACTACAATGGGGATTGTCCGGGTTCGAGATGGAAGGCCCAAACCGTCTCCCAGACTTTTAAGCGACAGGTTTGTTCAGCGTCTTGGGATAACCGGAATCCCTGCCGGGATCCCGGATCTTTCGGGTATCATGGTATCCCGTAACGGTGTGGAGAGGATATTTCCTCTTCCGTTTGAGGTCGGCCGTGACGCGGTTGCTCTCTACTTATATGCTTTTTTTTCCCATTGCAGGGAGATTCACTGTTCTAAAACCATCGGGGTGGAAATTCGAGATCGTGATTGTAAAGACGTGCCGGGGTGCGACTTTGTGGAAGAGACCGGTACCGTTATTGGAACTCTGTCCGAACAAATTCATACCTACCGCAATGCATCACAGCGGTGGTCCCAGGCTGTAAATACACTTAAAACCATGTCCCAAAATTTTTTCAACGAACAGGAAATAGTCTGCTTGGCAGTTTCCCCGGTTTACGGTAATTCTTCTCGTCAAACTTATTTTCTGCAATTGGTGTGGCGGGCGCTTGATTTGCCGGACAGATTATTTCCCAATGAGTTCGAAAGCGGCTTTCACGGTTTCAGCAAGGAAGGAAAACATCTGGGACGACACCTTTCGATTTCAGGTCATTTAGCAGCTGCGTTGAGGGTGCTTAAATGGTGCCATGAAATTGATCCATATGACGCCGAAGTTGCTGCCGAACTGGGCGAAGTGATGTATAAGATTGACGGCAAAGACGCTGTAAACGTGTTTTTCCAAACCCACCGGTCGAATTTGGAGAAAACCTGTTCATTACGTCGTTTAGGGCGTCTTGCCCGGTTGTCCGGTGACTTGGAAACAGCCAAAGATTATTTTCACCAATGTTATGAAGAGGAACGGTTCGAATTTGATCGCCTTGGAGATCTTGTGGAGGTGCTGGCAGAAACGGGTGATTTGGAACAAGCATCCCTCCTGCTTGATGAGTTTGCCCAACGCGCTCCTTTTTATGTGCAGTCTGATCCCTTTGGGTTTGCCAAACGGTTAAAAATAATCGGGCGCCACGAAGAGGCCATCGATTTGTTTTTAAGCCTGCCGGAGGAAAACCTTGAGGCCCGGCATTTGGCTGCAGGAAGTTGTGCGGCACTAGGAAACTATGAACGCGCCCATCAATTGCTGCAGAACTTGACGAACACGGCACCGAAAGAAACCCAATTTTTTATCTCGTTAAGCGATGTTCGCAAGTATATGGGGGACCATGTTGGCGCCCTCAAGGCTTTAAGGCAAATTACCGCCGATAATCAGGCCGACCCGCTGATAGGTAAAAAAAAGAAACAATTGAAAGAGAAGATAGCTCTTGAAAAATAAGATGAGTAAAGACGCATTATCTCCTGGAATAGCCCTTGAATGGTCTCCTGCAAAAAAATGGAATCCTTTCAACAGCTATAAATTGCTGGCACAGGTGTATCGCTGGCGGTTAATTCGCCAAGGCGATCCGATTCCGCAACCGGGTTTGGTAACTGTTGATCCAATTAATTCCTGCAATCTGTCATGCAATTGGTGCAATGCCGGCCATATCCTTCGTCATCGCCATGACCGGATTTCAAAAGAGGCCCTTCTTGACTTGCCCCGGCAGCTAAAAAAATGGCAGGGAAGCCCTGAATGGCCGGCGGGTGTTGAAGCCGTTTGCATTGCCGGCGGAGGGGAACCCCTGCTACATCCGGATATTAGCGCTTTCATTGAAGCATGTGTTGCCAAAGGGGTAGAGGTTGGCGTTGTGACCAACGGCACATTGATTCAAGAACATATAGAGGCTCTGTCTCTGTGCACTTGGGTCGGCGTATCGGTCGATGCCGGCAGTGCAAAGGTGTTTCACACGCTAAAAGGCAAAGATTATTTTAACCGCGTCTGTGAAAATATCCAGATGCTCAACGATTATATCCGTGGTCGCAAATGCAGGCTGGGCACAAATAGACCTGGATACGGGGTAAGTTATAAATACCTTCTATTCAACGGAAATGTCTCCGATCTCTACCCTGCGGCCTCATTGGCCAAAGAGCTTGGATGCAAAAACTTTCATGTCAGGCCCGCCGGCGTCCCATGGGACCGCCTGGATCAAGATAAAAAAAGCCTGCTCGCTGCATCAGACAAAACGATTTTCAGTGAGCAGATTGAGCAGGCCAGGCACTTGGAGGATGACAATTTTGGTGTTTACGGTATTACACACAAATTTGATGAGGATTTAAATCGGGCTAATTTTTTTTCCGCCTGCAGCGCTGTTTTTATGACATGCGTCTTCATGCCGCCGCGCACTAAATTTGACGAGGATTTTTGCGTCAGCCTTTGTTGTGATCGAAGGGGTGATGATCGCCTGGAATTTTCCGGTCCTATTTCATCCTTTAATCAATTTAAAAAATTATGGGGTAGCACCGAACACTGGGAAATAAAAAAAGCGATTCGTTTGAAGGATTGTCCCCGCTGCACCTATCAACCGCACAATCAAATTTTTGAACATGTTATCTGCAACGACAGTATGACATTTAAATTTATTTAGATGCACAAATAAATACTGACAGGCAATAAGGACGTCATATGAGCAAAGAGATAACTAAAATTTATAACTTGGATGAATTGACTTCGCGATTGGATTCCGTGCGTGAGGGCAAACGGGTCGTTCTTTGCCATGGATGTTTTGACCTCTTCCATGCAGGGCATTTGCATTATTTGAAAGAAGCGGCCGGTATGGGCGATCTGCTGGTGGTCACCGTATCCCCGGACCGTTTTGTAGACAAGGGCCCGTTTCGCCCCAAATTTACAGAGAGTGTGCGGGCTGAAACAATCGCTGCCATGAGCATGGTTGATTTTGTTGCAATCAATGAATGGCCCACCGCCGTTGAGACGATTGAGCTGATTAAACCCGATGTCTATGCAAAAGGAGCTGATTTTAAAAGTGTAGACGATGATCTGACAGGAAAACTGGGGCTGGAAGCGGATGCCGTAAAACGGATCGGCGGCGGGTTGGTAATTACCTCCGGTCCCGTATATAGCTCCACCACTTTGATTAACCGTTATTTTTCTCCTCTGCCTGAATCCGTCAAAAGTTATTTGCTGAATTTTCGTGACCGCATTGGAATAGACGGCGTGGCAACGGTTTTGGAACAAATACGATCGATTCGGGCTTTGGTAGTAGGCGATGTAATCGTCGATGATTATCATTTTTGTGACGGTTTGGGCGTTTCTTCAAAAGATTCGGTCTTGGCCATTCAACATCGTCGGACAGAAACATATGCAGGCGGAGCTGTCGCCGTTGCAAATCACATGGCGCATTTTGTTGACCGCGTTGATTTTATTGGCGTGGTTGGTGACAGCGACGAATACGCATCATTTGTCAATTCAAAATTTCATCCCAATGTTCATCCTGTTCTATTCCCGCGGGCGGGCAAGCCCACAACCGTCAAACGCCGTTTTGTTGATGCTTATAGCCTGAAAAAATTTTTAGAAATTTATATCATGGACGATCATGAACTGGCGGAAAAGGACGATGCCGAATTCATAGGCTTAACCCGGGATCTTATGAAAAATTGTGACCTGGTTGTTGCATCCGATTACGGGCATGGCTGCATCAGCGCGCGGCATCGAGGGATACTTAGCGATCAGTCCCCATTTTTGGCCGTAAACACCCAGGCCAACGCAGGAAACAGGGGACTGCATACCATCAGTCGATACCAACGCATGGATTACGGTTGCATTGCACAAAACGAATTTAAAGCGGAGTTGCGTGATTATAATTGCAATGTGCGTTCTTCCATCGCCTCATTAACTCAGGCTGTCAACGCAAAATGCATGACTGTAACCCAGGGTAAAAAAGGCTGTATTGTGTATGAAAAAGAACGAGGACTTGTTGAAGCGCCTGCATTCAACCTTGATGCAGTGGACAGGGTGGGCGCAGGGGATGCGTTGCTTGCTATTACCGCGCCGGCTGCCTGTGCAGGAGTCGATTTGGAAATTTTAGCTTTTTTAGGCAATCTTATGGGTGGACTTGCCGTGGGGATTATTGGCAACAGTCGATCCGTGGACCGGGAACAGATGGAAACCGCCATTCGATCACTTCTCAAGTAAATTTTAAACAGCCATGCCTTTTTGCTGCAACACAAAGGAAATTCAATGAAAGTTCTCCTCATATCGCTTAAAGCACAAAACAATATTTATTTCTTTAATTTGGGACTTGCATATGTTGTGGCCGCTTTGAGACAAGCAGATATTTACCCTGAACTGGCACTGATGGATGCAGAGCAAATGGACCTTGAGGATATTAAAGAAAAACTATCAAAATCAAGGTATGATTTTATAAGCTTCGGATTTTTATTTGATAATTTGCCTCGTGTACTGAAATTGATGGCGGTGATCAATGATACGGCACCGGAATCAAAGGTGATTATTGGTGGACCTGGTCCCAGTGCCTGCCCGGAATACATGTTACGTAAAACCGGGGCAGATGTTGCAGTCGATGGCGAGGCTGAATTAATTTTTCCCCATTTGCTGACACACTACCCATCCGACTTGAAATCCTTTACGACAAAGGGCATTCACTATCGAATTGATGACGAAATATATTCAACTGGCCCTGGAGAAATATACGAAGATCTTGACCGTTGTCCTTTGCCTGCATGGGATGCGTTTCCCATGGAAGATTATTTGAAAACTGCCTTGCCGCCTGCAACAAAAGAAGATCGATATATGGTAATGGTGACATCCCGGGGATGCCCGTATCGGTGTAATTTTTGTTTCCATACCAACAAATTTCGATTTCGAAGCCCGGAAAGGGTTGCACAAGAGGTTGCTTTGCTGCAGGAACGTTACCGGATTACTTTCATACAGTTTTATGACGATCTTTTTATGTCCAGTAAAGAACGGTGTCTTTCGCTTTGTGATGCGTTTGCAAAAAACAATTTGAAATTTAGATATCGAATTAACGGTCGGGTGAACATCGTAGATGACGAACAACTTCTCGCTTTAAAATCGACCGGGTGTGAAGCTATTGGATACGGTATCGAATCAGGGGATCAGCAGGTATTGGATTATATGCATAAAAAGACTACGATTCGACAAATACACCAGGCCGTCGAAAGTACAAAGCGACATGGAATTCACGTAACGACCCCTATGATTTTTGGGCAGCCTATAGAAAATTTAGAGAGTCTAAATGCCAGCAAAGAGTTATTGATGGCGCTTATTGACGGACATGAATCCTCACCTAGAGATATCCGCCGGTTAACCCCTTACCCCGGCACAGATATTTACAAATGGGCTGTTAAAAAAGGTCGAATCAAAAATGAGGAGGATTTTTTTCGTCGATTTCAAGGCGCCTTCCAATTTAGCTTCAACCTTACGGATCTATCTGACGAGATATTTGAAGCCTCTTTAAAAGATGCCAATGATGAAATTCGCTTGGTCTGGGAAAAAAAACGGCAGGCGTTGCAGTCAGGTTAAATGTGTTTACATAGTCAAAGTAAAATAAGTCGATTGCAGGAGACTCACATCATGACACACACAAAAAATGCGGCTTGCTGTCTTGCGTTTGGAGATGTTTATCTAAAAAATGCTGTGGCATGCCTGGCATCAGCAAGAAAATTTCTTTTGGATCAGGCACAATACGTTATTTTTTTTGCCAATGCCGATCCAACCCCGTACAAAGGACTTGAGTGGTTGCATTTTGAATCCATTGAGTCAATCATTTACGCGCGTCGTAGTGCCGAAGAGATCGCTAAAGATCGTTTTATTCCCAGAGAATTTAAGGGGATTCCTTTCCATCATCCGTTATTGAGGCAAAAAAATTTATTGTATCTTGATTGTGACTGCTTTGTTTTTGGCGAAAGGATTGTCGATATTTTCGATATAATTCGTCGAGAATCTGTCGTTATCTATGGCGGTTACCGGGAAGAAGATGTGGATTTGAATTATATGGGGAAATCTTTCAAATTACATGAAAAAGCCCAAGATGCCGGTATCCATGTACGCAATATGAGTCTCAATAGCGGGTTTGTGGGCCGTGCGGCAGACCGGAAGGGATGGGCGTTCGGACAAATGATTGATGAACTGTTGCAAAAGCGTCCGTTGACCATGCCCCAAGGATATTTCAATGATGAACCCTATTTCATGATTGCCTATCAAAAAAGTATGGAAAATGATTCTTTTGATATGAACGGTATCAACCCTGATTCTGGACTGAGCAATTTGCCCCTGGATATGTATGCGTGTGCGGGCAAAAGTTATGTTGACATGATAGATGAGGGGTCCGGTTGGCCGTCACTGGTCAAGAAAAAAGACGGAACCATGTGGACAAAGCCTGCCGTGATTCATTTTGTCGGATTTTCCAGTTACCCTTTTTATCTGCAAAAGGTTGACGAAACACTGGCAGAGCTTGGTCTCACTCAGTTAACTGCTGAACCCTGATTGGGAGTTAAAAGTATGATTGCATGGACAAAACGATTCCCGGAACAAGATAAACCCGAGGCATACCGGCGTATTGTAGAGGCCCGGGAAAAATTCTTTGAACATTATGCTCAAGAATGGCTTGCTGATGAACCTGAACCTAAACGTATCCCCGGTTACCAGAATATCATAGCCGATTGGCGAAACCGATACAAAGGACAACGGTGTTTTGTCATTGGGAACGGACCCAGTCTGGATAAAATGGATCTTACCCCCCTGAAAGACGAAATTACCATCGGCTGTAACGGTATTTACAAACGGTTTTCAAAATGGGGGTTTACCACGAATTACCTTGTCCTGGAAGATATTGAGCAAACAGAATCACGCCGCAAAGAACTACCCCGGGTAAAGGGTCCTTTGAAAATGGCAGCGCTTTATAATGCTTATGCATTGCCGCCTGCGGCAGATACTGTTTTCTTTAACGTTCCGCGGACTGGGAACAACCCTTATTATTTTTCAGATGCCTACCCCCAGTTTTCAAAAGATTTTTCAGGGGTGGTTCACCTTGGCAGTACCGTAACCTATATCATGCTGCAACTGGCATACCATTTTGGATGTGATCCGGTTTACATTATCGGCGTTGACCACAATTACGGGAATCTTGTGGCCTTGACCAAGCATCTTCCCGGTCGTCATTTATTGTTAACTGAGGAAAACATGCACCTGGTAAAAACCTGTTATGGTATTGCCGATTACTATAAACCCGGAGATTTGATCGGCGGTCCTTGGGTTGAAAAACAAGAGCAGGCATATCGACTGGCACGAACCGAATTTGAAACGGTAGGAAGACGGATCATCAATGCCGGAGTTGAATCAAAACTTGATGTGTTCCAGTCTGAACCGTTTGATACGCTTTTTTAAACAGATCTGATTGTTATATCATTTGCAATGATATTAAGTTTTTACGCGTTTTTTAGATGATTGTGTCCCGCCCTGGGAGAAAAGACCGATACGTTGCTCTCGTTCATCTCCTATCCAAATACCGTCTGCTGTTGAACATATACCGCAGACCGAATCCAATACTTCGGATGCATGGGGATGAGAACAAATAAAATGTCCATCCAGGGAAATGCGAATCAATTTTTTTTGGTGAAGGTGGTCGCTGCCTGCCACAAGAATAGCGTCATCTAAAAGTAAAAATGACTTGATGTGCAGGTTGTTGCCGCCCCCTTGGAATACGGTTGATACTTTCCCATTGGGTTCCAGTCGAAGGATATCACTTCCCCATCGATGAATGTATAATCCGCCCTTATTATCCTGTTGAATGTCTAATGCCAGACCATCGAAGTGTTTGTCCTGAATCCGGGTCATTGTGCCCGCTTCCACGTCAAAATCAACCAGCGTTGAATGGCCTGCACTCAGACGCATATGGTAAGCATCATTTACTTTTTTTTCTAGGGTATGCGGCAAGCGCCATTCGGATGCCAGAAAACGACGGTTCGACAGCCATAGGGGCGCGCTGATGGAACGATTACTGTTGATTGCGTCTTCGGAAAAATCGACAACTACCTTACCCTTTTCTTTGATCAGATCAAAATGTAAAAGAAGATGCGCTCTTGGATCATTGACAATGATATGGGATCCATCCGGTGAAACAGCAAAATGATACGTAACCTGGCATAGGTTGCCGGACATGGCACCCAGGTCAAGCGTTGAAAAGGTTTGCGTGCTCCTGGAAAAAAGTGTCAGAGTTGGTGCGGAAACAGTTCCTATGGCGATTTCGCCGGGTCGAAAAGAACGAAGCGTGAGCACATTATTGGACGGCAGTCCCGGGATGGCCCATTTGTCGATTAATTTAAGACAGGGATAGCGGTTCCGTATTTGGCTGATTCTGTAAGAATTGGATTTCATATTACACTTATGCTTCCACTTAAATGTTTGGGGTTGAGGTTTTCTGCATCAGGGCTTTTAAGAAAAGGCTTGAGTCCGAAGAGCACCCGCCCATGGTTTCGCAAATACCGATGCCGCAGCGCTTAAAATCAACTGCTTTCCCATGGATATTAAGTTCTTCATGGAACGTCAGATCGCGCATTAATATGCACCCATAGCCTTTGTTGTGCATCATGTTCCAAAGCCCTGCAGGTCGGAAAAAAAGACATTGAAGTGTAGAACCACCAATGTAGATAATATATAGAATTTCATTTTTTTTTAAAATATTATGGATGGCTTGGCAGTCACTCTCAATGTATTCTTTGTCTCTGTTTATCGGAAGTGCACACTTGTGGATACCGATGGGTGGTTTTTTCCCGGATAGTTGTGATTTAAAGTATTGCTCCTTTTCTCTGTGTGAAAATATACCCTTCTTTTCTTTAAAGAGCATGGGGGGCCATTCATCCTTTTCAATCAATTCGGGATCAGGAACCGTAAAAGTTTTTGCAGAGCCTTTTTGTATGAATTTATAATTTTTATCACAGGTATGGTGAACGCTGTGAATAACCACCAGGTCATGTTTACGAGCTGTTTTTAAAAAATTTGGTAATTTGGGGCAATATGGGCAATCTTTTGAATCAAAATCCCAAATATCGATTAGGATTACAGCTGTTTGGTTTAATGGAAGGGGTAGGGCGTATTCATGAGAATCATTCCATTCTCTTATACGGACAGGCAAATATATCAACGAATCATTAGAATTTGACAGCTTGCCGCCGCAAATTGATGCTGATTTGATGCCCCAACTGCGATACATGAAAATTATGCCCCGAGCCCGAATGGACGCTTTGATGTTTTTTGTAATTACATCATAGTGGCGTGGGGACGTTGCGACAAAAACATAATCCACGTCCAATGATTCTTCCACAGGTACGTGAGGTAGTTCGGAAAGTTCGATGCATGGCGGATATTTACTAATAATCCCGGCTATTTTCAAATCGTTAATACTTTTTAAAGCGTTGTATGCGACATAAGCACTGTACTCTCCGCCATATATTGCGATGCGAACTGGAAAATCGTGGACAGTATTACTCTGAAGCCCACTTAAAATATTGTTTACCTGCTCTTTTAGACCATTTAGACAGTCATTTAAATTGTGATTCACTTTTTGTATAAAATTTTCATATTCTATGTCGACATGTGTTACGAGCATCTGCCAGGCTCCATTTTTAAGTTTCAAGATTTGAACGACTTTATGGTACTAGCTATACCACGATTTCAATGATAAAGGTAAGAATCTAATGAAAATCGTATGCATTATACCTGCGCGTGGCGGCTCCAAAGGTATACCTGATAAAAATCTTCAATTGCTGGGAAACATACCTTTGGTGGCATTTTCCATCATGACGGCTCTGAGCATTCCCAAAATTGATAGAGTGATTGTTAGTACCGATTCCCCAAAAATTGGATCTGTTGCCAAAGAGTATGGTGCGGAAGTTCCATTTTTACGTCCAAGGGCGTTATCTGCCGATACTTCCGCATTGGAAGGCGTTGTTGCCCACTGCCTAAGGTGGCTGACCGAGGAGGACGATTATCAACCTGATATTTGTGCGTTGATGCTGCCCACGCACCCTTTTAGGCGTATTACTACGATTAATACGGTTTTGAAACGTCTTTCAGATCGATGGGGCCGGGTTGTCACAGTTCGAAAAGTAGGGGTTAAAAAAAGATGCTACTTTGATGCACAGACAAAGAATTATAGGTGTTTGAAAACAAAAAGTTTATCTGAAGGCCTGCACAGTGCCTACCGGCAATACGGTCTACTTGATGCATTTTGGGTGTTTCCGGGAACGTCATTCGGAACACATTACCACATCATAGACAACGATATTGAGTTAGTTGATATTGACGAATGGTCGGATTTACACCAGGCCCGCAAGATTGTAGACCAGGGCTTGTATGTTCAAAAAGCACTATGAATGTAGTTTTTCCCGTATTTCCTGAAGATTCTTGTGAGTCGGAACTTCTCCAGACCCAGGTAAAAGGCGGCAATTTACTGGACCGCATATTGTCCACGGCGGTTGGGCTAAGGCAAATGGGGGTGTTTCCCCTGATCGTGACATCAGAAGAAGCTGTTGCAAAAAGAGTGGAACCCTTAAAAATTCAATGTCTTTTAAAAGGAGTGGAAAATCGCTTGCCTGGGGATATTTTGACTGAATGCAGCCACGCTTTTGCACGGTTAACAGAACTTAGGAAAAATGGACAGCCTGTGGCTGTGATCGATTATCGCTGCCCGGGGCTTGATGCAGATTTCATTCTTAAAGCCCTTGGCGACATAGTCACAAGCGAGGCGGATGCTTTTGTCGGAACAAAGCCCGTCGTGGACCATCCCATTCAACTGTTTTCGCTGCTTAGTTTAGATGCTGTTGATCTGTTGTTGCCCATTGATGACCATGGGCAGGATTGTGTGGCAACACGACAAATTCCAATGCTTTTAAGTTCCCGGTATAATGCAGCTGTGGCGCCCGAAGACAAAATGCCCGCGTTGCCTTCTCTTATGCCCATGACATTGGCTGGACGGTTTGACCAGTATACTGTTTCAAAGGGGACCATGTTGTCGCGCAATATCGAAAGAGATCGTTTTTTTTGCGATGGTTTTGAGACAAGCGTGTCAGCCGTGCCGCTTTGCAGTGCTGTGCATGATTGGCGGGGCGTCGTAGTGGTTTCCGATGATTCAAAACGCTCCGGCTTGTACGTACGTAAAGATGCAGTACAATCCGGAACAAAGGTTTTTATGGCCGGGTTATCAGGTGAAACTGTTTTTTGCGCTGATATTGACAGTCTTGAACATCATCTGACCATGCCCCGTTCTTTATTTTCTTTTGCAGGCCCCGTTCCGCAGATACCAGTGACCATGACACAGTCTCCTTTTTTTCTTGCCCTGGTCCGTGAAGCGCACAAAGGGGAGCACGGCGACATCCGTTTACCCTTGGACCTTGATGCCATATCCTGGAAACGGCAAAAAGATAAAGGCATGTCTGCACTTGACAGACAATCAGGGCAATTGTTGTCATCCAGACAGCTTTTTCCGCCCATATGGGAGTCCAATGAGATGTTGTACATATTCAAGACCATCCCGGGCCCATCATTAACCGACGATCCTTTGAAAAATATAAAGCCGTTGTTGCTTCCCGAATCGGTTGGGAAACCGATTCGGACACTGCTGGATCTCAATGAATGCGGGGTAAAAGAATGATTATTTACCGCGGCCTTTCCAAGAAAATAAGATGTTTGCTTACGGATGTGGACCGTTTCAGGCAATTGGTGAATATGGATGCATTGACCGCGGCTCAGGACCTAGTCTCCTTGCTTGAAGATGAAATTTATAGCGTGTTAAGATCCTGTGCACATCTTGCCTTTATCGGGCAACAGCTGAACGAATGCGATGCCTGGCAGGCTGAGGCTTTTTTCCAAACATTATCCGGGCCGCAATCCATGCATGCATGCATGGTGGGGCATGTTGTCCCTATCTTTGAAAAGTCACTCTTTGATTTTCATAAAAAAACAGGCATGCTGCATCTTTCCAAAGGGGATACAAATGAGGCATTGAAGTGCTTTGAACAGGCACTTCGTATCAACGCCGATGACCAATCAATCCACCACGTTTTAAATGAAATGGCAGAGGCTGAAACCCTCTTTGGGAAGATCATGTAATATGTGCGGCATCGTCGGAATAGCCGGAGATCATTCTCCTGGGTGGATAGACCGTATGAACATGCTTATCGCCCATCGAGGGCCTGACGACGCCGGTGTATACCACAGCCCTGACAATAAAGTCACTATGGCCATGCGACGCTTGAGCATCCTTGATTTGGCGTATGGCCATCAGCCCATGTCTGACAAAGATGACAGTATTTGGATCGTATTTAACGGGGAGATATTTAATTCACCCGCGTTACGCCGTACGCTTGAAAAGCAGGGATATCATTTTAAAACACGTAATTCGGATACGGAAGTACTGCTCAAATTATATCAAAGAGACGGCCAAGAAATGGTTAAGGCTCTCAACGGAATGTTTGCCTTTGTTATTTACGATCAACAAACCGGCATCCTGTTCGGGGCCAGGGATCGTTTTGGTATCAAACCGTTGTACTACCATGTGACGCCGCAAAGATTTGCTTTCGCATCGGAGTTGAAATCACTTAAAGCAATGCCTTTTTTCAATTCAAAGCTTAATCCCCAGGCCGTGTTCCACTATATGTCCTTGCTGTACGTGCCTGGTCCTGAATCAATTTTTTCCGGCGTCCGAAGACTTCCGGCCGGGCATTGGTTTTCGTACAATTTAAGAGAAGATGAATTGAAAATTTGCAGATTCTGGCGCCCCGGATTTGATTCTTGCTGCGGACGAACCGTGCAAGAGTGGGCAGTCAGCATTCGCCAGACTTTTCAGGACGCCGTCAAACGATGGAGCCTCAGTGATGTCCCGGTTGCCTGCTCTTTGTCCGGCGGCATTGATTCAGCAGCGATTACAGCCATGATGAGTCGTTTTTCCGATGGGCCGGTAAGGACTTTTACATTAGGGTTTTCAGACCAGATGTCAGCCCCCTGGGATGAAACGGATCGCGCCAACCTTATTGCTGAAAAATACCATACGGATCATCACGTGTTTCGGCTTTCCGCCGAGGAACTATTGACCGATCTGGTTAAAATGGTCTGGCACATGGACGAACCCTATGCCGGCGGCCTGCCTGCCTGGTACATATTCAAGGAGATGGCAAAAACGGTTCGTGTCGGTATCACAGGGACGGGCGGCGATGAATTGTTTGGTCAATACGGACAATTTATCCGTTACGAAAGTGATCCACATACCTTATCAGCTATCACCAACCGAGCCAATTCTCTCAAGCCCCTCGAGAGCTGTGTGGATCCACCCTTTGGCGCCAGTTATTATGCGCTATCTGCTTATATGAGCGATGCGCTCAAGAAAAAAACCGTATTTACACCATCGTTTTGCAGGAACCTGCTGTTGACATCAAATTTTATGCAAGATGCCTATGATGAGTTTTCAGAACCCATTCTTCGCAATGGTCTGACGGCGGTGAATTTTCGATATCAATTAGCCGAAGAGTTTTTGGCTATGACAGACCGTTTTTCCATGGCTCACAGCGTTGAAGCCAGAACCCCTTTTCTGGATAATGAATTTGTCGATCTGGTCTTGACTATTCCTCCGGAAATTCGAACTGACCCTCAGGATCGTAAATACCTGGAGAAACTGGCGTTTGCTCCGCTGCTTTCCAGCGCGCTCATGTCGGCACCAAACCGGGGGTTTGTCCTTCCCATTGAAATATGGCTCAGAACGATTTTGCGCAAACCTGTACAAACCCTGTTGTCCAGGCGCCGGTTGGCCCTTCAGGGCATATTTTCTCCTGACGTTTATGATGCATTCATCACGCCCCACCTGGAGGGACGGGAAAATCATACGTGGCGTATTTGGGCCCTGTTCATGTTCCAGTTGTGGCACGTGGTTTATATTGAAAAGTCAGCTGTTGAGTGCCCTGAGTTTGATTTTTCACAGCTGGTTTTACAAGCGGATTCGTTTGGTGTTTTATGAAGGTGGTTTTAATTTCAAACAGCTTGCAAGGTGGGGCCAATCGTGCAATGTTGCGCCACCATAACACATTGAAACAAAAAGGACTTGATGCCCATATCCTCGTCGGCAAGGATATGGAACCGAACAGTGCATCCATCCACAGTATTCCCCGCCTGGTTCGCCGGGAAGGTTTTGCCGTTGGAAGAGATCCATTGATGCCGTTTGCAATGCTCACACGATTGCCCTTTATGCAGGATGTGGATATTGTTGAACTTCGCAGCCCCCATAACGGTCACGGCTCTCCCTACCTGGATTTAAAAATACTGCCTGGGCTATCCCGGCGTTTTTGTTTTGTTTATCGGCTTTCCGATATGTGGGCTTTGACCGGGTTTTGTACGTATGCTTTTGATTGTGTGAAATGGAAAAGCGGCTGCCATGACTGCCCCCAAATCATTGGAAATGAAAAAAATCGGGCGGAGGTCGCAATTCCGGGCCAAGATATCAGCCAAGCCATTTATGCGCAAAAGAAACAAGCGTTCGGCCGATCTCAGGTGCATGTGGTTTGCCCCTCCATGTGGATGCTCAAAAATGTCCGGCAGGGGGTGCTGAATCATGCAGCAAGCCAATCCCACATTCCCGTTGGGGTGGATGTGGATCTGTTTGAGCCTCATTCCGGTAATCAAGTTCGAAAAAAAATGGGAATAGCCGAAGATGTGTTCCTTGTTATGGCAAATATTCCCAATCCGCGTAATTATCGAAAAGCCTATGATTTACTGATTGAAATCTTATCTGCTTGCAGCAATCTGAAAAATATTGAGCTTTTATTGGTCGGCCCCAGTTCTGAAGATGTCATGGCAACAGGGGTGGGGAATATGGCCGTGCATATCGTTCCATATATCGAAAAGGAAAGCGACATTGTTCCCTACTATCAGGCCGCTGATGTATTTCTTCTTCCTTCACGGTGCGATAACAGCGCCCAGGTACTGGTTGAAGCTGCAGCCTGTGGTGTGCCTTCGGTTGCCTTCGAGGTATGTGGAAACATGGAGTATTGTCGGCATATGGAGACGGGTTTAACCGCCCGTCCTTATGATGTGGTGCAGTTTAGCCAATGCATCCGTAATTTGACGGATGTCGGGCTTCGCAATCGCCTCTCCTTGGGGGCCAGAAAAGTGGCGGTCGAAGAATGGTCGACCGACAAGCAGGCAGACCGATTCATAGAATTGTACCAATCGATTATCCAATACAAAAAAAAATCTAACGGCAATGCATTTTAAACACTGGTGTAAAAGGCTGCTGATCGCCATAGGCAAACAATGTCTTGGAAAAAATGAAGAAACATCAGATCCTGTGCGTAAAGTGCTCATTTATTCCCCTAATACCGGAGGGCATCGGCATCAGCATATTTGGCGGATCGTTGATGTGCTGAGCAGATATGACATTGAGATCTACTTGTTTACCCTCGGTCTTGAAGTTCATGGGGGCCAAACCAAGTGGTATCGTCCCCATGAAAGTTTTTATTTGAAAGACGCCCTCAAAACACCCAGGGTTCATTCCTTGACTGTGGGGGCTATCGATCAAATGTATACCGATGAGCTGACATTTATCCGCTCCATGCAGGATTCCTGCAAAGCAGACGCAACCATGTTTGTGGATGGCGACCGCCTTAAATGGGTATTCTCCCGGCAGTTATTGCCCTGGAAACCCGCCCTGCGTGGACGAAATTATGCAACTTTTTTGCTTTCCGAGTATGTATACCGTTCCGATGTAGTTCTTTACGGTGCGGTTGCTTCCCGCCATTGGTTTTTTCATCAAGTTTTATGCCGGAACTTTCCACTGCTTGATGTTGCTTTCCATACAGACGAAAACGCCGTTCAATCCAGCCAAAGTAACCGGTTTATCCACTTACCCGATTTTTTAATCCCGCCGCAACGATTGCATGAAAGTGATGCCGGGGGCCAAATATATTCAGTTCAGCAAAAGGCCATCGAAGAATTTCTGAAAAGAAACAAAGGAAAGACTGTTTTGGTCTGCTTCGGTGAATTGGAACCACGCAAGGGGTTTGACCAGTTGCTTCGATTGGCTACATTGGAATCAGATACGGTATTGATCCGTGTCGGGCGTACTAAACCTGAGTATTCTCCAATCTGGGACGAGATTATAAATTTAGAAACGCTTTATCATCAGGACCGTTTTTTTGAGTTTAACACCTTTATTCGCTCTGAAAAATTTGTTGAATTCCTACTGGATCTGCCGGATTTTTTTGTGTTGCCCTATCAAAATTTTTATAGAACGTCGGGGTTTATGCTTGATGTCTTGTTTAGAGGAAAACCGGTTGTTGTTCCTGATACCGGATTGTTTAAGACCCGGATAGAGGATAATGGTGTGGGACTGACATTTTCCAAAGACAGTTTTGAGTCACTGCACAAAGCATTTAGACAAATGAAAGAAACCTGGCGGACATTTATTCCAGCAGTCCGTGTGTATGCAAAAACATTTGGACAGGAACGCTTTTCCCAAACCATAGGTCTTATTGCGGGAAGTTCCCCACCGCCGGATTTGTATGGGGATCGTTTTGAACGCGGCAGGCAGATGGCACCCAGGTTACCATGGTCATCGGGGTTCGGACTGCTCACCAAATTTATTCTCAAGCCCTCGTTGGAAGTGCGTATCATTAAAAAAATCAGAAAAAAATGGGTCAAATTGCTTTTTGCAGGCGTTGAAAAGGGCAAGGTGCATATTCTAGGCAGAGGGGACTTTCTCAAATGGTTTGCAAACATAATTGAAACTTGTCCGGCAATGCCCATCAATGGCGTTTATACAATTGATGCAACGAGAATAGAATTTTTGAAAATATCTTCCATGTTCCTGACTGACATTAACGCAGATCACGATGACACCATAATCTGTATAACAGATACGGAACACCAGTTGTTTGGATCACTTTTAAAAAAACAGGGAACAAAGGGAACAATCGAACATATATACGATAAAACCGATCCCATGGAAATGAGATAGCCTGTGTCTGTGATTTATCAAAAATTTGATTGTGCAAGGCTTCGGCTCAAATCCCTTGACGAACGCGAACATGATCTTGATATTTCGGTGATCAAACCGCTTCAAAATAGATCGCCGCGTCCAAAATTGGCTGACGCTGCAGATATCGCATTGCAGGGCCGAAAAAATAATGGCTCTGTCATTTTTATGATGGGAGGGCATGTGATTCGCTCGGGGGTGCAGAACTATCTCATTGATCTGATGCAAAGAAAAATCATCACCTGCATGGTTATGAACGGGGCCTGCATAATTCATGATTTTGAATTGGCAATGATCGGAAAAACCACTGAAAGTGTTGAAAAATATATTAAAGAAGGACAGTTCGGACTTTGGCAGGAGACCGGCCGGATTAACGATATTGTAGCAGCCGGCATTAAAAAAAGCATGGGTTTAGGGGAGAGCGTGGGGCGTTTTATCTGGGAAAGTGATTTCCCCTATAAGCAGCTTAGTCTTCTGGGCATGGCCTGGCACTGCGGTGTACCCGTATCAGTATCTGTCGGCATCGGTTCGGATATTATTCATGAACATCCAAATTTTGACGGCGCAGCGTTCGGGGCGGCATCCCATCTGGATTTTCTGCGATTTGCCGCGGAGTTGGAGAACATCGGCGGAGGACTTCTGGCGAATTTCGGCAGCGCGGTTGCCGCACCCGAGGTGTTTCTCAAAGCCCTTGCCATGGTCAAAAACGCACTGAAAAATGAAGGACGTGCGCTGAAAGGATTTACGACGCTTGTTTGTGATCTTGTCCCGCTTCCTGAAAATCCCCAGGCGAATCCGCCCTCAAAAAGCGATTATCGGTATTATTTCAGGCCTTGGAAAACCATGCTGGTGCGAACCGTCTCCGATGGACGCAGTATCTATGTACAGGGACCCCACGTGGAAACGATCCCCGAATTCTGGACCGCTGCTGTTGGAGGTACGCCTTGAATAATCTTTCTGCGAACCACTCCTTTTGTTGGGAACAATTTGCCAAGATACCAGGAAATCCATATTTTTTCGGGGAAGACGCGCTTAGAGGATTTAACTGTCTTTTTGTCTGGTATTCCGATAAGAACGATTATTCTGCGGCGTATTATCCCCTTGCCTTTGGCATTATGGCATCCCTTGTCCGCATGAACGGAGGAACCGCTCAAATTGAGTACATGGGCCCACATAACGAAAACCCATCCATCTTCAGCGGAAGGTCCCTTGTCTGTTTTTTCCCCCAGGTGGCAGCTTTTGATATCCTGGAGAAAATGTGCATGGCGTGCAGACGGGCAAACCCGGACGTTCCAGTGGCGGTATTCAATTCTGAACAGCATCAGCATGAAATGATGCTTTGTTCCCCCCAGGCCGAAACAATCGGTTTCATGCTGATGCATCAGATACCGGTCATTGATTTTTGTCTGATCGGTGAGGCTGAGTATTCCTTTATTGCGCTTTGCAATGCATTGTTCGACGGCGGCGGGGCTTTCCACAATCTGCCCCATGCCTTATATCGGGAAAACGGAAAAATCCATGTGACGACACGAAGCCAGAAACCGGTTCAATTCGAGTCTCTTCCTTTTCCCTCCCGGGACCATTTGGAACGCTCTTTGGCACCCTCTGGTGTCAATAGCGCTTCGATTCGCATACAATCCAGCAGGGGATGTATTTCAGCATGCCGGTATTGCGTCGAGTCCTGTGTGAATCTGCCCCAGAAAGGACGAACCAAAGCCTGGATTGAAAAGCCCTTAGCCCTATTCATAGACGAAATTAAAATGCTGTCTGAACGTTACGGGGCCTATTATTTCAACATAAACGACAGTTCATTTGAAGATCCCGGTCGCCGGGGAATAGGCAGGATGTTAAGATTTTGCAGCGGGATCAAAAAGCTTGGCATTGCAGCTTCCTTTAAAATTCACTTGCGGGCCGAGACCCTTGACAGGCTTGATGACAAGGCCTTTGATCTGCTTAAAGAAGCCGGCGTGGACATAATTGTTGTAGGTGTGGAATCAGGTCTTCCAGCAGAGCTTGACGCCTATGGCAAAAGAGCTACAGCCGAAATCATCCAACGCAGCATCAGGCGTGTGGACCGGGATGGCCGCTTTTTTCTGCTGACCGGGCATATGATGTTCAGTCCCCTGCTGCATTTGGATGATCTGCCTGCCAAGGTTGCCTATCTAAGAAAAATTGGGCGCGGATGGGACTACCTGAATCTATCCAATAACCTTTTGGTATTTTACGGAACAGCCTTCCACCGTGCCATCGAAATGGAAGGGCTTGTTGAAAAGACGCCTGGAGAGGTCCGACCGGTGGTGCCTTACCGGTACCGGGACCCTCGGGTCGGGAAAATTTCAAACGCCGTTTCCGCACTTCGCACATCAATTCCGGAAGTCATTTCGCTTCAGAATCTGTTATACGATGCCTGCAATATGCGCGCGCGTTTCAGTAATCCATCCAATGGCCATCTTACTTTATTTGCCAGTCAATTTCATGAATATGAACAGGTCGTAAATGATGTAAAGGAACAGTTACAGGATATATACAAATGCTACTGGGATGATTGTTACGCCGCCGTAACCCGGGGGCTGACTATTCCTGATGCCGAATACATTGCGCCGGATATCGCCGGGCTATACGACCGGCTGTGCGAAGGCGAACGAAAAATACTGACATCGCTCCATGTCAGCGGTCTGAACACGGACCGTCTCCATCTTAAAACCTGGTTGTCTGTCATAAATACAGCTAAAAATACATCATGGGGGCGGATCTAAAATGAAATGGGTTCAATCTGTGGATATCGGTCGTGGGCATGCCCCCAACCGAATTGTTTTTCCGGCACTTTCACCCAATTGGGCGGACGAGCATGGGTGCGTGACACCTGCGCTGGAATATTTTTACGACGCCGTGGGAAAAGGGGCGGTGGGTATGGTGGTCGTTGCGGGAACGGCGGTTTCCCCTGAAGGCAGGGGCAGCGACCGCACACTGTGCCTGTATGAAAATTTTCATGTAACGGGTATACGGCGGCTGTTCGATATTCTGAATGCTTACGGGGCCTATACGGCCATCCAGCTTATGCATGCCGGAGGCCAGGCCAATCCGGCTGTCACGGGGCAAACGCCTTTATCTCCTTCCGGTGTTGCCTGCCGTTCATTGGATAACCGGCCCCGTGAAATACCGTATGATAAAATCGCAAAGGTTCGGGCTGATTTTGTCCAAGCGGCCCGGTGGGCTTACCAGGCAGGTGCCCATGCCGTTGAGCTTCATTTGGCCCACGGCTACCTGCTCCATGAGTTTTTATCTTCGCACACCAATCGGCGTTCCGATTCTTATGGAGGGGATATGACCGGACGCATGAGATTCATTTTGGAAATTGTGCAAGACATTCGATCTGCTGTCCCGGATCTGGATATCGGTGCGCGGATTTCAGGAGAGGATTATATCCCTGGCGGCATACTACCCATAGATGCCGTTTTGATTTCCAAAGCTTTGGAAACGGCCGGGGTCGCCTATCTGAGCGTCACCGCCGGAATCTATGATTCCGGGGCAATTAAGCACCGGATGATGGCTGAGGGGCGTTTTTTTGAATATGCCCGGGATATAAGGGCGTCCGTATCCATACCCGTTACCGGGGTGGGGCGGATCATGGATATTCCCCAGGCTGAGGCCCGGCTGACCAATGGATTTTGCGATCAGGTGGCCATCGGCAGAGGGCTTGTGGCTGATCCGGATATGATTCCACGGCACCTTCGCAAAGAATCCCCGATTCTTTGTACCCAGTGCGGCAGGTGCATGTATTTAAGACAGGGATTCAAAGACCTTGACTGCCCGTTGCGCGATTTTCCAAGACGGGTGCAGGACAACCCGGAGGACGAATTTTCGTGAATATCCTAGTGCTTGGAGGAAATCGTTATCATGGTCGTCTCCTGGTTGAAATGCTTGTGGATAAAGGATATCAGGTTACCGTCCTAAACCGGGGCAATCGAGCAACAAAGGGAATCCAAGGTTATCGGCATATTCAAGCCGACCGGAATGATGAAGCCCTGATGTCCCGCCTTTTAAATAAAAGTGTGTTCGACGTTGTTTTTGACAACAATGCCTATAATTTCAGGCAGGTAGAGATCCTTTTCAACGCATTGTCAAATGGGTGTGGCCGATATGTGTTTACCAGTACCCTTGCCGTATATCTCAGACAGACATCTTTAACTGCTTTGGGTGAAGACCAAGTGACAGGTGTGCCTGATCCCGACTACCCTCCCCATGTGAGGCCCTATGCAGAAGGAAAGCTTACGGCAGAGCATTCGGTAATGCAACTATATCCTGAAAATCATACCATTTTACGCCTGGCCAACGTGTTTGGCGGTCCGGACTTTGCCGGCAAGCTGACTTATTTTGAAAAGCGGTTGGAGATAAACAAAAGAGTGCTGCTGGAATCACCCATCAATGATATCAGCCTTCTTTATGTCGGAGACGCGGTTCGTATTTTATGCACAATGGCAGAGCATCCTGGTGCAGCAGCAAAAGTGTTGAATATCGCTGATTCGACTCCTATGAATATTCACACTTTTTTTAAAAACATTTTTGGTGCCGCCTGGTCCAAAGATCGTATGGTCACAGCACCTGCTTTTCAGATTCGTAGATACGGCATCATGTGCCCGGTGGCCTGGGGACCGCTGCTTGATGTGTCGGCGATGATTTCAATGACAAAAAAAATGGATTTCACACCCATGCAGAATTGGGTATCTGAAAGCCTGGCCTGGGAGCATCGCCACTTTGCACAACGCAACCAGAGCGATGCGTTTCAAAGCGCCCTTCAGCTGGAAGCCGATTTTATGAAACGGCATGGTTATGCCTGATACACTCATCATCCGTACCTCTGTATCTCGTCTCCAGGATGGCTCATTCAAATCCAATTTAGGGGATTTGCTGCGCAGCACACTGGTTACCCGGTTGTTTGACGACTGGCAGTTTGCTACGGATCAAAACGGTTACCAACTTTTGGACGGGTTTATTGAAAAAGACAAGATATTCCTGATAAACGAGATTGATGAAGAACAAATACCCCATGGAATTCAACGGATCATTAATTTAGACAATCATCTGCACGCCAATCCGGTATCTGTATTTCAAAATACCCATGTCATGGGGTTTGTTTGTGAGGGCGGGACCGTCCGGGGTGCCAATCAATTTATGGATTTGCTTTTACCCTACTCAAAAAGTCGTCTTGCCTGTAGTTGGCAGGAAGCACTTGTCCGTGGTCTTGGCTTTTCCTGGATGGAACAGGATTACCCGGACATTGATGCCGGTAGGCTGCGATATGATGTTGGGCTGAATCATTTGGTCCACCAGGATTGGCCTTCAAAATCCTGGCCCCGTGAACACTGGATCCAATTGGCAAATCTTCTCCAGGGCTCTTGTTCAGTCTCCTGGCAGCAGGGAAAAGATAACCTGTTTGAATATAAAAATTGGATCCGGGCCTGCCGGGTGGTTGTCACCTGTGATTCTTTGGGACTTCATTTGGCATCGGCTTATGGTCGGAAAGTAGTGTGTCTGGCCGGCCCCACACAGTCCAATGAATATTCATATGGAAGAGTCTTGTTTCTGAAACCAACTCCCCGGGCGTGTATGCCATGCAGGCAACCGGTCTGCGATCAAAAAGAAAAATGCCTCAAGGAATTGCAGCCGCAGGTGGTGGCTGCCGCTTGCCTCAACGTATTGAATGAGCTCCAAATTCAATAATTCTAAAAAAAAGAGTCTGCAATGATGACAGCTAAATTTAGGAAGATCAATGAAAGATCAAGACAGTTATTTGATTGACGGTCACAAGCTTTACTGGCACCTGGACAGAGTGAATGCGGACAAACGCGGGGAGATGATTGCGCCCATATATGTGGAAATCAGTCCCACAGACCGGTGTTCCCATGACTGCATCTTTTGCGGGCTTGATTTCAAACGGAACGGGGGGCATTCCCTGGATGGTGACCGGCTTGTCATGTCCATTGGTGAGATGGGAGAACTCGGGGTACGCAGTATTTGTTTTTCAGGAGAAGGTGAGCCTTTGCTTCACCCCCAAACGCCAAGGTTCATTGAGGCTTGCGCTGAAGCCGGTATTGATACCTCTTTGTCAACCAATGGTTCTGTGAATAATCCGGAAACATGGAATAGTATACTCGGGCACTTATCCTGGGTTCGTTTCAGTGTGGATGCAGGGACGGATGAAGTACATTTAAAAATCCACCGGGGAGGACAAAAGGGATTTGGGCAGACGATTTCCACGATTCGGCAGGCGGTTTCCATTCGAAACGTCATCAATTCAAATACAACCATCGGTGTGCAATTTATTTTGCTCCGGCAGAATTTTGAAGATTTGGAAACCGCTATCGAACTTTTTCAGGATATTGGGGTGGACTATTTGAGTATCAAGCCGTTTTCTGCGCATCCCCAGATGGAGCGAGGGGTCGGCGATCCGATCACCGAGCAGGAAACAAAAGACGCGGTGGCGCTTATAGAACGGCTGCGCCAGCGTTCAGATATGCGGTTGTTTTATCGACAAACAGCGTTTTCCGCGGCGACCCGTTCGGATATCTCTTTTTCTGCCTGCCGTGCACTGCCGTACTGGATGTATATTTCATCAAACGCAGACGTATACACCTGTTTTACATTTCTGGGTGATGAGCGGTTTATCATCGGAAATATCGGCACTCAGGATATGAAACATATTGTGTTTGGTGCGCGCCGCAGAGAATCCATTCGTGTGGGCCGGGAAACACTGAATATTGGTCATGAGTGCCGCCTGAACTGTCGTATGGCCCGTATCAACGAGTTTCTAGAAATGCTGGACAATCTGCCGGAACATGTGAACTTTATTTAGGAGAGTCATGAGAACAGAAAGTGATTCCTGTCGTAATGCCGCCCTTGAAATTAGAAGAACCATCATACGCATGGCAGCCCGTTCCCGGAGCCCGCATGTGGGATCATGCTTATCCTGCGCCGATGTGCTGGCGGTGCTTTATGAAAAGTGGCTTTGTCTTTCCCCATGGGAAAGCCGCGATATCATGATTTTGAGCAAGGGGCACGCGGCCATGGCTTTGTATGCTGCCCTTGCCTATAAAAAAATTCTGGAACCGGCCATGCTGGAAGGCTATTTCCTTGACGGCGGCACGTTGCCTGCCCATCTGGACCGAAGCATCGCAAAAGGGATCGAAGTTTCCACAGGATCGCTAGGGCATGGATTCAATATCGGGCTTGGAATGGCCCATGGTTTTAAAAAGCAGGGTGAACAGCGGCGGGTGGTAACGCTTATCGGAGACGGTGAGTCCCAGGAGGGAAGTATCTGGGAAGGTGCTTTGTTCGCCCCGCGCCTGGCACTTGATAATTTTACTGCTGTTATGGATTTTAACAACCTGCAGGGTTACGGCCGGCCCTGTGAACTTTGCCATTTTGAACCGATTGCTGAAAAGTTCCAAGCCTTTGGGTGGTTTGTTCTGGTGGTTGACGGGCACGATACATTGGCGCTGCACCAGGCCCTGAACCGGGATTCCGGGGGCCGGCCCAAAATGGTTATCGCACGCACCATCAAGGGGAAAGGGGTCTCCTTCATGGAGGACCAGCTGATCTGGCATTATTATATCGTCACACCTGAGCACGAGGCCAGGGCCTTGGAGGAGTTAACATGAGGCAAAGATTTGTGCACACACTTCTTCGGGCCATGGACCATCGCGATGATATCATGATTCTAAGCGGTGATGCCGGGCTAGGCGTTTTTGACGGCGTTCAGAAGGAACGCCCGGACGCGTTTTTGAATATGGGGGTTGCCGAACAAAATATGGCCTCCTTTGGCGCCGGTATGGCCCTTACGGGATTCAAGGTGGTGCTGTACAATATTGCACCCTTTGTGCTTTACCGGTGTTATGAGCAGGTGCGCAACTCCATATGCTATATGGAGTTGCCGATAATCCTGGTGGGTACCGGGTGTGGCCTTACCTATGCACCATCCGGGATGACCCATTATTCGGTGGAAGACATTGGCGTTGCCCGGACCATTCCCGGATTGACTGTACTGTCTCCCTGTGATCCCATGGAGGCCGCCGCTGCGGCCCAATATGCCCTTGCCGCCGATCATCCGGTGTACGTGCGTATTGCAAAATCAGGAGAGCCTGAATATCACGAATCAATTCCCATGGACATCACAAAGCCGATGGTCCTGAAACCTGGCAACGATGCCGCCATTGTCGTTCATGGCCCCGTAGTTGAAGAAGCTTTGCATGCCCGGGAAATTTTGACCGATGAAGGCATTAGAACAAGGGTGATATCCGTCCCACAGGTTCATCCCTTAAACAACGAATTGCTGGCAAGCGTTCTAAGAGGAGTCGAAGCTGTGGTCGTTGTTGAAGAGCAGTTTATCGGGTGCGGCCTTGGTGCCCGTATGTTGATGATGGCCGGCCAGGGAATGTTGCCTTACACCATTCGGGTATTGGGTATCCCCGACGATGGGTACATTCACGATATCTGTAATGCTTCAACCCTTAGGCGTCATTTTAAAATGGATGCAGCAGCTGTTGTGAAAACCGTTTTGGACATGTTTGGACGGAGACCAATGCTATGATACATACCTCATGTCCGGCCTGTGGTGCAAACGATATGGTTCGCTTTCTTGACAGACCGGATCACCCCATCAGCGTTTTCTGGAAAGATTACGAAACGATTCCTGAGATTAGAGGCCGTTTTGATCTTTGCCGTCAATGTGGCCATGTGTTTCTTACTTGCGCCTATGACGACCCCTTGTACAGTGATGTCGCGGCCCGGATGTATGCCGGGTATGAGCTGTTGGACATAAAAACGCGCCCCTTTCCCCAGCGCGATGCCCACTATCTGGGCGCTGTGGAATTTCTATCCGGCCTGTTAGACTTTAGGGGCAGGGATTTTGTATTGGAGATCGGATCCAATCGAGGCGATTTTTTATATCTGCTCAAAGAGGCTGCTCCCGGGTTCAACGTAACGGGTGTGGAACCGGCTCAATTGACTTTTCAAGGCGTGCCTACCATCCGTGGATTCTTTGATGAGACAACGATTGGCGGTAAATTTGATCTGTTGGTCATGCGGCATGTCCTGGAACATATCCGTGATCCATTGGAGATATTATGCCGGGGGGTAAGTCTTTTAAACGATCAGGGTCAGATATTCATAGAAGTGCCCAACATGCATTTTGACATGGCCAACACCATAGAGTGTTTTATTCCTGAGCATATTCATCACTTCTGTGAATATTCCCTGGCAACTCTTTTAAAGCGTGCCGGTCTTTCCGTTTCTGTGGTTGACAGGTCCTGTCCCGAAGGCCTGAGACTTTTGGCGCATAAAAGTCGCCCTAATACTTCTCTTGAGAATTATGAAAAGATAGATAGCGCGACACTTGAGATGTACACGTCAATAATGGCGGCCTGGGTCCAGCGTTTTGAAGCCCTGTTAGAAAAGGGGGTGCGGCCTGCATTCTATGGATTTGGAAATATTTTTCTGTGCACCTTATCGGAACTGAAAAAAACGATTCCCATGAAGACCTTGCTGGACCTTGGCGCCGTAATTTTAGACGATACACCTTCCAAGATCGGTCTGTCTTTTCAAAAAATGGATATCATCCAGCCCGATTCTGATCTTTTAAAGGAACCATTTGCGGTCATCGTCTGTACGATGAATCCAACACATAGAGATAAAATGAAGAAGAAAATACTGGAACTATCTGAAAATCGTGCTGCGGTTTTATTTCCCTGGGAAAAAAATAATGGATAGCAAAAGAGCAAAAGATACGTATCGCATGGACGGCCATAAATTGTTCTGGCATCTGGATCGTGTACAGGCATGGCAAGAGGGTAAACCCATTGTGCCTTTGCATGTGGATATGGGAATTTCAACCGGATGTAATTTTTCTTGTCGCTATTGCTATGGCACACTCCAGGGCAGAACCGGAACAGGAAAACGATTTGATATGCCCCAACAGACCATTGAACATTTTTTTGCCGATGCAAAGCAGATGGGGGTACGCTCCATTGCACTGATTGGTGAAGGGGAAAATACCCTGAATCCTGCATTGTACGATGTGTTGAATTTTGCAAAAAACATAGATCTGGACGTCAGTCTGGCGACCAACGGGCTGCTGCTCAAATCCAGCGGACTTGAAAAGGCTCTTTCTGCTTTGACCTGGATTCGCTTCAACATCAGTGCGGCCACTGAAAATGGTTATCGGTGGGTACACGGCATAGGACCACAGGGTTTCAGGCAGGTTCGTGAAAATATTGAAGCATGTGTAAAGATCAAACAAAAACTGGGACTTGACACAGCCATAGGTATGCAGATGGTACTATTGAGACAAGGGGTGGATGAGGTTTTGCCCCTGGCCCGATTGGGAGAGCAGTTGGGGGTTGATTATCTGGTAATTAAGCCCTGTTCGGATACCTATGACGGTCGCCTGGATGCACCGCTGGACGAATATCAAAAAATGGAGTCCGTTTTTTTAGAAGCGGAATCGCTGTCCAAAGGTAATTATAACGTGATCATCAAGCGGTTGAAAATGGAGAACAGAGGTGTCAAGGAGTACCCTGTCTGCTACGGCACACGTTTTATTATCGCGGTCAGCGGCAACGGTAATGTACTCCCCTGTGGTCACTGGTTCAATATTCGCACGGACGAATTTCTTATGGGAAATATTCTGCATGAGCGATTTCGTGACATGGTAAACGGCAGTCGTTACCAGAGCGTTCAGGAACGAATCAAAACGGTGGACGTAAACCAAGAGTGTGAATCAAACTGTCGTCAGCATTATATCAACCGGTTTTTGTGGCAGCTTTCCCGGAAACCAGAGCATATCAATTTTATTTAGGAAACGGCGATGCGTATTCTTCTATTGGGTGCCACCGGAATGCTTGGCACATCCCTTGTCCATATACTGAAAAAAAAACATGTAGAGGTTATAGAGATCGGGCATGATACGCTTGATATCGAATCTCATGAATCCGTTATTCGTGTATTCGAAAATCATTCGGCAGATGCGGTGATTAACTGTGTGGCAGTTGTCGGTATCAATCCTTGTGAGCAGGATCCTGTCAGATGTACGCACATTAATGCCCTTGGTGCGCTTTATGTTTCCAGAGAAGCGGCCAGGCGCGATATGACCCTGTGTCAGATTTCCACCCATGCTGTCTTCGACGGTTTTAAACAAGGATATTACACTGAGAATGATCCGGTCTGCCCAACGGGCGTCTACGCGGCAACAAAATACGATTCAGAAGTATACGCCGCCATGTGCCCCAGGCATTATGTGGTCCGGGTTCCGACCATGTTTGGTCCACGTCGCAATACGGCTTTGGGCTTCGTGGATAAGATGCTCGAGTTCATGGTTAAGGGCCAAGAGCTTCGCGTGGCAGATGATAAAATTGATTCCCTGACGTTTTCGCTGGACGCAGCTGAGTGCATTTTCAGCCTGATAATGGATCGTATGCCGCATGGTTTATATCATGCGGCCAACCAAGGGCATGCGAGCTATTATGAATTTATTGTTGCCTTGCGTGATATGATCGGAGCGGATGTGACGATTCACCGAGCAAAGGATAAAGATTTTCCAGGACTTGCACATAAACCCTTATTAACAGCTATGTCATCGGTCAAACTGCCTGCCATGCGGGGATGGAAAGATGCGCTGAACGCTTATGTGAAGGCGTATAACCTGGGCGTTGAGCGCCCTTTGGATTTAAATCTTTAGGAAAGAAATCAATCGTGACTGATTTTATTGCCATGATTCCCGCCAGAATGGGAAGTAAGCGGGTGCCTAAAAAAAATATTCGTTTTTTTTGCGGAAAACCGCTCATTCAATACGCCATTGACGGGACGAAGGCATCCGGATGCTTTGATGAAATATGGGTCAATTCAGAGAGCGAGCATATCGGGCGTCTGGCTTTGGCCTGTGGCATCAATTTCCATAAAAGACCGGCTGCCTTGGCATCCGATACGGCGACAAACCAGGATTTTACAATCGAATTTTTGCGTGCCCATAAATGCGAGTATGTTGTGATGGTCAATCCGACCTCTCCTCTTTTAAAGCCCGAAACCATTCAAAGATTTTGTGAATTCATTAGGGCAGAAAAGCTTGATACCGCCTTGTCCGTATTGGAAGAGCGAGCCGAATGCTTCTTTAAAGAGAAGCCTGTAAATTTTTCCATTGAAGAAAAAATCAACAGCCAGAATTTAGAACCCATTGAAAAAATTGTTTGGGCTTTAACGGCTTGGCGTCGGGATCATTTTCTTAGTGTTGCCCAAAGTGGTCTGTGCAGTGTCTTTTCCGGGCGATTGGGGCGGTTTCCCATATCACTTGACGAATCATGTGATATTGACACTCAAGAAGATTGGGATCTTGCCGAGGCTGTATATATATCAAGAAACAGAGTGAAGAACACAATTTTACCTGAATATTGGGGAGGATAAAATGAAAGAAAACAAACTTTTGGGACAGCAATTATTCTACGGCCAATATTTAGACGATCTTTATCTGGCCTTAACAGAGATGAAGGCCACAAATCGATATGGCAAATCAATTGGCCAGGAACAGGCACTGATAAATTTTTGTAAGCTGTTTTTTGATATACGAAGGTCCAATAATACAATTTATTTTATCGGAAACGGGGCAAGCGCGACCATGGCATCCCATATGGCTGCTGATTTTAACAAAACATGCGGGTGTCGGGCTACGGTATTTAACGATGTTGCTTTAATGAGCGCAGTAAGCAACGATATTCATTTTAAAGAGTGTTTTTCCGTTCCTCTCAATCGGTTTGCCGAGAAAGGAGATGTTCTTGTAACGATCAGCAGCTCTGGTAACTCTGCCAACGTGATTGCCGCAATAAAATGTGCCCGGGAGAAGGAGATGTTCGTCATTACGTTTTCCGGCATGGATTCCAATAATGATTCCCGTAAGATGGGAGACCTTAACTTCTGGATACCTGCAAGTACGTATGGTCTTGTGGAATCGGCCCATCAAGCTCTTCTGCACAGCTGCCTGGATACATTTTTTGAACTATACGGGGGAACAACTTCTTGACTCAATCCAATGCGCAGTTGGCCCAATTAGCCGTTGATATTGTCCTGGACTCACTGAATTCTCTGGTAGCGTCAAATATTGGCAACCAACAGATATTTCATGAAAATGAAAAAGATATCAAACTTAATGCAGATTTAATGCTGAGTCGTGAATTGAGCATCCGACTCAGCAAAGCAACGGGGATTTGTTGTTTAAGTGAGGAGGATATTGAAACGCATCAACTGTTTGCCAAAGATGTGGTCTGGATTGTTGATCCATTGGACGGCAGCATGAATTTTTTTAAAGGTATCCCTCTCTATTGTATATCCATTGCTTTATGGCGCAAAGGAAACCCGGTAGTCGGTGTCATTCATGATATCGCTCGCAACCGTACGTTTGTTTCCGCAGGGAATCAGAGCCGGGTAGATAATCAAATAATGCATGTGGGCAATATTGTAAAAATAAACAAGGCTGTCCTGGCCACAGGTTTTCCCTTGCTATCTGACCTGTCGTCAGCGTCTGTAAACTGGTTTTTGGCTTTTGCCGAAGAATTTAAAAAGATACGTATGCTTGGCACCGCAGCCCTTTCTCTTGCCTGGGTCGCAGAAGGACGGCTTGATGCTTACTTTGAACGAGATATCATGGTATGGGATGTGGCGGCAGGCGCTGCATTGGTTAAAGGCGCAGGCGGTATTTGTATCATGCGGCAAGGACGGCATCCGATGAGTCTGGATGTCATGGCTGCGAACCCTGAACTTGCAGAGTGTATGAAAAAAATCCTGAAGTGGTAAAAAGATTATGAGCTTTGTTGAGAAAAAGGATATACTTGTTCATTTTACGATTCCACCCAGCACCCAGAAATTAACTGCGCTTCGTAATATTCACCAGGGAAAACGTGCTTTTTTTATTGGTAATGGTCCAAGCCTTACAATTTCTGATTTGAATTTATTGCAAGGGGAAATCAGCTTTGCATGTAATAAAATTTATTTGGCCTTTGATCAAACCCAATGGCGTCCCACCTATTACATGGTTGAAGACGGACTTGTTGCACAGCAAAACGCTGGAGAGATAAATAATCTGCATGGAATGACCAAAATATACACCACATACATGAAGACGTTGGATATACCCCTAACAAACGGTATCTATTATCGGTGTTATTTTGAGAATTCATGGCCTGAGCCGCCAAGTTTTTCAAGTGATGCACTCGATGTTCTTTATAGCGGGAACACAGTAATATATCTAATGCTTCAGATGGCAAGTTTCATGGGGATTACACAGTTTTATTTGATCGGCATAGATTTCTCTTTTCGTCTGCCGAACAAAGTTGAAAAGCCCAATGGGCAAACATTTTCCGTCTATACCCACGCCAATGAACATAACCATTTTCATCCGGATTATAGGGCACCCGGAGAAAAGTGGTATGAACCAAACCTCGAACGTCAGGCCCTGGCTTTTAAAACCGCAGAACAGGCTATCTTAAAAAAAGGGGGGGTGCTGTATAACGCCACACGCGGTGGTAATCTTGAAAATTTACCAAGGGTGAACCTGGACTGTTTATTCACTTAGAATCATGTTTGAGCTGTTAAGGAAAAAATAGCATTGCCACTGCTTCAAAGAATCAGATTATCAAAATCTTCTGCTTTGCAGCCACTGTATTTTCAGATAGATGGAGAGCACTATATTGATCCTGATGGCGGATGCACACTAAAAAAGGGCAGCATATGTACATTGGATTCTTTTTACAATGCATGTTTTATTGGAACAGGCGGGTGGCCCATATCCGTGGGGAGACTGGCATGCCGTCTTTTTTTAAAAGGCAGTTTTGATGTTTCTTTCGTTTTTCATGGTAAAAGCGGTCGTAAGGTGGTTTTGCTAAATCGTCTGTGCTTGGATACTGACCTTGAAAAATATTACGATTTTTTAATGCCTCAATTACCTGAAACAACAGGACGGGTATATCCGGTTTTGCGTTCTTTGGCATCAAACAGTACCTTCCGAAATGGAGAATACATTTGTGAAAACAATGCCGGGGCTGCTGTCCAGCTTGGATTAGTTGTATGTACCTATAAAAGGGAACGTGAACTTTTAAGGACCCTTTGGAAAATTTACGACGACCCTTTTTTGAAAGACCTGCATGTTGTTGTAGTGGATAACGCACGCACGCTGTCTGCTGATCAAATTCCCGACAGTTATTGTCTTATTCCAAATCAAAATTTGGGCGGGGCAGGCGGTTTCAGTCGAGGCCTTTTGGCCTTGTTGGCGCAAGGAGAGTGTACCCATGCAATACTCATGGATGATGATGTTCAATTGGATACGGAGACACTGCTTCGCACTAAAAAACATTTTGAATATTCTTCGGGGACGGCCATCGCCGGAGCGCTTATGTCCTTGGAGAACCCTTGTTACTTAAATGAAGCGGGTGCTGATATAGATCCTGTAAATTTGCTACAGGTCATTCCCCAGCATTGTGGGATAAATCTTGGGCATGCAGAGGGTCTATCATTATGGCAGAAGTGGTGTGGTGCCCAATATGGAGGATTCTGGTTTTTTGCTTTCCCCCTTGAGATAGTTCAGGACATCGGGATGATATTACCCTTTTTTATAAAGGCCGATGATATTGAATTTGGGCTGCGTCTTACAAAAAAAATGTCCATTGATATTCAGGCTGGCGTCTGTGTGCATCATCCAGATTTTATGAGCTTTGACCTTGCAAAACGTTACTATTGGGTTAGAAATATGCTGATCGTTCGAATGCTTCAAAATGTTACACTGTCCCACACGGTCCGCGGTCTTTTTTTAGAAGCGTTAAAAGAATTTTTTACGGGGAGGTCAGATTTTTTGCTTGCCTTTGTTCATGGTGTGCAAGACTGTTTGAAGGGGCCTTGCTGGCTAAAAGCAACAGACGATCAAGATGTGATGATAACGATAAAAATTGCTTTTGAAAAAAAAATACCAATATTTTTTCTATGGGGTCGAGCCGTTCTGGCGATACTGAAATATGCTTTTATTTACAATAAGTTAAAGATGCAATGGAGAGCAGCAGCTGTGGCGAATACCTCTGTGGGCTTTTGGAAAAAACGTTTGGGCCTTGTTTAATTTCTCAACATCGATTCCACATTTAACCGCTTCAAGGTAGTCAAGAAATGAAAAGGGTATTATGAATCGTATTTCAGTGATTGTTCCCTCATATAACCAGTGTGGATACCTGCCGATCTGTCTGGATTCAATTTGGTTTCAGGACTGGCCCGAAATAGAGATTATTGTTATTAATGACGCATCCACAGACGCGACCCGTGATGTTTTAGACAAATATGAGAACGCATTATCTTCAGACAGGGTCTCCTATGCATGTAATTACAACCAAGAATCAAAGACAGTGGAAAGGTATGAGCATCTTCGATATCCCCCCAAAGGCAGAAATTTACGGATCATTCATCATTCTGAAAATAAAGGTCTTGGCGCTGCACTGAATACCGGATTTCAAAAATCTACTGGAAAATATTGCACGTTTATAGCCTCAGATGATGTACTGCTTCCATCTGCCTTATCTGAGCTTGCCTCTGGGTTGGAGAAAAATAACGCAGATTTTGCCTATGCCGATATGCACATCGTGGATGATAAAGGAAGAATTTTACGAAAATTTTTACTGCCGGATTATGACTTTGAAGAGACCTTTTGTCGTTGGTATTTCTGCGGGATATGTAAGTTGTATCGCAGAGAACTGCATGATCGAATCGGATATTATAATGAAACAATCAAGCCCCAGGATCACGAAATGTTTCTGCGATTTGCCATAAATGGCGCACGGTTCATCCACATCCCCAAGGTCCTTGCCAATGTCCGCATTCATGATAATGAACGAGCAATTGACAATCATACACCTGAGAATTGGAACACTCTGTACAAAGAATCCTCAGCCCTTGTTATGCAGGCACGAAAATACCTTGATGAAAAATAATTGGCAAAGGTAACAAATCCACCTGATATGAAATGGATGTTCCTGTCATACCCATTAAGTATGGATACGCCCGTTTTTGGCGGTGGGTATGGAATGCGCATTCAGGCATTAAAGCAGATGGAATCGGGTGATTCTTGTAATACAAGTTATTGGAACTTACCCAATCACTTGGGGACACACTTGGATTTTCCCAAACATTTTATTCAAAATGGCAGAAACGGTTCCGATTATAATGCGGATTTTCTCGTCTTTAACCATTCGTGGATTATCGATTTAGAGAATGTTGAGCCCGGAGAAATTATTTCCGCCGAACAGGTGAAAGATTTTTTTATACCCCATGAGGTAGAATTGCTTATCATCAAAACAGGATTTTGCAAAAACAGAGACAAGGCGGTTTATTGGCAAAAGAACCCTGGATTCAGCCCTCAATTGGCAAAATTTTTAAAAGACACTTTCCCGGATTTAAAAGTTCTCGGATTTGATTCCATTTCCATCGCGTCTTTTGTGCATAGGCAGACCGGGAGAAAAGCCCATAAATCTTTTTTAGAAGGAGACCGGCCCCTTCTTTTATTGGAAGATATGGATTTGAATCATGTTTGGGCAGACGCTTCGTTTAAGCAAATCATCGTCGCGCCATTGCGAGTTGCCAAAACAGATGCCGCCCCATGTACGGTATTGGCCTTGGTTGAAAATGTATAGCGGTCTTTCTTATTGTATTGTCGGCAGCGGCTTTAGCGGTTCTGTTCTTGCCGAAAGGATTGCAAGCGTTCTGGACAAAAAAGTACTTGTTGTGGAAAAACGGGCTCATATTGGCGGTAATAGTTATTCTTATATTGACCCCTCAACGGGTATTGAAATCCATAAATATGGATCTCATATTTTTCATACAGCAAAAAAAAATGTTTGGGACTATATCCGTCGATTTGGCGAATTTTCTAATTATCAGCATAAGGTAATGGCGTTATTTAAACACCGTATCTATCAGATGCCCATTAACCTGAAAACCATCAATGATTTTTTTGATAAAAATTTTAGCCCAAATGAAGCAATTGAATTTTTAAACAAAGAGATAAGTTCTTGCGGCATAAATGTTCCCAAAAATCTTGAAGAAAAAGCAATCGCTTCCATTGGGTTGAAGCTGTACGAGGCTTTTATAAAAGGTTATACACGCAAACAATGGGGAAAAGATCCCGCATTGCTGCCTGCAGATATTATTTCGCGTTTGCCGATTCGTTACAACTATAATGCTAATTATTTTAATGATCCTTACCAGGGCATACCATTGGGTGGGTATGGTCGACTTTTTGACAGACTTTTAGCCCATAAGAACATTGAGTTAAAGTTGAATACACCATATGAAGAAATCGCCCATGACATACCGTCAACCTGTAAGATTATCTATACAGGAATGATTGATCGGCTCTTTGATTACCAGTTTGGCGCATTAGAATGGCGGTCTCTAAATTTTGAATGGGAAACCCAACAAATATCAGATTATCAAGGCACGTCCGTTGTTAATTATTCGGATGAAAATGTTCCTTTTACACGGGTTCATGAATTTAAACACTATCAGCCGGAAAAAACGGAAATTTTTAACGCACCGCAAACCGTTCTCTGCCGTGAATACCCTCAAGCATGGCAGCAAGGCGTCGAGGCTTTTTATCCTGTAAATGATACCTATAATAATGAACGTTTGAAAAAATATCTGCACAAGGCTGAACAGAGACAAAACTTAATCGTCACGGGACGATTGGGACTATACAAGTACTGGGATATGGACACAGCCATTGAAAAGGCTTTAAATCTTTTCGACAGAATAAAAAAAGAAGATAGCCAATAATATCAGCATACAAAATGACCACCTGGCAGGCGTTTGGTAGATACTATAACTCCACCATTTATGGCGTCTCTTTTAATTTTTCCAGTGCCGACTGTGCTGATTCATTGGCAGGATCTTTTTGAAGCACTGCCTGATATGCCGTTTCTGCGGCTTCAATAAAACCCTGCTTCAGATAACAATCTCCAAATTTTTTTAAGACATCCGTTTTTTCAGATAACGTGATGAAACACTTTTCGTAGGCCACAGCAGCCGAAGCAAAATCTCCATGCACAAAAAAGGTATCCCCAAGTTCTTCCCATAATACAGCCTGATTCGCGTCCAGCGATACCGCTTGTGTGAGTTTTTGGATACCGTGGTCAAATTGATCTGTTTCCATTAACAGTCGGGCTAAAAATGCGAGCCATTCCGGATATGAAGATTCGTTTGAATGGTGGGCGTGATTCGGTCCAAGTAAATGCTTTTCCAGATAGCTTGCTGCGGCAATCTTATCATCCCTTTTAGCCATACATCTTGCTCGCCAATAATACCACTCGGGCGTTTGTTCACAAATAGGTGCCCATAATTCTAAAATCATCTCTGCTAAATCGACGTTATTATCTTTTTCAAGCCATTGGGAAATCCATTTAATCGTCATTTCCCAGGTCTCTTGTTTTGCTTTAAGAACAAATTCTTTTTCTTGACACGAACGCAACGCCCATTCCAAATATCGTGGCATCTTTGATTCTGTAAGTCTTTTTATCCAATACTCTCCTAATATCCTTCGTTGTTCGGTTAATTCCTCCCTGATCTCAGAATTATCCTCTGCAATGCTTGTCTCCCACCATTTTTCAGCTGACTCAAAATCGAGCAGTTGTGCTTTTGCAATTCCCATAAAAATTTTGGCTTTGTCCATGGACGCTTTTTTCCCTTTTAAAAAAATAAGTTCCAAAATATTAATGGCTTTTACAGGACACATTTCTCTCAGGTAAAGTTCGGCAAGGGATAGTGCAGCTTTGATAGAAAAAGGCGAATCTGAATTAAAATCTGAAAAAAATTGATTCTCTTGTTCCAGAAAAGAAACAAGCCTTTGGACCTCTTCACTGAAAACCGTCAGCCCTTTTTGGTGACCTCCCATTTCAAGAGACACTATTTTTGCTTCCTTTGTTATCGCTTCAAAATAGGTGTTTGTTTTTTCAATTTCCTGGACAATTCTGGCGTCATGAATCATTTTAGCGGCCACTTCCTCTATGGGTAAAAAAGGTTTTAATCTCTTTCGGGCTTTCAAAATATTTTGTTTATGATTCTGAATCTGTTTAGGAAGTTTGGCAAAAGATGTTAGTTTTTTAGATGACAAAACGGATTGTTTGTCTAAAAATTTAACGAATTTTTCATTGGTTGATAAAATAGAGTTAACTTGTTTAAGTCGTGCGTTTGCATCTCGAAGCTGGGATTGTGTGGTTTTAAGAAATTTAGAAAGGGATATGCCAGTTCGTTTTTTTAATGCAGATGCAATAATCGTTTCCACATTTATTTTTTGTGTTAAATCATTTTTAAACACATCCTCAAAATTTTGAACCATCGTGCCTTCGATATGTGCACCTGCAGCTGTCGCATTGATATATTTGCACGGATGCTGTGCCATAATTTGCTCAAAGGTCTGTTTGAATTCGAGCAAAAAATCCTGAGTTTTGACCAATTTCCCATCAACACCTTTAACATTGATCAAATTTTTCCCTTGGTGCCAATTATGATTAAATACGGTTCCTTTTACATGATCGGCATTTTCAGAAATTAATGCGAAATCGTGCCCGACCATTATAATTGGATCGGCTCCGGTCATCTGGGCAAATGAGAGAGAAAGGGATGCCACTGTGCCGGCCGGCTTCATTTGATGTTGTACTTTCAGAGCGTCAATCATCCACTGCTGGGTGTCATTGTCCTGAAAACAATAAAAAAGATGGTTTAAAGGCAGTCTTCTGGCAGTAGGAACTGATGAGGAAATAACGGCCACAAGTGAGAATGGTGCATCTTTTATTAAATGTGGAGACAATTTATCTGAATTGTGATTACGAAAATCCAGGGTCGTTACAAAATCAGGAGTAATTCCGTTATTCAAGAGGGGAACAGCCGCAGAATCCACCGCGATAATAACGCATTTTCCCATGGCCTTTTTTAATTGTGCCATACTCTGATCCAAGGACGGGCCGGCTGAAACCAATACGGCTGGTTTTCCACGAAATGCCCCTTTTAGGACATCCACGTTTCGGGCTTCCCGGAATAGCGCCATGTTCCGGAGTCTATTTCTAAAGAGTTGTTCGCCGCATTCATCGAATACGCCTTTGGCTGAAATAGCCTTCGTTGCATACGCCCTTGCTGTGTTGAATGTTTCGGTATACAGCGCATTATTCCAATCAAATTGGACTATATAATTGCTGAAGAAAATATTTACAGATATGGGGAAACCTACCAACGTTTCATCAAGTTCTTTCCAATCGATATTTCCAACAAAAAGTGTTACTTTTTCAGACAGGAAGAGCGGACGTAAATCCACACACTTTAAAGCGGTGCAAAATATATCTAAAGAGGGTTCAATCACCATCATCCGGTACATGTCCTGGCGAATCTCCAGCGCGGCAAGGGGCCGGTATCCAAGTCCCATTCCCGTAAAAATACACACGGTTTTATTTAAATTGTCCTCTTTTTTCAGCATGGGGAAATTTTGTTCGAGCGCGCCCAATACATCATTTTCGTCGCATAGGAAATTGAACTTTTCTCCGGGGGTATGAAATCGTAACGTCGGACCGGTTGGGGTTGGTATAATTGTCCCAATCTTTTCTGGTGTATGGTCGATGACTTGTTTATACAGTTTGGGATTAGATGATTTCAGGCATGCCAGATTTTTTTCATGATAGTTTTGCACTCATTACTCCTTTTCCATCTGAACCAACGGCCCGAATGGGTTAATCAGCATTTGAGTTCACAGCGAAAATTATTGTTTTGAAAATTAATAATTAAGATATTCATACTGCCGGTCGTGGGCTGACTGGGTTCTATCAGGACAGGGCTCAGCCCACAACTTAAGCAAGATCGCAATTTAACAGCTTATTAAAACTTCATATAAAAAAATGACGGGATTTGCAACTATTGATGGGAGTGAATTTATTTTAAGTGTCTATTTCAGGTCAACGCCCTGAGCGCTTCAACGGCGGCCATGCATACGGCCAGGGCTGATTGGGCGTTTTCGGCTGAAAATTTTCTGTCGTCTTTTAAAAATGTCGCGCGCCAGTTGGTGTCAATAATACTTTTAGGACACATGTCTTTGAGTTGAAATGTAAATCCTTTGGTCTCAAGGATGCCCGAAAGCTCCATGGCGGCATTTATATTATAAACGGCCTGGTCTGGAAGGGATTCACCAAGATGCTGTTTAAGTTGTTCTTCAATATTTTCAGCGGCGGATTCGGACATTATGATCTCCAATACAAAGGTAGTTAGGTTTTTTTAAATAGATGCATCAGTATCCATTACACAATAGTTTTATAGATTGTACGCCTATTTCAAGGATGGTGAAAAGGATTTTCTTGTTTTGGAATAAATATCAACGGGGTATCGTCGATTAGAGCACATTTGGAGCTAATTTTTTAGGCTTCCTCTGGAAAAAAATCAAGATTTATAGTATCTACATTATTGTCCTATTCGCATTTTTAAATCAAAAAAAGGAGAAAAAATGAGACGGGTATTTAAACTGTTGTCATGGTTTGTTGTATTGTCCATCATCGCATTTACTGCAGGCCTCTCATGGGCGTCAGAACTTGATGCATTCAAAGGTGAAAAAGGCGTGTTGCGCATTGCCGGGGGTACAGCCCACATCCCTGTGATGAAAGAGGCGGCCAAGCGGATTATGCAAATGAATGCCGACGTCCAGATTACCATTGCCGGCGGCGGATCCGGTGCCGGGATCAAACAGGTGGGAGAAGGCCTGGTGGACATCGGCAACTCCGGTCGTAAAGCCACGGATGAAGAAGTGGCCAAGTATCATCTTTCCATGTATAAATGGGCCATTGACGGTGTCGGCACAGTGGTTCACCCGTCAAATCCGGTTAAGGCGCTCTCCAGTGAACAGCTCAAGGATATTTACGCCGGAAAAATTTCAAACTGGAAGGAACTTGGCGGTGAAGACCGGCCCATCAACATTTACACCAGAGACAAGTCTTCGGGTACCCGTGCGGTATTCTGGAAAAAAGCCCTGGGTAAAGGGGATATTTCAGGAAAAGCCAATTTCGTTGCGTCCAACGGTGCCATGAAAGCGGCCATCACCAACGATCCTTATGCCATTGGATATGTATCCGTGGGGTATATGGATGAAACGGTTGCTCCCATCGCCCTTGACGGGGTTACGCCGACTTTGAAAACGGTTCAAACCGGCGAATACAAGGTTGCCAGAGGGCTTTACAGCAACACCAAAGGCGAATATACAGGCCTTGCCAAAAAGCTGATCACTTATCTGCTCAGCCCCGAGGGCCAGAAAATTGTCGCAGAGATGGGATTTATTCCTGTAAATTAATGTCGTTCAAAGATAAATGTGCACCGGCGGTTTTCGCCGGTGCATCTTTTTTATGCGCCGCTGTCACCCTCTGTGTTCTTATGTTCATGGTGAGCTTAAGCCTGCCCGTCCTTAAAAGCGGCATGCTCTGGAAAATTTTGACCGATTCCTGGTCACCGGACCATGGCCGGTTCGGCATTCTGGCCATGATTGCCGGCACCTTCTATATCGCCTCATTAAGTCTTGTTATAAGCCTGCCCATCAGTCTTGGTTGTACTTTTTTTATACAGATTACCCATAGGGGACCGGCAGGTCGGTTCCTCAAAAAATTTGTCCAGTTCATGACTGCCATTCCCACGGTCATTTACGGGTTTGTGGGCGTATTTTTACTGGTCCCCCTTGTCCGGGATATGTTTTCCCATGGATCAGGTATGTGCATATTAACAGCTGCCATTATGCTTGGTCTGCTCGTTTCCCCCACCATGATTCTGTTTTTTTGCGCAAGCTTTGAACGGGTGCCTAAAATTTATACGGATACTGTGGATTCCCTTGGGGCAAGCCCATTTCAACGACTATTTTACGTCATATTACCCCAGGCCTGGCCCGGGATCTTGTCCGGCTTGATTTTAGCATTCGGACGTGCCATGGGAGATACCCTTGTGGCACTGATGCTCAGCGGAAACAGTGTCATGATGCCGGGATCCGTTCTGGATTCGGCCAGGACCTTAACCGCCCACATCGCCATGATCATTGCTGCGGATTTTGACAGCATTGAATTTAAGACCATATTTGTCAGCGGTGCCGTATTGTATTTGATGACCGGTATCGGTATTTTTTTGGCCCGTCTTTCCGGCCGGAGAATGGAATGATGTCCCAACAGTTACCTGACCGGCTTTTATCGGTTTTTGCCTGGATCTGTTCCCTGGTGCTTACCACAGGCGTTTGCATTATTATCGGATTTTTAATCCTCAAAGGCTGGCGTTCCCTGAATCTTAATCTCATCTTTGCCGACACCCGCCCCCTGGATGCCATTCTGCTTAAACGCCAGGTGTTCGGCGGTTTGTTTCCAGCCATGGCCGGTACATGTTTACTGATTATTCTGTCTGTGGGCATTGCACTGCCCCTGGGACTGTGTGCCGGGATTTTTCTGGCTGAATATGCGTCGCCAAAAGCCCGGAGCGTATTTGGTTTTATGGTGGATCTTCTGGCCGGTATCCCTTCCATTGTCGTCGGCCTGTTCGGCTTTTCCATTACCATTTTTTTGCACCATGTTTACAACACCCGAATTTATCCGTGTCTATTGATCTCAGCCTTGTCACTTGCGTTTCTGGTGCTGCCATATATCATCAAAACCACCCAGGGCGCCATTGAGAGAATCCCGCTGCTAACCCGGCTGACCGCACCGGGACTGGGCGCCACAAAACTGCAGAATGTGATGCTGGTGCTGCTGCCCTTGGCCCTTTCGGACATTATCTCCGGTGTGGTCCTTGCCATTGGACGATGTGCCGAGGATACAGCCGTCATTATGCTCACGGGTGTGGTTGCCACCGCAGGTGTTCCCAAATCTCTTTTTGCAAGTTTTGAGGCTCTGCCGTTTTACATTTACTATACGGCATCGGAATACACAGATCCCGCAGAGTTGGTGAAAGGATATGGTGCCGCTTTGATTCTGCTGTTAATTTGTTCAATGCTGTTTGTATTTGCCCATTTAGTCAAGACGCTGATTGATCGCAGGGCAGGAATTATGTTTTAGGAATTACAAATGCAAAATCCGATTAAAATAAAAATTCGAGATCTTTATTTCTATTACAAGACCCGAACCATCCTTGAAAATATAAATATCGATATTCATGCCAACACCATTACTTCCATTACCGGACCGTCAGGGCAGGGCAAATCTTCATTTCTTACCATATTGAACCGGCTTTGCCACAACATGGACGGGGCAAAGGTAGACGGGCATATTGCCATTGATTTCGGCAACGGATTCGAGGATATTTTTCAAAAAAATTATGATCTGTCTGAACTAAGAAAAAAGGTGGGGATGGTATTTCAGACACCTAACCCCTTACCTATGAGTATTTTTAAAAATGTGGCATTTCCGCTGAAACTTGCCGGCAATAAAAATCAGGATAACATAAGCAGAAAGGTGCAAAAGGCGCTTGAACAGGCTTTTTTGTGGGATGAGGTTAAGGATCGCCTGTCCGACAATGCCCGCCTTCTTTCCGGCGGCCAGCAGCAGCGCCTTTGTCTGGCAAGAGCCCTTGTCCTAAGTCCACAGGTGCTGTTGTTGGACGAACCTACCTCCAGCCTGGATGAAACATCTGTTCAAGTCATTGAAGAACTGCTGACCGGATTAAAAAGTAAATGTACGATAATCATGGTTTCGCACTATATGGATCAGGTTAAACGCATCGCGGATAAGCAGTTTGTTTTGCGTGATCGGCAACTGCGGCCTGCTTGATCGATGACCGATTATGATTTTGCGTGAGATGGAAGGCATTAAGGGAAGTTTTTTCATAAATAAGTGTTTAATTATTAATTGACAAACACACAAAATTCGTTGTAATAAACTACAAATATATAACATTTATTTCATTAAAATTATCCTTGATACACAACCTCGTGGCGCAAAAAATTATGCGATAGGCATTTTTTTTAGCGAAATTAAGCGACGAATTCAGAATGCCTGGGAACTTTGTTTTCAGGGCCATCATGATTTGATTCATATAGTGCGTTTTAACATCGTTGGATAAACTAGTTAAGGAGAGATGCTAATGAAGTTATCGCTAAAATCGAAGTTAATTTTGGGCGGTGTTGTCGCTGCCATGCTTCCCCTCGCCATTGTCGGCTATTTTGCTGTAAATCAATCAACAACAGCACTGGTTGCAAATGCCGAATTCCAGTCCTCTCAAATCGCTAACGATCTGGCGATGCTGGCAGAAGAGATTGTCAGTCAGGAAATGATCTATGCCGAATCCATGGCTCAGGCCCCTGTAATAACCCAGGCTGTTTCCAAGGTGTACGATTCAGATATTGTTTCGGCAGATTTGCAAATACAGGCCTTACAGAAATTTATCGTGAAAGTCTATAATAAAAGCCATGGGCGTTACGAGAGTATTCTCATTACGAATCAGGACGGACATGTCATTGCTGACAACACTAAAAAACTTCTTAACTCATCCATTGCGGACCGGGAATATTTTAGGCTTGCAAAACATGGACGGACTAATTTAAGCGACCCCCTTTTGTCCAAAGCATCAGGAGACCCGATTATATGTTTGGCGGTACCGCTGAATACAATTTCAGGTCAATTTGGTGGCGCATTGGTCTTTCTTATTAAATTGAACAGACTTAGCGATAAAATAACAGCGGTTAAAATTGGTAAAACCGGTTATCCATTTATGATAGACAAAAAAGGGCTGATGATATCCCATCCATCTTCTAAGCACATTTTTAAAATGAACATTGCCGAGACAAAAGGCATGGAACAAATAGCAAAAAAAATGATGGCCAACGAATCTGATGTGGCGCTTTACCAATTGGACGGAGTGACTAAAATTGCTGGATTTGCTCCGGTTAAGTCTACGGGCTGGAGCATCGCCGTGACACAAAATGAAGAGGAATTTTTAAAAGCAGTATATTCCATAGAAAGGATAGTTTTAACTGTGGGATTATTTTTTCTGGTGATTATTGTGTTTGCCATTCTTTGGTTTGTAAGAGGCATAATGGTACAACTGGGAGGCGAACCAGGGGACATTGCCAGCATCGCTGACAGTATTGCCGATGGAAATTTAACGATCCAATTTGAGGAAAAAGCCGGGGAATCAAGCGGCATCTATGCCAGCATGAAGAAAATGACAGTCAATTTAAGGGATATGTTAACCGAGATCACAGGCGGCACCCAGACCCTTACGTCTTCTTCCACGGAACTTGCTGCAATTTCAGAAAAAATGGCGATCAATACCGAACAAACCTCAGAACGGGCCAACAGTGTTGCGACTGCAGCAGAAGAGATGACCGTCAATATGAATGGTGTCGCCGCAGCCACAGAGCAGACGTCAACTAATATTCAGATGGTTGTCGCCGCAGCAGAAGAGATGTCTTCGACCATTTCGGAAATTGCAGCCAACACGGCCAAAGGCAGCCAAACAACCATGGATGCGGTAAAAAAGGCTGAAGATGTATCTAATAAAGTTAATGAGCTTGGTCAGGCCGCGTCCCAAATCAGTAAAGTAACCGATGCCATTGCTGAAATTTCCGAGCAGACCAATCTTCTGGCGTTGAACGCTACCATTGAAGCGGCAAGGGCAGGGGAGGCCGGAAAAGGATTTGCCGTCGTCGCCGGAGAAATAAAAGCCCTTGCCCAGCAAACAGCCCAAGCCACCAGCGAAATCGGTTCCAGGATATGCGAAGTACAGACCACAACCAGAGAATCGGTTGGGGCCATTGAATCCATTGTGCAGGTTATCAATGAAATTAACACCATTGTAACATCGGTTGCATCTGCCATAGAAGAGCAGAGCGCCACCACCCAGGAAATTGCCCATAATGTGGGTCAGGCGGGTCAGGGGATTAATGAAGTGAACGAAAACGTCAACCAGGCATCTGTCGTGGCCGGGGATGTCAGCAAGGATGTCCAACTGGTCAGTCAGGCATCTGAAGAGATGCGAAACAACAGTCTTCAGGTGAATGAAAGCTCTGTGGACTTATCAAAACTGGCTGAAAACCTCAATCAGCTGGTTGCAAGGTTTAAACTAACTTAAGGTTTTAAGTATACGAACCCACCCCACAGTAAAACGGGGTGGGGTTCGGTTTTAAATGTTTTTAATCGGGCAGCAGATCATAGAAATACATCATGGCATCGGACCGGGTGATAATCCCGATGATCTTATCCTCCTTCATAACGGGAATTCGGCCGATGTCATGCCTGATCATCAGTCGGGCCGCCTCAAAAGCACTTTTATCATACTCTATAGTGATCAGTTTTCGACTCATAATGGCCTTAATCGGGGATTGCATCTGACTTGACTTTTTAACTTTTCTAAAGTCACGCCTTGAGACGACCCCCACAAGCGTATCGTCGTTATCCACAACCGGCATGCCCGAACATCCCATCTCCCGGAGCATCATGGCCACATCACCCACAGGAGTGTCTTCTTTTACCGTCACCACAGGGTATGACATAATATCGGATAACATGACAGAAGAGTACTGGTTGCCCTTGAGCAATTCCATGACGGTTTCCAGCAATGCATCCGGATTTGCCCCCTTGACCAGGGCCGATCCGGCACCGGGATGCCCCCCGCCGCCAAGGGACCGCATCAGAACGCCAATGTTGATTTCATCCACGCCGCTTCTGCCGATTACCATGCATTTGTCTTTTTGGGTGTCCTGGAATATACCGATGGCCACGTCGACATTCATCAGTTCCCGGTACATTTGCATCACCATGGCAAGATTTTCCACCCGGTTGTTAATTTCCACCCGGGATACACTCAGGGAGAATCCGTTCACCTCACTGCGATCTGACCGCTGGAGCATGTCAAAAAGAACTTCTTTTTGCTTTTTGCCGTATGCCGGCTGCAAAAAAGTGCCCAATATATTTAGATCTGCCTTGCGGTCCAGCAGAAATCCTGCGGCATAAGCGTCTTCGGGGCAGGTAGATGGATAGGACAAATGGCCTGTATCCTCGTAAAGGCCGATTAAAAATAGTGTGGCTTGAATGGGTGTGATCAGTTTGCGTTCTTTTTCAATCTGTTGAACAAGCAAGGTAACCGCAGCCCCGGTCTTAGCAAAATGGGACTCCCGGGCTTCCATGTCTCCGTCGTCATGATGATCCCAGACAATAACGTCAAGGTCTGGCTTTTCGGATAAAACGCTTAGTCTCTGGTCCAGTCGGGACCATGAGTGGGTATCCACGCAGATCAATGTGTCCACGGTATCCAGGTCCACCTCTTTGGGAGCCCACAAATCAAAAAGATCTTTGTGTATGGCTAAAAAATTTTTAAGGTTAGCATTTATTGTCCCGGGAAGGACAGGCTTTGCATCCGGGTATATGATGGTGGCTGCCACAAGGCATGCCAGGGCATCAAAATCAGAACCTTTATGTGTTGTGATGATTTTCATGGGGCCTCTTTGTTGTGGGAAGTATTTTCATCTGGGGCTCAAAAGGGGGCATTTATCGGATATAATGTCAATAGGCTTGTGCTAAGCCATTTTGTTGGTTCATTTATCTACTTTCAATATATATAATCATTATTTTGAATGGTCTCAACTTTTATCGTGTTAAATTTTTTTTAGAGAAGTTCATCGGGGAGTTTGCATTTTGTCTGCTATTTGATAATCTGTGTCAGGAAAAAGTAGAAATTGATAAACTTTCTGTAATAAAAAAATATGATGATATCAAAACAGTCCATTTATAGAAATTTTTTTTACCTGTTGACCCGGTGTTTTTCGGTTATGTCAATTTGGGGGATGACTGTTGTGTTCTGGTTTGCAGTGCCGGTGTTTGCATCCCAATCAGGTCTTGACTTCAGTGTGCATACCCTGACATCCAAGGCACCCGGGAAAACAGCACTTATCGTTGGCGGCATCCAGGGGGACGAACCGGGAGGATTTAATGCCGCAGCCCTTATTGCGACTCGGTACACCATCCTTTCCGGCCAGGTTATCGTGGTTCCAAATCTGAATTTCGAAAGTATCATTAAACGATCCCGGGGCGTTTACGGGGACATGAACCGTAAGTTTGACCGCGTGAGTCAAACAGATCCGGAACGACAGACCATTGCCAAAATAAAATCGATCATCACTGATCCGCACGTTGATTTCATATTAAATCTTCACGACGGCTCAGGATTTTTCACGCCCACACGTGAAAGCAGTATACGTAACCCGGACAGATGGGGGCAGAGCATTATCATTGACCAGGCAGAGATGCCGGTGCAATATACCGGTCTGTTTTCCGATCTTTCAGTCACGGCAGGGCAGTGTGCTCAACATGTCAATGCCCACCTGATTGATCCCGGTCATACGGTCCGTGTTAAAAATACCAGGACTGCTGAAGGGGACGAGGAGATGGCAAAAACACTGACCTTTTTTGCCATGAAAAACAAGAAACCCGCCTTTGGGATTGAAGCCAGTAAGTCTTTTCTAACCCCCGGGCGGGTATATTACCATCTTCGGGCCATTGAATCTTTTTTAACAAAGGCTGGTATCCGTTTTGAACGTGATTTTCCCTTAACCCCAAAAGAGATAGAAAAGGCCATTGACCAGGATATTGCCCTGACCTTAAATGAGCGCAGAATTCTTCTTTATGCTGAAAATATACGCAATCGCATCAGTTATCTGCCCATGAAAAAAGACAGTAAGCTGCAGTTTCTTGTCAACAATCCGTTACTGGCTTTGGTGCACAATAAATCTGACTTCAGTTTGTACCACGGTAATCGCTGTCTTTCCCATCTCAGTCCCCAGTATTTTGAATATGATCTTGGAATCGACAGCATTGAGATGGAAGTGGACGGCCGGAAAAAACAGGTTCCCTTTGGATCTAAAATTGATGTTAAAGAGCAGTTTATGGTGCATCCCATACCCGATCACCGGGTGAATATTATTGGGTTCACAACCGAGGGCGCAAAGGATGAAGCAGGTCTTCTGGTCACCAGAGAAGATTGCGTGCAGCGTTTTTCAATAGATCAGGACGGCCGGATTTTCAGAATCGAAGTATACAGAGAGGGAAAATTCAACGGGATGGTTCTGGCAGATTTTCGGTGCCAAGATAAAATGAATAAAACAGATACGGTTGCCCAGATTATCGGCGGTCTCCATAATAAAAAACAATTATTCAGATAAACACCCCTCTTTATTATTGGTCTATAATGATATAAAACAGCCTCAATTGATCCGTTTCGGTCCATCGGCCCCAGGCTTAAGTTGATAACAATACAAGATAGAGACTCTCTTATAACGTTTTTTAAAGCAGGAAAAATGAATCAGGATACCCCAAAAGAAAAAATGATTACCCGGCAGGCCTTTTATATTTCCCTTCTGATATCCCTGACACTGGGATTTTTGATGGGCACCGCATATACATCATTTAAACTGGCAGATTCAATGCGGCCGGGCATGAGACAGATGCCTCCGGGCATGCTGGGCAATACGCCCAAAGGCATGCCGGCGCCTGAAAGAGCAGACAACGGCGACCAGCAACCTGATATTGCAGCCATGGCAGCCCCGCATATCAAAGAGTTGCAGGCATTTTTGAAAGACAACCCCGGCGATGCGCAAGCCTGGGTTAAACTGGGCAATGCATTTTTTGATCTGGACCGTTTTGAAGATGCCATTGACGCCTATGAAAAATCATTGTCCATTGAACCGAATCATCCCCATGTTCTAACGGACCTTGGGGTCATGTATCGACGGAACAAAGAACCGGAAAAAGCGTTAGATGCATTCAGCAAGGCTGTCGCGATTCAGCCGGATTTTGAGATTGCCTGGTTTAACAAGGGCGTTGTGTATATGCACGACCTTAATGACGTTCCCAAGGCCATTGAGGCCTGGGAAGAGCTGATAAAAGTCAATCCAGTGGCCCGGACATCCGGGGGAAAACTTATTTCTGAATTGATTGAAACCCTGAAAAAACAAGCTGAGTAATGCATGACTTAAGCAGGTTTTTCCCCGCTGCCCCCAAAGGATGGGAATATGAACTGATATATAAACCCATCCGCCATATTTATTTCAGGATATACACGGATAAAAAGATCGTTCGCATTTCTGCGCCCTTCAAAATCAGCTCTAAAGAACTGGCCCAGGCCATTCAGGTAAAATCAGCCTGGTTAATGGAAAAAATGAGGGCATTTGCCAGTGCCCCGGTGCCTTTAAATCCGGGGCCCGCGTTAAGAGATAACCGTTCATGCATGGTTTGGGGCAAATCACTGGCTGTGGTCCGTGAAAATTGCACTGCCCAGCCCAGAATCTGTTTGACGAGCGAGTCTGAAATCACTGTCCGGGTGCCTCCCGATTTTGGGACAAAAAAAGAAGAAAGTCTATGGAATAGGTGGCTGCGTTCGCTTTTAAACGAACGCATTCAACTGTTGCTTGGAAAATGGCAGCCGGCCATGGGGATTGCTCCGTCCGAATGTCGACTGAAAAAAATGAAAACCCGATGGGGCTCTTGTAACACGAGGGTAAAACGTATATGGATCAATGCATGTCTTGTGCACCTTGATCCTTCTCTTCTAGAATATGTACTGGTTCATGAACTGGTCCACCTGCTTGAACCTGGTCACACACGACGGTTTTATGAGATTGTGAAAAAATACCTTCCTGACTGGAAGGATAGAGAATCACGTCTAAATCAAATAGAGTTAAAGCTGTGGGGTTTTAACTAAAGATGTAAAAGCCGAGGTTTTTTGCATAGGGAGGCGGGTTGTAGAATTCGCCGTAAATATAGTTTCCCTGGATCTGTCTGACCACTGCCCTGCGTTTAATCAAAGACCGTTTGATATCATCCAGGTTAAATTCAATGTCCAGAAAATCATTGACATGGATGCGGTGGGATTTGGATATTCGAAACCCAATGGCGGATAACGATACCTGTTCCACACGGATTTTTCCAAATTCTCCGGTTTTAAGTCGTTTGAACTGTCCCTGCAGAAATACCGATTTCCCAAAATTTTCAATATTTTCTTTTTGGATTTGTTCCGAACCGTTTTTTTCTGCGTCCTGGGCGTCTTTTCTGGCGATTTCCTGTTCCACCAGCCCCTGGATGTTTTCCGGCATGTCCGCAACCTCACCTTCCTGGTCCGGCTGCCTCGTCTTGGAAAGGGCCTGAGCCACTAGCGTTTTAAGCTGCCCAGCATCTTCACCTGCCATGGTGTGGGGTTGGATGGTAATCGACGAAAAAATTTGTTTGTGGTCCTCAGGGACGTTGGTCAACACTTTTTTTATTCTTTCCTGGGCCTTTTGGGCGCCATCGGAATAGGTCAAAGGCAAAAGCGCAATAAAACTGTTGTCTGCATACCTGAAAATCAAATCTTCCCGGCGTTTGGTTTTGTTCAAAATGGCGGCAAGATATTTAACTATTTTGTCACATATTTCTGGACCCAGGGTTTCATACTGTCGTGAAAGGCCGTCAATCACAAGAATCAGCATGGAAAATACCCGACCGAACCGGGCCTGGAAATCATCGGTCCCGGTAACGATACGTTCAAAACTGTATCGATTTCTAAGTCCTGTCAAACTGTCCCGGGTTGCCAGATTTGTCAATGCCTGGTGGTAATACGACCGTTCAATGGCAATACCTGCATATTCGGCAATGGTGGATAGCAGATCAAGGTCTTGTTCACTGAATGCCTCTTCATTAATCCGGTTGATCAATTCAATGACACCGAAAATTTTGTTGTCGGCTTTCAATGGTGCGGCAATAATAGAGATGGTATTGAACTGCGTGTATTTATCCACCCGGCTGCTGAATCTTTCGTCGGTTGTTACATCATCCACCACCAACGGTTTGCCGGTTTTCATGACATACCCTGCAATACCCTCTCCTTTGGGCAGTCTTACTCCCTGCAGGCGCTTGCGGTTGGTGCCCACCACCACGGAAAAAACAAGATCCCCGGTTTTGGTATCCTTGAGCAGGATAGACCAGTGGCAGGGTTGAAAAATACAGCCCACCTGATACAAAACAATATCAAGCACTTCTTTGACGGTTTTCGCTTTGGACAAGGATTTGCCCATTTCAAAGCCAATGTCCGCAGGCAAAGCATCACTACCGCTTATGGCTGTATCCGGTGTTCGGTTTGTGGGATCTCCCTGGTAATAGTATTTTGTATTGGCCCGGGACAGCTTGAGATTTGCCCACAGCAGGTTTTCCTTGAGCTGATCTACGGTTGGGAATACAAACTGGTAAAAAGCGGAGATCTCTTCGATCTCTTTGTTCATTTCAAGAATGCAATTGATAATATTCACTTTTTCCGGGTTAATGCAGGTTTCCACCTCCGGGGGGAGGATGGGCGGTCGGATGAAATCAAATGATCCCATTCCCTGGGTCCAGCACAGAAAATCTGCCATACTGACAATAGCGATCAATTGTTTTTCATCCTGGGTCAATCCGTGATTTTCAAAAGACTGGTGGTGGTATTTTACGGCCAGCACCAGATTTTCAGGCAGCTGCCACCGGGTGCAGAAAAAAGCGCCAATATCATCATGCCCCAGGCCCAGCTGGGAGCGTTCCTTTTCAATAACAAGATCCGTGGATTCAGAGAGATTTCTGATAAACTCTCCATAATTACGATGGCCTTGCAGATCGAAAAAAATTTTTCCTACATCGTGAAGCAAACCGGCCGTATAGGCTTCTTCCGGGTTGGGGTATTCAATGTTTTTGGCTATTTTCATGCTCAGCACCGCCACCGCGAGACTATGGCGCCAGAACATTAATCGGTTAAATTCTTTTGTGTGGCCATTTTTGAATATTTTTTCAAAAATGGCCATGCCCAAAGCCAGCTTTTTGATTTCATCCAGGCCGAGGATGACGACGGCGTCTGATAGGGTGGTTACTTTTCTAGTTAACCCGTAAAAAGCCGAATTGACAAGTTCCAGCACCCGGATGGAAATACCGGGATCCGTCTCTACGATTTTTGCAACGTCTTCCAGGGATGCCGAATCATCTTTTGACACGTCAAGCAGTTTGGCCGCCACCTGGGGAAAACTCGGCAGGGTATCCCGGTCAAGGGTCAGGACAGCCTGGATATCCGATTGGGATGGAAGGTTTAGCTTATCAGTCATTTGCATGGCACCATTTTTAAAATGTGTGGCGTTATAACGCCTGACTTTTTACGGGATCATCAAATTTCGCCGGAGAATCAGCCCACGCAGAAAGAATCAATACGCAACATCGCCTGGTCTAAGCGAACGATCCGGCGGTTCAGGGCTGGATGTAATCATCAATTTCCGGGTACCGTGCCCTGAAGATCTTAAATTCATTTATTGTCCGTTCATCTGACGGATCAAGGGCAAACAATCGGCTTAAAATATCTGCCGCTTCAGATATTTTACTGCGGGTCTCCCCCGGTTCCGTTTCGATGAGACGCAGTCGACCGAGCAGCGCAAATTTATCTTCGGACACAGACAGTACCTGATCATAAAAAATCCTTGCCAGATCGTACTGTTGCATCTGCAGACAGGCGTCGGCAATTCGTGTTTGGGCAATGGCTGGATTCATTCCGGATGCCATGGCTTTTTCCCATAGCTGTTTCGCTTTTTCGTATTCCTTATTTCCCCGGGCACAATCGGCCAGTCCGTCCATTGCATAGACATTTCGGGGATCAATTTCCAGAATCTGTTCAAACAGTGTCTTTGCGTTAAAAAAATCATCTTGTCTACGGTAAAAATTAGCCAACGCGCCAATGGCTCTTGGATTTCGGGGCTGTTTTACCACAAGTTTTTCAAGAAGGGGGCCGGCAAGGTCAAATGCCCTGAGGCGGACATAGAGATTGCCAAGCCCAGAGAGGGCAAAGGGGTCATCGGGATTCAGATCAATTGATTTTTCATATATCTGTCTGGCGCCGGCAAAGTCTCCTTTTTTGGTTAACGCATCAGCCAACCGGGTCATCACCAGATAGTTTTCGGGATACACATCAAGGGCCTCGGTCCAGATCTCTATGGCGCTGTTCAGGTCGTTGGTTCCCCGGTATGCATCGCCAAGACCGGACATGGCAAAGGGATTTAGCGGATCAGCCTCAAGGCACATTTGATAATACTCTGCTGCAGTTCTGAATTTTTTTTGCATACGTTTGGCATCACCTAAGGCAACCAGTACATAAGGATTTTCCGGTGATACGTCCAGAGCGGACAGCAACAGCGGTTCAGCCAGTTCGGGCTTTCTGGCACGAATGAGGGCACGGGCCTTTTTGCATAGATTTAATGCATTGACTGAAGGGGTCTGATTTTCTTGTTTTTTTTCTTTAACACTTTTCTGCATTAGCTATAAGCCTAATCACGTATTCGTATACGTTTCAGTTATGGTGCGTTGGTTTGCGAAATTAAGATTAACTAGTATCTAATCGTGTGAGTGAATTTTTGTCAATGAGAAAAATTAAAAATTGGGAACATTGGCGCAGATAATGTATTTGTGGGGCCACCTAATGAAAATATATTGGCCCGGTTTCAAAAATTTGATAAAGGTTTTATATGTATGATGTCATTATTATTGGTGTAGGACCTGCCGGAACAACTGCCGGGTACCTTTTAGGAAAATCCGGTTTCTCGGTCCTTTTACTTGATAGAAAAAATTTCCCCAGGAAAAAAGCATGCGCAGGCGGAATTACGCCCAAGGCCATGAATCTTTTTCCCTTTGATATTTCAGGACTCGTTCGCCGTACCTGCCGGGAAGTAAGAATTATCAGGCCCGGCAGGGCCTCTTTTGTTGTGAAGGCCGCTGACCCATTGTGCTATATTACCAAACGAATGGATCTGGACGCCTATTCTCTGGAAAAAGCTGTACAGGCCGGGTGCCGGTTTGAAAAAATAGATAAAATCATCCGCCTTGATCAAGACGCGTATGGTGTGAGTTTAACCCTGGCGTGCGATGGTAAAATAGATGTGGTCAGGGCCGGATATTTGATTGGCGCTGATGGTGCCAATTCAAAGACCAGGCGGCTCCTTGGACGTCATGGGTTAGGTGTCATTAAACTGCCTGCCCTGGAAGCGGATGTGCCTGTGAAAAATGCAAGCGTTTATCCAATGACATTTGACTTCTCCAGGGAAATAAAAGGGTATTACTGGATTTTTCCCCGTAAAAACCACGTGAATATAGGCATTTTCAGTGCCTGCCCCCAAGGCACCATGAATCAGACGTTATTAAAAAATTATGCGAATGAACACTTTAATTCCGAAATCTTGACCGATATAAAAGGATATCCCATTGCCACAAGTTCTGGCGCACCCCATCTGGGAAAAAATCGTGTGCTTCTGACAGGAGATGCGGCCGGTCTGTCAGAACCTTTGTTGGGGGAGGGGATCTACTCTGCAGTAAAATCCGGAACCCTTTCAGCCAGGGCCATTGAATATGCGTCTGACCGTAAATCGTCAGGACCGTCAGGTGCCCTTGACTGGTACAGGCAGGCGCTTAGGGGGATGAACCTGGATTTGTGGCTTTATCGCAGATGTGCATCTGTTTTATATAAATACCCAAACGGGTCTCTTGCTTTGGGGTCATGCAGCATTTTACATCATTTTTTTTCCAGGGGATATTCCAAGGGCAAAACCCTGCATGAAATGCTAACGCCCTTTTAATTTTTGTAGAATGACCATGGCCGGTCTGTAAGCCAGTCGGCAGCATAATTAAGCTTAAAAAGCTGCAATGGTCTCTCAGACCATCTTTCAATACGATAATTTCTGCTTCTTGATTATGGTTTTTATGTATGAAAACACAAAAATGTATCAACCCTTACTCCCATTTTTTGCAAATACCTATGAAATAACATTAATGTAATCTACTATAATCCAAAAATGTTATTTCTACCGAACCCAACATAAGAGCTGCAAAATAATATTTTTTGATAAAATATTATTAATTTCAGGATGTTAAATTTAAATTTTAAAAAATTTATTTTTTGGCACCCCTCTTGCTCTCTGTAGAAACCCATAAAGCGAAAGTGATTTTAATGCACATTTAACAAGGGAGTTAAAATGAAAAAAGTTGTGGCAGTAATAAAACCGTTTAAAGTGGATGAGGTTAAAGATGCTTTAGCCAAAATCAGCATTAACGGTATGACCATTTCGGAAGTCAAAGGCTTTGGCCGTCAGAAAGGACACAAAGAGGTGTACCGCGGTGCAGAATATCAGACTGACTTTGTACCCAAAGTTGAATTGAAAATCTGTGTTGCCGATGACCAGGCCCAGGCTGTGGTGGATACAATAGTAGAAACAGCGAAAACAGGTAAAATCGGTGACGGTAAAATATTTGTTCTTCCTGTGGAAAATGTTGTTCGTATTCGTACAGGTGAAACCGGAACAGAAGCCCTATAAAATTAAATATTTAAATATAATTAAGGAGATTTAAAAAATGAAGTATGTACTGATGATTCTAACTTCGCTGGCTTGCACCATCACCGCTGCATGGGCTGGGACGGATGACGCCCCGACAGTGCTTTCCAACGCCGAGGCCATTAAATTGGTCCAGACCCATGCTGACTACGTCTGGACCCTTGTTGCAGCAGCCCTTGTTTTCTTTATGCAGGCTGGATTCGCCATGGTTGAAGCAGGTTTTACCCGTGCCAAAAACGCTGTTAACATTATGATGAAGAACCTGATGGACTTTGCCATGGGCTCTATTGTTTTCTGGGCCATTGGTTTCGGTCTGATGTTCGGTGCCAATAAAACCGGTTTTTTTGGCACTACCGGCTTTTTCCTAAGTGATTTTAAAGTCGGTGGAGACCCCTGGGTATTGGCCTTCTGGATGTTCCAGGTGGTCTTTGCCGCCACGGCTGCAACCATTGTTTCCGGTGCTATGGCTGAACGTACTAAATTTACAGGATATCTTGTATATAGTGCCGTTGTTAGCGCTTTAATCTATCCCATTTTCGGTTCCTGGGCATGGGGTTCCCTGTTCAATGGTTCCGGTTGGCTTGAAGGTCTCGGATTTATTGATTTCGCAGGTTCCACCGTTGTTCATTCCGTTGGTGGCTGGTCAGCCCTAGCTGGCGCCATTATTCTTGGTCCCCGGCTTGGAAAATACACCAAAGACGGTGGTATTAAACCAATTCTGGGTCACAATATCCCCTTAGCTTCCCTGGGTGTGTTTATCCTGTGGATTGGCTGGTTTGGTTTTAACCCGGGTTCCACCACAGCTGCAAATAAAGACATTGCAATGATTTTTGTAAACACCAACCTGGCTGCGGCTGCCGGCTGTATTATGGCGATGATCGTTTCCTGGGTTAAGTTTGGCAAGCCTGAAGTTGGTATGAGTTTGAACGGTGCCTTAGCAGGGTTGGTTGGTATTACAGCCGGTTGTGCCAATGTAACGCCTGGTTCCTCTATTATCATTGGTGCCATTGCAGGTTGTCTGGTCGTTTTCTCAGTACTGTTTTTCGATAGAATTAGAATTGACGATCCCGTTGGTGCAGTTTCCGTACACGGTGTCTGCGGTGCCTGGGGCACCCTTGCAGCCGGTATCTTTAACATTGGCGGAACAACCATGAAAATCATGTCTGTCCAGTGCATCGGTATTGTTTCCTGCTTTGCATGGACATTTTGTACAGCCTTTATCCTTTTCAAAATCATTGATTCTACAATGGGCTTGAGGGTTTCTCCGGAAGAAGAAATGGAAGGTCTGGACTCCACAGAACATGGTGGTAATGCATATCCTGATTTTACCAGCAGCCATTAATTGATTATGCCTCAGGCTGCAGTTGAAAAAATTTCAACTGCAGTCTGGTATCCTCCCTATGCAGAATTTACCAAGTAACGTTCCCCCAGACACCTGCATATTTGCTTCGCGTCCTCCTTACACGCGAAAGGCTTAAACCACCTGCCGCCTCCCTATAGGCGGCAGGTCTTTTCATTTTTTAAATCATCAATATCATATAAAATTATGGATACGTTTACCCGACAGGTTATTGATGTGATCAGGGCGATTCCCAAAGGTTGTGTGACATCCTATGGCCGGGTGGCAACCCTTGCCGGCAATTCCCGCGGGGCCCGGCAGGTTTCAAGAATCCTTCATGCCATGTCCCAAAAACATGAATTGCCCTGGCATCGTGTGATAAATGCATCAGGAAAAATCAGTTTACCCGAGGGCAGGGGGTATGAACTGCAAAAAGCGATGCTGGAATCAGAAGGGGTTGTTGTTTCACCTTCCGGCACGGTTGATCTGGATACCTACTTATGGCCACCTAAAAATATCGTGGTTTTGTAATTGAATATTTTTTTCTTGACCCGAAACAAGGAACCCTCTAAATCCGTGTGATACTTTAGAGGAGATGCGTTGTTTATGACAGCTTTAATCAGCCGGCCGGTTGCCGGTATTTTTTTTGGTGCAATCATCATCAGTTTTTCAAGTGTGATGGTCGCACTATCCCATGTTAATCCTTTGATTTCAGCATTTTACCGTGTTTTTTTCGGGTGTCTGTTTCTGCTGGTCCCCTGTGGGTTAAACCATGAATTTAAACAAATTCAACTTAAGCCTTGCTTGGTGGCTGCGGGATGTGGGCTTTTCTTTGCCGTGGACCTCATATCCTGGCATTTTTGCATTGGATATGTGGGGCCAGGACTGGCCACCATTCTCGGCAATCTGCAGGTTTTTATCATGGCCCTGGCAGGGGCTTTTTTGTTCAAAGAAAGGCTGGGACCCGCCTATCTTATTGCCTTGCCCCTGGCAATACTGGGATTGTATATGATTATCGGGTTGGATATGGCCCAGTTGACATCCAAATATCTGACCGGTGTGGGATTGGGAATTATAACCGCATTAAGCTACAGTGTTTTTCTTCTGCTTATGCGTTTTATTCATTCCGAAGTTGATGCGCCCATATTTCTTTACCAGATCATCATGACCGGATTTTGTGCGCTAATCATCGGGTCCATTGCTGTTTTTACGGGGCGTTCCTTTATTATTCCGGACATGACATCGTTGGCAGCCCTGGCCGGCCTCGGCCTTTTGTCCCAGGGATTTGCCTGGGTCATCATCTCCCATTATCTTCCCCGGGTGGCGACCTCCAGGGCGGGATTGATTTTGCTGCTTCAGCCGGCGTTATCATTTGTATGGGACGTGCTGTTTTTTGATCGGCCCACCGGTATGATGGGTTGGATCGGGGTATCAGTGGTACTGGCGGCCATCTATATGGGCATGACACGCAAAACCTGATTTGTTTAAAAAAGCCTTAAATTTCCTCGGTGCAGCCGGGCATCTTAAAAGCTGGTTTAATGATATTATGCGAGGCCATGCATTTTAGTATATCCATGGTATTGCCGGTGACAAAGGCGTGCATACGAATTCGATTTTCAACAAGCCGGGCCGCATAATTTTCAGAAATGGCACCGCAAACAAGTGCCGTGACTTTTTCACGGTTTAACAGCGCTGCCAGGGCGGTGATGTCGTCCGGCTTGAAGGATTCATATTTTTTATTATGAATACTTTGATTTTCAATATCAGCAATCAAAAGCGTTTGTGCTGCGTCAAACACAGGAGAGACCCGGTTTCCCCAAGTGGTAATTGCAATTTTCATGATCTCCTCCTCCTCCTACGGAATCTTTTTGACGGTTATAAAAATGCAAAGGCTGTGCCTTGACTGCCGTGGGGATACAACCGCCTCAAACCCTTGTCTGCCGTGAACAATTCTCCTTTGGCGTATGCCATGGATTCTGCCCTTGTTGCAAAAAAGAGACTTATAAACGTTTTTGGGTTGCAAGGCTAATCTCTTTTATAACTGGATACCCAGTTTTTTAATTCGCCGGAACAGGGTGCTTTTGTGAACGCCTAAATCCCGTGCTGCTGCATTTCTATTATTGTTGTTCCGTTTCAACGCGTCCGTAATCATTTTAATTTGTGCCGTAACCACCGGATTTTTATCCCCTCCGGCTTGTTGTTCGGATTTTGCTGCCAGGGTTGGCGGCAGGTGTCCCATGGTAATATACTCCTTGGCGCATAGGACAAAGGCATGTTCAATGATGTTTTCAAGCTCCCTGATATTTCCGGGAAAATCATGGGCCATAAATGCAGCAAGCACTTCGGGGGAAAGCCCCTGGATCATCTTGTTCCGACGCAGGTTCAGCCTTGAGATGAACTGGTCTACCAGATAGGGAATATCCTCCATTCTGTGGCGCAGGGGCGGCAGGGATATTTTAATAACATTGATGCGATAGTAAAGATCCTGACGAAATTCATTGTTCTCCACCATGGTTGTCAGATTTTTATTGGTGGCGGCAATAATTCTGACATTGGACTGCTCTTTGGTTATGCCGCCAAGGGGGGTAAACTCACGTTCCTGGAGCACCCGGAGCAATCTGACCTGAAAGGCCGGGCTTGTATCTGCGATTTCATCAAGAAATATTGTGCCGTTGTCCGCCAGGGCAAAATGGCCGGGCTTATCTTTTACAGCATGGGTGAATGCACCTTTTTTGTATCCAAACAGTTCAGACTCCAGCAAAGTATCCGGCAGCGCCCCGCAGTTGATGGCGACAAAAGGGGCATCTTTTCTGTGGCTGGTGTTGTGAATGGCTTTTGCCATCAACTCTTTTCCGGTACCGGTTTCTCCTTCGATCAGAACCGATGAATCGCTTTCAGCAATCTGGGGAAGGATATTGAAAATATTCTTCATGGCACTGGAGTTGCTCACCATGTCGCCCACTCGGACACCACCGGTTAACTCTTTTCGTAAGGCTTCCACCACTGAGTGATCCCTGAAGGTTTCCACACCGCCTAACACTTCACCATTTTTATCGATGAGCAGGGACGTTGATGCCGTGATCGGAATTTTTTTTTGCCGGTTGTTAATGATATATGCGGAACTTGACACAAATGGTTTGCCCTGATCCATTGTTTTTTTCAGAGCGCAGCCTTGCTCACACATGTTGGAACGAAAAACATCCCAGCAATGGCAACCAATTGCATCCTGCCGGCAGATGCCTGTGATCTCCTCGGCAGCCCGATTAAAGGAGGTGATTTTCCAGTTGTAATCAATGGTAAAAACCCCGTCGGAAATTGAATCCAGAATAATTTTTGTGGTATCAATATTTAACAGCGTATTTTTATGATTTGAGGACATGTCGGAGGATCCTTTTGTCTTTGAACCTATCTTTAATCATATAAAAGGCTTCTTTGCAAACATTGTATGAGATTTTTTTTATCCTACATCGCAAAAATGCCGCAGGCATACAATCCGTTATTAAGCTTGCTGCGGGTACAATTTCAAAAATATTTGCATTTATGCAACCATATTTCTTAAAAATTAAATCCAAAACGTCTTCAAATCTGCAACCTATACTGCATGGGTCGACTTGTTCCATGAAATCAAATGAAAAATTACCGGATTCACAATATTTTTTAAATATTATCGAAAAGCTGCTTTTATTATTAAAGTAATTTCAAAACATGTCCGAAAAATAGTCTAAGGGTTTAATAAATAAAAAAACTTACTGCCTTTCTAACCGGCAACCTTATAAGACAGGAGACACACGAAGATGAACATGACTGCAAAATCGCTTACAGCACAGGAGAGTACCCAGGAAAGAGCACCTTTAATGTCTGTGGATAAGCTTCAAAGTGTACAGAAAAACGTTGAAAATACCCAGGCAAAGGAAAACAGGGTATCCACGAACCAGAACGACAAACAGCAGATGAGCACCGAAGAGGTCAAAGATGTGGTAGAGTCATTCCAGGAGATGTCCGAGACCATTCAAACCAAGTTAAGCTTTTCAGTCGTCGAAGAGAACAACAAAATCGTTGTTAAGATCTTTGATAAGGAATCCGAGGAATTGATCCGGCAGTTCCCATCGGAAGAGATGCTCTCTTTACAGGATAAAATGAGTGATCTCGCAGGCTTCTTGTTTGATCAGAAAGTGTAAATTCAATAGTTTTACAGCCGATAAATGAAAGTATTCCTTGTGTTTTAGACTTTGCCTCTCCTGTCGCCTAAAACCCGGTATCAAAGCAAACGCTTTATACCGGGTTTTTTGTTTTTTCTAAGAATCCTGTGCTTATAACAGCACCGATAATCAATACCCCGCCCACAAGCGTTGAAATGTCCGGCATTTCACCAAGAAGGATAAAGGCAAACAAGATACCGTACACAGGTTCCATGCCTGCAATAACAGACGCAGTCTGCACCCGGATACGGGTGAGTCCGGTGATGAAGCAACCGTGGGCCAGGGCGGTAAAAACAATGCCGAGAAGCCCAATCAGCAAAATATCGTGGAATTCCGGCGGCTGAGAATGCATCAGCACAACTGGAATGACAAGGCTTACCGCGGCAAACAGGTTCTGGTAAAAGGCTGCTGTAACAGGATGGCAACGCCTTGCATTTCTACGGTTCACAAGCCCGAGTACGGCAAAAGAAAATCCTGAAGCCAAGCCATACATACTTCCCAGGGTCACTTCATTGGAAAGGTCCATATCCGGTACCACAAGAACAATACCGGCAAATACGGCAACGGCTGTCAGCAAATCACGCTTTTTGAACCGCTCTTTAAAAAAAAACGGTTCCATAAAGGTCACAAACAAAGGAAAACTGGAAAAGGTTATCAGTCCCACAGCCACCGATGAGACCTGAATGGCTGCAAAAAAGCTGAGCCAGTGCAATGCCAGCAATATTCCCTGTATGGCAAAAAAAACCAAATTTTTTGGTGTCGCCACCCGAAGAGGGATGCCGGGAAAGATTATGGCGTAAACAATAAGTGCCAAACTCGCAAAAACCGTGCGGCCCAATACTATCCACAACGGTGTGCAGTCCAGAAACTTGCCGAACAGCCCTGCAAACCCGAATAAAAAAACCGCAATATGAATCAGAACCAGGCCCCGGGTGTGGTGTGACGCGTTTGTTGAGTTGTCTGGGAATGGCATATTTTTTTAAAAACGCCCCGGCAGGTTCGTTCACCTGCCGGGGCGCTAAATGGCTGTGCGTTTTTTTTAGTGTCTTACCGGGTCAACTGACGGTATTTAATCCGTGTGGGCTGGTTTTCCTTGATGCCCAGACGTTTTCTGCGATCCTTTTCATAGTCTGAATAGGAACCTTCAAAAAATAAGGCCTGGCTGTCGCCTTCAAATGCCAGGATATGGGTGGCCAAGCGGTCCAGGAACCACCGGTCATGGCTGATGATCACGGCACATCCGGCAAAACTTTCAAGGGCCTCTTCCAATGCCCGCATGGTGTTGACATCCAGGTCGTTGGTAGGTTCGTCCAACAGCAGCAGATTGGCTTGTTTCTGCAGCATGGTGGCCATGTGAACCCGGTTGCGCTCACCGCCGGAAATGTCTTTAACTTTTTTCTGCTGGTCGGAGCCTGAAAAATTAAATTTCCCCACATATGCCCGGGCATTGATTTCCCGTCCCCCCACCAACATGGTATCGCTGCCGCCGGAGATCACTTCATAAATGGTCTTTTCCGGATCCAGGGAGTCCCGTTCCTGGTCCACATAGGCCAGGTGCACACTCTCCCCGATTTCAATGGTGCCCGAATCGGGTTTTTCCTGTCCGGTAATCATTTTAAACAAAGTGGTTTTACCGGCACCGTTGGGACCGACCACCCCCACAATGGCACCCGGTGGAAGCACAAAGTTCATATCTTCCACCAGAAGCTTGTCCTCAAAGGCTTTGGAGACATGTTCCGCCACAATAACCTTGGAACCCAGCCGTGGCCCCGGCGGAATAAAAATTTCCATTTTCTGTTCCTGCTGCTTGCTGTCTTTTTTGAGCAGTTCTTCATAGGCCGAAATCCTGGCCTTGGATTTGGAACGGCGTCCCTTGGGTGACATCTTGATCCACTCAAGTTCTCTGGCCAGTGTTTGCTGGCGCTTGCTCTCGCTTTTTTCTTCCTTTGCCAGGCGTTGCTGTTTTTGCTCCAGCCACGAGGAGTAGTTGCCTTTCCATGGGATGCCTTCGCCCCGGTCCAGTTCCAGAATCCAGCCCGCCACATTGTCCAGGAAATAGCGGTCATGGGTCACGGCAATGACCGTACCTTCAAACCGGCTTAGATGTTGTTCCAGCCAGCCTACCGATTCTGCATCAAGATGGTTGGTCGGCTCGTCCAAAAGCAGAATATCAGGTTTTTGCAGCAGCAGACGGCACAGGGCCACCCGGCGTTTTTCACCACCGGAGATAACGCTGACAGGGGTATCTTCGGGAGGACAGCGCAGGGCATCCATGGCCATCTTAAGGCGGGCATCCAGATCCCAGGCATCACTATGGTCAAGCTTTTCCTGCAGTTTTCCCTGCCTTTCCAGCAAGGCGTCCATCTCATCATCGGACATGGGTTCTGCAAAGGCTTCGGAGATTTTTTCATATTCAGCCAAAAGGTCCACGGTCTCCTGGACCCCTTCTTCCACCACTTGGCGCACGGTTTTATCCGAATCCACCAGGGGTTCCTGTTCAAGAAAGCCCACGGTAAACCCCTTGGATAAAATGGTTTCACCCACAAATTCAGTGTCCACCCCTGCCAAAATTTTAAGCAGCGTGGATTTACCCGAACCGTTAAGACCCAGCACACCTATTTTTGCCCCATAAAAATAGGAGAGCGAAATATCCTTGAGCACCTGGCGGGTGCCATGGAATTTGCTCACATTGATCATTGAGTAAATAACTTTTTTTGTATCTTCAGACATATGGTCTCCTGACTTTTATTTTTTTTCACACACGGCAATACACTCGATTTCCACCAGGGCGTCTTTAGGCAGACGCCCCACCTGAAAGGCGGATCTTGCCGGTTTATGGCCGTCAAGCGCTGCCTCGTAGATCTTGTTCATCCCTGCAAAATCGTCCATTGATGCCAGAAAGACAGTCGTTTTTAAAATGGTTTGTAAACTTGCATTGCACTCCTTGAGCACGGTTTCAAGGTTGGTCATGACCTGGCGGGTCTGTTCTTCAATGGTAGTTCCCACAATCTGGCCCGTGGCTGGATCCAGAGGGATCTGGCCTGCACAGTATACCGTATCGTTATGGATCATCGCATGGGAATAGGGGCCCACGGCGGCCGGGGCATTTTTTGATATAACCGATATCATATATGGTCTCTCCTTGTTTTAAAATTCGGTAACCACCGGTGCTTTGAGTATCATGTCAACGGCCTCGGCCGCTGTTTTGGCAATCACAGGGAAATCCTGGTTCAGGTGCGTCATCTGTCGCAGATTTTCTGCGGTTCTCAGAATCAGCCTGGCAAAGTCGCCTTCGGCAAAATCCGATTTGTGCATCAGTTCATCCCAGGGCGTGTCATGGGCCCAGGCATATACCAGGGTTGCCGGCTGGATAAAGAGATTGGGCGCAGGAAATCCAGATTTGAGCATGGTCATAGCAAAGGGTTTAAGTCCCCGGCGCAGTTCCAGGAATGAATCCTTAAGCCGTTTGGATAGGGCTGTGTCGAACAGCATATCATCCTTGAACTCTTTTTCATTGACAAATGAGGCCATCATGGCGGCTAAAAGTGCCGGATCACGTTCGGGTAACAGCTTGTCCCGAAGGCTCTGGGCCACCAGCAGCGGCGAATCAATGCGCAGTTTTGATGCCCATATACCGTCTTCTGTCAGGGCGCAGGGTTTGGCACCTTCCGGGGTCACAAACCCTTCCTGGATCAAAAAGTCCATGTGCTCGGTAAAATCCAGCCATAAAAATTCCATGTCATTGCCGAATTTTTTTCTTGCCGTTCTACCGCTTTTTCCGGCCTTTGCACCAATGGCAATGAGATAGGAGGCAAATGATTTTTCCAGCAGGGTGCGCACCTGTTCCGGGGTGTTTGATAACAACAGATTGAGGACCATGGAAAAATCTATTTTAATCTGGGACTCCACATTAGAGGGAGGGGCATTGATCAGTTTAGCCACCAGGGAGACATCCATGTATTTGCCGGGCAGCAGTGTGGCAAATCCGATATTGTCCATGCCGCGTCTTCCGGCCCGGCCTGCCATCTGCTGAAATTCACTGGGACTTAAGGATAAAAAGTCCTGGCCATTGAAGCGGTCGGAATTAAGAATGACAACGGAGCGGGCGGGAAAATTCACACCCGCCGCCACCGTGGATGTGGCGAACATGGCATCTAAAAGCCCTTCGGCCATCAATGTTTCGACCACCACCTTCCAGGCGGGCAGGTGCCCTGAATGATGGGCCGCCGTTGCGGTTTCCTCCAGGAAGGTCCGTTGGGGATGGGCAGACAGATGGGGATTGTCTGCTGTGAGCTGTACAAGCCTCTCCTTGAGGGCCTGTTTTTTTTCAGGCGCAGTTTTGAGCAGACTGCCATCACATAATTTAATTGCACGATCGCATTCAGCCCGGGATTTTAAAAAAAAGATGGCCGGCAGCAGATCATAATGGGCAAGCACATTAAGAATGTCCGAGAATTTGGGCAATTTGCCGGGAGGTGCCAGGGTCAAGTTTTTAGCTGACTGGTTGAATTTATATACTTTTTTATGAAGGCGGGTTCGGTCCCCTTCTTTCCCGGTTTTTTCGAGCAGCGGATAAAGGGTGCCTGACGGGTGAAAAAATAAAGGAAAAAGCGGCACCGGACGCTCGGTGTTTTCCACCACTTTGCAGGTTTTATCCCGAATGGATGACAACCAGCCTGCAATCTGATCCGGGTTGCCAATGGTTGCGGATAGCAGCAGCAGCGGAATACGCACGGGCAGGTAGATCATGATCTCCTCCCAGACCACGCCGCGTTCGTCATCTCCGAGGTAGTGGGCTTCATCCAGGATAATCAGATCGCACTTGAGATTCTGGCCCGTGTACATGGCATCATAGAGTTGATTTCTTAAAATTTCCGTAGTGCCGATGATGATGGCAGCGTCCGTATTCTCCTTGATGTCACCGGTGAGAATTCCCACCTTTTCCTTGCCGAAAATTTTGGAGAATCCGGCATGGATGGAGTTGGTTAACGCCTTTAATGGCGTGGCATACCACACCTTGCCGTTTTTTTCCAATATCCGTTTGGCAGCCTGCTCGGCAATCCATGTTTTTCCGGCACCTGTGGGGGCTGTGACAAGACAATCGGCAGTATCAATGGCCTCAATGGCCTCAATTTGAAACGGATCCGGTGTAAACGCGTGTTTTTCCGGCACACCGATCTGATTGAAAATTTTAGTCAATGCCTTGTCTGCCCCGGCAGTGAGCTCGGGGTAATGAATGGGACGGGACGGTCTGGCGTCGGATTTTTTCTTTCCGGAACGATAATATCTTTTTTTCATGTAACGTTTAAACCATAAATTAAATGAATGCGCAATACGGTTTCCTGGGTGCAACGTGTAAACCCATACGTTTAACGACTATTTAATGGTTGAATGTATGTTTTTATATTTTTCCAGCACCTTTTGTGCTGAGTGCATACCGAACAGCTCGGTATCAAGATCATGAACCGGGATAAATTTGAAGTCGGCCACATCATCCATGGGTGCAATCAAAGAAAAATTTTTCACCTTGCAGGTGAATGCCACGTCGGTGATAGGATATACCACATGGTTGTAAGGATAGGTATTTGCAAAAGAGCAGAAAAAGTCAAGGTTAAAAATATCCAGATTAAGTTCTTCTTTTACCTCTCTGACCAGAGCCTCGTCGATACTTTCGCCCGGTTCAGCAAATCCGCCGGGCAGATCCAAGGTGCCTTTACCGGGGGCTTTTGCTCGCACGGTGACCAACACCCTGTTTTGATCGTCAAGGATGATGGCCATGGCTGCTGCCGCGCAATTAATGAAAAATTGAAATCCGCATTTTCGGCATTTAAATGATTTGACGCTGTCAGCATCAAGGCCGTTGCCGCCACAGGAGGGACAGAATTTAAACCGGTCGCAATTAGGATTGGTATGGGGCATGGCAATTTTTGTCAGCAGGTTAAATGAAAGCAGGCGCTCACAGATTTATTCGGTGTATGGGCGATTGTCGTGTTGAACAAGGTTGCGGCCGCATCCGTTGCCATTGCTTTTAGTTCGATGCCCATGGATAACAACGCTTTTGCAAGCCCCGGAGCCATTTTCATGCGGTCATACGCGCCTGTGCCCACAATAATCGTATCCGGTTTTACGGGAAGGAGTGCTTGTAAATCTTCGAGTTCCAGCACATGCCCCTGTTTTCTGCGCCAGTTGGGCAGAATTGTTGTGTCCGGGAAAATGATCAAATCTGCAGTGTATGTGTCATCGCCAATAACCATATGACCGAATGAATATGATGAGATTATGTCTGGCCTCCTTTACCGGCCGTTCAGATGAATGCGTTTAAAATATTTCTTTGTTTTAAGCATAAGATGAGAGCCAAGTGAAGAAGATTTTACAGCTTCCGCATTTTTAACTGAAAAATTGTGAGATTCTTGGGTCCGGATATTGAAGCCATGGTAAGAAAAAAAGGTAGCCTCATCATCGGGCCTTGCTGTCAAAGCCGGGGATCTCCATGCGCCGTTCCAGATAATTTAGAATCGCGCCAGCTATGGTAACAAGAACCAGATAGTAAATTCCCACAACCAGGAAAGTCTCAACGTTTCTAAAGGTGGCTTTGGCAATCCCTCTGCCTATGCCGGTCATTTCGTTGATGGTAATAATGGATGCAAGAGATGAGTATTTAATCAGATAAATCACCTCATTGCAGCATCCTGAAAAACAGTGCCTGAATGCTTGGGGCAGGACAATACTCGTGATCGAGGTAAAAGGGTTCATGCCCAATGCCTGGGCCGCCTTAAGCTGACCTGTTTTGATGGAAAGCAGACCGCCCCGGATATATTCGGACTGATAGGCCCCGGAGCACAGGGCAAATCCGACAATGGCGCAGGTCATGGCGGACATGACAATGCGCACCCCCAAAAAATTTGTGTAGGGCAGGGCAAAATACCAGAAGTAGAGCTGGACCACCAGCGGCGTACCCCGGAACACGGCCACATAAAAATTACACAGTGCTTTGACAGGCCTGGGACCGTAAACCCTCAGGGCACCGGTAGTTACTCCGATTAAAAAGCCGAGCAGGGCTGAAGGCACAATGAGCTTGATACTCACAAGTAACCCTGTGTTCAGGCTGGGTATGACTTGATTTGTGATAAAGGGGAAAAAATCGTTCACGCCTCGGCTCCGGTCAACTCTGAAATTTTTGCACAAAAATCCCGGGTCCTTGATCCGCTGTTTTCAGCTAAAAGCGCAGAAGGCACACCCTGTTCGGCAATCTGTCCGTTTTCCATGAACACGAATTCATGGGCAAGGCCGGCGGAAAAGCTGATCTGATGGGTGGCCATGAGCATGGTCATACCCGCTTTTGCCAGATCCCGGATCACCACCAGCACCTCACTGATCAGTTCCGGGTCCAGGGCAGATGTGGGTTCATCCAAAAGCAGCACCTCAGGGTCCATGGCAAGAGCCCTTGCAATGGAGACCCGCTGCTTCTGGCCGCCGGACAACTGGGCCGGATACAGATCCATTTTGTCTGCAAGTCCGACCCGGGCAAGCTCCTCACAGGCCCTCTCGTGGGCTTGGTGTTTGGATAGTTTTTTGACTTTCCTCAACGCAATGGCCACATTCTGGCGGGCAGACAAGTGGTCAAACAGGTTAAAGTCCTGGAAGATCATCCCTACCTTTTGGCGCAACTGGTACAGATCAGTCTTCTTTTTAAAATTCACCGGCCCACCGTCTAAAAACAAATCGCCCGCTTCGGGAATATGCAAAAGGTTCAGGCATTGCAACAGTGTGGACTTTCCGGACCCCGACGGACCGATGAGCACCTTTAAATCGCCTTTGGAAAGGGTTAAATCCACATGGTTCAAAACGGTGTTACCGCCAAGTTCCTTTACAATACCCCGGGCTTCAAGAACAACGGGTCCGGCTCCATTGGGTTGTGTCATATTTTTTTGTCTCTTTCAAACATCATTGGGTATATCCCTGGATGCGTACCTTTTGTTCCAGTCGTTTAAGTCCCTTGACGCCGATCCAGGTCAGAATGAAGAATATCAATCCGGCAAACAGGGTAAAGGGCAGAGGTTTATGGGTAATGGCCGCCACGGACCGAGTTCTGGACATCAGTTCCGCCACCCCGATCACATAGGCAAGTGCCGAATCTTTTAAAACGATGGAATATTCATTGGACCAGGCCGGAATGGAAAACCGAAGGGCCTGGGGTAGAATAATAGCGGTTATGGCTGAAAAGTCACTCATGCCAAGGGAGCGCGCCGCATTTAGCTGCCCTTTGGGCAAAGAGAGGATCGCACCTTTAAAGATTTGGGTCTGATATGCCCCGGTGGTCATACCCAGGACCAGAATGGCCGCAAAAAAGGCGTCGCCAAGGGGTAGAAAATCCAGCGCCTTCACCTGATCAAGCCAGGATAAAAGCCCAAAATAAAACAGGTAAAACAGTACTAAAACAGGTACGCCCCTGAAAAACCAGACATAGAGTGCCACAAAGCGCCGGGCAACGGGATGGCCATACACCCGGATCACGGAAAAAGGTATACCGATTAAAAGACCTAATCCCATGGCCCCGATGATAAGAACCACCGTGATCCACAATCCGGAAAATATATATGGCAGGGAGTCGGTTATGGAGGTTAAAAAAGTGAGCATGTCATGCATGGTAAATCCGGGGAGAAAAATGGAACCGGGCTTGAAAAGCCCGGTTCACAATGTTGCGTATTAACCTAATGGCGTAACAAAAACCTTAAGCCCGATGAAGACATCGGCCAAGGTTATGGTTTTCAGGCGGGCATTAGTGGATTTCGTATTTATCTTTAAGCACCTGCCACTGGGGATCAGCCATCAGCTTTTTTAACCCCTGGTTGAGCAGGCCTAAAAGTTTGTCATCGCCCTTGCGTACGGCATATCCGTAGACTTCAGTGGATCCTTCAAAGATACCGGCTGTCTTGTAGCTTCCGTCTTTACTGAGCTCGTTGGCAATGGAGGAGTCCATGGAAGAGGCGTCAATACGGCCGATCTTAAGATCTTCCATGCTCAGGTCTGTAGAGTCGTATTCCACGATTTCATAGTTGTACTTTCCTGTGGCAAGCAGGTCCTTGAGTCGTTTGGTGCTAGTGGTACCGCGCTGGGTGCCGATTTTTTTGCCGGTGGTGACCAGGGTATTAAAATCATCGGTTTTGTCTTTTAACACCAAAAGCACCTGGCTGACTTGATAGTAGGGCAGGGTGAAGTTAACAATTTTTTTTCTGTCTTCGGTGGCACTCATACCCGATGCAATAAAGTCGATCTTTTTTGCATTCAGGGCGGGGATAATGCCGTCCCAATCCATGGGCTGATGTTTGATCTCAAATCCCATCTCTTTGGCGATCCAGTTGGCACATTCCACGTCAAAGCCTGCTGGGTTACCGGCTTTATCAACATATCCGAAGGGCGGAAAACCAAAGTCAATGCCGTTAATGTAAACTTCTTTTGCGTTGACAGGGGTCAGGCTCAAACACGCAAATGCTGTTAACACACTGATCAGCAAGGTTATTTTTTTTATCATTCTTTTCTGTCCTTTCCATAAAAAGATATCAGGTTCTTCCTGATACCGGTTGATTTGAAGCATATTAAATTATCAGAACTTCGGCCCGGGCACAAGGAGAATAAATACAAGCTGTTATCCTGCAACGATCCCCACGGCAAAAAGTGCGCTGAACATCAGTGCAAGTTTTGCGGTATCTGCCAGGGCCAGGTTAAGGATTTCTCCATCCTGTTCAAAAATGGTTTTAAATAGGGGATAGGATTTCCAGAAGGCTGCCAGGGGCAGCAAAATGGCCCAGGACCAGTGACCCGAGGCAAACATCAGACAGGGAATCAAAAAGGAAAGCAGGACCAGGAACACAAATTCCACCTTGGTTCGCCAGGGACCTAAAATCACCGCCAGGGTCCGTTTTCCCGCAGCGGCATCGGTCTTGATATCCCGCAGGTTATTAACAACAATAATGGCGGTAACCAAAAGCCCCACAGGAACAGACGCGATGCACACTGCCGGTGTCACGCATCCGGCCATGAGATAATAGGTGCCGAGCACTGCCACAGGCCCAAAAAAAATAAATACAAACACCTCGCCAAGGCCGTTGGATGCAATGGGAAAGGGCCCTGCACTGTAGCAGATAATACCCAACAAAGAGGCAATCACAATATATAGAATCACAACACCGCCTTTGAGAATCAGAAAAGCACCTAACCCCAGGGCCAGGAGCATGGTCAAAATGAATGCATTTCGAACGGTTTCAGGCGGGATCAGGCCGCTTTGGGTCATCCGTTTAGGGCCTTTCCGGTCCGGGGTATCAATGTTATGCAGAAAATCAAAATAATCATTGGCCAGATTCACGGAAATCTGGATCAATAAAGCACCTGCCAGGGCCGCTGCAAACATCAGCGCTGCAAACCTGTGGTCGGAGATAGCGCAGGCTGCGCCGACAACAACCGGACAAGCCGCAGCCGGAAGGGTTTTTGGCCGGATGGCCAGCCACCAATGGTGTAGATTCATAATATGTTTCACCTGTTTTTTTCATCATCTAATAAATTTCAGCCAAGCAAATACGCCGGTTGTATTGGATTTGTCAAGCCAGTGCAGAAACTAAAGAACAAATTTGGTTATTGATTTTTTCCGTTCAAAAATGTTTAATTTTATATTGCAAATCTTCAGGCCGTACGATTAGGCATCTGACAATAAAAACAATAATTAGCGCCGCGCCTTTTAGTATCGCATTTTCTATTGTGCCTTAACTTATGGAAAAAACAATGAAAAAAATTTTCTATAGTGTCTGTCTGATAATAGTTTTAACAGGTGTTGCCTGGGCCCAAGAAGAATATGATATCCAAACCAATGTTTTGGCAAAAACCGGAATAAGCTGGGATGGCAGAGATCTTCCTGAATACCCGAAGGGAAAACCAGAGATCACGATTCTTCGAATCAAAATCCCTCCAAAAACAAAATTGCCGTTTCATACCCATCCTGTGATTAATGCCGGCGTATTGTTAAAAGGGACACTGACTGTTGTAACTGAAAGCAACGAAACATTGAAGCTTAAGCCGGGAGATTCAATCATCGAGGTGGTCGATAAATGGCATTATGGAATCAATGAAGGCAGTGAATTTGCCGAAATTATAGTTTTTTATGCCGGGGTAAAGGATTCTCCAATTACAATTAAAGAGAAGTAGCCCAAATGGCAATCTCCAATCCGCCAGTTTACGTTCTGTTGACATTTGTTGAAGCATCCATAATCTGCATTCCTTAATATTAGCCATCTGGAGGGATAACTCATGGGAACCGCAAATCTTACGGATCTTATTTGGCATAAAATCTGGGTATTTCTTAAAACCCTAAAAACGATCTATATAGGCGCGGAAGAATCCTGCCGAAAGTTTATTGAAGCAGTCCTTTGGGTTCTTCGTAGTGGTGCGCAGTGGCGATTACTGCCACCAGAGCGGGGCAAGTGGAACAGTGTATACAAACGTTTCATTAGATGGGGAGATAAAGGCATTTGGGATGCCATGGATTCCCATTTTTCCGATGATCCAGATATGGAATGTATCATGATTGACGGTACTATAGTACGTGCACATGCTTGTACGGCGGGTGCACCGCAGAAAAACCTTATTAATCCACAGGATCAGGCTCTTGGGCGCTCCAAAGGCGGTTTCACAACAAAAATTCACGTAATGTGTGATGCTCTCGGCAATCCGTTGAATTTCATCCTCACCGGTGGACAGGCAGCCGATGTAACCCAAGCCTATACTCTTATTGAAGGTGTACGGGCTACATATGCATTGATGGATAGAGCTTATGACGCAGATAAACTGATTGAACAGCTTAAAAAGCAGGAGATTATTCCTGTTATTCCCCCCAAATCAAACCGAAAGGTACCTCGTGAATATGATGAGCATATCTATAAAGAACGCAATCTTATTGAGCGTTTTATTGGCAAGCTGAAACAATTCCGCCGGATTTTCTCACGGTTTGAAAAATGGGCAAAAAATTATATGTATTTTGTTCGCTTTGCTGCCGCTTTGATATGTTTACGTTAAAATGTCAACAGAACGTAACTCTCGGGACATTTAATGTCTAACCTGTTTGAAAATATACCGGACGACTTGTCTTCCGAACACTTCATTGATTTGATAAAAGAAAAGAACGTTCGAATAGAACGTATTGTCTCTTTGGGACACACGTCCCCTGACTTCGGGTGGTATGATCAAGATGAAAATGAGTGGGTGGTCGTGTTAGAAGGCTCCGGCACCATTTTGTTTGAAAATGGAATTGAACACGTTTTAAATAAAGGTGATCACCTCAACATCCCGGCTCATGCAAAACACAAGGTCACTGAAACCGACTCAAATAGCATAACGATTTGGTTGGCTGTTTTTTATTAACGATGCAACAGCCTGAATATGTCATGCATGCCCAGCAACAGTGAATGATAAAGCTCTTGTACAAGGTGATTTGAAACAAAAAAGGCTTCCAGGTTAGAAACCTTGAAAGCCTTTATTTCCAAGTGGCGCGCCCGAGACGATTCGAACGTCCGGCCTACGGATTAGAAGTGCAAGATCCAGCTCACTGAATTCCACTATAATTTTCAGGCCCTTATCTGGCAAGTCTTTCAGCGTCTAACTTTTGGTTTCGTTTGGAAACTTTTGTAAATAATTGACCTTGACGGGCACAATTTGGGCACAGCCAGGCACACCTCAGACCAACGGATTATCCGTCCGTTGGTCACCATTTTTAAACCCACTAAATCAGAAAGACCAACCCGATGACAACGCAACCGACCTGTCAATCTTTGGGAGAGAGGAGAGGATCTGACTCCTCATCATGTCTTCCGGGGTTTAATTTTGAAATGTGCGCGGCCGAATAAAAGCCAGCTTTAGGCTTGAAATGGTTCGTTGCACCGATCAGTCCTTTTCGAGTCGGAGCCAGACTTGCGCATCAAAAGGGACCCGCCCCCGAAACATCTTCCCCTGATATAATGGAACGTCGTGAAAGCTGCCGACGAGCACTTTTTCCACACTCACGCCAGTGACACTATATCCATTTTTTGCCAAAACAGCCGTTATCGGCGCCAGCAGCTCTTTTCTGAAGAGAAGGCCGGATACATATTTATTAATATCCATGGCGACAGGCTTCCCTTTCCTTGAGTCCCAGTCGCCATCCGTGCGGGCAGCCTTCGCCAGATATTGACACATCCATGGGTAATCAATAAGCCTGCCAAGAGACAAGGATGCATAACTTCTTTCAAGCTGCGGTGGTCGGATCTTTGAAAATGCTTCATCAAGAATAGGCCGCATTGACTCTCTGCCGATATCACACCTGGTGGCTCGGGGATGAAATGCCCTCAGCCTCAGCGTGTGCCATTGATCGTTCACTTCCACCCTAAGTTCGCATTCTCCCACATCCGTTGCCGCAATTACCGTTTCTTGAGACCATACGATGGTGGGAAATAGCAAAAAGATCGAAATCAATCCAAAAACGCGGTGTAAAACCCTGATGGTCATTTTAGCTCACCTGCCCATTTTTCTATATCTTCCCACGTCTCCAGGGTCGTCGCCGGCAACTGTCAGTTCATCCCCGCTTACAGAAACGTTTAGAATCACTATCTCCACGGAAGCGTCACCGTGCAGGATCTCGAACTTCACGCGCCCATCCTTTAAGCGCGTATATTTTCCACTCACGGCCATTCCCTCATTGTCCACCGCACTGAATGATCCATCTTTTTTGAATTCCAATGTTGCGCTTTTGCCGACCTCCAGCCAGTTGCGTGGGTGGTTATGATTTTTCCAAGGCGTCGTGCCTCTTTTTCATACCTGGGGTGGAAATTCAAAAACTTGATGATCTCATCATTAAATTCCTGTGTATAGGCGGTTTGCTTGGCCTGTCTGCGTGCCAGTTCCCGCTTCCGCTCATTAGCATAGGCCGGTGTTGACCTCTTAGCAGCCACTTCCTGTTTTGCGACCAGGATATTGTCTGCGGGAGCCCATATACCTTTTGAAATCATCCGTCTGCGGTATTTTACCTGGATCACCCATACGGGGCTCTTTGATTTTACTCGCCTCGTAACCGCGGCATCCCCTGCGGGCAAAAAAGCCCACCCTTCAGGCGGTATCAGTTTTTCCCCTGATTCAGAATATAGTGTTCCTTCTGTAGGCCCAGGAGAAACACTTAAATGCTGATGTACCATTCACTGGGCCTTAATATCATTTGAGTTTATGAGAAGACCGTTTTGAATTGGGATAATCGACCCTCTCCTTCAATTCTTTTCCTGGCTTGAAGAAAGGGAGCCTTTTTGCGGGAACCTTAACTTTTTTCCCAGTCTTGGGATTTCTGCCAGTGTAGCCGTCGTATTTTTTGATGAAAAAAGAACACAGTCCCCGAATCTCAATCCGGTCACCCTTAACCATAGTCTCAGTGAGGCTATCGAAAAACAGCTTCACCATGTCTGTGGATTCCTGTTTGGTCAGCCCTGTTCTATCTTTGATTGCCTGAATTAGTTCAAGCTTGTTCATACTCATTGCTCCCGTCATTATTTTTAGCGGGCCACATGTTTAGCTGGTTCTTTGAATTTTATCAAGTGGCAAAATTCAGCAACCAATTGAAATACAATTATATATAAAATTTGGATTTTATTTTACAAGATTTCGAAGAAAATTGGAGAAGGGCTAATCCCAACAATAGAAACGCCAGTGCCCATGGTCTTTTTAGGAACAATAGCGACTGGTCATAGACATATTGCGGGGTTTCTAATTCATCAAAATTTAAAAAATTTGCGTTTTCTAACGTAAACATCTGCGGCTTTTCCGTCAGCATGTTTTCAAGAAGATGAAAGCAGGATCAGAAAAGGGTGTGGCCGGAAAATTCTGCAGCAATTCGCCATATTGTCTTAACCCATCTTTTCGAAAAAAAATGACAAAACGCCTATTAATCTTTAGTTTTTATGGCCCTACGAAAAATTGGTTTCTATAAATACAGCATGTTACCCGAAGAGTTTTTAATCACCATGAATGTAGTGCCATAAAATTAAATAATAGTTGCTTTCCCATTGTAAATGTGCGCATAATCAGTTCCATGTATATACGAAGGACGACTATCAAAAGCCGGAAAGACGGCACACAATATTATACCTACAGGCTGGTTGAGTCTGAACGTACCGTCAAAGGGGTACGCCAGCATACCCTGCTTAATCTGGGTTCGGCCTTCTCATTGCCAAGAGAACAGTGGTCGGAACTGGCCTCACGGATTCAAGAAATAATAAGCGGTCAAGAGCCACTATTTGAGGCGCCTCAAGAAGTTGAGGAACTGGCGCAAAACTATGCTGCTCAACTTATACAGGCTAAGAAGAAAACTTCTGAGCCGACAGAGCCTGATTATTGCCAGGTGGATATTGACAGCATGGAAGTAATCCGGCCTCGTAGCATCAGCTGTGAGCATGTGGCATTAGAAGCGTTTAACGCCCTGGGCTTGGGAGAGCATCTAAAAAAGTTTGGGTTCAATGGCCCACAGTTAGCTGCGGCTACCGGTAGCATTATTGGCCGTATGTGCCGACCGGCCAGTGAACGGGCAACGCTTCATTGGCTTCAGGATATTTCAGGGTTGGGCGAGTTAATAGAGTATGATTTCGGCAAGATGAATTTATACAAAATGTATTCAGCATCTGATCAACTTCTAAAAAATAAGGATGCAATAGAGAGGCATCTATATTTACAGGAGAAGAAGCTGTTTGGGTTCCAGGAGACCATCACGTTGTATGATTTGACCAATACCTATTTCGAAGGTCAAAGTAAGCGTAACAAGCTTGGAAAGCGTGGTCATTCGAAAGAAAAGCGATCAGATTGCCCGCTGGTAACCTTAGCCCTGGTGTTGGACAGCAGTGGTTTCCCAAAATGCAGCAAAGTATTTGAGGGCAATATCAGTGAAGCCGGTACCCTGGCTAACATAATCAGTACTATGGACGCCGGACGAAAATCACATGACATGTTTGATGCTTCCAAAGCCACAATTGTTATGGATGCAGGGATTGCATCCGAAGAGAATATCAAGTGGATTAATGAAAAGGAATATCCATATATCGTTGTCAGCCGACGACGGCACAGGGAATTTGCCGAGGAAGAGTCGGTAGTGGTCAAACAGGATAAAAACGGTACCGTAAAGGTGCAAAAGGTGATTGACCCTGAAAGCAATGAGGTGCAGTTGTTCTGCCACTCTGAAAAGCGTGAAGCAAAAGAGCGGGCCATCCAGGACCGTTTTACATCAGGCTTTGAGGAGGCACTCACGTATTTGGCCTCAGGTCTTCATATCCCACGACGCATGAAAAAATACCATAAGGTGTTGGAAAAAATTGGACGCCTTAAGCAACGGTATTCAAGGGTCTCCGGTCAATACCAAATCAATGTCGTCAAAGATGAGCAAACCGACAACGCTACTAAACTAACCTGGCAACGCCAAACCGACCAGGATAACCGCAATGATCTGCCGGGCGTATATTGTTTGAGAACATCCCATAAAGATTTGGACGAGAAAACGCTGTGGCAGACGTACACAATGTTGACTGACCTGGAAGCCGTATTTCGTTCATTGAAATCGGAATTGGGCATTCGGCCGGTATTCCATCAGGTGACCGAACGTGTCACCGGGCATCTTTTTATAAGTGTTCTGGCGTACCATTTGGTTCATAGCGTTCGATATCGACTGAAACAATCACAGATTAACAGTAGTTGGTCTCAATTGAGAAATCAGCTCGAAGGCCAAAACCGGGTGACAGTTTCAATGCAATGCAAGGATGGTCAAACCGTTCATATCAGAAAAAGCACACGGCCAGAACCCAGACAACAAGAAATTTATAAAGCTTTGGAGATAAGTCTATATCCAGGACCGGTGATTAAAAATATTTTTAAACAAAAGTAGTGCCATAATCAATGGATGAAAAACAATAATTTCCGTGATTACAGTAAGTTAAAATTTATAATCGAAAACTTGGGTTAAGCTTGATTAGAGAGCGTAAAAGATTTAAAGGCAGCGTCAAATCAAAATGGTTGAATGCTGGAATGGACCAGGAATACCTTGAAGAGGTAATATTGGGCTGACATCACCACTATCGAAACGATGGGCACTTCGGACCTTTTACGTGGGTTAGCCCTGCATGAAATCACCATGGCTCTTGACAGGGGGGAACGGATTTGACTATTTTATTTGAGCCAGTCGGTCTACCAATAATCATAACTCATAATGCCATAGGTTGACGTCTAAAAGTTCAAGCTCTGTTGGTAGTTGTTTTCACATATCGACTTTGATTTTAAACGCTATTTAAAATATTAAGGACTCGCCATGTCTGATGGTATACTAATTAAGAGTAAAGTGAAGCAGAATTCACAAATTTTGGATCTGTTTCCCACGGTAAGTCTGATAAAGGCATGGGAATGGACAACTGGAAAAAATATTGCCACAGTTGTCAGCGACACGGCACGTTGGGGAGCGGACTATGCGTCTGTAGTGCTGGATGTAAATACGGTTGTAAAACTAATTAATGATCTGGGAATTAACGGCAAAGTCATCGCTAAAACGGTAAATGGCAGGCAATACATTATTTTTAAAGGCTATTCTGGAATTCGGTCAATATTTACCGCGTCCCGGTATCTTGCAACTAACCCAAAAGTCGTGGATATGAGTATTGGTACAATTGGTGTCAATCGCTCTATCCTATCGGGTGCCCGCCTCACCATTTTTCTGGTAGTCCCATTAAATATTTTAACTCACTTTTTACACGATCAGAAAAGCATTAGTCTTTTAATTGGAAAAACGGCAACCGATCTTGTTAAAGTCGGAGCGGCATCCGCGCTGGCCTCATTGGCTGCAACGGCAACCGCGACTGTAACAACCTTGGCAGCCGGCCCCATTATTGTGGCTATTGTAGTCGGCGTTGCCACAACCCTTGCCCTTGATGCTTTGGACAAAAAATATGGAGTGACTGATGCACTTGTTAGGGAAATTGATAAAGCCTATGACAATACAATCGGAGAGTTCGGTAGGCAGATGAATCAGGTGGAACGACGATTGAGGTGGCAGATTATCAACGGGCAGCCTGTGGGCAGGGGAATCTTTTATTAATCCATGAATAAACCGATAGCGCACATCGTAATCCTTTTTTTTGACTTGGCTGCCATGGGTTGCTGTTATTTCGTTTTCTATGAATTTAATTTTATTAAAGAACAAATATCCGCATCTGCTGAAGTTATAACCTATCAGAATATATTTGGGCTTTACGCCCTGACGATTATGGTGCCGGTCATCCATGTCGCAGCTTTGATCAAATGGGGTAGAGCTGTAAAAAAAAAGTGGGGTAATTTTTTTTTGGTCAGTGCTTTTATGCTCCTGCTCATATCTGTTTTTATATTCAATCTTTTGGTGAAAAATATGGTAATTGAGTCGGGATATCGGTACTGCCCGGAGAAAAGCCGACAAATGTCGTTCTCGACATTTAAAACCTATATCAAGGACACCCATCCATGTATAAAATCAGTGAACTAACAGTTTGCATCGTGGTATTAATTTCCCTGATGATGTTAGACCGATCTGCTGTCCGGGCGGAGGACATCGGATTTCATCCACCCTTAAGTCTAAAATGCAGTGCTGTTTTCAGTAACTATAACGGGGTTAAACATGCCGCAACATTTATTGATGTTACTTTATCGCAGCCCAAACACCACCCTGGGGGGATGATTCTGGCAACCCAGACAAAGGATTATGAATTTTGGGTGATGTCCCATGGCGTTCAGACCTTAAATAATAAACGGTTTATCAACAATTTTCAGGTGGCGATTCGGGACAAGGCAACCGGTTTGTTCATGCACGCCTTAAGTGACACCAGCCATAACGCAGATAATCCGCCAGAACATGCCCGAATCTGTTTGGTGGATTACCATAATGAATCAAATCTTGAAAAAGGCGAATTGTGCTTTTCATGTTCGCGGGTTAAATAATCCCGGGAAACGTAGCTAATAAAGCCTATACCCAGATATTACATATATATTGCCGCCATGTAGATAGTTGCGCATTACTGTCTGTTTCGCTGAATTACAGGAACCTGCCGGCTGTAGAAGCCCGCGGATTTTTTATCTCAACTCCCTATAGATATTCCTGGTCCGATAATATCTTTGAATGGATTCGCTCCAAATTATAGGGACATCTATGATATAGATTTCTGATCAAAGTCAGCAATGGCAAAAGTAGGCAACGCGGTTTTAAAATTGGTTTGGGAGTCCTTAAATAGACAAAAAGCTCACCTTACATAATCTTAAATTCGATTCATAAATTGCTCATCCTGAATTCAAATTCTTAGGAAAGGGAAAGAATAAGATTCGTATCCATTCACGGGGTAAACTTATTGATATATTTAGATAAAAAAATTACTAAAATTAATTACTTTTTCATAACTCATTGAATTTATTATGTGACGTTTTTGTGCTCAAAAATCCATATGTTTTGAAATCTTTTTATTCCAATAGGTTAGTTTTTCACCCCCCCGTGAATGGATACTAAGATTCTTGTAAAAAATATAGTAGGGACGTATACAAAAACATTGATTAACCGAAATTCTATTTACAAGGGGCCTTAACCTGATGTTTTCGATTACGCCTGCAAAAATACTCCTGATTACAGCAGTGGCTTTAGGCGCCGCTCTATTAGGCTTATTTGACAGGCTATATGCCTGGCAGTGGCAACATCTTCAGTTGCATTCGACAATAGAAACCCTTGGCGGTATGACTGCCTGCCTAATTTCCATAATACTTTTCATCCAATCCCAGGAAGAGTTAAATACCAGCTCACTTATGCTGGCGACAGGATTTGCGAGCATGGGTGGCGCGGCCTCTCCTTTTAATAGGCCTAACTGTAATTGAAACCCCACGGAAACCAGGGCCAGTGGGGTGAGGGTTCCACCTAACTGAACCAGAGTGAAATTTAACCACTCAGGAAAGTGAATCTGTCTTAGGAGCAATGCGGCAAGCAAGGCCAGGAATGGTGGGAAAGTTAATATTTTTTTAAAAATCTTACGACTGTCCATTACATCGGAAGAACTCAGGCTCGCGGCAAAAATACCCAAGGTAGACAACACCAAAAAAGAACCTGCCAAGTCTGCCACAACACCAACCCCCAGCCATTCGCTGCCATAGAATGCCTGGATCATAGGAAGGCCCACAAAGGAAGTGTTCCCAAGCCCCCCGACTAAGACAAGGGCACCAATGGTGGGCCGGGTAAATTTCAATTTTTTGCCTGCAAGATAGAAAAAAACCGCACCCAAACCGAACAATATCCAGGCCATAAGCCCTGTGTATATCAAATCACGAGTTATGGCCAAGGTATGAATGTGATATAGTGCAAGAGATGGCAAAGAAATATAAATAATAAACCCGTTAAGGGCCTCTGGTGTATTCGCCGGGCATTGAGAAATTTTGCGAAGCATGATTCCGGCCAGCAGGCAAACGATCAGCAGTATTATGTTGGACATACGTTCTCCTTAAAAGGTAGCTTGACTCCATATCCAATATCTTCAAGGAGGTTACCATAAAGTCGTGGCACAAAATATGGTCTTTTTCAACTAACAAGCTATAGTACAGTAATCAGCGCAGGACCAATTCCGTCAATTTGTATTAAAAACTGTCTTGGCCTACCGTAAAAAGCCCAGAGTGACAGGGAAACTCTGGGGTAGTCGCTCACCCCAAAAATGAATCCTGTTTTTGAGGTAGTCTGTTCTATCTTTGTTATTTTTAGCCTGCCAAAATCGACCTCTTTTCAATCCATATTTTGACAGTGAATTTTCTGGCCGAATGGAAAAAATCCAGGCATAAGATGTGCTATGGCATGTTTTTGAAAAAAGCGAGCCATACCAGTTGTAGGGTTCACTGGCGTAGATTTTAAATTCCTGGTTCTTTCTTCTGGAATTGGTGCCTACGTTCAAAATTTTACCGGTCACCGATGAATGGACATAATCAACACTCTAACCTTTAAGACCTATGGTTTATTTATCAGTCGACATTGGGCAGACCTATTCAAAAGAAATTTGATATATTTCTGATACGGTCTGTCCAAAAAGAGTTAATATTTTTCTCCGTATGTCATTTAACCCACTGATAAGACGGTGTACTTCGCCCTCTTTATGAAAAATATTCACACAGTCTATACCTTCCATTTGTTGAAAAATCCAGCGAAGAGTGGGGTTTTGAACGGGTTTCCCAATCTGATTGGGCAGTGTTGTTTCAAGGCGCTTCAATTCATTCCGCATGCGACGCTGGGCAATGGAGTAAATTAGTAATGATAAGGTCATCACCATCAACATTCCTTCGACACGAGATGGCTTTTTGACAAACAGCGACGATGCAAAAAATAAAGGGTCTTTGATAAATCGGAAGCCATTCTCGACCTTAGACTGGCCTTTATATCCCCAAAATACATCTTCGTCGCTCAACTGGAATCTTGGAATTGAGGTCCCAAGAACAAAACAGGATTTCTGATCGCGGTCTTGATCGACTTTTTCTTGATTGACCTTTAAGTCCACATTGATTTGCAATTTAATTGATTTGATCGGGGTATCCGGCGTTGGTCTACCTTTGACGGCATATTTGATGTGCTGTTTAAACTCAATAGTGTCAACCAGATGATACTTCCATTTATCACTGAGTTCTTGGAGGACCGTCATTGCTTCGGCTTCCGAGTCAAATCGTTGGGCCTGAAGATGGAAGAGTTGCTTTTCCGCACGTTCCTTCTCTTTTGAAATAGTTCTTTCAACGCTCTTGACCGCGCGCTCCAGAGCCCCTTTGGATCGAATGATCAACCAACGTTGATCAATTCCATAATGCCCTAACTCCAACGTCTGGTACTGATAATCATCGTTAATCTCCGCCCACAGGTCCCATTTTAGGGCCTGTTCGATGACGGTCTTCACAATGAAAAGGGTTCCCGGGATGCGGGTGATAAACGGGATATCTTTCAAGTTGGAAGCATTGGATTCGGTATATCCTTTCGAATCCATAATCAGGTAACGAGGGGTATCGCTTGCTTTGAACTGACGAACGAGTTCACTGCTGCGTTCTTTGAAAACGGTATTATCCGAAGCATTCCCGTCCCAGCACTTACACAAAATGGGAATACCACCATCCTGGGATACCATCAGCTCCAGCACAGCCTGTTTCAAATCAGGACGGTGGTCTTTGGAGTAACCATGAGTTATTTTGATGGCATGTTCATCCGAATCAGGAAGATACTCCCCGGTCAATGAAAAAGATGAAGTATCCAGATGGTTGAAAAGTAAATGGATACTTTCCGACCGACAGGTAGATGAGGCGATTTCGGTGAAAAGCAGTTCAGAGCTGTAGTCGACCGCATCATCAAGACTGCGCCCGAGCTTGTAGTGATTGAAGTCCGAGGCTTGCACCCCGGGACGGAACAAAACATCCAGCGGCTTGTTTTCGAAAAATTGAGGCGTCAGCGACAGCGGCCGATTGGAAAAACCCAGCCCATTGAGAACCATTGACCAGCTTTAAAAAGTGTAACGCTTATCCCCGATATTCATAACGAAATAATGTAACGGCCAGATACCCCGCCGCCATACCCCGCCAAGAAAATCATAAAATCATACCCCGCATGCCTATCCCGCCGATAGACCCCGCCGTTGATTCATTCAAAATTTGCTACATATAATCTCCCTGATTCGAATCTTGGAGAAAAATGATGGCAAAGAATTCTCGTGGAAAACGCCCTTGTTCTATTTGCCGAAAATGGTTTGCTCCTGATGTAAGACAAAAAGGCAGGCAGAGAACATGTAGCCCGGCTTGCCAAAATGAGCTTCATCGCAGGCAATGTGAAAACTGGAACAGGAAAAATAAAGCTGTCTCCAAAAATAATTATCTGGCAAAAAAGCTTGAAGAGGCAGAGAACCTTCAAACATCCGGAAAATTGCCTGTTCTACCATTGGAAGTTATTGAAATAGAATACGGTATCAAGCCGGCAATTATCGCCCAATACCTGGTCACCCAGGTTATCAGCCACACCAAAGAAAAAATTCGAGAATTCCCATAAACGCCTCTGACTAATCGAATATTGATTTCAAGAGACATGATTGGAGTAACTTCTTGTAATATTAGGATATATGAACATACTAATCGGATTTTGATTCTAAGAGACATCATGTGCGTAAGTTATTGATAATATATATGGATACAAACAGAGTAATCAGCATCCCAGTTCAAGAGGCAACTGACAACCGACCCTGGCCGGTGATATAAAAAGGCATCTGAAATTCTAAAAATAAGGAAATGTCTCATGGCGCACAGGTTTTCATCACGGGAATTATTTGAACTGAGGAACAATATCCCTGTGGATATGCTGATCAGGGATCATTTACAGATTCCATCTAAAATCAGGGATGGCTATTTTCGTTTTCTATGCCCTCTGTGCAATGAATTTCAAACGGCTGTAAATCCAACCACGAACCTGGCCAGGTGCTTCCGGTGCGAAAAAAACTTTAACACCATCGACCTTGTCATGAAAATCAAGGGATATGGATTCCGGGACAGCGTCCTGATTTTTGAAGCAGATAAATACTGCCCACCAGGTTCCGGCATCAAAGATAGCTGCCTTGGTCGCTGCAATCGGCAAACCCATGCCGGGAGGGCAATGAGTATGAAACGGTTGGCCAAGCTTGAAACCCTGATTGCCCGGAATCAGGAGTGTTTTTCCAAAATCGGCAAGGCCTTGAAAGAAATTCGTGACAATCGTTTGTATAAGCAGGCTCTGTTTGAATCATTCGAAACATATACCAGGGCGCGATGGGATATGGGAAAATCCCATGCTTACCGCCTGATCAAATTTTATGAAGTCATCTATAATCTGTCCCCAATTGGGGACACGTTACCGGCCAACGAATCCCAGGCACGGCCTCTTACTCAACTGGATTCCATAGAACAGCGCCAACTTTGGAAGGAGATTATAGAAAGCGGCATGGAGTTAACCGCGCGTAACATCAAAAAATTTATCGACTCCCGAAAAACGGCATCGGTAACCAAACCGGATCTGACGGATCAAATTTCGAATGAATACATGGCTGTTGTAAAGGCAATGCTTGAACAGGTCCGTGTGGCACAGCATGATCATTGGCAGCAGACCTCTCGCCCGGCTGCATTGTTGTGGCATCGGGTCATACACGAAAAGATTGTATCAACGGGGGCAGATAATGGATGACCTGAGCATTGACGACCGCTTCCATTTACTGCTGCATAAAAAAATCATGAATAAAATCGGATCTGCCAAGAGAAGATCCAAAAAATATTACAAGGACCAGTACAAGAAAACCGGGATTATCCCGGTACCCCTTTTGCTGGTTGAAAAAGGAATTATGGATGGCCGCAAGTGCAGCGGGCGCCCCAAGGTTATAGACGAGCAAACAAAAAGGCGGTTTATTGAAATGGTCAAGGCGTCATGCGATCCGTCATCTCAGGGGTTCATTTTTATCACCCGAAGAGCCAGGACCATTAAAAATTACCACTGCTGGCTCGAGGAAGAGTTGGGTAAAACAATCAGCCTTCCGGCACTTCGGCGATGCGCCAAAAGGGAGAATCTCAAATTTTATCTGGAAAAAGAGGACGATCAGGAGCCGTCACCGGCACGTTATAGCTTCAAATCGGTTCCGGTGTTTGCCTTGATCCAGGTTGACGGTTGCAAGTTCCAATATTTAAGAATCAGAGATGAACGTGGAAACTGGCAGAAACCGCAGGTGATTGAAATATTTGATACCGGTTCCAGGAAGCTGTTCATCCTGGAATTCTATTTTACCGAAAGTAATCTGAACTCTGTGGACCTTTTTACCCGTTTTTTGTTATGCACCCCTTTTCCTTTGAAAACAATCGGCATCAGGCCCGACCAGGCAAAGGGATTTTTAAATTTAAAGCGACCCATTAATGCCATGAACCTTGCGCATTCTACGCCAGGCGGTTTTTATTTAGCGCCGGATTTTTCAAGGGCGCATTCCCCCAAAGATAAGGCGCACCTGGAATCTTCACACCGGAGCCTGCATAATTTTGAAATACGGATTATCAAAGCCTTTGAGGACAGGATTGTGAAAACCGTTACCGAATATGACTTCAAACGGGGAAGAAAGGAAAAAGTTACTGTAACCCTTCTTGATATCACCCTTGATGAATTGAGGAGCAGCACTGTGCTCCGCCAATACCGAGACGAACATAATCATACACAACATTATTTTACTGAAGACGGCGTGGTCAGTGCCTGGGTGCCGGCACAGAAGTTTGATAATTTTTTGTCAAACCAGGCAGACACCCTGAACTTTATCCCGGAGCAGGTTCAAGAATATATGAAATATGGTTACAGAAAAATCAAAGCCACCGTATCCAAGAACAGAACCATCCGCCATGACAAACGCGATTATTATGTGACCAGTGGTGCAGACCGGTTCAGCAAGCATAAAAGTACGTCGGTAAAGATATCCAGATACAGGGACAAACTTTTTATCTTTGAGCCCAGTGAAGACGGCATACTTCTGGGCGAAGCCATTGCAAAAAAGCCGTTTGACAGGCCACCTGCACCAGTGCCTGCTCCTGAGCCCGACGAACTCGACACTATTATCGCTCTTTTGGAAAAGCACAATATGGCCGTTGATCGGCCTATTTTAATCGAAATTTACCATAAAGGCCTTTCCCTGGCCCGGGCGGAGCAAGTACTTCACCATAATCAATCAAGGTACGCAGATTACATGAAAAAAATGGACCAGCCTGAGGAACGTAAAAAACAGGCTTTGTTCAATGCATTTATGCTTGATTGCCAAAAATCGTTAACTACGAATCGAGTGGCGACTTATGCATCCCTCGGAGATATGACATGAAAGAGGATTTTATCAGTGATAAACGAAGAGTCTCATACCTGTCTGCCACTTATAATAGGATATACAGGGGCCAAAGCGTACTCATTGAAGGAGATTTTGGCGCAGGAAAAACTCGTTTTTTAAAATTGCTGCGGCCTAAAAAGCTCCATGCCGTATGGGTCGAATCTCTGTTCAACATCCATGAAACCCTGGCATCCATACTCAAGGAATTGAATTATGAGGCCACCGCCACCTACCGCCGGACTCCCCAGTACCTGAAAACGATCTGCAACCTATCCAATTGTTTTATCATCATAGATGAAGCCAATGACCTGGACTCCCGGGTCTGGCCATATCTCAAACGAATTATTGATGCCGGTGTTCCCATCGTATTTGCAGGGCTCCCAAAGGTCAGAACCCATCTGAGCCGGAATCATCCCGATATACTCAGCCGGCTCAAAACTCTGATTTTATACCCCATAGAGGTCGAAGACTTCATCGAAAAATACAAAGATATCCAGCAGGAAGCCGTTGAACAAATTTATATGGCCGTCAAAGGCGACATGAGAAAATTTAAAGAAATCTGTACAGACTGCCAGGACAGGGCAAAGGAGTTGAATCACAACTTTGTTGATATCAACCTTGCTCTGGAATTTATATCCGATCTCCCTCCCCAGTAATCCTTATCACAATTTATCTGTACGAACAGGCCACCTTTGGTTACGCCGAGGATGGCCTGGTGGTGTCTCTTTCTTATATTAAGGATGCCGCTTGATGCTTGTTCTACCTTTAAAATTTTGAAACCACAGATCATTTTTGATTTTTTAGTGTACCGTTACATTATTTTGTAACTTCGTTTTTGATGGCACTTTCGTTTAACTCACTTAAATCACATTGAAAATATATGGTTCTTGTTTGGTGAGGCAAGCCTCAACACCGTTACAGTATTTGAAGCTCGTCAACCCAAAAGAAAAGAATTCTAATGGAAGCTTACTACTGCCTGAATTGTGGATTCGAGTTCAAAAACAGGAAAAATTCAAAAAGCCTGGTAAATGCCCTTCTTGCAGAGATGGTAGGATAGCTCCAACTGTTTTCTGGATCGAATCTTAAATTAACGTCCTGGCGCCTCCATGTCTTAAATATGCCCATGAGCAGGCGTGGCATAATGGCCAAATGCCATGTTCATGGCTCCTGGTAATCAATTTCACAGCCATTGATCCTAAAGTTGAGTCTCAGCCATATAGGGGAGATCTATTTGAGTCCTTCTGAGCACAGGCTGAAGTATCAAACACCTTTATTAGAAAGGCTCTTAATTAACAATGATACCGGTAAGCCAACGGTCTTCTGGGCAAGAATAAAGGGAAATTGAATAGGGGCATTTAATTGACTGTTGCAATTTTTGCCCGACAATATTTAATCATATTCAATAATAGTGATTTTAAAAGGAATTATACAGATTTGGTTAATATGACAATAATCATGTTATGCAGTTAGATAATCGATCTTGAATGATATACGGATCTGATCGACTTGTTTAACAAAAACAGGGGCTTGATCATGGGCCACTCATGAAAAAAAACTGATTCTTAGCGCCATCAACCACCTGTAATCCCAGTGTTATTCTTCATATTCTGAACATATTAGCACAAATGGCCGAAGTTATGATCAAGCCCGACACCGATACCATTGCCAAAGCCCCTACCCGGTTTCTTGTCTCGGGTATGAGGGATGCACTTGCCACCTTCTGAGAGGTGGATACTTGCCCTAAAAGCTGCAAACCCAATGCATTGAATGGAACCTTCCCGCCGACCCTCTCCGCTTTGGCTCTGGCAAGGCTGTGCTACGATACGATACGCTCTTGGAGCACGGGTATCTGGTCAAGCTCGTCGTGGGAAAAAAAGTGGTCACATCAGCTGTGGAAGCCGTGGTGGAAGCCAACACCCTTTTAAGCGGTATCGGGTTTGAAAGCGGCGGTCTCGCCGGTGCACACGCTATCCACAACGGGTTGACCGGCCTGGGGGATACCCACGCCAAATTCCATGGTGAAAAGGTTGCTTTCGGCACCCTGGTTCAGCTTGTCATGGAAGGCCGGGACACGGATATAGTTGAGGAAGTCCGTGATTTCTGCTTTTCAGTGGGCCTGCCGATCTGCCTTGAGGATATCAGCCGGATAGCCGAAGTTACATGTGCTGCCGGGGAAACCATCCACGCCATCTGGTTTGATTTGACGCCAGACAAGGTGGAAGCAGCCGTCTGGGCTGCTGATGCTTTAGGAAAAGCCTATAAGGGGCAAATTACTTTGTAATTTTGATTAGTAAAAACAATTTTACATTAAACTGTGTACCGTGTAGAGAATTGTGATTCAGCATCAATAAAAACATCATTCAAAAAAAAGGAAAAAATAGTGCAAACTATATTTAAAGAACTCAAACAGGACCTGAAACAACTTAAAGATGAAATTAAGCTTAAAGCCCATCTTGGAAAGGCCGAAGCAGAGGATGAGTTTGAAAAACTTGAAAAAAAGTATGATAAGCTGGTTGTAAAAGTAAAATTGTTTACCAATGAGGCTGAAAAGACAGCGGAAAATACAGGCACAGCCTTGAAAGTTGCGGCCGAAGAGGTGGTGGCTGGAATCAACAGGATACGAAAACTTATCAAATAGGCAGCTCTTTGTTCAAATAATCTTCGGCAGATCCTGGGTGGATATCCCCCCATAAGCCGGCCAAAGATATCGGTACCGGTGATGATCCGCTTTGAATCCCCCCCCCCCAGGTCAGGATTATGTCGGGTTCAGCAATGTCGTCGTCTTCATGGCTGGGTTTGTTCCTGAAAAGTGGAAGAATCTTACCCAGCTTGGTTGCCGTATCTTCAATAAAGATGGATTTACGGCAATGCCAGGTAAGATCTGGAGGCGGATATTTGAACATGGCATGCCGGATAAAACCGTCTACATCCAGAACCGTAAGGGGCATATTGGTTTCATCGGTGAGGATGACCCATTTCTTCTGAGATTTTTCAATGGTTTTTAAAAAAGGATCTTCCGGATTCTAACTGTATGCAGGAAAAACGGGCTGTCCGTTGGACGACGGCAGTTGAACAATGCTTAGAGGGTCCAGGAGCACGCCTTCTTGGGCCATTCTCAAATCATCAATGGCCAGAAAGTTCAGTGCGCCCAAACCTTCGATCCGGTCAATATCCGGATCACCCGCCTCCATATGTTTCTTGATCATCGCCCCGATGCTGTGCTCACGAAAGTATTGAATGCTCTCTTTACCAAACCATCAATCCAGCATTATGGCTGACGGTTTGGTCACCGGATAGAGCAGGCACTGGTAAAAGATAAGTATCGGAGCCATTCGTGCTGCAACTTTAAGGGCATTGCGTGAAAAATAGGCCTGGGGAATAACTTCGCCCAGAAAAGTGATCAAAACCGTCGAAAACAAAAAAGCACTGATGCCTGTAAGTACTGAATTTGACAATAATGTCGCCAGCACATTAATCCCAACGTTACCCCACAAAATTGTTGTCAGGGCCAGATTGGAATCCATACCAAATGGTACTTGCAATCCCATGTTGTATGATTTAATTTGCTGTATGTATTCATCGAAAGCCTCCTTTCTTTTGTGATCTTTGAGCGGTTCACATTAATGGAGGCTTTCTATTTTTCCCGCAAATGTCAAACTATGAGAGTCTCCCCGGCAAAGCCGGGGTTTACCCATGTTAATTATAAATCACCTTGAAAATGGTCCCATGACTATACGGGATATTTCACAATCGGTTGGTATCATGGAGAAAGATGTTGTCCAGCATTTAGAATTCATAGATAAAACTGTCCGGGCTCAAAAGAAAAAAATTCTAATGGAAGCTTACTACTGCCTGAATTGTGGATTCGAGTTCAAAAACAGGAAAAACTTCAAAAAGACTGGTAAATGCTCTTTTTGCAAAGATAGTAGGATAGATCCAACTGTTTTCTGGATCGAATCTTAAATCAACTCACTGGCGTCTCCATGCCTTAAGCGTGGTGGTAATGGCCACAGCCATGTTCATGGCCCTGGGAATAAATTTTACAGTCATTGATTATAAAGCTGAGGCTCAGGCCATATGGGGAAATCTATTTAAATGCTTCTGAGCACTGGCTGAAGTATCAAACATCTTTATGAGAAAGGCTCTTAGTTAACAATAATATAAGTCCGGGGTTTCAATTTACTGCATTTCATTGAGATTATTGCTTTTGTATTAGGGCTCATGTAAACTATATAAAATCCATCAAAAAAAACTGTTCTTGACGAAACCATTTTGGAATATTGAGCAAAGATACGATTTCACGATGAAATCTTAAAAGGAAAAAATAGCCTTGACTTCATATCAACCCCCAAAATTAGAATTCGCAAATAAACTTATTGGACGTGACGATTTAACTAACCGAATGTTAAAAGAGTTCAAAAATGCAGGTAGAGGACATGGTCGAGCTCTCCTTGTTCCGGGACATTCGGGAATTGGAAAGACTTCACTTGTGCAATGGTTAAAAGAACCGGTTGAGTCTGAAAACGGATTGTTCGTTCAAGGAAAGTTTGACCAGTATCAACAAAACACTCCCTATTATGCAATTCAGCAGGCATTGCAACAATTGTGGGATAAAATCCAATTATCCGGTAAAAAAGAGCATTCCCGATTGTGTGCAAGTATCCGCGAAAGCCTTGGTGATTTTGGATTTTTACTAACCGAACTCATTCATGAGCTTGGTAATTTGATTGAAAAACCGACAACTGTTGATGATGCGAATATTAATTTCATTGAAGCCAGGCACAGATTTACCACCGTCATTCGTGAATTTCTTAAAATAGTTTGTTTACCTGAACATCCGGTTGTCATTTTTGTAGATGATTGGCAGTGGGCTGACGCTGCATCACTGGAATTACTCAAAGGACTATATATTGATGAACAGCCTTGCTATTTTTTGTTTATTGTTTCATATCGTGATGAGGAAGTGAATAAAACACACCCTCTATCACCCGTGATATCTGAATTAATTCATTCTCAACTGCCGCCGCACGTTATTGAGGTCCACAGACTGAATGAAAACGCTGCAAGAATGATAATCAAGGATGCACTGGGCGATACGATAGAGAATCTTGAACTTCTTACGAAACAGGTCCATAAGCATACAGAGGGGAATCCGTTTTATTTAAAAGCATTTCTTGAGTTTCTTTATGATAACAAGATGCTTTATTTTGATTCGGTTGAAAAACGATGGCATTGGGAACTTGAAAAAGATTTGCCAAAAGATATTGTTGCTTTGTTCATAAAAAAGCTAAGCGGTTTTGAGCCTAAGAGACAAAAGTTGATCTCACTTGCGGCATGCATCGGAAATGTATTTGACCTCAACACTTTGTGCGAGATCTATACTCACTCTACAAACGAATGCCACGCTTCTTTGCAGCCTTTCATTGCAAGCGGACTGGTTTTACCTTTAAGTGACCACGATCAGGAGCGCACGCCCACAAAACATTGCTCAGAGCAATCTTTTATGTTTATGCATGATCGAGTTCAGCAAGCAGCTTATCTATTAATTGAGCCTGAGAAATTAGCCGAAACGCATTTAGATATAGGCCGTTTTCTGCTTAGCTCGCTAAATGAATCTGAGATAGAAGAAAATCTGTTTGAAATCGTAGGCCACATAAATACTGCTGAAAGTTTGATCCATGATCCTGAAGAACAAAGAATGATGGTGGACTTGAACATGGATGCATCTTTAAAAGCAAGATCCGCCACTGCGTACAGTGCAATGCTGCAGTTTAATCAATACGCTTTTACTTTTGCAGAAAAAATGGCGGGTGATATTACCCATTTCTGGGATATTGACTATGAAAAAGCCTTGTTGTTGCATCGGCATCTTGCTGAAAGTGAATTTTTGGAAGGTGATCGGAACAGAGCCGCCCAGGTCATACAACAATCGTTAGGTTTCACGAAGACTGCCATTGAAAGAGCAGAATCACTTACTATTTTAATCGTGCAGCATACATTATTGGCAAAATATTCAGATGCTATAGATTCAGGTCGGCAGGCGCTTTCTGAGTTTGGGATTATATTACCAGCAGATAATTTTCAGTACTTTCGAGATATTGAAATTGAGCGGGTCCGGGAAAAGTTGAAAAACAAATCCATTTCAGGGCTGTACGATCTGCCGATTATGAACGATCCTGAAATGCTTACAATTATCAAAATACTAATAACACTCGGCCCGCCCTGTTACAGAACGCATCAACACTTGTGGAGTGTGATTGTTCCAAAAGTTGTGAACCTCACCCTGGATCATGGTCTCGTTCCGCAAATCGGATACAGTCATACTGCATTTGGAGGTTTGCTGGGTTGGGTGGATAATGACTATACCCCCCTGTGTCAGGATAGATGTCGCCTCAATTGAAAAACAAAAGTGGGGCATTGAGGTGATGATATGGGACATTCTATTCAAATTAAAAAAGCTGTATTACAAAAGGTACTCTCGGGGAACAAAACCCATGATGAGATATCAAAAGAATTTGGGATTGGGCGGTCAACTATTGGCAAATGGTTAAGAGAATACAGAAAAGGCGGTAACATCAACTTGAAATCAAAAGAAAGACGCCCCAGAGACTGGACGCCGGAAGAGCGCGTCTCAGCCTTGATGGCGTCGGGGTCTATGTCCTCCGAGGAGAGCGCCTCCTGGTGTCGTAAAAACGGGATTTTCCTCCATCATCTGAAACAGTGGAGGCAAGATGCTGTTTCCGGAATGGCAACTGATTTGAAGAAACAAACCTCCGTAATCGAGACTCAGTTACGACGGGAAAATTCGGCATTAAAAAAAGACCTTTCCCGCAAAGAAAAAGCCCTTGCGGAAACAGCAGCCTTATTGGTTCTTAAAAAAAAAGCCCAGGTAATCTGGGGGGAGCCAGAGGAAGATTGATATTACCTGCAGACAAACAAAGGGTATTACAACTGATTTCAGAGGCCCAAAAAACAGGTGCCAGGAAGCATAAAGCCTCAGCATTGCTGGGGCTTACCCTCCGAACACTTCAACGCTGGAGCAAAACCGGGACTGCCGATAGGCGTCAAGGATTTCGTGCCACACCCGCTAATAAATTGTCCGGTGAGGAACAGCAACAAATCCTTAACACCCTTGATTTTCCTGAATTTGCGGATTTGAATCCGAATCAAATTGTGCCCAAACTTGCAGATCAAGGGATCTATCTCGGTTCTGAATCTACAATATATAGAATATTAAGGCAGCATAACATGAATGCTCACCGACAGGACAGCCAACCTGCCAAAAGGACCAGTCCGGAACCTTTGTCGGCAACTGGTCCGAATCAATTGTGGTCCTGGGACATCACATACCTGCCAACAAGAGTAACAGGCCAATTTTATTACCTTTACATGATAATGGATTTGTACAGCCGTAAAATTGTCGCCTATCAGGTGTATGACTGTGAGTCTGGAGAATTTGCTTCTGATCTGATAATGGATGCCTGCCTGCGGGAGAAAATTAATAAAAAACAGGTCACCTTGCATTCAGACAATGGTGCTCCTATGAAATCCGTAACGATGCTGGCCAAACTTCAGGATTTGGGCGTGATACCATCCTTTAGCCGACCATCTGTCAGTAACGATAATCCTTTTTCTGAATCATTATTCAAAACCCTGAAATATCGGCCTGAATATCCGGCCAAGCCATTTGATACGATGCAGGAAGCCAGGGAATGGGTTCATACCTTCGAAGATTGGTACAATAACGCCCATCTGCACAGCGGTATTGGATTTGTCACCCCCGCTGACCGACACAATGGCAATGATGTAGCCGTTCTTGCCAACAGACATCAAATTTATCAGAACGCCAGATCGAAACATCCTGAAAGATGGCCTGGAAGGACAAGGAATTGGGAACCTGGAACAAAGGTTACTTTGAAAAAATTTAAACGTCAAAAAGTTGAAAAAACGGCAGGTAAGCAAGCGGTATAACCGTTTGAGTATGGCACGGTATAGCTTGGGACTTCGTTTGAAAAAAAGGCGACAACTTGCTTGACACACACCGATACTGCTGCACGCCAGTTTGAAGAATTGGCTGAGCGAATAATGACGTCAAGATTCGAATCACCTTCAGATCAAAGTGTTTTCTATCTTATGATCGGCAGTTCAACACGACATTGGTTCAGCCACTTAAAAGATGCAAGTCAAGATTACCAAAAAGCCTACGAAATTGGCAAACAATACGGCAACCTCCAGTATGCTGCATACGCTTTCGGGCATAACATGTATTGTTGTTTTTTCCAGGGAATGCATCTTCCCCAACTGATTCAAGACACAAAACAGTCCCTGGTTTTCAGTAAAACACGGTTGAATCATTGGGCTACCGATTTGCTTGAAGGTGGACTTAGTACCTTTGAGGCGCTTGCCGAAATCCATGTGGTTTCTGAAGATGGTAAAATTGATGACGTTCAATACCTTAAACAAGTAAAAGAAAATAAGAACATTCAGGTTCTCTGTATTTACTACATCCTTAAAACCTTTTATCACGTGTTACTTGGCAATCACCGGCACGCACTGACACTTTCTGATGAAGCCGAACAGCTAATCTATACAGTCGGTTCACAGGGTTTGCTTCCATGGCCTGAGCATCTGTGTATAAAGTTTCTGATTTTAACGGCACTTTACGAGGATGCCGATACTCAAACCCAAGCTAAATGGAAAAGTGAATTATACGGTATCCGCGACAAGCTACAATTATGGAATGAGAATTGCTCTGAAAATTATTCGCATAAATACTTATTAATCCAGGCTGAAATAAAACGAATTGAAAACCAACAAGCAGAGGCAATTTTATTATATGACCACGCTATTGAGGCTGCGAATCAAAACGAGTTTGTGCAGTGGGAAGGATTGGCCAATGAAAGGGCCTGTCATTTTTGGTCAGTTCGGCAGAATGGATATCTTGCCCAGATATATTGGCAACAGGCTTATACGTGCTACCACAAATGGGGAGCGAATGCCAAAATAAATTTAATGGAAAATGAATTCCGAAAAAACTTAAGCAGTTGGTTTTCTGACAGATATCAAGATAACACTTTTATTACCATCCAATTGGATAAGAAAAGAATTGGATTTTGCGAAAAACACATCAAGTTGCAGAAAAGCCATTCTCGGGATAAACTCGCGTTTCAACACCAGGCAATTGTAAAAAAAGAGGCCGATGACTTGGCTGATGCCATAAACCGTCTTAGGGCTGAAACTGCAGAGCGCAAACGTATTGAACAGGCACTAAAAGAAAGTGAAGATAAGTATCGGCAAATGTTTGAAGATAATACTGCCATCAAACTTTTGATTGATCCAAAAAATGGAGATATAGTTGATAACAATTCGGGTGCGTCGAACTTTTATGGTTATGATCATAACCAATTTCGAAAAATGAAAATTACGGATATCAATATTCTTTCGCCTGAAGAAATCAACGCTGAAATGCAGAAAGCAAAATTAAGTAATCGTAACCACTTTATTTTTAAGCATAAACTTGCGTCAGGAGAAATGAGGGATGTTGAAGTCCATTCTGGCCCGATCACATATAAGGGCAGAACTCTACTCTTTTCCATAATCCATGACATCACCGATCGGAAAAGGATGGAAGAGCAACAACGACAAACACACAAAATGGAATCTATTGGTACTCTTGCGGGAGGTATTGCCCATGAATTCAATAATATCTTAAGCATCATTATTGGAAACAATGAGCTTATTATGGAAGACCTGCCGGAATGGAGTCTTTCAAGAGAATGTGCTGATGAGATCCGATTGGCAGGTCTTAGAGCAAGGGATATTGTAAAACACCTCCTGACATTCAGTAGGCAGGATGATTCTATTAAAAAGGCTATAAATATTAGGTCGGTTGTAAAAGAATCCTTGAGACTCATTAGATCAACAACACCAACAAATATAGAAATCAGGGATAGTTTTTCCCCTGATTGTTTTCCTGTTTTTGGTGATGCGACCCAAGTCAATCAAATCCTGATCAACCTTGTCAATAATGCTGTTTATGCGCTACCCATTTCCGGTGGAAGGATTGATATTGAGCTTTCCAATACAGTTATAGACCATATGACTGGATTTTCGAAGAATGAATTGGCACCAGGAAAATATGTCAGACTGTTGGTAAGGGACAATGGAAGTGGTATGGATAAAGAAATACTTGAAAAAATATTCGAGCCCTATTTCACGACAAAAGATGTCAACGAAGGAAGTGGTCTTGGGTTATCCGTGGTCCATGGAATCGTTGAAAATCATAATGGGTCAATCACATGTGATAGTAAAAAAGGCCAAGGAACCACATTTACTATCCTGATACCAGCACATGATGGACCTGTAGAGACAGAATCAAAGCAAAAAAACACTCTGCCAGGAAGAGGTGAAAGTATCCTTTATATAGATGATGAACCCTCAATAGCAAAACTTGGAAAACGGCACTTGCAGGCGTTAGGTTATGAAGCGTTTTCAATAACTAATCCAGTTGAAGCCCTCGATATGGTAAAATCCGAACCCAATCGATTCGATCTCATAATTTCGGATATGGCAATGCCAAAAATGCCGGGAGACCAACTGATTGCTGAAATTTTGATTATAAAACCGGATATGCCTACGATAATATGCACTGGTTACAGTTCCCGGATTTCTGAAACTGAAGCTGCTAAAATGGGCGTAAAAGCTTTTCTAATGAAACCATTGAATAAAACTGAACTGGCCAAAAAGGTACGACAGGTCTTGGATGACAGTATTGAAAACGAAAAATAGTCAGTAATTCACAAGCGACACATAAGTCTATAAAATTGATTCCTGTGGATCTTCGACCAGTAACGAAAATAATGTAAATGTAACGCTGCGCTCAACGGGACACCATAACCGCGCGGAAGCGCGGTTATGGTGTCCCGTTGAAACACTTGTTATGTGCTTTAGTGCCTTTAATGGAAAATAGTAATGGGATATTCTGACGATTATGTGTAAGAAAAAATCTTCCAGGCTCTCTTTCTTCCATTTGATCAAAGCAGTTATATGGACTATAAGGGAATTCATTAAACTGTTGAATCTCCACACCTGCAGAGATCAAGGAATTGATCACATCACTTAACGAATGCGGCCAAATATAGTTGGATGATTTGAAATCGTCGCTGTTTTCTGTGTATGTTCCACCTTCTTCGAAATCAGGTTCATTCTTTTGAAAGTATGAATATCCTGCGATGATATCATTGCAAGGATGAAATTCAACCATGTAAAAAATGCTATTAGTTCCAAGGCAGTTTGCAATAGTATTTGCCCATTCCTGCAAATCGGGAAGCCAACAAATTACACCGTACGAGGTAAATACAATGTCGAATTTGGAGTGTGATTTTCTGCCATAATCATAAATATCAGAACACAAAAATCTCGCATCCAAACGCGTTTCTGTTTTCAGGTAATTTGCTTTTTTGATCGCTTCGTTAGAAAAATCCACACCTGTAACTATAGCACCTTCCCGTGCCCAAGATAATGTATCTAAACCAAAATGGCATTGAAGGTGAAGCAACGTTTTGTCTTTTACATTTCCAAGTTCAGACAGTTCAATATTATTGAGTGATGAATCACCATTTATGAAACCTTCAACATCATAAAATTTTGAACGAAAATGAATCTCGGTTCGTTTATTCCAATTGCTTCGATTAGTTTCAATGTAATTCATAATAACGTCTCAATTCTTGCGATGTACATCACAAGTTGATCAATGGTTTCCGTTTATCGCTTCATGTCCACTTATCTAACGGGATAACATGCGTATTTTGAATGTTATACGGATATAGATAATTCCTTTTTAAAATCAATTTAATTGGAGATTAAACATCTCCGACAAAGAAAGGCAAGATTAAATTTTATATATTGTCGGTACTGGGCTCCTACTATTCCAGCAAACCATAGGTTGTGCTTATTAAAGTTGAAAAGCCACAATATATTGTAGATTTTTTGCTGTTCAGAATGATACGAGCCCAGCGCCCATCCGATTCAATGCTGTCTTACTCTACCTTAAATTGGTGTACTGCTGCGGCCAGATTACCCGAGAGATCTTTCAGGCCATCGGCACTGGTTGTGATCCGGTTGCTGGCCTCGGCCATCTCATCTGAAGCGCTGCTGACCTCTGAAATATCCTGGGCAATCTGGCCGGCCACCTCGGCGGTTTGGGTGACATTTTCAGTAACCTCTTGGGTTCCAGTAGCCGCTTGGCTTATGTTTTCAGATATTTCCCGGGTGGAGGCCGACTGCTGTTCCACCGCAGCGGCAACATTATCGATCATGGTATTCACATCGGTGATGGCCTCGGTGATTTTTTGGATTTCATCAACGGTGTCATGGGTGGATGATTGGATATTTTCCACCCGGCCTTTGATTTCCTGTGTCGCCTCGGCAGTCTGCTGGGCCAAGCCTTTAATCTCGCCGGCTACAACGGCAAAACCTTTGCCGGATTCACCGGCCCGGGCCGCCTCTATGGTAGCGTTCAAGGCTAACAGGTTGGTCTGCTCAGAGATGTCGGTAATCGTTTCCACCACCTTGCCTATTTCCTGGGCTGCGTTATTCAGCATGCTCATATTTTTCGAGGCGGACTGGGTTTTTGACACGGTTTGGTTGCTTGTCACCCTTGTTTGATCCGTATTTTTAGCAATGTCATTGATGGTTGACGTCATCTCCTCTGCGGCAGCAGAAACCATGTTGATATTGGTGGATAACTGCTCTACAGCAGAGGCGACAGATGTGATGTTGTTGCTCATCTCTTCTGCAGCTGCAGCGACGGTACTGGATTTTTCAAACATGGTTCCGGCACCATGGGACACCGTGTCTGAAATAGAGACAAGACCGGATGAGGCGTTTTCCAGGCCTTTGATATCATGGGTAATGCCTGATATGATTTTTTGAAGTTTTTCCACAAAAAGGTTGAACCAGCTTGCCAGTTCTCCGATTTCGTCCTTTCGGTCCGACGGCAGACGCATGGTCAAATCCCCTTGCTCCCTGGGCGATATCCTTGAGTCCTACCACGATCCTATTGATTGGTGCGACAATGGAGTTCGCAAGAACGAAAATAATGGCCACGAATATAACCATGGAAATGATGCCGATGAGGATGGAGGTTTTGGCCATCTGCTTGGCGCCTGCCAAGACTTTGTCCATTGGGGCAACAATGGCAAAGGACCAGGGGGTGGTGACTTTGCCTATGGTGATGGGAACAAATTGCATCATTGACATGGCACCTGTTTTGACTGATTCCTTATAGAGCGTATATTCTTTACCATTGGCAATGGCCGCCATTAAACTGTCGTCGCCACCGTAGTTCCGCATATTTTTCCCCCGAAGGTCTGATTTAGGATGGGAGACCAAAAGACCGGTGTTGGATACCAGGAAACCGTATCCGGTTTCGTAGGGGGTGACTTTGGAGATCATTTCCCCGAGAAAGCTCAAAGGAATACCAACACCGGCGATACCAATCGTTTGGCCGTTGACGATGATGGGAACGCAGACTGATGTGATGAGCATCTCTTTGCCGCCGACTGTATAATCGACATTGGGCAGACCTATTCAAAAGAAATTTGATATATTTCTGATACGGTCTGTCCAAAAAGAGTTAATATCTTCCTCCGTAAGTCATTTAACCCATTCATAAGACACTGGATTTTACCTTCTTTATGAAAAATACTCACACAGTCGATACCTTCCATTTGTTGAAAAATCCAGCGAAGAGTGGGGTTTTGAACAGGTTTCCCAATCTGATTGGGCAGTGTTGTTTCAAGGCGCTTCAATTCATTCCGCATGCGACGCTGGGCAATGGAGTAAATTAGTAATGATAAGGTCATCACCATCAACATTCCTTCGACGCGAGATGGCTTTTTGACAAACAGCGAAGATGCAAAAAATAAAGGGTCTTTGATAAATCGGAAGCCATTCTCGACCTTAGACTGGCCTTTATATCCCCAAAATACATCTTCGTCGCTCAACTGGAATCTTGGAATTGAGGTCCCAAGAACAAAACAGGATTTCTGATCGCGGTCTTGATCGACTTTTTCTTGATTGACCTTTAAGTCCACATTGATTTGCAATTTAATTGATTTGATCGGGGTATCCGGCGTTGGTCTACCTTTGACGGCATATTTGATGTGCTGTTGAAACTCAATAGTGTCAATCAGGTGATACTTCCATTTATCACTGAGTTCTTGGAGGGCCGTCATTGCTTCGGCTTCCGAGTCAAATCGTTGGGCCTGAAGATGGAAGAGTTGCTTTTCCGCGCGTTCCTTCTCTTTTGAAATAGTTCTTTCAACGCTCTTGACTGCGCGCTCCAGAGCCCCTTTGGATCGAATGATCAACCAACGTTGATCAATTCCATAATGTCCTAACTCCAACGTCTGGCGCTGATAATCATCGTTAATATCCACCCACTGATCCCATTTTAGGGCCTGTTCGATTACGGTCTTTACAATAGAAAGGGTCCCCGGGATGCGGGTGATAAACGGGATATCTTTCAAGTTGGAAGCATTGGATTCGGCATACCCTTTCGAATCCATAATCAGGTAACGAGGGGTATCGCTTGCTTTGAACTGACGAACGAGTTCACTGCTGCGTTCTTTGAAAACGGTATTATCCGAAGCATTCCCGTCCCAGCACTTACACAAAATGGGAATGCCTCCATCCTGGGATACCATCAGCTCCAGCACAGCCTGTTTCAAGTCAGGACGGTGGTCTTTGGAGTAACCATGAGTTATTTTGATGGCATGTTCACCCGAATCAGGAAGATACTCCCCGGTCAATGAAAAAGATGAAGTATCCAGATGGTTGAAAAGTAAATGGATACTTTCCGACCGACAGGTAGATGAGGCGATTTCGGTGAAAAGCAGTTCAGAGCTGTAGTCGACCGCATCATCAAGACTGCGCCCGAGCTTGTAGTGATTGAAGTCTGAGGCTTGCACCCCGGGACGGAACAAAACATCCAGCGGCTTGTTTTCGAAAAATTGAGGCGTCAGCGACAGCGGCCGATTGGAAAAACCCAGCCCATTGAGAACCATGCCGGCAATAGCTTCTCCGGCACTGATATTTTCTTTCTCATCTTTTGGTATGCGAGAGTCAATGATTTCGATGATTTTCAAATCCTTGATAACGCCAGCAACAATACCCAAGTGGTCAATACGTTCGACTTTAACAGTTTCCAATGTTTGGTGTTTGGCCCTCTGCTTTTGTTGATTATGATGGTGCAAAGAGGGTATATTCAAATTTTTTAAAATTCAACTGCTCAATGTCGATGTAATAGCCTCCAAAAATGATTAACATGCCGTCCTCCCAGAGGAACAATAGAAACGAAGTTGGTATCAAGTGGAGCTCCGTTTGCCTCGAATAATTTGCGTAAAACTATTTCTTCAGATGGCCCTTCTCCAAGTATAATGAGGCGAGAGAAATAAAGCTCTGGATATCCTTTTACCGCTTCTCGAATATATTTGAAGGCCTCATCTGTTTCGTCCTCTGGTAGAGGAATTTCTTTTACTTCAGTCGATCTGCTTTCTTCATGCCCTAAGAAGTAACGAACATGATCAGGTTGAACCCTCCCAAGTATAGAAGGGGAATGACTTGAAACAAGAACCTGTGCCCGACCATCCTTAGAAAGTTCTTCTAATTCTTTGATAATTCGGCCGAGATAGTGAGGTGATAGATGGTTTTCAGGTTCTTCAACCTCAAAGATAGTCAGTAGAGGGGCTTTTTCTGCAATCTCTTTCTTAAAACCCGCTTCTACGGCTTTTTCTCTAAGTAGTTCTTCTACCTTGAAAAAGCCTAATGATAATGACAAAGAAAAAAGAGATCTTAGGCCATCGCTTAAACCTTCAGCATAAATTGTTCGCCCGTCTTCACCTGGGCAGAAAGCAGGGACAAGTAGTTTAATCAGTGAGGCGGGATCTGTTTCAATGGCTTGAAACGATACATCATGGGCAACTCTACCATCATATACGTTACTCCAAGCCTTTTGGATGTGGGTATTTATTGTCTTTATACCGGCCAATTCTCCCAGTTGTTCCTGAATATTCGCTAAAGTATCTTTGGCTACCGGTTTAAGCCGGGACAGTTTTTAATTTCAAATAGTTATTTGAGGCAGTATTTTTATACTGACGTGGCAAAGGTAAATCATCCATTTTATGAACAACCCATTCAAAAAGGTCTGGAAACTCTTTACCAAATAATCGATTCGCCGCAGTGGTACCGTCAAATCGTTTCAATGTAAAATTGTGAATAATGGTTAATGCTTTTAGACGTTCTGGCAAAATTCCTCTTCCGCTATGATGGCGTTGAGAGAGGTAGCCGTTTCGCCCTTCGACAGCCGAAGAAGTTCTTTGAAAATTTGAAACCATCCAATCTGCCCATGACTGCCAGGTTTTATTTCCGATTTGAATCGGTGTCGATGAATCCATTTCCAGTTGTCTGCGAGCAAGACTCAAAGCAGATGCATACTCTTTTTTCAATTCTTGATTTTTCGTTTTCGATGTTTGCTTTTTCCAGTAAACATAGGGTAAAAAAATTTCAAGAAGCCATGTCTTGCATTTTTCATCTATCTCATATTGGGCAAGGCTTTCATCTGCCAGCAACCACCAGTAGTTAATTAGCCAAGCAATATCTTCAATCTGTCGACCAAATTTCCCCAAACGATCATTTTTGTCATTGATACAGTATGTTGCGCGCAACAGAGATAGTTTCACCAAGTTTTCTGACAGCTCCTCTTTTAAATCCGCTGAATTTTTTACACTATTTGTTTTCAAGTTAAATGGGTGAACGGCTTTTGATATGTCGTGAAGGGCGGTATGGTAAGATTTTTTACCCTTTTCTAAATGCGTCTGCTCATTTTGCAGTTTTTGAATTAATATTTTTTGCGCACTTATTTTGTTTGCATTCCCACCAACTTCCTTCAGGAGAGCCAAAGTGAGCAACGCCTTGTCAATTTTCTTTGTGAGAGCAGATCTTTTTTTACCAAAAGCAGACCCAAATGTTTTTACAATTTCATATTCAGCATGAAACAAATCTGGAATACTCGGACAATTAAATCCTGTTTCACCCAGTTTTATCAATGCTTTTGCACGATCACTGACAAAATATTGAATATCAAGGTTAAGATTTTGAACGGCTGTCGTTGTTTTTTGAAACCATGTTTTATAGGTCCTATTATCGCTGGCTTCTTCAAAGAAAATATACCCTGAAGACAGATCCATTAACACCAGGATCATTTCTTCAAAAAAGGTTTCATCAACACCCCCAACAATTTTGAGTGGTTTTAAGGACATATCAGATGATTGATGGATTTCCTGAAACTCAATTATAAGCTTTTCAATCTTCTTCCGCATAGTTTTAATTGATGGAGCAGAGACTCCAACATGTTTTTCAATACGCAAAAGTTGAAAAAAATCAGAAATCATGTCAGCGCCTACACCGTACCGGATTCCAAAATGAAAAATGACTCCGAAAACAAGCAGCTTTAGCCATGCCAACCCTGCAGCACTTTCCCAAAAATATGATTCTGGATGAATATTTCGTTTTTGAACAGCAATAACAATTCGATGTGCGCTACTCTTTGATATCTTTACACATTTAGCAAGTTTTCTTAGAGAAACTTTGACCGGACTGCGCTCGAAAAAAGAAACAACTTTTTGACTTCGTAATCGTAATGAAATATCAGAACTCCACAATTAGCTTATTATTTTAATATCTGTGAGAGTTCTATTTAATAGACGGAATCAAATGTCCAGTTTTTTAATCAAAAAAGCGTGCCCTGTTAAAAAATGTCCCAGCTTAAATCGGTAGCCGTATCTTTCAGCTTAGTATCAGCACCTCCCCACGCAAGCATATCAAGCAATCGACCAAAACTAGTACTGGTTGTTGACCTGGTCAAGTAAAAATGGACACTTTTGTTAAGCGGCTTTTTCTAAAAACCACAGTTTTTCAAATTCTTTTGGACTGATATACCCCAAATAGGAATGACGTCTGTTGCAATTGTAAAACATTTCGATGTAATCAATGATGTCTCTCCGGGCTTCTTCTCGGGTCATGTAGTTTGTAAAAAAGACCCTCTCAGTCTTCAAACTACCGAAAAAGCTCTCTGCCACGGCATTGTCCCAACAATTCCCTTTCCGGCTCATGCTGCTAACCATCCCAAGGGTATTCAACATTTTCTGGAAGTTTTTACTGCAATACTGACTTCCCCTGTCTGAATGAAATAGCAGGCCAGGGGCAGGCATTCGACGCCTGATTGCCATGTGCAGGGCATCCATGATCAACTTTGTGGTCATTCGATTACTCAGGGACCAGCCGACAACCCGGCGTGAAAAAAGGTCTATAACGACGGCCAAATACAACCACCCTTCGTGGGTCCAAATGTATGTAATGTCAGAGACATAAACCTTGTCCGCTTCGACAACTTCAAACTGTCTGTCCAGTAAATTCGGTGCAACTGGCAAATTGTGTTTGCTGTCTGTCGTCGCTTTAAATTTCTTTTTCTGCTTGGCGGCAACACCGGCCATTTTCATCAATGACCCAGCTTTGTACCGCCCGCAAGGACTGCCGGATGCTTTTATCTCTTCTGCAATCCGGCGGGCGCCATAGGTACCCCTTGATGCTTGATGAGCCGCTTTAACAATAGGAATTAGTGTCTCTACTTCCCTCTGCCTCAATGATTTTTTACATTTACGCCAGGCATAATATCCACTCCGGGATATGAGCATGACAATACATATCAGAGCTACTGGGTAAGCCTTCCTCTCAGCATCAACGAATTGATACTTCAGCTCATTTCTTTCGCGAAGAAGGCTGCTGCCTTTTTTAAGATTTCACGTTCCATCTTCAAACGGTTGTTTTCTTTTCGAAGACGGCTCAACTCTGCCTTCATTGCCACACTTCCTTGTAAACCAGTGGCACTCTCTCCACTACCTTCAATCTCACGTTTCCAGCGACCCAGCATGGTTGGATTGACTCCGAGATTTCGGGCTGCCTCGGTAATCTGATATCCCTGTTCGGTTATCAGTTTAACTGCTTCTTCTTTGAATTCAGGTGCATACTTCTTTCTGTCTTTCTTCATTTGACACCTCCGTGTGGATTATTAACCCACTCTTAGAGAAGTGTCCACAATTACCCTACCACCTCATGTAGTTTTTATTTGTTGATCTGGATTTCTGGCGGCAGGTACATAGAGAACCCTAATCTTACCGCGATCTCCTGGTAATACTTTCCTTCGATTTCCGTTCTCGATAACTTTTGGATCATTTGAACTGGTTAAAATCCACCATAGGTCTTGGCTAATATCTCCAGTTGGTGTTCCATCATCAGACCATGTTGCTTCCATCCTGATACGGCAATATGGCAATGCTCCAGGTTCATCAACAACCATTTGGTTGAAAACCTCTGGTATTGTAGCCCCTGATGATGCGGAATCAATTGTCAGTTCTGGAAAGGTAAGCTTACAATCAATGGTAAGGTTTCGGATAGGCTTATCTTTTACATTTTCACCTGGTTTGAGGTGGAAATCTGAAGTGTTTACTAATCGTTGCACTCGAGTTTCACCAAAGACTCTCGATAAGGCTATCATTGCGGCCGTTTTACCAGACGCATTTAACACATGGTCCAATTTTTGGGGACCACCGCACCCATCAGCTGAACTTTTTTCATTCATGCGTCAGCACTACCGTTGCTATTTTTATTTTGACATCGTCATTGATGGTTTGGTATGGTTCAAAAGTTAATGAAATCGTAATTCTCTATGATGCTTGCGCTTATAAATCACATCCTCTGCGCTATACGCTGCGATCACAAGTAACCTATTTGGTATAGTTCAAGGATATAACTCTATTATTTAAAAGGAGAAGATCGGTATGAAAAAAATAATGATTTGTGCTGTTACTCTGTCATGCATTTTTATCTCAACCAACTGCTTTGCTGCTGATATCACCAAAGAGCAAGTAGTTTCGCTTGTGGAAAAAACCTGTGAAGATATCAAGGCAGATGCCAAGGGAACTTTTGAAAAAATAACCAATGCGGAATCGCCCTATACAAATGCCCAAAACCCAGCTTTTTATGTTTTTGTCTACGATACCGAAGTCGTCATTGTTGCCCACCCCAAAAAAAATCTTATCGGCAGAAGTTACAAAGGGAAACCGGATGTGAAAGGCAAAAAGTTCAGGGATGATATTGTCAAAGGTGCCCTTGAAAAGGGAACAGGATGGGTGGACTATTTCTATAAAAAACCAGAAGAAAAAGGCATTCATCAAAAAACCACCTATTATAAATTAGTAACCGGATCAGACGGCAATAAGTACGTGGTTGCAAGCGGGAAATACTTATAATCTGATAGCCGTATCTACCTGAATGAATTTTGGATTGTGTAATTTGATGTTTTGTTGTTGTGGGTTGAAGCTGGGATTGATAGACCAGCTCGGCCCATGACCGTTATTAGGGAGATATTGATAAATGACAATTCGATTCAAAATGGTTCTAATTGCGGTAATTTCTTTCATTTCACTAGTAGCTACTGCCGGGCTTGGGCAATACACTCTGTCCCGTATGGCTGAGACCCTTGAATTGTACAATAAAAAGAATGAAACCCTTTTAGCACTTTTCAGAGCATCAAAAGAGTTTGATAATATCCTGGAAGTTTATAAGGCAGACATCATAGCCACCATGTTAGGCCAGGAGACTAATCAGGAATGGGGCAAAATCGAAGAGAAACTGGACAATATTCAAAAGAAGTTAATCCACGCAGAACAAACAAACAATATGAAGCCGTCAATCAAGGATTTGCTGCAAGCCCTTAAAGCAGACCTGAAAAAAGGCGTATCTGCAATTTCTGATGAAGACGCCTATGGGGCAAGTGAAATATTTTCATCAAAAATCATTCCTCTTCAAAAAGAAATTAAACAGGAGATCAGCCAGATTGTTTTTAGCGCTGAAACAATATTAAAAACCAATTATGACGATGCCGTTGCAAAATATCAATCTAATCGAAAAATTCTAATCCTCATTGTGTCCATCATCTGTATTGGTATATTGGGTTTTGTCATGATCATCGGAAATAGGATTTCAAAACGACTCCAACAGACGGTCCAGGATGTTGGTATAATTGCGCAGGGTAACATGACGGTGAAAATGGAAGAGAATCAATCTGATGAAATCGGTAAGTTGAATCAGTCTCTCAATAAAATGACCACAGACCTAAGGGCAATGTTTAAAGACATTGCAATGGACGTCGAAACACTGACCGCCAACGCCAGTCTTCTTGTAATGTCCGCAGGCAAAATTAAAGCGCAATGTGACCTGGCAGATGACAAATCAAACGCGGCAGCAACGGAAGTCAACGAAGTGAAAGAGACCATGAATAGTCTCTCCGCCGCCACAGAAGAGGCTTCGACCAGTATCCAGATGATTGTGGCCGCATCTGAAGAGATGTCTGTGACCATTCAAAAAATTTCCCAGAATGCCAACCAGGGCAATCAAACCACGTCAGACGCTGTACAGGTATCACAAGACATTTCAGGGCTAATAAATAAACTGGGGCACGCCGCCTCTGAAATTGGTGAGTTTACAAGCACCATTGCAGATATTTCAGGGCAGATTAACCTACTCGCTCTGAACGCCACCATAGAAGCCGCGAGAGCCGGCGAAGCCGGGAAAGGCTTTGCTGTTGTCGCAGATGAAATTAAAACTCTGGCAGAACAAACCGATGTTGCCACCAATGAAATTAAGCAAAAAATTGACGGAATTCAAAGTATCGCCAGGGAGTCAATGGATGCTATTAAATCCGTTTCAGTAGTTATCGGCAACGTCAACTCCATTATGTCAACCGTGGCAACATCTGTGGGTGAACAGACAACGGCAATAAGCGAAATCTCCAACAATGTGGGCCAAACAAGCTTAGGCGTTAATGAGGTAAGTAAGAATATCAATCACACAACCTTGATCATAAAAGAGATAACTCAGCATATTATGGAGGCTAACCAACTGATCCAGGAGACTAATTCCCGTAGTGAAGAGGTGAATAAAAGTGCGGACGAATTATCCCAACTGGCTGAAAATTTACATGTTATGACAAGCCGGTTTAAGCTGTAATCAGTACTGACGCATGAAAATTTATAATCAATAATATCAATGGGGCAGCCCGATATCCAAAATTATTTTGTCACAAAATGCGGTGGTCCCCAAAAGAGGTCGAAAACGATTTTTTATCCAAAGGACTCGGTCTGTAGGTATTGGGCTGCGTAAGGATATAAAACGTCACCGAACCGAAATATTATCATTTCTTGGAATCAATCGGCTCTCGGAACCGGTTAAAGAATCTTTTTCGAAATGGCTTGTAAACGAAATTTATCCCCAGGGGCAGATAATTCCTGATGCAAAAGATCTGGCATATAATTGGTTTAAAAAACATCGGACAGAAAGCCCTACCGATACTGTCCTATATCGACTTGTCCGGGCAGCGTTCAACCAGTATGAAAATAGGTTCTTTGAGAAAATAGTTCGATCCCTATCCGCTGATGCCAAAGAAATAATGGATGTTTGCCTTGAGGGCAGGAAAGAAGTTATTGAATTCAGCAATCTTAAAGCCGATCCTGAGAGGGTTGGATTGGAAAGCGTTCTTAATGAAACCGAAAAACTTCAGTTCATTAGATCTCTTTGCCTTCCCAAAGATGTTTTTCAATCAATCAGCTCAAAAAACCTGAAACGCTATTATAACCGTATCAGCGGTGAAACTGCCTGGGAAGTCAAGCGTCATCCCCAGGAAATCAAATATAGCCTACTCGCTATTTTCCTTTATTTCCGGCAGAGGGAAATTATTGATGGCCTGATAGAACTATTTATACAAATCGTGCGTCGATTATCTGTAAAAGCTGAACGGGACTTGGTCAGAGAACTGATGCGTGATTTTCAGAGGGTCCATGGGAAAACCACTCTGCTTTTCAAAATTGCTGAAGCTGCTCTCCTCAATCCAGATGGACTGGTCAGAGATGTCGTATATCCGGTTGCTGGCGAAAATACACTTCAGAATCTCCTGAAAGAATTTAAATCATCTGGACCAGGCTATAAAAAACAGGTTCATAAAATTATACGGGCTTCTTACAGTAGCCACTACCGGCCCATGGTGCCAAAAATTCTCGAAAACCTCGAATTTTGTTCAGGCAATATGCAGCATCGTCCTGTTTTAATGGGACTTAATTTGATTCAGCAACTTCGAGACCAAACCCAACGTTTTATTCCATTGAATGAAGAAATCCCCATAGAAGGGGTTATCCTTAATAAATGGCGTGAAGTGGTTATCGAAGAGGATGGTCAGGGCAGAGAACGGATTAATTAATCGCATTAAACCACCAGCTCTGCTGGTGTGATCCTGATAGGCTCCGCCGACCAGGCGAGGTAAACTTTCTTCCAGAGGGCCCCAAAGGGCAGGTCGGGAAGGAAGTTTGTATGAAAGAATACGAGAGCTTATCCGTATTGGCACTGCATTTGCTGCAAATATGTCTGGTTTATATCAACACACGGATGATTCAACAGGTGTTAACAGAACCAGCTTGGCTGTCACGCATGAAATTCGAAGACTTTCGGGCATTGTCGCCATTAATTTATAACCATATAAACCCTTACGGAATTTTTGAGTTGGATATATGGATCTGAGATTACCGATTGAGTATGCAACAGCATAACAATGATACTAAGATAAGACAGAAATAGAATGGTCAACATGAAATTTAAATGCAACGGAATGCTATCACATATCCCAAAGCGATCAATAAGATTCAAAATTTTTCTGGTAAGCCTTTTGCCAACGATTGCGCTGATCGCAGCCGCGTTTCTTAATCATCAATATCTAACAATCCTGGGAGAAAGCGCAGAACAAATCCTGTCCAAAAATTACAAAAGCATTAAGGCAGCCCAGGAGAGCAGAAAATTATTAGAAGAGATTCGAAATCTTTTTCTTGCCCCGGTTAACAGAAAAGCGCGTTTAGCGGATATCCCTCCGGAGCTTGTAAAAAAAATTTCTGATGCGCTTGATATCTGTAGAGACAACATCACGGAAAAGGGTGAACTTGAACTCATTGAACAACTGCTCCAAAATTATTCTCAATATAAAAAAGCAGCCTCTCTTTTAGACAAAAGAAAATCAAAAGTATGGAACGAGCAGGAAATTTTCGACATATTTACCATTACCGCAGGAATGATTCTGACGATTGATGAGCTTGTCTCGGTGAATGAGCAGGCTATGGAACGGGCCGAAATAGAAACCCGAACCCTTGCAGGGCAGGCCCAGAGAAATGCCTTGGTGTTCTTCGGGATTGTTATTGTAACCCTGTTGAGTTTAAATTATTTTTTTTCACACAGAATCGCAATGCCTATTATTAAGCTGGCCGGTCAACTGTCCAAAATTAAAGAAGGAAGTGGGGACTATCCCAACATGCCTGTAAAAACCAATGATGAAATCGGGGTTCTTTCCGGAGCGTTCAATCAACTTTTCAAACGGATTTCACACTATGACAATCACCGAGATAATATTATTGCTGCAGAAAAAGAGAAGGTGCGACAGAGCGAGGAGGCAAAAGGCAAATTCATTGCCGATATCTCCCATCAGTTGAAAACGCCTATGACATCATTAAGCATGAGCCTGGGTCTGCTGCAGAGCCGAGGAGAAAAGTTAATCCCGGAAAAACAAAAAAAACTCTATGATACAGCTATTGACGATTGTTCGAGACTGGCTTCTCTAATTAATGAGCTGGTGGATGTTTCCCGCCTCGAAACCATGTCCCAGCCTCGCCCTAAAGAGACCCTGGATATTAAGATGGTGATCACCGAATCTGTCACCCCCTTGATAAAACAGGCTGAGAGAAAAGAGATTTCAATCCATTTGGATATTCCGGATAATTTGCCTGACGTCACCATTGACTCCTTTCGATTCCCCTGGGTCATAACAAATTTGATTGGAAATGCGCTGAGGTATACCTCAAAAGGTGGGGTTATACTTTTCAAGGCCTACCGACAGGGGGAACGATGCTATTTTCAATGTTCCGATACGGGAGAAGGAATAAAACCTGAATATCTTCCACATATTTTTGACCGCTTCACCCAATTTTCAGAACGGGGAAAAAGCGGCACTGTTGGTCTGGGACTGGCCATCGTAAAAGATATCATCGACCAGCACGGCGGGGATATCAAGGTAAAAAGCCAAGTGGGCGAAGGAACGAGCTTTACATTCTGGATACCCGGTAGCATCAAGGAGAATACAGATGAATAAAGTCCTGATCATTGACGACGATTCCAATATTATGACGACACTGGAGATTTATTTTGAAGAGAATAACTTTGAGGTCTTCAGCGCAAAAACTGCAGAAAAAGGACTTGCGTGTGCCAAGAGCCGGCTTCCTGATTTAATCCTGCTGGATCTGAAACTGCCTGACAAAAGCGGCCTGGATGTGCTCCAGGAAATTATTGAAAGCGAAATCAAAACCCAGGTGCTGATGATTACCGCATATGCCAGTATAGAAACTGCTGTAAGTGCTGTAAAAATGGGGGCTTTTGACTATCTGCCCAAACCTTTTGTGCCGGGGCAGTTGGATCTTGTTCTGGAAAAAATTAAGCGGTTTAGTCAAATGGAAAACGAAATTGCGTCCCTCAAGGGCATCTTCTCCGAAGGCGGTTTTATAACCCGCAATCCAAGGCTTCTTAAAATTCTCAAAACAGCAAGGCAGGCTTCGGACTCTGATGCCACCATGCTCATCGGCGGTGAGAGCGGAACCGGTAAAAGCCTTCTTGCCAGGCTTATACATGACTGGAGCCCCCGATCGGAAAAACCCTTTGTCGTGGTGGACTGTGCCGCCTTTCAGGAAAATTTGTTGGAGAGTGATCTTTTCGGCCATGTTAAGGGAGCCTTTACCGGGGCGGTTAAGGAGAAGCTTGGCAAACTCAAGCTGGCGGACGGGGGAACAGTTTTTCTTGACGAGGTGTCTGAAATCCCGAAATCAATTCAGGGGAAACTGCTCCGTTTTATTCAGGAACATGAGTATGAATGTATCGGAGATCCGGAGCCAAGATCTGTGGATGTTCGTATCATTGCTGCAACCAACAGAGACCTGGAAGCCCTGGTCGAGGATGGTGTGTTTAGAAAGGACCTTTACTTCCGTCTCAATGTGGTGGAGCTTTTTCTGCCCCCGCTCCGGGAACGTCCGGAGGACATAAAGCTGCTGTCTGAAATGTTATTAAAAAAATCCTCACGGGTAAACGGGAAAAAGATTCGAAGTATGGACCAGGCGGCCCTGGAACGATTTCAGGCTTACCCCTGGCCGGGTAATGTCAGAGAGCTTGCCAATATCATTGAGCGGGCCGTAATTACAGCCGGTGGTAAGGTGCTCACAGAAAAGGATCTATCCCCCGGTATATTAAACTATAATCCGGAGCAGTCTACGCATGAAAAGTTGGAATGTCTGGCTGAAATTGAAAAACATCATATCCAGAAAGTCATTTTGAACGCGGTATCCCTTGACGAAGCCGCAAAAATACTGGGGATAGATCCTGCAACGTTGTGGAGAAAAAGAAAAAAATACCAGATTGACTGATTCAAAAAATTTATCCTCACGCATTCAGTGCCGAACATGCCAGGTAGATGGTATAAACAATGTAAACCAATAAAAGTATAAGTCCCTCTATTCTGTTTATCCGACCGGGCCTTCCTCTGAAACCGAATCCGATAATGAAAAGGGATAAGGTTAATCCCGTCATCACCACCGTATCCCTGACAAGGGCTTCGGCAGGGATTTCAAAGGGATGAATGACACCGGCGATTCCGACAACCGCTAATGTATTGAACAGATTGGACCCTAAAACATTGCCGAGGGCAATATCGTGCTCTCCTTTTTTTATGGAAAGGATCGAGGAAGCAAGTTCAGGAAGAGAAGTGCCTAAGGCAACAACGGTAAGGCCGATGATCATATCACTGACGCCTAAAAACATTGCAATTTGCACAGCCCCCCAGACCAGAATCCGTGAACTGATGATCAGAAGAATCAGCCCGGTAAAAAGCCACAAAACTGCTTTGCTTAAAGGCCTTTGATCGGATTTCAATTCCTGCTCCATTTCCATGCCCATGGGATCAGCTTTTTGATGGATTCCTTGTTGGAGTGTCCAAGAAAGGAGACCGATAAAAAGAACCAACAGTATGATTCCATCAATCAAAGATATTCGAAGATCCATTAAAAGGACAATGGAAACGCCCGTAACGATTGTAAGGATGGGAAGTTCTTTTCTCAATATGTTGGAGTGAAACATAATAGGGTTGATCAGAGCGGTAATCCCTAAAATTAATCCAATGTTGGCAATGTTCGACCCGTATGCATTTCCTATGGCGATACCGGGGCTGTTCTTCAATGCAGCCAGTGCAGAAACAAGCATCTCCGGAGCCGATGTACCGAAACCAACGATCACCATTCCGATAATCAACGGCGGTACACCAAAATGCCGTGCGGTGGCCGCAGCCCCGTCAACAAAACGGTCTGCACTCCAGACAAGCAAGATCAGTCCGAAAATTAACGCAAGTAAAGCAATAACAATTTCTTCCATGTATCTCTATTCCCTCTATGATGGATGCTTTTTATGCAAAAATATCAGAGTTCAAAACTTGTGCAAAGTGCAATTAAATTTCATTAAAAACCTCAACAAATCATTCAAAGACATTTAATCTGCCGAAATAAAAGCTAAAACTCTATCAGGTATTGTTTTTGCTTTATTAAAGTGACACAGCAATACCAAATTGGGGATTAGAAAAATGGATACCCATGAAATTATCCCTACAACGTCATTTAGGGGTTTTTTGCCCATCCCCCCGAAAAGTGCAATAAGGGGTTCGAAGTCCAATAAGGGGTATTTTGAGCAGCCCCTCGAAACTGCCTAATTTGGTAAATTTTTATCCATAATGGACCAGCAGGAGCATTTGAACAGAAAGTTACGGTTTCAGCCTCGTGGGTCATATCAAACCGCAAATTCCTGTAAAAACAGATAGAGATAATATGAAAGATTATATATATAAAAATAACAGATTAAGAACTACTTTGCTGTTCAGATCAGAGCAGCTTCGCTTCCACTACCTTTATTTTGTGATCCCAATTGCCTTTCCGTTTATTGCTTTTACATTTCCGTATTTATCTACATGCCATTTATATTTTAGTGGCATTTTTTTATTTAACAAAAGCAACCTTTCTACCTCAAAAGAACCGTCAGATAAAGGACTTGTAACCCATCCTAAATCCTCTACCGCTGGGATTGAAGCTTTTTTCGTAAGACATTTATCTATGGTACCACCCATTTTACATGGGAGATTTTTCATTATTCTTTTTGCTTGAGTCCCTTTTGTATATATTTTTTTAGCATTTGATCTAAATTCTTCCGAATCTTTATTTTGTTTCACAGTAATTGATTGTTGATTGGTTGGTGGTGCAACATCCGAAAAGTGCTTCACTCCATCTTTATCGACCCATTTGTAAATTTCAGCATTAATTGTAATCGCAGAAACAATTATAATTATGAGGGCATTAAAAAATTATTTACGCGCGAATATGGGTGGCACCCTAAACATGGGGATGAAGCGCTAAAGTTTGCGTTTTAAGGGCTGTTTTTTTGTGAAGCGACGGCGGAGCGTGTATATTTCACAATCTGATTTAACTCTGGCCGTAACCTCTTTTTTTTAACCAATGTGTCGCGGCCATTTTTTCAGCTGTTTTTCCTGATCTTAAAATTTTTTTTAGCCGATCATCGTCATAATTTTCATATTTTTCTTTAAGCCTATCTGTATCGGCGAGTGTCTTTTGTGTCTTATCAAGAGCTGATTTCCCAATACTTAAGGTTATTTTACCAGCAGAACTCCAAAACCCCATTTTTTCTCTCCAAATAAAATTTTAAAAAAATATTAAATACTTGTAACAAATGGTTCGGGCAGTTTAGCCTCCGTTTTGGCGTCGTCTCTTTTATTACCAGGTTTTTCCTTTATGCTCTTTAGCTTTAGCTTCATTTTCTTTTTGACTTTTATACTGGTGCTGTGCCTGCGCCATATACTTTTTAGCCGCGGCATCGTCACCTCGTTCTTTAGCCTCTTTTGATTGGGCATAGTAGCGATCTCCATCCCTTTTATTTTTTTCAGCACGTTGCTTAAACATATCGGACTGATTTCCGTAGTGAGCCATGTTATTTCTCCTATAGCAGAACCAAGTTTGTTTCTAATTTGTTAGGTGTGTTGGTTTTTTATTTAAAGAAGCCGACACAGGGACTGTAAATGATTCATGGGGAATTTACCCTGAATGTTTAATGGAACCCATTATTATTAATGTTACAAAAAATAGCAAGGAAATAATCGAAAATAAGTACAAACTCAGTGAGTTATAAAGAATTAGAAACGGGAATTTTAATTGTCGTTGATCATAATCTCCAAAATTATACATTCCTGCCTCTGGTCGAACCCCGAAAATTGACAAATTTTTTTTATAGACTTACAATAAATACATGTATTCAAAATAGAAAAGGAGCAAACATGCCAACGTCCGTAAGATTACCAGACGAAACTGAGAAAAGATTAGCGGCTCTGGCTTTAGCAACAGGCCGGTCAAAAGCCTTTTATATCCGTGAAGCCATTTTGCAATATATTGATGATATGGAAGATGTCTATTTGGCCGAAAAACGCATTGAAGAGATGAAACGCAGCGGAGATCAGACAATTCCACTTGAAAAATTGATGGAGCAATATGGTCTGGAAAGTTGAATTCCAAAAGGATGCTGAAAAGGAACTGGCCCGGATTGATCGGCAACAGGCAAAACGGATTTTACGATATCTGTTCGAACGAATTGCTACGGAGGAAGACCCCAGGCGATTCGGTGACGGCCTTAAAAGCAATTTGGCTGGATTGTGGAAGTATCGAGTTAGAGACTATCGGGTCATCTGTGAAATTCAAGACGCCGCTGTAAAAGTCATTGTGGTCCGGATCGGTCACCGCCGAGAAGTATATAAATTTTAATCCCGTACATTTTGTGGTCTGAAGTACTCCTAATTAGAGTTGTTTTTTGATTTAGTCTTACTCTTTCATTGGCAAATATCTTTTGATTTGGTAGGATATAATCAAAAGATAGATAAAACACCTGATAATAGGAGTCTTGATAGATGAAAAGGATTAAATCAGCCATTAAAGAAATTCAAGGAACGCCTTATGCCCAGGCCGATGGCAATCTTGAGTTAGGTGCTGCGGTGAGGATCGCATACGCATGCACTGATCACGCAGAAAATAGGTGCGAGTTGTTGCTTGAAGTGATTTTTGAAATTGTAGCTCAAAACCTTGGCAAAGATGTTGCCAGAGGTCTTTTCGCCAAGGTTGCGGGAGAAATTTATGAGTAGGGGCGGATATCGGCCGGGGGCTGGAAGAAAATCGGACGGAGCAGCACCAAAAAAGAAAATATCGGTGTCTATTTCCCCGGAAGCTGCCGAGGCTCTGAGAAATCTTGAGGTTGTTTTGGTCGCTAAAAATAGATCCCAGGTGGTGGAATATTTGTTGACCGAAGCATGGATTAAATACGAGGCTATGGATTCTGATCAGCGACCAAAACTCTCCTGATAGGCCTGGTTTCGAGTTGAAAAACCAACCTGGATTGGTATAGATTGATAGCTATCAATCTCCCAATATTTTCAAGTGGCCGAAACGATGATCAAGGTCTTTTTTTACGATTAAAAAACAACAATTAAACCACGAGGCGTAAAGGAAAAATCGTATGTTTAGTAATTTAAAAATTGGAACACGACTTTACTTACTTATCAGTTTTTTCATTATCTTAATGATTGGGGTCGGTCTAATGGGACTATGGACCGCAAAGCAAACGCAAATGAGGCTTAATAGGGTATACAAGGATCGTGTCGTGCCACTGAAGGACCTGAAACTCATTGCAGATATGTACGCTATTAACATTGTTGACACCTCCCACAAAGTTCGCAATAACAACCTGACTTGGCAAAAAGGGCGAAAAAACGTAGTGGAGGCGATAGGCCTTATAGAGAAAAGATGGCTTGATTATTTGGCGACGACCTTGGTGCCAGAAGAGGAAAAATTGGTCGAAGATGCTAAGCCCCTGATGAAATCCGCCGAAACTTCAATCTCCAGATTATTAGAAATATTTAGAAAGGAAGATAAAGAGGCTCTTGAGAAATATACCATATACGATCTTTACCCCGTAATCGATCCAATTTCAGACAAGTTCAGTGAGCTGATAGATATTCAGCTCATCGTCGCTAAAAAAGAATTTGACGATGCTTTTAGCGCATACCAAAGAGGAAAAATTATTTCCATTACAGTTATACTTACAGGTATAATATTGGGGATTATTTTCGGTAGAATTATTTTGCGTGGTATCACCGGACCCGTTCAAAAAGCCGTAAATTTTGTTGGCAAGATTGCCAAAGGAGACTTTACTTCCACTCTTATAATTGATCAGCAGGATGAAATTGGCAAAATGTCAACGGCTCTCAGCAATACAGTTTCTGAACTTAGCAGTATGATCAAAGATATTATCACCGGTGTAAATACATTGTCTTCATCTTCCACAGAGTTGTCATCCATTGCTGAAGAGATGGCTTCCAGCGCGGACCAAACTTCTGGGAAATCTAATACAGTGGCAACAGCAGCCGAAGAGATGACGGCCAATATGAATTCTATTTCCGCTGCTATGGAGCAGTCCAGCACCAATGTTAATACAGTTGCAAGTGCAGCGGAAGAAATGAGTTCCACGATAAATGAAATTGCTGAAAATGCTGAAAATGCCAGGAGAATTTCCATCAATGCCGTGGAAAAAGTCAATGAATCTACGGGTAAGATGAACGAACTGAGTGCTGCTGCCAAAGCCATTGGTCATGTGGTGGAAACCATCACCGATATTTCCGAGCAGGTCAATCTTCTATCCTTGAACGCCACCATTGAAGCGGCAAGGGCCGGGGAAGCCGGTAAAGGATTTGCTGTTGTGGCCAATGAGATCAAAGGCCTGGCCAAACAGACCTCAGAGGCCTCTATAGATATCAAGGCAAAAATAGGAAATATTCAGGAAAGTTCCAGCGGTTCATTGGTGGATATGAGGGAAATTTCTGCTGTTATTACCGAGGTTAATGATATTGTATCCACCATTGCCGCGGCAGTGGTGGAGCAGTCTTCTGCTACACGGGAGATTTCAGAGAATATCTCTCAGGCCTCCCAAGGCATTGACGAAGTGAACCAGAATGTGAGCCAAAGTTCTATTGTGGCTGACGAAATTACAAAAGATATCAGTGATGTCAACCAGTCATCCAGCGAAATGGCTGACAGAAGCGGTCAGGTCAGTCTAAGCGCCGAAGAGCTGTCAAAACTTGCTGCTAATCTTAATGAAATGGTGGGCCGGTTCAAAGTGTAACTTTATTTAAAATGTATTTTTTTTCATTTTGCCCCAAAAAAGGGTGTTGCCCATATTCGCTCGTAAATATACGCTAAGCGTTCTTAAAACCCGTGAACACCCGAGAAAATTGAGAAAACGGAATCGAGAATGGTCCATTTCGGACCACCGGTTGCATTTAAACAGAAACGTACGTTTTCTGAACACCGAAAAAAGAATTCCTCGATCATTGTAAAAAAAATTGCCAACGGATCGTATTAATGAACGAATTCGGCTAAAGCTACCCATATTGCATGTGTTTTTGACACTCAGTTTTTGTGTAATAACCCATCTTCTCTTGATTGAACAATTGTTCAATTCAGCAAGCCGGGACCTATAGCTGTGGATAGGTCGGATAAATCTTTGATAATTCCTTGCCTCTTTAAAAAAGTAGCTGTCTGTTTCAGGCTTAAAATTATCTCGGAATCCAATTTCATATGATACACATGTTTTTCCATGGCTTTTTGACAGGTGACTTCGGATAGCCCGGTCTCTTTAGCCATTATGGTAACCGTCTCTTGAGGATGACCTTCGACATAAGCTGATGCCTTTTTCATGGCATGCAATACTTTCATGACTGAAGATTTTCTTTTTTTCAGAATATCCCGGTTCGCAAGAATGAGAATCGGATACTGATTGCCTAATCCGCCAAGAGTTGTTAATTCCCGTGCCCCTTTTTCTTCAGCTGTAGAAGGCGTGGGCTCGCTGGCTGCAAAAGCATCTATAGACCCTGCAAAGAGCGCATCCGTCATTATTGGTGGAGAGATGTCAATAATTTGGATATCACTTTCGGATAGACCGTTTTTCTTTAGCGCAGCAAGCAGTCCACCGTAGGTTGAAGTTCCCTTTTTCACTCCAATGCGCATTCCATAAAGATCCCTGACCGACTGCATTGGAGATTTCTTCCTAACCATGACGCGATGTCGATGCTCACCTGTCGCATGGCTTGCAATAATGACAAAACGGGGAGAACGAGATACCATTATGATAGCTGTGGTATCTCCCATGGCACCGATATCAGCAGCGCCGGAAAAAAGAGCTTCGGCACAGGCTGGGCCGCTGCTAAAACGTAGAGACTGGATCTTTAGTCCTTCATTTTTATAGAAATTTTTTTTGGCGGCAATAATAGGAATCACACTGCCGATACGATCCTGATATGCAAACCGAATCACATCTTGTTCTGCTGCTGATATTGATGTTATGCATATACCTGACAGACAAAAACCAAATAAAAAAATTACATAATAAAATTTATTTTTTGTTCTTGGTCTCATACACTTCTATCTCCTATGATGTGTTGGGGTTGGATGCAGCATGGCTGCTCCGCAAGACGCGAGCGCAGAAGATTCTTTACAATCAGGAAGTCTCTGTCATCCCTTCGTCTCGGTCTCTTTAACGAAATAGGCAAATCAGCAACAAGACCAGTTTGTGCTTCCCCAAAAACAACAACTCTGTCTGCCAGATACGTCGCTTCTTCCACGCTATGGGTTATATAAATAATGGTTCTTTTATGGATGGCCCAGATTCTCAGTAATTCATCCTGAAGACGTTCTCTTGTATTAGCGTCCAATGCACTGAACGGTTCGTCCATTAGCAATATCCGTGGCTCAAGAGCCAGAACCCTTGCAATAGCAACCCTCTGGCGCATACCACCCGAAAGTGCGTACGGGTATTTGCCAGCATGGTTACGAAGCCCCATCATATCAAGAAACCTCAAGGTATTTTTTTCTAAAAGTTCACCTTTCATGCCCTTCATTTTAATGCCGAATCCAACATTTTGCATCACCGTGAGCCATGGGAATAGCGTTGCGTCCTGGAAGACGACCCCACGCTCTGGAGACGGACCTTTTATCTCTTTTTGGACAAATAGAACCCGTCCTTTTGATGGCCGTGTAAAACCTGCAATCAGGTTCAACAGGGTCGTTTTGCCACATCCGCTAGGTCCGAGCACACATAAAAACTCGCCTTGAGCAACAGAAAGATGAAGGTCTGATAAAACCGGAGGCAAACAGATACCATTCAGCTCAAAACGTTTAGTGACATTTTCGAGTTGAATCATCGGTTCTCAGAAAACAACGTCCATTGTTTAGTTGTTTTTTTCTCAAGTTGTTTTAGTAATACCTGCTCAAACAAAAGTCCGATAATGCAGATTATAAGAATGCAGGCAAAAGAAGCTTCGTAATCAAGCGTCCATCTTGCCTGAATGATGGAGTATCCTAAACCGGTTCCATTTCCGACAATCATTTCTGCTGCCACTAGAACCCGCCAACCCGTTCCGAGGCCGACCCTAAGCCCACTTATGATCGATGGCAGTGCCGCCGGAATCAAAACTCGAAAAAAAAGAGCTTTGTTTCCAGCACCCATCATCCTTGCGGCATGGATAAAATGGATATCAATGTTTTTTATGCCGGATAATACATTGATGGCAATAGGAGAAAATGCAGAAACAGCAATCATGAAAACTGTAGCAGACTCGCCAATTCCAAACAGAAGAATCGCAACAGGGATCCATGCCAGTCCTGGAATACTAAGAAGCATCTGTGGAATCTTAGCAGTTGCTTTTTCTATCCATGAAATGCGCCCTGCAACCAGGCCATAACTAATCCCTAAAAAAGCGGCAATTCCGAATCCCACCAACCATCGCTGAATGCTGCTGTTAATATGCATGTAGATGGACGTATTGGATAGTTTTTCTCCTTCAAGCATTTCCCATAACCGAACGACTGTTTGTAATGGAGATGGGAACGCAACACCCCTCATCAAAAAAACGATTTGGGCAGCAGCGGCCCAAATAATTAGGATGAGGACGAGCGGAAGAAGGAATAGCAGGGTCTTTTTAATAAAATTAATCAGTTTGATCCTATTTGTAATAAAACAATTGATATCGGCAAAATTATTGAATTTTATATAAGAAATCTATTGTTCGTGTCAATGATAACGGTACGCATGCGATAACCCCGTATTTTCAGTCGTTCAAAAAATAGAGTGAGTAAATTTTATTTTTTCAATAAAGAATCCAAGATAGTATGGAAGAGAGCAATTTGGACTATCGGGCGCATTTGAACAAAAAGGTACGGTTTCGACATTGACCTTTTTGGGCGTTGTGCCAAAATACCCATAATCTACTTTGCCCCTCATGACAGCTTCGCTTCCACTGGGCTCAATACTTTGTGGGAGTTTGGCTGGCCTATATACAACACATGGGCGCCGGTCTCACAAGTTGCGTTGTAGGATTAATTGCCTTTGATATTTATGACTCTCATCTACACTTTGATAATCTCACGACCTAAATTAAGGATGTCCGGCAGAAGCTGTAGATATATGATTGTTTTCCCAGCAACATCATAGGCATCGGGTCCTTCGTTGGTCAGTTTTTGGCGAGCAGCATAAATCGTCTTCTTGAGCACTTTTCTGACACGAAGCTTATTCATCCCAAATTCCAGGAGCGGAGTTATGAGGGGGGCTACAATTACGCCTGTCAGTATGCCTCCACCTACTCCGGCGGCACTCACCCATGTCGGAATTGACCCGAATAAGCTAAACCAGAGAGAGCCAAACCAGGAAAGTTGACTCACATAGATGCTGGTAGCAACACCCTGGCCCGCTGCTGCGGCACTGCCGAAAGTCACCTTATCAGAGTATATTTTACCTACAATTCCTGCCAGCAAAAATATCAACACCTCACGACCCCCTTCAATGGGTGTTGTTAACTGTTCAATTTTTTTTTCCAGTTCTCTGACAAACGTCTCTCTCTCCAAGCTTGGAACTTGCTGAAGTATTTCGGTGAAGTGTTCCTCAAAACTAAGCTGATAAGATTCAATATAATTTTTCAGTTTCTTTTCGAGGCCATTTAGATCAAGCAATTTTTTACTAACAATCTGTTCGATTTCTTTCTCCTTGCCACTTTTGGGTAGTGGATTGGTCTGCATCTTCAATACTTTTTTTGCAAATAGTTTCCATGTATGACGCGGTATAGAGAGTAAGTCCGATGGAATGTCGCTCTTGTGCCGCCAATGTCTGCCAAATATTGTTTTCAGACTATCAAAATGGGTTTGGCAAACGCTTTCCAATCTCATCTCAGCTTCGTTAAAATGAATATCGATAATTTGCTGAATCGCTTTTCTATGATCTGGATTCTGTTGGGACATTCATCGGACTCCTGTCAATTAGTCAGTTAACTATTAAACTATTTTCATAAATATTTCTTAAAACCCAACAAGCCTGGGAAGGCTTGCAAATTTTTTCCTTCAATTTGCCACAGAGTTGACTAAGCATTTATGGGATGATCAACCGTTCCCAATGATTTCAGAAAGGTGGCAATGTTCGACCCGTATGCATTTCCTATGGCGATACCGGGGCTATTCTTCAATGCAGCCAGTGCAGAAACAAGCATCTCCGGAGCCGATGTACCGAAACCAACGATCACCATTCCGATAATCAACGGCGGTACACCAAAATGCCGTGCGGTGGCCGCAGCCCCGTCAACAAAGCGGTCTGCACTCCAGACAAGCAAGATCAGTCCGAAAATCAACGCAAGTAAAGCAATAACAATTTCTTCCATGTATCTCTATTCCCTCTATGATAGGTGCTTTTTTTAGATGCAAAAAATATCAAAGTTCAAAACTCGTGCAAAGTGCAATGGTACTTCCTTGCAAAATTCAATAAAAGTTAATTAAAAAACTTAACAAATCACTCAAAGACATTTAACCTACCGAAACAACAGCTAAAACCCTATCAGGTATTGTTTTTGCTCTATTTAATGACACAGCGATACCAAATAGGGAATCAGAAAAATGTCATCAAACTCAAAAAAAATATTGTTCTGCCGGCTGTTTTCGGATCAGATGCCTCAAAACCGGGACTTCTGTGACATATCCCTCAGCCCTTTAAGCTGCTTGAGTCAGGCGACATCAAATCCTCCGGATCTGATTGCCATCGTTTTTAACAGCAGGAACATTCAGGGGCACAAAGAGGTGATTGAACTTTGCAAGATCCTTAAGGAACATCCGTTGACGGCAAGCGTAAAGATATCGGTTTTCTTGGAACGGCTCCATCAAAAACTCATTTTAGAACTGACACAGACCGGCGTGGATTTTGTCAATATTCATACCGGTATTGAATCGGACAGCATCGGGGAAAATATTCGTCATTTATGGAACTTCCATTCCCTTACGCGGGCACAAAGCGTTTTGGAAAAACTTTGCCCTTTTCTTAAGTATCTGCCAAGCGGGAATCAATGCGAGTTCCCGGTCTGCGGGGCTTATCGAAACAGGATGTTTTTAGGGGGGAACCGGCTTCATGACATATGCCACACCATGAATCACCGTCACTGTGAATACTACATGAACCCCAAGGTGGTATCATGACTGTGCGCCGCAAACTGTTGAAACTGCATCCGGCTGCACTGGTTCTGATCAGCTTTCTGGCTCTCATTCTGATCGGCACACTTTTATTGTGTCTGCCGGTTTCTTCAAAAAAAGAGCCGTTACAGATCATAGACGCCTTATTCACTTCAACCTCGGCAGTCTGTGTTACCGGACTGGTTGTGGTGGATACCGGAACCCGTTTCACTCTTTTGGGTCAAGTCATTATTCTCCTTCTCATCCAGGTCGGGGGGCTGGGGGTCATGACGCTTTCAGTGCTCCTCTTCCGGATGATCGGCAGGAAAACCTTCTATCACCAACGGATGGCGGTACAGGATATGTTTTTGCACACGCCTCAGGATGATATTTTCAAAATTGTCAAAAATATTATCTATATGACTTTTTGCATCGAAACAGCCGGTGCCGTTCTTTTAGCGATTTACTGGAGTCGGACCCTGCCGATTCATGAAGCCGTCTACACCGCTGTCTTTCATGCCATATCCGCCTTTTGTAATGCTGGTTTTTCTCTCTTCCCGGACAGCCTTTCAACTTTCGGAGGCAGTTACCTTCTCAATTTTACCGTCTGCATGCTTATTGTGACCGGCGGTATCGGCTTTTCGGTATTGTATGAATTTAAAAACTGGATAAAGCTCAGAAAAAAAAAACGGTTCCGATTTTCCGTGCAGACCAAGACCGTATTGTTGACCACGACCATTCTGATTTTTGGTGGTACGGTTTGGTTATTCGTCCTTGAAATACAAGGCTCTCTGGCAGGCAAAGCCCAGGTATACCAATTCCTGGTTTCCCTGTTTCAATCCATTACCTGCCGGACGGCGGGATTCAATACCATTGATATTTCTGCGCTCAACGAGGCAACCATCACCATGATGCTGGTCCTGATGTTTTTCGGGGCCTCACCAGGGTCCTGCGGAGGCGGCGTGAAAACAACCACCCTGGCATTGCTGACCGCTACAACCATCACCCGGATCAAGCGGATGCGGCGGGTGAATCTGTTTAAAAAAAGCATTCCGGATGAAACCGTTCGCCGTTCCACAACCCTGATCCTGGTCTCTGTTGGAATCATCGGCATGGTATTGTTCTTGATTCTTTCAGAAGGGGCTATCACAGGGAGAAGTCTGAACGGAGAATTTTTGCCTTATCTCTTTGAAGTGATATCTGCCTTTGGAACGGTCGGACTCTCTCTCGGGGTCACAGCGAATTTAAGTGTATGGGGGAAATTTTGGATTATTATAACCATGGTTATCGGCAGGGTAGGGATTTTAACATTTTCATACATCATCATCGGAACCAATCCGACAAACGGTTTTGAACGGGCCGAAGAGAACATGATGATCGGATAAACAGGAGATATAATGAAACGATTTACAGTGATAGGGTTAGGGAATTTTGGATTTTATGCGGCCAAAGCATTATACGAGGACGGTAATGAAGTCATTGCCGTGGATATGGATAAGAATCGGGTGCAGGCTGTGGATGCGCATTGCACCGAAGCAATCCTCCTGGAAGCTACGGACAAGGAAAAATTAAAAGCCCTTGGCCTGGAAACCATGGACGGCGTGATTGTATCCACCGGCACCAAAATCAGCGTGAGTATCCTGATATGCCTCCATCTGCACGAGATGGGGGTCAGGCAGATCCTGGCAAAAGCTCTGGATGATGATCATGCCAAAATACTTAAAAAAGTCGGAGCCACAAAAATCATTCATCCGGAAAGGGATGTAGCCTTGCGTATTTCCCAGAGTTTATCCCGACCGAATATTATGGATTTCATACCTCTTTCTGAAGGGTTTGATCTTGTACACATAGAACCGCCAACAGAATTTATCGGAAAAACTTTAAAAGAGATCAACCTACGGGCAAAGTTCAATGTTCATATTATCGCCATTAAAGAATTGGTTCCTGAAAATTTTGTTTTAGTACCGGACCCTGAATTTATGATCAAAGGCAGCGATATGCTCATGATGCTGGGGAAATCCGAGGATATCAAACGTATTAAAGCTCTAAAAGGATGACATTCTCATAAAGTCATTGTTTATTTATCAGGGATTGATGCGTCTTATTCCCTTAGATATGAATATAATGTTGTCTTTGATATTTTCATGAGATCACAGATTTCTTGAATGGATAAATTTCTTTCATCGTAAAGCTTTTTGAGCATTTCTCTTTTTTTTGAATTGAGCGCCTTTGGTCTCCCTCCTTTTTTACCTCTCGCTCGGGCTGCGGCCAAACCCGCCCGGGTTCTTTCCTGAATCAAATTTCTCTCAAATTCAGCCAAAGCACCAAAAATATGAAAAATCAGTTTTCCCCCGGAAGTTGTGGTATCAATCGTTTCTTGAAGACTTCTGAACCCGATGTCTTTTTTATCCAATTCACCAATAAGTGTTATTAAATGTTTGAGGGATCTTCCTAAACGGTCCAGTCTCCAGACCACCAGAGTATCACCAGGACGCAGATAAGATATAGCCTGATTAATTCCTGGACGCTCGGCTGCAACTCCAGAAACTTTGTCCTGAAATATTTTTTCGCATCCAGTTCTTTTCAGTGCATCTTCTTGAAGAGCAAGATTTTGTTCGTGAGTGGAAATTCGGGCATATCCGATCAGCATAAATAAAGTTTCAAAATAAAATTAGTAATTAAATTCATCGAATGGAACTTAAAACTTGACTTTGATTTCTGTACAGTATTTATTTACATAAAACAACAAGAATTTCCGATTCACTTCCTCATTGTTGTCAATAGTTCGGAAAACGTACGTTTTCCGAACACGAAAAAAGGGATATCCAATGACTTGAAAAGTTGGCACTTTATGCAGCTATGTGGTCATTGGGCCAAGACAGAAGGAAAGTTCGAAGTTTGAATTTCGAAGTGAACTAAAGTTTTGGTAGCTGTGCATATTTTTGGTTATTGCACAGCATATTCATTAATTGGAAGACTTTCCGCACCTTGTAGCACTTGATCCAAAACCTTTTGTTAGCAACCTTTTGTTAGCGGCGGCGTGAAAATGTTATAATTGAGCACTCGTCCATGGAGGGATCACACAAGAAGCACTTTGAAATGGGAGCTGTGCGATATCTCGATCAGGCAATAAAATGACGAGGCATTGAAAAAATTCTATTTAGATATGCGGTTTGATTTCGGATTAATATAATGTATAAAATTTTGTAGCAGTTCATTGTTTCCATTATGGCTGCTACCGTCAAAAACCATATTGAGCACTGGAATCGGGTTGGGTATTGCATCTCCAAGCTGTCTTGCGATAATACCTGTATTTTCGTAGGCCGATGCAATTTCAAGAATGCCGTTGGGGGCTGCCTGGGTGAATCGTTTGGCCAAGCGATAGCGCCCGTTGCTGCCGGAAAAAAGCGGTAATATATTGTCTGCAGCAGCTTGCAAGGCTGCAGGATCGGGTTCAAAGGCGCCTGCGGCTCCCATTGCACGGGCCACCCTGATCATCAGTTGCCGGCACTGATCAAGACGGTTATGGACTTCGGGATGATTTGGGCGGCTGTTCCAGTCTTTCCATAGCAGATAAAGCACTTCGGAGAGAGGTTGCCAACATATCCGCCCCGGAATGGCGTCCGTAAAAAACTGGTGATTGAAGGGATTGAAAACCACAGCAGGCTCACCTGTCACCAGAAGCCTTAATTCATCGGGAGCAACAAAGGTTGCTGTACGGGTGGCAAGATCAACCACAGCATCTTCATCCAGACGGTCTATTGATGCAATCACCTGTTTCAGGGTCGTTTTTCGGTCCCGGACCGGACCCGCCAAAACAATGTCACCAGCCACCAGAGGAAGGAAAAAGCGGGGAAAAAAATCCGGGGCCAGAACGGCATCCTCCAAAAAGGGGGCATAGATGCGTGTGCCGGGAAAATCATCTTCAAGGAGGGATGCAATAACCTGGGCATAAAGCCCTTCTACTTCTGCGCCTTCGGTCTGGGGAATGAGAATGGACCCTGTCTGGCCTGCCATGGCATGCTTTCTGGCATCCCCCATGAGGCTGACAAAGGAGAGATATTCCTTGGCGGCACTCAGCTGCTTCCCTTGCTCAAGGCTGTCTGAGTCGGTTGGACTGAGAAGTTTGGCCCGGACCCCTTTGGTTTCCAAAACGGCACAGGCCAGTTCAGAAAAGGGAAACAAGGAAGGAATGGCCAGGGGACGGTCTTTGTCCAACGAGGGGAGCAGACGGCCTGGTTTATCCGGGTGTGCTTCGGGAACAGTTTTTTTGTCAAAACTCAAGGCAAAGGCCTCCAGTCTGGTGATGATGCCTACCTTTGAGCTGTGTTCATCCACCTCCAGGTGGAGAAAGGGTTTCCCTTCCATTTCCTTGCGGAAAAGATGAAGCAGGGCCGTGTCCGGACCACACCCGTGATTGGTCAGGTAGACGGCAAAAAGGTTAGGGGTTTGCCGGATCTTTCTGGCACCGGCAAGAATGTGCTGGGCAAATGGCCAGTACAGATTAGGATAATCTTTGTTCATTCCTTCTTCTTCGGCTTCCAGAACGAAAAAGGGCATAACCCGGTGTCCCATGGCAGAAAGATGCTCCGGCACCGACATGTTCAGCACCGGGTCATTCATGCCATAGGGCCGGGTGATGATGACAAAGACGGGCACGCCTGCAGGTATGGATGATAAAAAGGATTTGCCCAGGCGGACCAGGCTGCGGTTGTACCCCATAAAGGTAAAAACGGCCTTTTGCATGGCCCGGATGGTTGACAGTTTTGACTTGCCCAGGGTTTTTCCCAGGTCCAGGATGGTTTGGGCAATGTACTTGGTGCCGAAGTTAAATGAAATCTGAGGACTGAGCAGTGTGACGCCCCTGTCTTTAAGATTCAGAGCATGTTCAGTCAATTTGGCTGCGGCCTGAAAATAGAGACAGCCGTAGTCTTTTCTTGTCCAGGAACCGGCATGCTTCATGGTGAATACCCGGGGCAGAAAAATATAATCCACTCCTTTTTGAAGCAACGCCTCCACATGGCCGTTAATCAGTTTTACAGGGTAGCAGGTCTCCTCTAAAGCGGTCTCCCTACTCTTGCTTACCATCTCCCGGTTTGTGGGATCGGACAGAAGAACGTTGAAGCCAAGCTCTGTAAAGAACCGGTTGAACAGCACAAAGAGCTTGTGCATAAACAAGACTCTGGGAATGCCGATGGTCGGACGGTTGGGAAACCGGTTGGATTCATAGCCTTTAAGAAACAACTCCCGGGACTGGACCCAGATATCGGGCACCTGTTCCAAGGGTTCATGCTGGTTTTGTGAGGCACTCCGGCGGGTCCCTGCAGTATTATCGGTGCCTGTACTTGCGGGAACGTCCCCGATAATACCGAATTCATATCTGGATCTGGACAGAAGTGCCGCCCCCAGAGCGCCGGTAACGCTGAAGTAGGGGGCGACGGTCACCGGACGGCCCAAAAGGGATCGGAAGGCATTGACGACCCCCTGGTTATGGGCGATACCGCCCTGGAGAAAAATATGGTCTCCCAGGGGGCGGTCTCCGGCCACCCGGGTCAGGTAATTTCTAACAATGCTGTAGGCGAGGCCCGCCACAATGTCGGCCTTGGCCTCTCCACGGCCCAGGGCCTTGGAGAGCGCCCCTTCAATAAATACGGTGCAGCGCTCCCCAAGATCCAGAGGGGCTGCGGATTCGAGTGAAAGGGGGCCAAAATCCCGGAGATCCACCCCTATTTTTTTGGCCTGTTCTTCCAGAAATGAGCCGGTGCCGGCGGCGCAGATGCGGTTCATTTCAAAATCCGTCACCACCTGGGTCTCAAGGCGAATAAATTTTGCGTCCTGGCCGCCGATTTCCAGAATGGTGTCTGCCTCCGGATGCTGGAACAGGGTACCTTCGGCCTGGGCCGTAATTTCGTTGACCACCAGGTCCGCCCCGATGGATTTGCCGGCCAGATAGCGCCCGGAACCGGTCACCCCTATGGACAAAAGGGAAAAGTCTTTTCCCATCTGCTGTTTAAGTTTCTCCATGCCCGAACGTACTGTTTCCACCGGGGTGCCCCGGGTACGCAGGTACTGCCAGTGCAATACCTGTTTGTCCGGGCTGATGAGTACAAGATTTGTGGATGTGGAGCCCACATCCACACCCAGATGCCCTGTTACAGGAGGGTGCGGCGTTTTAACCGGGTGCAGCCCTTCCTGATCGTTTTCTCCGAAACCGGCCAGAGAGAGCATCGTGCCTTGGGATTCTGATCCCGGCATTCCCGCATCCGAAAACTGGCAGATCCGTGACAATTCCAGTACCTGTGCTGTCCCGGGAACCGAAAGGGCCGCGCCCATTGCGTTGGCGTAGGTATGTTGTTTATCCAAAAGGAAATCATCGGCAGACAGGTTGAAGATTTTGGCCAGAGCCTGGCGCATCCCGTGGATTTCCATGACCCGGCCGGCCAGGAACACCGGAGGGGAAACTGGATTGCGCTTAACCACGTTGGTCTTATAGTTTCTAACCATGGCATGAATCAGGCCAAGGAGAATGTCCGCCGTTTCAGCCCCATCCTGCTGCAAGTGGATCATATCGGTTTTGGAGAATACAGAGCAGCGTCCGGCAATGGGCAGTACCTTTGTTGCCTGCCGCGTCTGCCCAGACAGTCCGGAAATCGGTATGGCAAGGCGCTGGGCCTGTTCTTCAAGAAAAGAGCCCGTACCGGCCGCGCAACTTGAGTTGAAAAAGAACCTCACCCGCGAGGCGTCATTTTTTGAAATGCCGGTAATAAAACTTGCCCGGGCCGCACCGATCTCCATGATGCACCCGGCGCCGGGAGCCATGGCAAGACACCCTTCCACCGCAGCCGGCACCATATCCGCCAACACAACACTTTGGCCCGGTGTCCTGCCGTCGACCTGCGACGTGCCACCCCTGTCCCCTGCGAAGGGCTCTGCCTCCCCCTTTTTAATTTGTTCGGCAAAGGGTTCTGCCAGGCTGCCGGTCATTCCCAACCGGACCTTGGGGAATTTTGAAACGATTTCAGAAAACAGTGTTTTCAGGCAGCCGCCCGGATCACCTGAATGTTTTTGAAATCGCGTGTGCACCATGCGTTTATCCGCATCCAGAATTATCAGTTTGACGGCACTGGTACCCATATCCACACCCAAAACAGGAACGGTCATCTTTTACACTCCTTAAAAATGAACACGCATACCGACAAACATATAGGGGCCTGTATTTGATCCCAGTGACTTGTCCACGGATTCGTCCAGAATATTGTTTACGCCGCCGTATAGCTCATACTGTTGTTTGCTGCCAAAGTATTTGAGAAAACTGATATCAACAAGCTGGTAGGAACCTATTTTTTCCGTTTCGCTTTTGTATTGGCTGCCGATATGCCGTGCCGTAAGTGAAAGGCAAAGCGTGGGGGTGACCTGATAGTCCACGCCAATAGAAAACGTCCGGTCCGGGTTGTAGAGCAGATCTTTTCCGGTTTCACCGTCTTCGGTGGAAAGCTCCGTCCAATTGAAGTCGGCAGTGACCCCATGTCCGAAATCATATCCCAGGTTCAGCTCCATGCCTTTGATATCAACATCCGGTTTATTCACATAGGTCTGGTAATCCTCACTTCCGTCATTGTCAACGTCCACTCGTTCGATTTCAATTTTATCGCTGACATCGTTGTAAAAGAGGACCACCTCGTAGCTGAAACGTTGATAGTCTCCGCCAATCCCAAGCTCGTAACTTCTTAAAAATTCAGGACTCAATTCATGCACTGTGGTCTTGGTGCCGTATACAGTCTCAGCCCCAATCCGTGGAATATCGCCTGGTGTCGGAGCGACCACATAAAGTTCTGCGGTGTCCGGTGCCCGGTAGCCCTCGGCGTAGTTCACACGGACCTTGAATATGGAAGAAAATTGTTTGGCCAGTCCGGCTCTAAAAGTGGCTTTGTTGTCCGCATCGGACATATCATCGTACCGGGCGCCGAAAATGGCATTCAGGTCTGGGGTGATCTGCCATTCATCCTGGAGATAAACCGCCTTGAAACGCTGGGTGTCGTTTACAAACTCGTAACTTGTGGGATCGGGATTGATGGCGGCAGAATTTCGCGATATTTCCCGGTACCCGGCACCGCCCACCAGAAGGTGATCAGATGTTGCTGCCCAGGTTGCCTCCGCTTCATATCCGGTGATATCCACATCCGCACTGAATTTAGTGTTCGTGGTTGCCGTAAAATTTTTTGCTCTGGTCTTGTTGCGTTTTTCATACTCCGACCGGTAGGCGCCTATCCGGCCTGTCAGGGTATCCGTAAATTTGTATTTAACAGAGGTATCGGCATCTATCCTGTTGTTATCGTCCTTTGAATCTACGGGGGTATCCAGAACCATGACGGCGGACGGGGTCTGCCCGGGTCTTGCCTTTTTGAACCCGCCGGTGTAAGTACCCTCCCGGTTTTCTTCAAAGTAATTCAGACCTGCCTGTGCACTCAGGGCATCTGTCAGTTCGGCCTCCAGGGAAAGTCCTGTGGAAAAAACTTCCGAGGCATCGCGGTAAGAAACGTCTACCTCTCCGGTTTCTTCATGCTGGGGATCTGAGGTAACCGGCATGCTGGTTTTGGGATTCAGGGCTTTTGAGGAATAGGTCTCGGGTTTCGTATAGGGACGGGTCTTATTGTAATTGGTATAAAGGGAATACCCCACTTTTCCCACCCGTCCCCGGGCATTGATGCCGGCCTTGTACGACTCTGCGTCTCCCTGGTCGTTCATCCCTGTGGAGATATCCATATCCATGGCAAATTTTTTCCGGCCGGCCTTTTTGGTGATGATGTTGATCACCCCGCCCAGGGCATCTGATCCGTAAAGGGTGCTCATGGGGCCTTTAACAATTTCTATCCGCTCGATCATGCCGGCAGGAATCCTGTCCATTTCATAGGTACTCTGGGTTTCTCCTGCAATACGCCTGCCGTCAATGAGCAGCAGCGTGCCGTTGCCCCCCATGCCCCGAATGGAGATGGTGCTCTTGGATTTAGAGCTTGCATGGGCAAACTGGCCATATTGCAGGGTCAGGCCCGGGGTTTTTTCAATGATGTTTTTCAGGGTGGATGCGCCCATCATCTTTATATCCTGGGCAGTGATCACATCCACCGATGCCGTGATTCCGTCCACCTCTTTTTCTGTCTTTGTTGCGGTGACCACCAGGTTTTCTTCCTGGACCACTTTTGCCGCCAGAGCTGCGCCGGAAGCCATGGAGATGAGTATTGCCGCATACAGGCAGGCCGTCATTTTTATCTTCATCTGAAATCTCCTTTAACGCTGTCTATTTTAAGTCTATTTTTTCAGACTGCTGCTTTTGAACCGCCATCGTGGCCCGCTTGAAATGGATCAGCTCCAAAAGGACACCTTCTGGAGACTGATGAAATGCACTGATATACATGCCCATCCGCTGGGCGTGCATCTTGTCCCGAATAAGCCAAAAATATTCCTTTTGATCCAAAATACCTTGTTCTTTAAGTTTGTCCGCAGACTTAATAAATCCGGCGGCCAGGTGATTGGCTTGGGCAACAATATCGTCACAGGCGGCCAAATTTTCCCGGACCCGGGATTTGGCATGGCATTGGCTGCAGATCTCTACCATCTTATTTCGATGTTCGGTCCATTCTGCCATATCAGGCCTGAAGCTGTCCGGAGCCAGAATCGGACCGAGCATTTCCACTGCCCCTTTGACGGTCTCCTGGTCGGCGGAAATCTGTGGATCAGGTTCTTCGCCCCGAACCCCAAAAAAGCCCCAACTGGTTTTGACCATGTGATCCCCATCGGGCATATGGCAGGTCGCACATGTGGGAACACTACCGTCCAGCCCCCGGGCGCGGTATAAGGCGCCGTGCCTTGAATTTCCATAGGCTTCATACTGGGGGTGATTGCCCATGTGGCAGGGAAGACAGGCTTCGGGTTTGCGCGCTTCCCGGGCGGAGAACCTGTGGCTTCCGTGGCAGGCGTTGCACTGACCTCCGTCCTTACTGATGCTGTTGTGGCAGGTTGCGCAGGATTTATCAAAAACACCAGAAGCCTGGGCCTTTACCTTTTTCCCCATGGCGGAGATGGACAATGCGGCTTCGGCTTTGCCGTGTTTGCCCATGGTAAACCGCTTTGCCTGAGTTGTGTGGCAAGTACCACACACCTTGATATTCGGCATGACAGCTTTTTTTGAATCGGTCTCATTGGTGTGTGCCGAACCGTGACACTGGGTGCATTCCATACCCGATACCGCCATACTGGACAGCTCCCAATCTTTAACCAGGGAGGGGTTGAGCGTCCGGTGGCACCGGATGCACTCACTGGCGGCATTGGTCCGGGCAAAGGCCGCCTGTGTCCAATGGGCAAGAAATACCGTTACCAGCGCCCCCATTACAAAAAAATGCTTTTTATTCATGGGTATCCTGATTCTTTTGGGAGGAGGCCGAAAATTCAATAACTTCAATCACCCGGTCCGGCTGGTCAAACAATTTTTTGACCATATTCTGAAATCGCTTTGGGAAAGTTTTCTTGTCTTCCTGTGTCGCATTCGGGCCAATGGCGGTCATCAGGATGGCTTTGGGATTTACTTCCTTTTCAGGGTGATAGTTGACACCAACCTGTCTGTTTGTGTCCAACCGAGTAAACCGGATATCCGTATCAATAGGGGCATTGTAAAAAAGCAGATTTCTCCGATTGAACCGCCCCCCGGGAAGTCCTCCGAATCCGAAATCCGAGGTTGCCCCCGTAATGTTGGAAAGAACAGAGCCAACAACACCGGCATTGTCGTCGGTTACGCCCCGCCTTATTTCAACCTTTATTTCTCCCCTGCAGGGCAATTCGTCTCTGTATAATGCCTTTAGCCCTTCCCGGGCCGCAAGGTAGGCACCACCCACGACGGCACAGCTATGTCCTGCCATTTTCACCGTGTCCACATAGGTGATTTCTAAAATTCCTCCCTGGCTTGTCCCGATAAATTCGCCCAGGGGGTCTCTCAAAACAATGGGATTGATTTTGTCAAAAAAAGCCGAATACTTCATTTTAGGATCACCACCTGCTCCACTTGCTGTCCCGGCAACGGGTAAGACCGCAGATAACAAGGCAATCATCAACATTTGCCAGCGCTGTTTTCCGATATAACGTTTCATTTCTTCTCCTCATAGATAATAGGGTTAAACAAATGATGCATCATATCGATTGAATTTGTTTTGTCTTTGCGCTATCGCAAGTTGAAGCAAATTTTTTTGGAATTAAAGTAGAAGTTATATTCTTAATACATTCTTCAACGCAAAATAAAGTATAAGAAATTGATGAGAATAAAGGCTGGTTGGTGATTATTGATTTGCAAAAGTTTCCAATGCACCGGGGTCAATAATGGTGATGCTTTCACGGGATGATTTTACCCAGCCATTTTTTTCCCAGGCACTTAACGTGCGGCTGACTGTAAACATAGAGGCACCGATATGGTCCGCAATATTCTGTCGGCTCAGGGGAATATCAATGTACACTTTGTTTCCCTTTTTGCGGCCAGTGTTAGCCATCAGGTTGATCATGAATTTTGCGATGCGCAGGGGTGCCTGTTCCGAACATATGTCCAGGTAACGTTGCTGCAGGGACTCCATACGTTCGAAAAGCAGAGAGATCAAGTCCAACGTGATTTCAGGACATTTTTGAACAATTTCAAGAAACCCGTTTCTGTCCCAGGAGATGACTTCCGTATCTTTGATTGCCTGGGCCGTCACCGGATAAATGCCGTCTTTAAGAACAATGGGGGTGGCCGTCATTTCCCCGGAAGAGATATAGCGAAGAATAATTTCCCGGCCCTGGGCATTAAGTTTTGACAGCTTCAGGCACCCTTCAACCACCAGATAGCACCTTATGGCAGGCTCCCCTTCATGGAACAGATACGTCTTGGGCGGCATGTGCCTGTTTATACCATATTGAATAAAATTCTTATAATGGTGGGAAAGCAGTGTCTTAAAAAGATAAGGATCTGATTCTTTATTTAATTGCAATGCTTTTCCCCTTGCGTGAATCTGTTTAAACGTCAAAAAAATTCAATTTTGTCCTTATCGCATAAAAATGTTTGAATTGGAAGAAATTGTTTAATAGACATTAAAACCAGTATTCGGGGTATTTTCTTCTAGTGGCCAAATTGTTGATGACCAGGGCAACAATCAACATGATTATCACGCCACTCCCTACGGGGATCAGCATGTACCAGAAGCCTATTTCGTGTATTTTCTCGCTGCCGATCACAGCGATCAGGGCCGTGGCCCCACCAGGGGGATGAAGGGTCTGGGTAGCATGCATCAGGGCAATAGACGTTGCAACGGAAAAGGCTGCCGCAAACCATGGGAGGGGATGGAAAAGCTGCCAACAGGCTACGCCCACAAAGGCAGAAAGCAGATGGCCGCCAATGAGGTTTCTGGGCTGGGCCAAAGGACTTCTGACGGCACCATAGACCAGCACCGCTGACGCGCCGAATGAGCCGATGATATAAACAAAATCACTTCCGGATAAGAGATTGTAATTCAAATAGGCCACCGGGGTGATCCCCAGAAAAGCCCCTGCCCAGGACCAAAGTATCTCGCTTGAGTTTACTTTGGGTGGACGCTGCCCGCCGCCGGCCATTTTTTTAAAAAGAGGTATCATTGTCGGTCTCCTTTTTATCAGCACATGGCCTGGACAAGATCTGACCGGGCAATTATCCCTATCGGAATGTTGTTATCCCCACACACCGGGACCCGGTTAATATTTTTCCGATCCATAAGGTTGGCCACGTCCAGCAACCTGAGACTTTTGTGGACAGTCACCGGCGGAGAAGACATGATGTCTCGGGCCTTCAGTGCTTTTAGGGGCCGGGCAAGACAACGGCTGTCATCCATACACTGAATCAGCACCTGCATGAACGACGGGGCTTTTTTTTCAGTCATTCTGGACAGAAAATCTTTTTCAGATATGACACCGGTTACGGCACCCTGTTCATTGAGCACCGGAACACCGGAAATATCGTGATCCCGCATCCTGCAGGCGGCTTCTAAAAGCGGTGCGTCTTCAAAAACGGAAACAACCTTTCGAGTCATCACATGTTCTGCTAAAATGGCAGTCGTAATACGGTTAACCGCATGTTCAAAAGCAATCCGGTATACCTCTATAAAGTCAGACGGCGTGATATCCAGATATCCAGGAATTTCCTTCATCGCCTCCAGTACATCCTGGTCTGTGATAGTCTGAAAGCACTCATTGATACGGCTGAAGTTCATAACTCTCCTTTCGTTCTCTTTGCTAACGTTTCCGGCCGTTGTAGGAAGAATATGGAAAATCATGGCTGGAAACACATTGACATAGATCAAGTTTTTACAAAAAAGCCAAAACTTGACCTATGTCAATGAATAAAACTGTTATTTTGGTTTAAAGTTTAAAAAAATAATCCAGGCTAAAGGAGCAAGTCCATGAGAGTTCATTATCTGCAACATGTCCCATTTGAAGATCTTGGCATGATGAGCCCGGCATTAATAGCCGGCGGCCATCAGTTAACAGGAACTCAGTTTTTTAAACCCTGCGCTCTCCCGTCAGTTGACGATTTTGACTGTTTGATTGTTATGGGAGGACCCATGGGGGTAAATGACGAAGTTGCATGTCCCTGGCTCTATGAAGAAAAACAATTAATTGAGCAGTCCGTCAGGTACAACAAAAAGATTCTGGGAATCTGCCTGGGAGCCCAATTAATTGCCCAGGTGATGGGGGCCGATGTTTATAAAAATAAATATAGGGAGATCGGTTGGTTTGACATAGAAGTCTGCGAAGAAATCAATGATACTATTCTGGCCGGCGTTTTTCCCCAGCAGGCAGGAGTTTTCCATTGGCATGGGGATACGTTTGATATTCCAAAAGGAGCGGTACACATTGCAAAAAGTGAAGCCTGTCTAAACCAGGGCTTTGTTTTCGAAAATCATATTATTGGATTTCAATTCCATCTGGAATCTACACAGCAGACTATCGAAAACCTGGTTCTGAACTGTAAAGACGAAATTGATGGATCAAAATACGTTCAATCGGAAACAGAAATTTTATCAATGAAGCGTAATTTTTCACACAGCAATAATATCATGAATGGTGTTCTGGATTCATTGGCCAGGTAAACAGCAAAATAAAATTTTTTAAATGTGAAAGGAAAATTCATGAAAGTTTTAAAACTCACAGACACCAACGAGTTTACCCCTGGAGCGATGAAGAGATTTTTTTTAGTTCAAACTTCAGAGTTTTTCAAAATTATCAATTTCAATCTGGATGCCGGTGTGACGTTCCCGGTTCATTCCCACGATCTGGATGGGGAATTGTCCATCCAGGTTCTTGAGGGAAAGGGATGGTTTCTGGGGGAGAACGATACCAAGATTCCAGCCAATAAGGGGGATATCCTGATTTCGGAAATCAGGGAACCCCATGGTATAATGGCAGACACCCAAATGCGGATCATTGTCACCATTGCACCTCCAATTTGATGAAATAACCCGACTGGAAAAATAAATTACTGCGGCAGAACAGTTTGAAGAATCTCCCGGGGGATATCGTCATCGCCCAGTAGGACGGAAAACCTTTGGCCTGCCCCGCTGTACTCTTTGTAGTACGCCAGGCAGGCCCTTACCACTTCAAGAACCTGATCTTCGGTAAAGAGGTGTGGCAGCTCACGGGCAAGCCTGGGATGGCGGCCTAACCGGCCACCGAGTAAAACACGGTATCCACTCTCTCCAGCCAGGATGCACCCTTCGGGGCAGGCGCGAACACAGGCACCACAGCCAAGGCAGGTCTGGGTGTTAATTAGGGGGAAAGGAGTATTAGACAGGGCAACCGCTTTTTCCTTGCAGACATTAACACAAGACAAACATCCGCTGCATAGGATTTCTTCCGTTCTGGGATACATGGCGGCAATGATACCAATATCCTTTATCTGTGGCTGGGAACAAGCATTGGGGCAGTGGGAAATGCTGATCCGAAATTCATGATGGAATCTGAGCTTGCCCGGAACGTTTTTCCTTAGAAATCCTAAAAGGTCTTCTGCCTCAAGCAGGGCTTCAAGCCGCGTCATTAAAGTATTTTTTTCAATGCAACTATTGGGGCACCCCCCTTGGTTGAAACAAGCCTCTATCTGATATCCTTTAATTTCCGATTCCATGTTGGACAAAAAGTGTTTGCGTGATGCATGGACATGATCCAATAAAACTTTGGCGTCTCCGCGTTCGGCTGCCTCCGTTTCAACCCGCTTCCGAACTTTCTTTCTCACAAAAAATGGAACTTTTGATATTTCTTTTTCGGCATCCCGAGTCCACTTCATAACTCTCCTTTCATTGAAAAACTTTGCAACATTATAGATGTTTACCCTTCTGTTCAGGCTGTTAAAAAAACATACCTGAAAAAGACTGGTATATCCTTGATCCAAATCAAAAAAAAACACAATTTTTTCATAAAAAATGAGACCCCTTTTTACGATTTCGTCAATATTAGAAATATGGTAATAGCTTGATGTGTCGATCTGATATATTCAAAATCCCTTTAATATAAAATTGTTATATGTTAAGTATGAATAATGTACCTCCCAACTTTTATCGCATAAGCGTTTATCTTTAATTTTTTCTTTATATCTTGATTCAGATCAAGGTTTCTACACAACTTTTAACTGTATAGTGTTACCTGAAAAGCAGAGAATTCTTAGCAATTAATTTATAAATAAGGAGGCTTTTACATGTTTTGTTTTCAATGTCAGGAAACCGCTAAAAATCAGGGATGTACCATTAACGGAATGTGTGGCAAAAAAGGAAGCACGGCAAATCTTCAGGATCTTTTAATTTATAATTTAAAAGGGATTGCAGTCCTTGCACAGACAGCAAAAGCGGCAGGGATTGATGTCCCGGCATCCAACGGTAAATTTATTGCCGAAGGACTTTTCACAACCATCACAAATGTCAATTTCAATGATGACGATCTTGTGAACTGGATCAACCGTGCCCAGGCTGTTAAAAAGACCTTGTTTGATAGTGTTAAAGATAAAGTCGGAACCAATCTTCATGACTGTGTAACCTGGTTTTCTAATGATCCTTCCGAATTTGCAGCCAAGGCAGAAGCCGTTGGTGTACTTTCAACTGAAAATGAAGATGTTAGATCTCTTCGGGAGCTTCTGGTTATCGGTCTGAAAGGTATCTGTGCATATGCGGACCATGCTGCGGTACTCGGTGTCACTAAAGATGAAATCTGGGATTTTCTGTATGAGGCATTAAACTCTACCACCCAGGATCTGAGCGTTGATGAAATGGTCGCCATGGTTATGAAAGCCGGTGAAACAGCTGTGACAACAATGGCTGCTTTGGACCAGGCCAATACCCAGGCCTATGGAAACCCGGAGATAACAGAAGTCAACATCGGTGTGGGGACAAAACCTGGAATCCTGATTTCGGGCCACGATCTCAAAGATATGGAGGAACTGCTGGAGCAGACAAAAGGTACGGGCGTTGATGTATACACCCACGGCGAAATGCTGCCGGCCAATTATTATCCTGCATTTAAAAAATATGATCATCTGAAAGGCAATTACGGCGGCTCCTGGTGGCACCAGAATGAAGATTTTGAAACATTTAACGGCCCCATCCTGATGACGACCAACTGCATTATTCCCATTAAAAAGAAAAATACGTATCAGGATAAACTTTTTACGACTGGGGTCGTCTCCTATCCAGACACAACCCATATTCCGGATAGGACCAATGGCGGTACCAAAGATTTTTCAAAAATTGTAGCGTTGGCAAAAACCTGTCAATCGCCCACTGAGATAGAAACAGGTATGATCGTTGGCGGATTTGCACATAACCAGGTACTGGCCCTGGCCGATAAGGTGGTTGAGGCAATTAAATCAGGTGCCATCAAACGCTTCATTGTCATGGCCGGATGCGATGGCCGCCAAAAAGACCGCAACTATTTTACTGAAGTAGCTGAAAAATTACCCAAAGATGCCGTGATCCTCACGGCCGGGTGTGCAAAATACAGATACAATAAACTCAATTTGGGCGATATCGGAGGAATCCCACGGGTGCTGGACGCAGGACAGTGCAACGACTCATACTCACTGGCTGTGATCGCCATGAAACTACGGGATGCATTCGGGCTGGATCATATTAATGAACTTCCCATATCCTTTGATATCGGTTGGTATGAACAAAAAGCTGTAGCGGTTCTATTGGCATTGTTGCACCTGGGCGTAAAGGGTATTCGTTTAGGTCCCACGCTGCCCGCATTTGTATCACCCACAGTGTTGAATGTCCTAGTTGAAAACTTTGACATCAAACCCATTGGTGACGTTGATGCTGATATTGCAGCTATGATGGCAGGTAATTAGTATATCAAGGAGGTTGGCGTATGGAAAAATATGAATGTATCCCCTGTGGCTGGGTATATGATCCTGAAGAAGGAGATGATGCTGGAAATATTGAGCCCGGCACCGCTTTTGAAGATTTGCCTGGTGATTGGACCTGCCCGGTGTGCGGCGTGGGAAAAGATGAGTTTCAAAAAATAGAATAAAATCATTTAAAAAAATAATATAAGATACAGCCGCCTGGATTAATCCGGGCGGCTGTATCTATATGAGGTTCCAGGGGTGCTCAAAGAAGTCATAAACACCCTCCTGTAAATATTAAACTGCCAGACATCATCTGGATTTGAATTTAATTGGCTATTGGCATTTGACATGATAAAAGCAATTTGAAAGATGAGAATCAATATTGCAATGAATAGTGATAAAAACATCAATGCCAAATTTACAGAATCGCATTTTCAGAAATTTCGTTTGCTTCTGATTTCCGTATTTATGTTTATCGCATTAGTTCCGCTGGTTTCTTTTGGATTTAATGGGATATCACGAAGCAAACAGATGATCAAGGATAGAGCTGCTTCCTACCTTACTAATCTGGCGATAAGAAACGCGGAATCTATAAAACATTTTATAATGGAGCGGGTGAATGATATTCACCTGGTCAGCAGTCTCTTAGATATGTCGGAACCAAATTTCAGACATCATCTTAATCAAATAGTCAATGATTTGCACAGGCCTTATATTGACTTTTTTATCGTTACTCAGTCAGGTCAGCTCATTTTTAATACAGGACCCAAAAAGATCAACGACCCAATTATAGAGATGGCGTTACAGGCACAACTGTCATGGCAAGGAACTAAAATAACCAAGATATTCAAAATAACGAAAAACAATGAACAGCTCCCTGTATTGATGCTGTCAAAATCGTTACTTTTAAATACGGCAAAAGATGAACTTCATTTTTTATGCGGGTTGGTGGATTTCAGAGCCGTAAGTGTGCTGCTTCAAGAAAACAAGATGGAAGATACCGGCGAAGTTTATTTAATTGACGAAGCAGGATGGTTTTTATCTACCTCCCGGTTTGGTGCCAAAACACTTGAGACAAGGGTTTCAATGACAAATAATAAGTCCGAAGGCGATTTGGCAGCCTATCAAGCCATCGATTATCGGGGTAAATCTGTTCTTCAGGCCAGACAGAATATCGATTTTTTTGGCTGGACCGTTATGGCAGATCAGGATATGGGGGAAATTTTAAATCGAATCAGGATTCTGGAGAAAAAGGCCTTTATTTATGCGTTAGTGACCGGGGGGCTTGTTTTCATTTTGGCATTTTTTATCTCAACTGCTATCGTAAATATGGTGAAGGAAAAGTATCAACGGGAAAAGGAAATGGAATTTCAGGTCATTCAAAAAGAAAAATTGGCATCTATGGGGCTTCTGACTTCAGGCCTTGCCCATGAATTGAATACCCCTTTGGCCAATGCTCTTCTATATACACAGATTGCCCTGGAAGAGATAGAGGAGGACAATTTTGACCCAGAAAGCGTCTCTCAACACTTATTGACCGTTATTGATGAAGTGAAACAGGGCAGCAGTGTTATAAAAAATCTTTTGTATTTCTCAAGGCACATACAAAGTGACTTGCAAACAGTCAATTGTAATGATCTATTGAACAAATTGATGGAAATCACGATTCCTCACTGCGATGCAAAAAACATTCAAGTCAAATTGGCTTTGGAATCTGATATACCAGATGTTTTGGCAGATCCCAGCACCTTACAGTCCATTGTAACCAACCTCGTGGCCAATGCTATAGAGGCCATGCCTGACGGTGGAAATCTTTCGTTGAGCACCCGTTTTATTCCGGTTTTAAAACTGGTCAAAATTGAGGTTTCAGATTCCGGTATCGGTATCTCCAAAGAAGATATATCAAATATCTTCAATCCGTTTTATTCAACCAAAAAACCAGGAGAAGGAACAGGGCTTGGGCTTTTTATCAGCTATGAAATGGCACGGAAACTTGGGGGAGATCTAAAGGTAGTCAGTTCAACCCGGAATGAGACGATCAAAACCGGGACACATTTTACGCTGGAACTTCCAATTAAGGCTTAACAAGATATGGATGACGTACCATTTAAAATACTAATTGTGGAAGATGATATAAATTTAAACAGAGGGCTTGTACATGTCATAAAGAAAATGGGATACGAGGCCCATTCGACAGAGACTGGGGAACAAGCCCTGAAATTGATTAAAAAACATCCATTTGACCTGATAGTCGCAGATTTCAAGCTTCCGGGTATTGACGGCAAACAGGTTCTCAAAGCAGCAAAGCAATTCGACGCCGGAATCATGGTTATCATGATTACAGCCTATGGCACGGTAGATACTGCCGTTGCTGCCATGAAAGAAGGAGCAGAAGATTATATTCTTAAGCCCTTTGATGTGGAAGAATTCAAAGTCATCGTCAAGAAGACATTGGAAAAAAAAGCCCTCCTCATGGATAATACCCGGTTAAAGCGTCAGTTAAAGCACAAATATACATTTGATAATATCATCGGTAACAGCCCTGGTATGACAGAGGTTTTTAAAACCATTCACCATGTAAAGGATTCCAGAACCACAGTACTGATTCGCGGTGAAACCGGTACCGGAAAAGAGTTGGTGGCAAGGGCCATTCACTATAATGGAAACCGGGCAGCAAAACCCTATGTACCCGTAAACTGTGCTGCAATCAGTGAAAGTTTAATGAGCAGCGAATTGTTCGGCCATGTAAAAGGTGCATTTACCGGTGCCGTATCTGATAAAAAGGGCGTTTTTGAGGCTGCCGAAGGAGGTACTCTGTTTCTTGATGAAATAGGGGATATCGGAAAAGGCCTTCAACAAACCCTTCTACGGGCGATTGAGAGCGGAGAAATTCAACCGGTCGGATCATTTAAACAAAAAAAGGTCCAGGTTCGAATTATTGCGGCCACAAACAGAAATCTTGAGGACATGGTAGAAAAAGGAGGCTTTAGGGATGACTTGTATTATAGGCTTAATGTTGTCACCATAAGCTTACCGCCATTACGTGAACGTGTTGATGATATTGTATTGTTGGCCTATCATTTTTTAAAACGCTATACGACTCAAAACAACAAACGGATTGATCGCATATCTCCGGATGCTATGAAGCTGATGGAAAAATACAACTGGCCGGGAAACGTAAGAGAATTGGAAAACATCATCGAAAGGGCCACATTGTTCGAAGAAAGCCCTGTGCTGTCGGTGACGAGTCTGCCCAGCATTTTCAGACACGCTGTATCTATAAGCCCTCGCAGGAATATTAATTCCTTGGACCAGATGAACAGAACGCACATAGAAGAAGTGCTGGAATCCACTGGAGGGAATAAAACCGAAGCCTCGAAAATTCTAGGAATTAATCGATCAACACTTTACCGGATTATGAAACGCTTCAAAATTCAATAATGGCTGTCAAGTTTGCTAAGTTGACTGGTGCATTCCGCAGCACTGTCGCATTCTGCAACATTTCCCCTGTCCTCAAATACTAATTTTTTTTGAAAATCCATGTAATTTCTTTATATTGTAAAAAAAGAATTATATCTGGCACAATTGATGCTGTTACTCCAGCAACATCCCAGTCACTTGAAACCTTGAAAAAGACAAATAGGCTGGCTGTTACTTTTCGGTAGCTTCAATAAAGTTATGTAAACTAAGATGGCAAAGAGGGAGTTGAGTGGATTTAGATAAACGAAAAAGCAGTCGTCTTTCAATATCAGCTTGTATCTGGCTGATTCTGCTATGTGGCATCTGGGGCGGTAACGCTGTCAGCATTAAATTCAGCAGCCTGTACATCCCTCCGCTTATGGCAGCCACTCTTCGTTCAATTATAGCAGGTTTTATAGTCTGGGAAGTTGCTGTTTGGAAAGGTCAATCAGTTTTATTCCCATCGGGGAAAAGTCATCACGCAGTCATCATTGGTGTGCTTTTTGGCCTGGAATTTTTATTCATCTACTGGGGAATCTCCCTCACTTCCGCATTCCGCTCTACTATTTTTTTGTATTCTCAACCTTTGTGGGTAATTGTAGGGGCACATTTTGCCCTGAAACAGGACCGATTGTCGGGGATTAAGATTATAGGATCATTTCTATCTTTCATCGGGCTTATTTTTGTTTTTAAAATGCACTCAGAAACCTTGCCCGAATACCATAGGATAGGGGATGTGATGCAGATCCTGGCGGCAGTGTTCTGGGCAGCATCCACACTGTATATAAAACGCATCAGTCAATCTATTCCCCTTGATCATTACCAAACCCTTTTTGCTCAGCTGATGTTTGCCATACCGATTCTCGCAATGGGCACTTTATTGTTTGAACAGAATCAACCCGTGGTCTTAAGTCCGGTTTCGATTGCCGCATAGGGTATCAAGTAGTTGTGGTGGCAAACTTCAGCTATCTTTTTTGGTTCTGGATGATCCATAATTTTTGTATCAGCATACTTGCATCATTTTTATTCCTAACACCAATTTTTGGTGTCCTTTTTGGTTCCCTTATCTTAGGCGAACCTTTCGGATTAAATACCCTGGCAGGATTAGGTATGGTCTGCCTTGGTATTTTTTTAATTAACACACAAAAAACACACCAAAGCTAAAAAAAAGAAGAGCCTCCTTTTGTTAGCGTGCCTGCCACATACTACAGGCGCAATATGCACCAATGTTGCAATATGCGACATGAGATCATGATGTTCAATATCACTCCAGTACATAAAAATCATATATTTTCAGCTCTTTATACTAAAAACAGTGTATGGCACATCCTTTGCTCTTAAAAGAAACAAACTAAAGGGAATTTTACTATGAAAAAATCAGGAGACTGATTTTAAATCTGTTTTTTTACTGGAGGAGAGATGAAAGATCAAATTTTTGGGAATCTAACGGATTGGGTTAACGCACTGGATACGCTGAATCTCCTTAAAAAATCAGCTTCGTTGGATAACCATCAAGAAGAGTTGGTCAGGCTGCTTCGCCATGAAGGAAACTGGAGACTGCGTGAAGCGGCTGTTGAAGCGGCATCCACATTGAAAATGCCCTCCATTGAGACCCTAAAACAGCTAGTGAAATTAATTGTACGAGATGATCTTTATTATAATATCAGAATCTTAGCATCCAAAACCTTATCAACGCTGATTCCGGTAATTATGGCAAATGCAGGGATCAATAAGGACCTTGTCCGACGGTTCATCAATGATGCGAACCATGAGGTTACGGCATTGTTATCTTCACCGGAACCCCCAATGTTTCATGATGCACTCGATATCATTTATGAACAGATTCAAAAAGTCCTTGCAACGGCTTAATAGGCCTGCAACGGAACGAACTATTATTATTGTCATGTGTTTTGAGGACAAGGAGGGGATTATGAGGAGGACCATGAATAAGATGCTTTTAAAAGATATTGAAACAACCGAAACCCCAGCGACCTGGTACTTTTGCCCGTATTGTCAAAAACGACTGTTCAAAGGGCATATCGAAACATTGAGAATGACCTGCCCAAATTGTAACCGACTCATTGAATCAGAAGGGGAGCCCCTTCTGGAATCAAAATAATATTAAGATTATGGAGGTAGTATGGCTGGAATAAACAAACAGATAAACCTTTGTATCAATTGTCTGAATGTTAAAGATTGTTTTCACTACAAGAAAAAAAAGCAACCCATATATTTTTGTGAAGAATTTACGTGTGAAGATCCTGAAGCCTCAGCCAAAGAAAGAAAGCGCACCAGCAAAGCTGAATCCATGTATTTACCTGTACCCAATCTCGAGATGTTCAATGATTGCGGGAAGCCCTGAAAATAAAGAAAGTATTTTTTGTAGAAATTAGAAAACAACAAGAAATGGCATTGGAGATAAGCATGGCATCCTATACCCAAAAAAGGAAATTAATATGGAACAGGAAATATTGATAACTGAGTTTGATTTAAACCGTTTGGAACGACTTCTGGATCTATGCTGGAGGCAAAATATTTTTAATGAAGAAGACCTGGAAACTTTGCAAAAAAAGATATCCAATTGTCTTGTTATGCAGCCTGAATTCATTCCCAATAATATTATAACAATGAATTCAACCTTCACTGTTGAAAATGAGGCCACCAAAGAACAAAAAACCTATACACTGGTTTTTCCGGAAAAAGCCGACATTAGAGGGAACAAGATTTCCATCTTGGCTCCTATAGGTATTGCTATCCTTGGGCACAAAGTGGGCGAATCCATAGAATGGATCGCTCCTTCAGGGCCAAAGAAAATGACATTTACCAAGATCCATTACCAACCTGAAACCAGCGGGCAGTTCAATTTGTAATCAAGAGATTTCATTTCCTATGATGTTAATTCAGGAATATTAAAAAGCGTTATCAAGCAGCAAGAAACTCGAGGAGGATAATAATGGCAAGATCCACTTACTGGGCAGATTCCTACATAGATAAACGTTGCAGTGCCCAAGAGGCCCTGAAACATATCCGGCCAGGTCAACGCATTTTCATAGGCTCATCCTGTGCTGAACCCCAGTATCTTGTCCAAGAACTATCCGAAATATCCACAAGATTAATCGATCTTGAAATTGTACGTCTGCTCAGTATTGAAAATGGACCGTTAACGCCTATAGCTAATGGGTCCCCATCACATCAGTTCAAAATCAGGTCCTTTTACTTAGGCTCCTGTGGCTGTAGCATTATAAAAAAAAATCAAAGATTTATTACACCCACTAATTTATCCCAGATCCCGCACCTGTTCAAATCCGGACTCATGCCGTTGAATGCAGCCCTGATTCAGGCCACACCGCCCGATGACTTTGGTTGGATGAGCCTCGGGATTTCTGTGGACATTAATCTTTCGGCCTGTGAAACCGCCGATATTGTCATATGCCAGATTAATCCCCAAATGCCCCGAGTCCTGGGAAGAAGCTTTATTCATGTTAATGATGTTGATTTTATAGTGGAACATGAAGACCCGCTTTTAACCATCCAGCCACTCCCTGAACATGAGTCAGGCATAGCGATTGCGAAACTCATCTCACGTCTTATCGAAGATGGTTCAACCATTCAGACAAGTCTTGGCTTAACGACTGAAATAATTAAGATGGCTCTGTCAAATAAAAATGATATCGGTGTTCATTCACAATACCTGTCAGATGCAATCATGCACCTTTTTTCCATGGGGGTGATCACGAATAAAAAAAAAGGATTTAATAACGGAAAGCTTGTGGCCGGTGCAGCAGTAGGTTCATCTCAACTCTATGAATTTCTTGACGATAATCCCTCTATTGAATTTTACCCCTCAGATTATATTAACAATCCGGGAATTATCGGGCGTCATAATAAAATGGTAACATTGAACACAGCCATGGCCATTGATATTACCGGTCAGGTGGCAGCCGATGCCCTGCCATTGAATAATTACACAGGCATTAATGGTCTACTTGATTTCACCCGAGGGGCAGCAATGTCCAAAGGAGGAAAAACCATCTTAGTAATGACGTCAACTATGGATCACGGACAAAGAAGCCGAATAGTACCACTATTAACAGAACACGCCGTGGTGGTGCCAAGGGGAGATGTCCAGTTTGTGGCTACAGAATACGGATTAGTGAATCTTTTTGGAAAAACACTTCAGGAACGGGTTATGGCTTTAGTCTCCATTGCCCATCCGGATTTCAGGGATGAATTATTTGCCGAAGCCAAAGCAATGGGGCTGGTTGACAGTAAACGCAAATTTAATCAGGCAAATAAAGGTATCTACCCGTTTAAATACGAGGAAACCATTATTATAAACAATCTTCCCATTACCTTCAGACCCGCAAAGCCGGTGGATGAACGATTTATCCAGGAGCATTATTACACTATGAATCGTGGAGATATTGTTTCGAGGTTCTTTCATGAGAAAAGAAATTTTGCCTATGATCAAATTGAAACTACATATGACATTGATTATATCAATGATCAGACCATTGTGGCTACGATTGGCGAACTCGGGTTTGAAAAAGTTATTGCCGTGGGCGAATATTTCAGAAACACTATCATTAACATGGCTGAAGTCGCTTATTCGGTATCAAGAGAATATCAGGGCATGGGCATTGCCTCTATCTTACAGAAAAAAATCAATCAGGCAGCCATTGATAACGGCATTAAAGGACTGATCGCCTATATTTATCCACATAACAAGAATATGATAAGCCTTTTTCATAAACAGCCATATAAAATCACAACTAAAAGAAATGGAGACGTGCTTATTTTAAACTGCGTGTTCAGTGAGCCTAAAGCAGAAGACGACGATGATGGCAAGGCCCTGGGCGACGCTATTTTATCTATGGGTTGATTTTCAATTCTTGATTTGTCCCTGAACTAAAATCCTTGTTTGGACGCATATTTTACGCCTGACCAAAAAAATCAGGAAATGAGAGACCGCCATGCCCAACAGACCAAGAATTCTTATTGTAACCCCGGAAGCCACCTGGCTCCCAGAAGATATCTGTCCTGACGCTAATGATTATTCAGCCAAGGCCGGAGGCCTGGCTGATGTGTCGGCCGCTTTGATTTCGGCGTTGTATGATTTAAGCTGCGATGTTCATGTGGCCATACCTGACTACAGATCTATCTATCATGGCAATAATAAACCCAGGCATCACTGGGAGGTGGAAAAAATTCGTCGGTGCCTCCAGGAGGAACGAATTCATTTTGCCACTGACCGGGTATTCCTTTACAAAGACGGCGTCTATTCCGGCTATTCGGATAAGGATCTCAAAGTATCCCTGGCGTTTCAGCGGGAAGTGATAAATAATATCATTCCAAGGGTGAAGCCGGACATTATTCATTGCAATGACTGGATGACCGGACTGATTCCGGCCATGGCCAGGCGATACGAGATCCCATGTCTGTTTACCATCCACAACATATATACCATGACCTCCACCATGACCGAAATCGAGGACAGGGGCATTGATGCAGCAGCCTTCTGGCAGTGGCTTTACTTCAAAAATACTGGTTATAACGGATTTGGGGGACCCGTCCGTAAGCCTCCCAATGAAGCTGAAATCAAAAGGTTCTGAAGCCAATTCTCGTGGTATTGGAATCCGTTCACTCTTTCAAAAGAACTCACATGGCCCTTTTGCTTTACCGTCCACGGATTGAGTGGAGCAAAATTTTGGATAAGAGCCCAGGCACGTATACTGAGATTGGCCGATTTCATAGTGCCATGAAAATACTTGGTGCTGAATAAATGACGGTCCATCCGTTGCATCAGCCGGTCAACCATGTTGCTTGTTCTATGTGCACCAGGAAAATCATAAGCTTCGGAAAACTGTGGAAGATTATCCTTGAGCTTCTTGATCTTGGCTGAAATTACGTCTGGGATTTCGTTCTGCGTATTTTGACAATGTTCGGAAAGCCTCCGAACTCTCTGTGAGAATGCCCCCTTAGACTCTGCCCGAAAGCAGTCCCATAACCTGGTCGCCATATCCAGGAAATGCTCCTTATATTTTTTGCGTGAGCGATCACGTATGCCAATATATATGTGTAAGAAGCAGGATAACACAGTTATCTTGGGGAACAATTTTCTCCAGGCTTTCTGCGTTGACCGCCATCCGTCGGTATTGACAGTTTCTGGCTGATATCCCGGATTAATACATTCAGCCTCCTCTTTAAATACCCCGTAAGCTTTTTGGAGGTCTTTGCCGGAGGCCGTTTCGGAAACACTGGCTCCTAAAATACAGTTTTTCCCAGCCGTCGTTGCAATATAGGTCTTTTCTCCCAAAAGACGAGTATGCTTTTCATCAGCAGAAACATGTTGGGGTAATGTATCTGGGGATTTAATCGTGGTTCCCACAAGACTATGTCGGCCAAGGGATGCTTCAAGGCGATACCAATACATGGAATTTTTACCGAAGCAGTAACTCAAAGCCCAAAACGGGACTGCAAACTTCCGCAAAAATAACGGTTTCTCAACATCTTTTACAAGACCACTCATATAGGGCATGGCAAACGAAGGTCGTATGGTATAACTGACACCTGCTATTACAATTCTCCTGATTTTCAATTTCAGTTTTTTGGAGAATCGGATCTCCTTCATTTTGTATCCGTTAGTGATTTCAACGGGGAAAAGCTCGGGATATTTCATGATTACCATGTCTAATACCATCCGAAATTGGGCTGCCTGCTGGATTATGATGTAATATTGTGCTTGACAAACATTCATACAAATAGTTCGATTCAGTCGGGGAGCGGTGGTAGAAGAGGAACTCATCATTTTCCTTATTTGTTATCGTTGCTGTTGGCGCTTCAACCATAACTCAGGAAATGATTTTTTTCAGTCTATTTCATCGCTCTCCGGCTCTATCCCCCAAATCCGTTATAATTAGCAAAAATAAGCCCGTTACCTACGAAGAAAGCCGAGATACCAACCGGGTGGATTTTTTAGTCTCAGGCATATTTTCCGCCCACTATGTGAATACGGTAAGCCCCACATTTCTGCTTGAAATTGTTGAAAATCGCCATCCATTTGTGGGACAGGAGATCAGGCAAGAACTGTCCCACAAATGGAATACTGGATACGCCACAGGCATTTTAAATGCGCCTGAGCCTGAATTCAATCCAGCTGTGGATGACATGATTCAGTTCAATTATGGGCCAAAAAACCATCGTGTCAGGAAACAACAAAATAAAGTTTTTCTGCAAAAATTCGTAGGTTTTGAGACAAATCCCGATGCCCCTGTGTTTTTCTGGCCCTCCCGCCTTGACCCTGTGCAGAAGGGGTGCACGCTTTTAGCAGAAACTATGTATGACATTGTTTCCCGCTACTGGGATACTGGCATTCAGATTGTCTCTGTGGCAGACGGGGCATATCAGAAACATCTCCACGATATTGTCAATTTCCATGGCTTGCACCAGCGCATAAGTATCTTGAAGTTCAACGAACATTTATCCCACCAGGCATTTGCGGCCAGTGATTTTATTTTCATGCCATCTTCCTTTGAGCCGTGTGGGTTGCCCCAGATGATCGGAGGAATATACGGTAGCCTACCGATTGCATTTGACACAGGCGGGCTGCATGACACCGTAAAACAATTGAATGTCAATCAGTCAACAGGAAATGGATTTATTTTCAATGTCCATGACGCCCAGGGACTAAACTGGGCGGTGGACCAGGCCATGGACTTTTTCAGCCTGGACCCGGGTGAAAAAGAACACCAGCTCCGCAGAATCATGATAGAATCAGTTCTTGAATTCAACCACAGCCGATGCGCTGAAAGCTATATTGAAGTATATGAAAAAATGCTCAAAAGACCATTCTTACTCTAACACATTGGCATAATGATGCTGGTTAGCGATATCCGCAATCCCCCTTTTGCAGGACTATGAATGATCAAAACCTACTATGTTTATCAAAATAAATGCAGCCGCTAAATTAATTTTTAGCGGCTGCATTCTTCCATGTTGTTGTTGCGGGCCGAAGCCTGACAGACAAGATCAGGTCAGCCCATGGTTTGTTATTTAAAAATTTCTGGTGGTTTTGTGGTACTCCCAGTCGCATTGGGATAATTTTCAGCTTTGTAAGACTTTTTACCGGTTTTAATCAAGTGGTTGGCTTCTTCCATGAACGCATTGAAGCGTTTTTTGCATTCATAAAATCCGTGCCACCATGAATAGTCTGGTGCCATCATTGCCGCACCCATTCTTGCCCTTCGCCCTTCGTGGTGCCATAATTCATAATACTCCACCTCAAGGGGCTCATCAAAGAAACGGGTCTTATCGAGCAGTCCTTTTTCATAAAGTTCGTCAAGCTTAGCTTTTGCCGGTTTGAAATATACTTCATTGTATTCTTTGATGGTTTGATCCATCTGACTGTAATGGGATTCGGTCCATCTTTTTCCGTGGCACTGCATGCAGACTTCCTGCATTTTAGCCCGTTCTTCCTTCCAGTTGGTCTGGGCCGGAAGTGCTTTGAACTCTTCAGGTCTAACTGTCAACGGAGCTTGCAATTCCCAGGACAATCTTTCGGTGACATCATGGGACGTCATTACACTGCCCGCACCTGACATATGGCATGAGGCACAGGTTGGTCCCCTGAAATCAACACCAGGACTCCAGGTTCCCGGTGCGGCTGTCCAGTTATATTCATCTCCAAAAGCATCGTAAATATCTCCATGCTTTGATTCTGTAAAGATTTCAATCTGGGGATGATCCGGACCAAGGTGACATTGCCCACAGGCCTGGGGTTTTCTAGCCTCCATAACAGAAAAACGATGCCTTGTATGACAACTACTACAACTGCCTTTACTGCCGTCAAGGTTCAGTCTTCCTACACCGACATTGGGCCAAGTTGCCGGATCAAGTTCTTTATCTTTCAAACTTAAAATGGTGCCATGGCAATGATAGCAGCCGTTTATCCTCTCAAAATCACTATTCATGCCATCGTTAAGCCAGGGATCTATCTTCCAGATAATTTCAAGGGTATTTGCGTGTTTACTTTTGCTGTATTGCATTGCCTCATCCGGATGACAACGAGAACAGTCTTTGGGTGTAACCACAGCAGAGACCGGCACCATATATTTTTTCTGCCCGTATTTCGTGTCATTTGCCTCGTACTCTTTAAAATGGGACTGGCTGACGTCAGGATCATGGGCTTCTGCGACGTGACAGTCGTAACAGGTGATGTTGGCACTGGCATGTCGGCTGGCCGCCCAGTCAGAGAAAATGCCGGGATGCTGTTCTTTATGGCATTCGATACATGCCATGGCCTCGGGTGACATGGATCGTTCAATCCTGAATGATTTTGATTTTGGTATATTCATCTGAACATCCGAACACAACACTGTAGATGGGAAAATACCGATGATAAATACACCCGTTAGCAATACACTCAATTTTTTCTTCATGGCCCCCCCTTATTTTATTTGTAACCGTTACAAGGTTTATAAATCCTGAATTCCCATTGCTCTGTATGGCGCCTGTTTCTGTTTGTATTTATAAATTTCGCTGTCCACATGAACAAGATTTCTATGGCAGTCAACACATTTTTTTTCATATCCTTCTCTTGGATATAGAACTGTTCGGTGGGCCAGCATAGCCCCTCTTTTATCCGGGATATTCAACAGATTTCGGTGACATTTTTGACATTGCGCATTTTTAAATGTTTCATATGCGTGTTCACGACTTTTTTCCCGGTCGTAGGTCCCATAGGCAAAATGGACAAATACATCTTTGATGCCGTGGATCGTCTTTGTATAAAAAAAGTTTACTGTATCCTGCGGGGCAGGCAGGTGGCAGTCCATACAATCAGCGACAAATCCCTGGGCGTTGTTTACGTGTGTAGACGTCTTCCATGCGTTAAAGGCAGGTTGAATCTCGTGGCAGGAGGCGCAAAATCCGGGCGTTGATGTTCTCGCCATTGTGTAATAGGTCAGGCTGAATACAGGAAAGGCGATAATAATGCCGATCAAAATAAAAATTATAGGTTTGAGTATTTTGTTCATTTTAAACCTCGCGCCTTTTTATAAAATATAGAAAGTTATTGAAATGCTTAGAACGTTTATTTAGAGTACGGCTTTACTTAAATTGAACTTATCTATATCAGAAAGGAATGTCAAGATTCAATCGCGGCCATCTGTAAGCCTGGCCTAACTAAACCCAGGCTTAAGCCACAACAGAATATTATATAAATTTAGTAAATTATTGCTACTTTCATATAAACTTCATACCGATTGATCAAGCAATTACCATCTTTTTTTACATTATGAAAATTCATGGACACCTGGAATTTTATTTTTGAATATTTTCTAACTCGGACAATCTTTTTCGAATCGCCCGATCTTCCTTATATTTTGTGGTAATATCTCTTACGCTTGACAACGCTCCAATAACATTATTTGCGAAATCTAAAACAATAGAGAAACCGAGATCAACGTAAATAACAGACCCATCTGCATGTAAAGATTTCGTAGGCAGAAATTTGCCGGCATACTTAGTTTTCCCAATTTGAATAGCTTGTTGAAATCCACGCCAGTGAGCCTTTCGTAAGTTTTCCGGAATTATAATATCTAAGCTCGCTCCGACTGCTTCTTCTTTGCTAAATCCAAAAATATGTTCGGCCGCCATATTCCATACTTGTATTGTGCCTTTTATATCGGCAAATATTATTGCATCGGGATTTTGTTCAATAAGGCTCTCCATGAATTCGTTATTCATTTTTACATCATCTCCATAAAATGTAGGATTGTTAGCAATCTACCGGTTCACACTATAATATTAATTCACCAACCATGGGAATAATATAGCAAGATCTTCGTGGTCCAGAATAGTGGGATTCGATTTTTTCTACAATCTAAATCAGAATAGGAGGCCGGCACCGACCCGAGACGAAACAAAATATGGATATTGAAAAAAGAAGGGAGTTTTATATGGTCTTTTATTTTGTTTAAGTGCAAAATCTTTACAATTTGATAAATTGTAAAGAAAGGTGGTATATTGTTTTTAAGAAAGTCTGGGCAGGTTACTCAGATCTTTCTATCTTTGTTGTGGGATATGCCTGGCAGTTGATATGTCAGATCGGCCCATGGCCGTTATATACAAACAGTACAGGAGGATTTATGCCGAAGGTTAGTGCAAAAAGGCAAATCACTTTGCCCGTAAGTCAGTGTGAAGCTCTGGGAATTGAACCAGGGGATGAAGTGGAAAGCTTTATAGCTTATGGTCAGTTAACCATTGTAAAAAAGAAGCAGGGAGCTGCAAGAGGTCTTTTAAAGTACGTTCAAGGGAATCCTTCTATGACCGATGAGGAGTCTATGGAGAGTTCTCTGCAATGATTTCAATCGACACCAACGTTCTGTTGCGATACCTGCTTGAAGATGATGCCGAACAGTTTAGAAAAGCAGTCAAGTTGATTTCAGGTCAGGAGAAGGTTTTAGTCACTGATGTCGTGCTGGTCGAGACGATCTGGACATTGCGTGGTAAAAAATACCAGTTAAAGAAACCTGAACTAGTGACAGTTCTTCAGTCGTTGTTTCAGGAACCGAATATAAGGTTTGAGGATGGTCAAGCCGTGTGGCTTGCGCTTACAGATTACAGAGATGCAAAACCAGTCAAGGGTAAAGGAGCTGATTTTTCGGATGCTTTGATCGTTAACAAATCTAAGCAGATAGCCAACAAAGAAAATAAACCTTTTAATGGCTCTTTCACTTTTGATCTTGCAGCGCAAACTTTACCTGGGGCCAAGGCTCCAAAATAATAGTAACAAAGACCGAAGCAGGATAAGACCGTTTGACTTAGTAAACAATAAAATGAAAACAAAACAGGCCCAGGTTTCCACCAATTAATTTTCATTTTAAATTATGGCAGACGATTTAGCTCAAATACTTGTGAAGCATAAAGCTGCGGTGGTGGGCAGATCTAAATCTTAACTTTTGCCTAAAAGTTAAGATTCGATAAAATAGTGAAGACCCTTTCTACATAGGGGCATTCGCTATTTTTGTTAAAAAAATCCGCCTTCTTTCATTTTTAAATCTTAAGTTATATGTATATAATACAACTAACTTAAGATTTATAATAGGGTAGGGGGATGTTATGGAAAAAGGTCAAAATTTCAATCATCCGAAAAAAGGTTCCAGAATTGAGGTGGAGCCGATCAGAGGAGAAAAAGATATTAAAGCGATCATCCAGCTTCTTTCCGGCCACCCGAGAGACCACCTTTTATTTGTTATGGGAATCAATAATGGCATCCGGGTCGGTGACCTTCTTAATATAAAGGTAGGGGACGTCCGTTACTTGAAGCCTGGTCAAGTTCACCAGATAACCGAAAGCAAAACCAAGAAAAAAAACGTGGTAGTGATCAATAAATCCGTCCGGAAAGCACTTGATACGTATTTTTCAAACAGCATAAGCCAAATCGAAAATCATCATTATTTATTCCGGAGCCGGAAGGGTGAGAATTTTCCCTTGTCAGTACAAGCAGTGCATGGGCTTGTTAAAAAATGGACTCAGGCGATTAATTTAAAGGGGAATTATGGCACTCATACATTAAGAAAAACCTGGGGATACCAGCAGCGGACTAAGTATGGTGTTGGTTTTGATGTTATTGCAAAAAGATTCAATCATTCAGATCCTAAGACAACGATGACGTATTTAGGCATAGAGGATAAAGAAGTTCACAGCATTTTAATGAATGAAATCGGCTAAATCTATCAGATAAACCTGCGGTCTGAGGTCATGGTTTGGGCTTTAACCTGGTTTTCCTTTTTGGCGTCAAAACCCGGTGCATAAGGCTTGAGGGGTGTTGTTCAAAACATCAATATCCAGAAGCTCAAGGGTATTTTTTGTCTTCGGACCAGGCGGACAACGAGCCGCCGGGGCGCCCGGGTGGAGAACAGTCCCCGTGGTTCAATGAGAAATGGAATTGTGATATTTGACAACTGTTTTGAATTAATGATAAGAAGACACCACAATTAATTACAAGCGGTTTAAAAGGATTTTTTTGTTTTCTAAATTATTAGATATTGTGCAAATCGTTACTGATAAAAGATAATCAGTAATGGATTGGCATTACATTTCAGTCTAATCACTCTATTTCTGAATAATAGGGTGCAGAGCCAGTCTCAATACGGGAACCGTTTTTGCATCCATCTATATTATATTTCCTTTTATCAGTAACCCCCTTTCAGTCTTATAAATAACTATATTTTCAGGTTGTTATCACTGATAACGATGCAGCCGTTAATACATCTTTCAATACTGATTATTGAACTCAAAAAGGATAGAATATTGAAAATAAGAAGTTCACAGGAATTTGATAGACTGGAAATAGAAAAAATTCATAAAACGGCATTTGGAAAGGCAAAGGGGCCGGTGATCGCCGAGCTTGTAAATGGTTTATTCGATGACCAAAGCGCAGAACCCTTGCTTTCTCTTGTAGCGGTTAAAAATCAAACTATTGTTGGGCATGTTCTTTTTACAAAAGTAAACATCGCACAATCGCCAATTTTGGTTTCAGCCTGTATATTGGCACCTCTTGCAGTGCTTCCAGAAGTTCAATCCACTGGTGTTGGGGGCCTTCTTATCCAAGAAGGACTTGACCGGTTAAAGAAAAACGGGGTGGATTTGGTTTTTGTTTTAGGACATCCTGATTATTATCCCCGGGCGGGATTCGTTCCTGCCGGCAAATTGGGGTTCAAAGCACCATATCCGATCCCGGAAGAACATGCCGGCGCCTGGATGGTAACTGAACTGTCTTCCGGGATTATCGGCAAAGCCGGGGGAACGGTGGAATGTTCTGATGTACTTAATCAGCCTCAGCATTGGAGAGAATAATGACCGATGAATATAAATCAATTCATGAGTTCGATGTGGAATTGATCTGCCAATATTTTGCAAGTCTAAATCGACAGGGGCCGGGAAGCCCGGAAGTAACCATCAAGGCATTGAGTTTTATCGACAACCTTAACGACAAATCACTTGTTGCCGACATTGGCTGCGGATCAGGTGGACAGACAATGATATTAGCACAGCATGCACCAGGGAATATTACAGGTATCGACATCTTTCCTGCTTTTATCGACCTGTTCAACCAAAATACTGAAAAGCTTGGTCTTCAGCATAGAATGAAAGGTATTGTTAAATCAATGGAAGATCTCCCCTTCCAGGATGAGCAGTTGGATCTTATATGGTCCGAAGGAGCGATCTATAACATTGGTTTTGAACGGGGACTTAATGAATGGCGCAAATTTCTGAAAACAGGAGGCTATCTTGCGGTTTCGGAAGGAACATGGTTTACAGAGGAACGTCCAGCCGAGATCGAAGCGTTCTGGATGGATGCCTATCCGGAAATAGACACGGTCTCCAATAAGGTGGAACAGATGCAAAAATCCGGGTATATGCCGGTCGCCGCTTTTATTTTGCCTGAAAACTGCTGGACGGAAAATTACTTTGTGCCCAAAGTAGCTGCAGATGAACTTTTCTTGAAACAAAACGCCGGCAACAAAATTGCCGAAGAATTTATCGCAAACCAACGGCATGAAGCTCAACTATATAAAAAGTACAAAAAATATTATGGGTATACTTTCTATATAGGGAAGAAAATTTAAACTGTTTTTTTAATTCTCAATACGAAAGACGGTATATCGCCGGACAATTCACCGGGTGGCATACAGCCTCCCGGTGAATTTGAAGCATGCGCTATTTTAAAATCCGGATGTCAACGTCATCAAATCCTTTCATTAATTCTATGAAGCCCGGCACTTGATCCTCTTCGCTGCTTGTCGTGTGATAGGGATAAACCAACCTGGGCTTAAATGCCTTAACGGCATCGGCCGCCATGGCTGAATCCATGGTATATGGCAAATTCATCGGAATAAAGGCAACATCAATATTATTTAAAGTTTTCACCTCCGGCGTGTTTTCTGTATCCCCTGCCACATAAATGCGCTTATCTGCGAATGTGAGGATGTATCCGTTGCCTTCACCCTTTGGATGAAAGGGCGTACCGTCTTCACGCTTATGGACCAGGTTGTATGCCGGGACGGCTTCTAATGGAAATCCACTCACTGTTTTTTTGTCCCCATTTGCCATAATGATCGGAGACCATTTCATGGCTTCGATTTGTTCAGCGCATTTTTGAGTCATCACAACAACGGTGTTGTCTTTTAAAATTTGCTCCAAAGCCGCTATATCCAAGTGATCTCGGTGATGGTGTGTAATCAGGATCAGATCCGCTTTGGGTAGAGATGAATAGTCTCCAACCTTTGTCCATGGATCGACATGAATTATTTTCCCACCATATTCAAACATGAGGGTGCCGTGGCCAATCAAGGTTATTTTCAAATCGCCTTTAGCAGTTGGAATTATGTCTGTTTGGGCTGCTTGAGCATAAATTCCCATTCCGAAAACAAATACCAATAAAACCATGCCTATCAATAAAAATCGCATCATTCTCTTCTCCATCTTAATTCAAACATATGGCATCATAGAAAACAGATACTTTAACCAGAAGAAACTTGCCGGATGCCGTCAAAGCCGTTTGTGCGTGTGAATCTTATCCACGTTACATAAAACAATTTGAAAAATCAATCATCCGCTCATTGTGCAGCTGCCGTTGGTACGATATATAGCACGGAAACTAAAATTCAAAATTGAGCAGAATTGATATGAGTGAACATGTGATTGAGAATATAAAAAAATACTACCTTGAAATGCTGCCGTTCAACAAGGTTCTTGGCATTGATATAAAAAATCTGGATTACGATTCAGGAGAGGCTGTTACCACCTTTGAGATGAAGGCGGATCTCATAGGAAATTCATCTGCCGGTATTCTGCATGGAGGTGTCACCGCATCAGTTCTTGATTTGACCGGCGGGCTTTCTGCACTGGTTTCCTGTGCAAAATTTCAAGAAGGTAAATCTTTTGAAGTGATCAGTCAAAAACTTGTTGAATCAGCAACGATTAATATTCGGGTCGATTATTTAAGGCCTGGCAGGGGAGAGGCCTTTGAATGCAGAAGCCGGATTATCAGGGCCGGCAGACGGATAGTGGTTGCAAAAATTGACCTTTACAATGAACAGGATGTCCGGATCGCCACAGGAACCGGCACGTATCTGATTGGCTGAAAAAAAGGGGAGGGGATATGAAACCTTGTCGCGAATGCCGGCACGAGATATCCGAACAAGCGATGGCTTGTCCGCAGTGCGGCGCACCGTTCCCCGCCAAAGAAAAATGGGGTGGCTGGGGTTTTGAATACAAATCAAAAGCAATCCTGTTCGGTTGGCCATGGATTCACATCTCATTCAAGTACACTCCAAACAGGATGCCTGTCCCGGCAAAAGGCATCATCGCCATCGGACAATTTGCATGTGGCATTTTCACACTATCCCAATTCGGGTTTGGTGTTATCAGCGTCAGCCAGTTCACCGTTGCCGGATATGCTTTGGCCCAATTTGCCGTAGCATATTCGTTGATCGCGCAGATTGGAATCTACCTTCACGAAGGACATGGTCAACTCGTCAAGAGCATTGCGGAGCTGATAAGAATGTTCTAACGTTATAAAAAAAGATTAATATAATTAAGAGACAAAGGGATTGGTCTTCTAATATGAATAAAAATGATATGTTACGCAGGATTCGATATATTTTTGATCTCAGTGATTCAGAAATGATCTCTGTTTTTGGACAAGCCGACTATGAGGTGTCACGGGGTCAGGTCAGTGATTGGCTGAAAAAAGATGATGACCCCGCCTGTAAAAAATGCACGGATACAGAATTGGCTATTTTTTTGAATGGATTCATCAATCATAAACGGGGGAAAAGAGAGGGATCTCAACCTGAACCAGAGCAAATATTAAATAATAATGCTATTTTAAAAAAGCTGAAGATCGCTGTAAATTTTAAAGCAGAAGATATGATCAGAGTTTTATCCTTGGCTGGTTTGCAAATCAGCAAACATGAATTAAGCGCCTTTTTTCGAAAACCCGGGCACAAGCATTACAGAGAGTGCAAAAACCAGATGCTGCGTAATTTTTTAAAAGGGCTTCAGCTTGAGTTAAGGCCTGGAGAGGATGGGTCCGAAGACCCCTGGGGCAACTTGCGATAGCCATAAAGATCAAGCGAAAAGGCTTTACTATAGTTTGGGTTAACTATAAAGACAAAGGGCACTACATGAAAATATGGGTGGATGCAGATGCATGCCCAGGGGTGGTTAAAAATATTTTGTTCAGAGCAGCCGATAGGACCCGTGTGGAGTTAGCCATGGTTGCCAATCATCCCATAAAAATACCCCAGCGGAACTATATTACATTTTTCCAAGTCCCCAGAGGGTTTGATGAGGCGGACAACAGGATTCTTGAGTTGCTTGATAAAGGTGATCTGGTGATTACTTCTGATATACGTTTGGCAGCTCAGGTTTTAGAAAAAGAGGGTCATGCCCTTAATCCCAGGGGGCGTCTTTATTCTAAAGAATCAATTCAGGAACAGATTAGAATGAGGGCGTTTAAGGAGAGCTTAAGGGACAGTGGAATTGATACCGGTGGGCCGGCTGCGATCAATCAGAAGAATTTGAGTAATTTTGCCAATCATTTAAATAAGTGGATATCCAATATTTGAATGACAATCTTACGGCTATTCATAGATGGTAGTGTGAATCCAAAATCAAAGGTCGGATATGGGGCATACCTTGCTGATTTTTTTGAGGTACCGTATTCAGACTCCTTTAAGGTAAATGTTAAGCTAAAAAAATTTGAGCAGACCAGTTCCGCTAAACTGGAAATTCAGACCCTGATTTGGGCATTGACTTCAATTCAAGAGCCGGCCACCAGAATTATTGTGTATACCGATTCCCAGAACATTATCGGACTTCAAGCAAGGCGTGGGCGATTTGAGAACAATAGTTATTTGTCTAAAAAAAACAGGCCCATTAACAATAGTGCGCTGTATCAAGAATTTTTCTTTTTATCAGATCAATTGGATTGTGAATTTAAAAAAGTTGACGGCCATAAGCCATCTATATTGAAAGATGATACGGACCGATTTTTTACATTGGTAGACAAAGCATCAAGAAAAGCTTTGAGAAATCATTTGACAACGGCATTGGAAACGTCGGCAAAAGTCACCGCGTTTCATGCTGGCTGTTAGACCTAAAAGTGAGAGAAAAAATGTCACCATATATTGTTCCGGCCATTTTATAAACCTTGGATACTTTTTGCTCGGGGCATTTTAACCGGGGCCAGGTGAGACTTGAGACAAAGCACTGCTTGACAGGGGAATATGGATTCGGTTAAGGGAGCCCTGAACAGAATTGACATTTTATTGACAGAATTTTAACCTATAGGATAATCAAGTGGCCCTTAAACCCACCATTTTTAAAGCAAATATCACCTTGGCCGATGTGGACCGAAATGTTTACGATACCCTGAATCTTACCCTTGCCCAGCACCCTTCTGAATCTGTTGAACGCATGATGGCAAGAGTGATCGCATTCTGCATGAATGCCACCGAAGCCCTGACCATGACCCGGGGGCTTTCCACTGTGGAGGAGCCTGATATCTGGGAGAAAACCCTGGATGGCAGGATTGCCCTCTGGGTTGAGGTGGGAGAACCTTCCTTTGACCGGATCAAAAAGGCCGGACGGCTCTCTTCTGCGGTGCGGGTATATTCCTTTAACCTCAAGTCAGACAGCTGGTGGGAGAAGGAAGGGGAAAAGTTCCAGGGGTTAAGTGCGGAGGTCTTTCAGCTTCAATGGAAAGGCATACAGGAACTGGCTGGATTGGCCAACAGGACAATGGACCTCTCCGTTACGGTTTCAGACGGTGTTATTTATGTTTCCGGGTATACAGGGGAGTGCGAAATTTCCTGGAAACCCCTTAAGGCGAATTAGCCGGGGCAAGGGCGTTGCGGATTCTATTGACTATCTGGCGGCTGGAAAAGAGTTTCTGGGTCATTTTAGAACCCAGAAAAACAGGGATAGTCCGGGGAAGTTGGCCGACCGAAAAACGGACCTTGCTTTGGAGGTAGTCTGCTCTATTGAAAATAATTTTTGTCTGGTAAAATCTAACTTTTCAATCCGACGTTTGACCGTAAGATTTATGGTCAGTCAGCGGAAAAAATCAAAGCACAACATCTTGGGGAACATGTTTTGTCCGGAAAGTGAGCCCTACCATTTATAAGGTTCACTGGCGTGGTCTCCAATATCCTGATTCATTCTTTTGGAATTGATCACTGCATTCAAAATCTTGGCAGCCAGATTAAATACCATCAATGCTCAGTCTCTGAAAAATCGAATTGGTAGGAATCGTGTTCTGGGGAATAAATTTTATATTGGTCTCCATCTATCATCTTAGTCGAAACCACATTGACTGAACTTTATCCGCGACTCCTCCCAGAGTTTGCAAAATACCGGTAAAACCCATAGACCATAAAAATTTGATTCCAATAAGTATTAAGACGCCGCCTAATAGGCGTTTAACGCTTTGGGGTTTCATCTTTTTTTGCATCACTTTGGTACCAAGATATCCTCCACACCAGCCAGCCAGCCCTGCAAAAATAAGTATTTTGATGGACACCGATCCCATGGCAGCATAGGTGACAAAAGCCGAAAAAGATGAAAATGGTACTGAAAAGGCGGTCACCATGGCAACTTTCTTGGGGTTAAAGCCCTGAACCACCATCAGGGGGGAGATGATACCGCCTCCGCCGACGCCAAGAAGCCCTGATACAATTCCGGCCAATACACCAACACCAAGGGGGCCTGCGAGGGGACGATCTTCCCGGTACTGGTCTGCATATTTTGAGCCTTTAAAAAATATCATCATAGCGCCGGAGAAGAATAAGAAACAGATGAAAATCAGAAGCAGGGTCCGGGTGGGTAGAAAGTGACTGGCCCAGGCCCCCACCGGGGCCATGACAATTGACGAGGCAATAATTGGAATCCCTAATTTCGCGTCAAGCCTTTTTTCTCTGAAATTAGACCACGTCGCCCCGAGCATACTTATGCAATTGACAAAAAGCCCGGTGGGACGGGCAAGATTAAAGGGGACACCAATCCAAGACAGGGCGGGAATAAGAATAACGGCTGATCCGACACCTCCCAATGCAAAAAGAAAACTCAATACAAATGAAAGCAGGCTGATGATTAAAATATTAGATGCCATTTTCTCTTATCCTTATCATAAAAAATATACCGGCAATCCAGGCTTTTCGGCTGCCGGTACGAAAGTTTGTTACCTTACATTTTAGCCAGGGGGCCTGGTTTGAAGGCCGCAGCCATATCTTCTGAAGATGCTGTAAGCCCCTTTACCTCCTCATACCCATTGGCTTTCAGGTAAAGATAAACCAAAGCGCCACGGAATACCGAAGAACAGAATGGAACAATGAATTTGTCTTTGGGCACCTCACCAAGTCTATCCGGAAGTTCATTCATTGGAATATGCATGGCAAAGGGGAAAGACAGATATTTAACCTCATCATCTGTCCGGACATCAAGAAATACAAAATGATTATTGCCAAGTACCTTGCGCATTCCTTCAATGCTCATGCTGTGTTCGCCGGAACTTAAAAATTTAAAATCCATATCTTTTAATAACGAATTCAGATCCCCCATCTTTCTAAATCTCCTCAAATTGATTTGTTTTATATCAATCCCTCTTCTTCTATTTCCTTCTATTATTCTTTGTAACTTGAACATCCCATACAAACTATTGTTCCATCCGGCTGAATCTGCAGCTTGTTGACAAATGTCACCTCCCCGCAGGCGTCACACCGTCTGGTTTCAAACAGCCCTTTCCCTTTCTTGACATCCACAGTCTTTATCTCGCCGATATCAAGAAACATGGTATCATCCAGACCTTTAATCTTATTTACTAATGGGTCTGTAACTTCCGGCTTTATATCCTGCGGAGGTATTCCTGCTTTACGCTGTTGAACAAATGGCGAATTAAGCGCACCTTCAAGGAAATCGGGCTTGACAGACACACGGACTGACCGTCCTGTGGTATTGTCAATCAATGTGAAGGCAAGTTTGTTGTAATAAAGCTTTTCAATATTTGATTTGCCGTAAGTACACCCGGTTGCGGTCATGATGCCGTCCAGAAAACATCCGGCAGCATGCCCTTTTCCTGTTTCGGATATAACGGAAAGCTCTTTATCCTGGGCGCGTTCAACACCCAGGGCTTTCATGGCGGCAAGGCCTGCTTTAAGCCCAATGGGCATGGCCGGACATTTGTGGCCGTGAAATTTCAGCCCTGTTTCAAAAAGCGATTCAAAATTTGTCATGTTACACTCCTTTGTATAAGGTCGTTGACTTGTTTAATCTTAATTTAAAACAGGATGGGGGATTATGCATTGACCGCAATCAATTGCCTTTGCTTTTTTACATTGTTTTAATTGTCATGTTTCATTTTTGGCTTCTGAAACAAATCTTTCATGATCAAGTATCTGAAACGAATTCTTCTTTAAGCGATGAATAATCCCCATATCCTCCAATTTGGTGATTCCCCGTGAAAAACTTTCCGGTGTCAGACCGGCAAGCGCTGCATATTCCCTGGAAGAGACCGGCAGCGAAATAATTTCCAGAGTCCCACAGCCATTTGATTGAACAGACAGGGAAACAAGTGCGGCTGCGGTTCTTGGGACGATGCCTTTTGTGGAGAGCCTTCCAATCTGGTTAAAGGCTTCGCGTAGTCTTTTGCCTAGATGTTCCAGTAAAAAAATGGCGATCTCAGGTTTCTGCTTCATGACGGCGTGCAATTTTTCCCGTGTCATCACCAGAGCCTCAACATCGTCTACCACTTCTGCGCTGGCCGGGTAAGAAGATCCGTTAATGAGCGGCATAAAACCAAAGGTGTCGCCAGGCCCGAAAATGTAAATTGCAGCCGTCTTCCCGCCTGCAAGCGGTCTGAATATTTTAACTTTTCCGGAAATTATTGAAAGCATCCGCCCCGCAGTTTCCCCTTCGTTCCATAAAATATACCCGGCTTTAAAATTCATTTTAACAAAATAAACAGAAAGGGCCTGTTCGATTTCACTGGCAAACAGGCCCTTTTTACTTAATGGATTCAATATGCTTGAATTAACCATATTTTTTAGAATCAGCGCTCATGCAGAAATAAACGGGGAAATAATAAAATAGACTCCCAGAAAACAGATAAGGGTTCCGGCACCTTTCCTAAACCAGGTTCCGGCACCATTCCATGTGCTGTTTTCCAGCAATTTTTTCACGGCCGCTGTTGAACTGCCGGCAATGACGATGGGTAGACAGTGGCCTACAGCGAATAGAACAATCAAAATAATGCCGGTGGCAATCTTTTCCTGAACCGTAATGATCGCCAGTATCGGAGCGATAAATCCGAAAGTGCATGACCCGGACAGCACCCCATAGGCAAGGCCCAGGACAAACGCCCCCAATTTTCCCTTGAGTTTCAAGCGGTACAAAAGGCGGCCGGACATGGAGCATTTTTCAACCCCAAGCATTCCCAACGCGACCCAGATCAGGACAAGGCCGATCAGAATCTGCCAGTAAGCCCCCACATCCCCGAGCATTCTCCCAAGTATGGCACAAATGATACCGATTAACGCAATGGTGATGAAAAGCCCTGTTGTGAATAAAACAGAATATATGCCCGCCTGTTTGGGTTGGACCATTCTTTCCTGGCCGCCCACATACCCGACAATCAGCGGGATGGATGCCAGATGACAGGGACTGAACAATACACTGATAACGCCCCATATAAAGCATCCGGCAGCCGCCAGGGCAATGCCGCCGGTCATCCATTGATTGACGGTTAAGAATATGGAATCAAGCATTAGCTTACCCCTTATTTTCCAGATCCGGTTTCTCTACCCCCATTTCGGTCAGGCGATCAACAATGGTCTTTTCTTCCAGAAAACCCTCATGACGCCAGACTTCTTCCCCGTTCTCGTTAAAAAAGATCTGGGTGGGGATGGCCCGTATGCTGAATCTGGGAGCCTGGTTCCGGTTTTCCCATACATCTATGAAAACGATATGTGCTTTGCCTTCATAAGCTTTTTCAAGTTTTTCCATGATCGGTGCCATCATTTTGCAAGGGATGCACTTTTTGGCCCCAAGATCAACCATGGTAACTTTCCCTTTTTCCGGAACCATGGAAAAATCCTGGGCATAGGCAAGCGACATAGAGAAAAAAATTAAAACCAGAACCGTCAATCCAAATAGTCTTTTCAGCATTGTTGTATCCTTTTTAGAGATTAAGCCCTTTTTTTACTTCTGTTTTAACCGTTTCAAGGTCAATGGGATTCAGATCAAAATCCTTATTTTTTTCAATACCCAGATCCGTGATAACCATGTAGTTTTTATTCTCAATCCCGTTCTTTTCAAGAATTGCTTTGGCGCATCCCACCTGGCATCCATCAATTACCACAAGGTTATCAACATCCTTTGCGGACTGGACAAAGCCGCTGAGTTGCCCGCCGATACCGGCTAGACAGAACATTTTCCCAACACCTTCCCGGGTCAGGTCAATGGCGGCCTGGTTTGAAAGCTGTCCCACGTTGGATCCACCGGAGCAGGCCAGGATCATTGTATTATTGTTTGAACAGCAGCAATCTTCAGACATTTTCTTCTCCTTTTTTTCACGCGTTTTCATGAACGCTTTCCCTTAGGGCTATTTGGTAATCCAGGCTCTGATATCTTCTTTTTTAGGTACCTTCCCTGTACATTTAACCTCGCCGTCCACAATAACCGAAGGGGTGCCAAAGACGCCGTAGGATGCAATCTGAAGCATGTCGCTGACTTTCTCAACACTGGCATCCACGCCGGTTTCTTTAATTACTTCCTGCACCAGCTTTTCGGTTTTGCTGCATTTGGCACATCCTGGTCCCAATACTTTAATCTCCATTTTTCAAACTCCTTTTGCCCAAGCTAAAGGGCTTTATAAAATCGTATTAAACAGATATCCTACGATCAGAATACCGCAGGCGACAACGCCGACGAATACGCCGATCAGTCTTGGTTTTAACACTTTTCTCAATATCACCATCTCCGGCAAAGACAATGCGATAACGCTCATCATGAATGCCAGGACAGAGCCCAACGCCGCCCCTTTGCCCAACAGCGCCTCAACAACAGGGATCACTCCGGCGGCATTGGAATACATGGGGACACCGATCAGAACCGAGGCCGGCACAGACCACCAGGAGCCTTTGCCCATGATGGACGCCATCATACCTTCCGGAACGAACCCGTGTATGCCGGCGCCTACGGCAATACCCAGTATGACATAGATCCAGACCCGGCCGATAATCTCCTTTACGGCATCCCAGCCGTAGATAAACCGGTCATTCCAGGTTAATCTTTCCTCTTCCATTTCAACCGCAGTTAAGTTGGCCTGGGTCACCCAGTCTTCAATGTAATTTTCAAGTTTCAGGCGGCCAATCACCCATCCGGCAAATATGGCAATGAAAAGACCGGTCCCCATGTAGATGGCAGCGACTTTCCAACCCAGGAGCCCGTATAAAAGACCCAGGGCGATTTCATTGACCATGGGCGCTGAGATCAAAAATGAAAAGGTGACGCCTAAAGGAACGCCTGCCGTCACAAATCCGATGAAAAGCGGCACAGCGGAACAAGAGCAAAAAGGAGTGACAATCCCAAGAAGCGCTGCAAAAATATTGCCTGCAAATTCACTTTTCCCGGAAAGAAAGGCCCGGGTTTTCTCCGGGGTGAAAAAACTCCGGAGAATACCTACACCAAAGACAACCAGGAAGAGCAGCATCATGACTTTGGGCGTATCATAAAGAAAAAATTCTACTGAATCTCCCAGGTGAGACCCTTGGGTAATCGGGAGCAGGCCATATGTCAGCCATTTGGAGACCCCGGGCAACTGCTGGTAAATCAACCACCACAGAACAACGCCTGCGGCCCCCAGAAATAAATTCAGCGCCAATACCGGCTTGTTTCTCCAGACTGTGCCGGTCGGGGTTGTATTTGAACTCATATCCACCTCTTTTTTTCTATATGTGCATATAGCGATGCATACGCTTAAATTTTTTAAGTTTTACTCTTTGCCGACAATATCGTGCCGGTCAATTCCCGGAAGAATTTTATTCAATTCTTTGATCTCACGCTCATTTTCCAGCCAGTGTTTCAGGTTCCCGATCATGTTGGCGGCAAATGGAGAACTGCTGCCGTCAGACAAAGAATAGTTAACCCACAAGCCATCTTTAAATCCTCTGACCAGGTCTGCGTCCTCTAAAAGCTTCAAATGTTTGCTTGCCGTGGACTGGGCAATTCCAAGTGCTTCCTTTATTTCGCAGACACACATCGGGCGGTGTTGAAGCATTTTCATCATTTTTACCCGGTTGGGATCGGATAATGCTTTCATAACTTTGATGAATATTTTCATAATTATTCTATCCTCCACTCCCACTTATTTCTTTACAAATCGTTAAAATGGAATATATAAATATAGCATGTTGCTGTCAAGAATTAAAGCCGCCAAAAAAGATTACGGAATTTCCAATCCTTTGGAAGAGATCTTAATTAAACACGTACTAATTAATGATAAAGGGAAACACAATGAAAGAAAAACTTAAAATATTATTTCTCTGTACGGGCAATTCTTGCCGTAGCCAGATGGCGGAAGGCTGGACCAGGAAACTAAAAGGAGACATAGTCGATGCATACTCTGCGGGTGTTGAAACACACGGTCTGAATCCCGATGCCGTAAAAGTAATGGCTGAAGTCGGTATAGATATCTCAAGCCAACGCTCCAAACTGATTCATGAATTCATGGACATGGAACTGGACGCGGTCATCACCGTCTGTGGCCATGCCCATGAAACCTGTCCTTATTTCCCGCCTCGCTGCAAGGTAATTCATGTCGGCTTTGATGATCCGCCCAAAATGGCCAGAGAGCTTGCTGAACAGGGTGCAGATGAGGAGCAGCAACTGGACTGCTACCGGAAAATAAGAGATGAAATCAAGGTTTTTATTGAAAAAATGCCTGAAAATATCAATAAATGAATCGCGTAACAGCCACTGGCTGACCTGGTTTTTCACCAAAACTCAGCCTGCAATAAAATTGAAAGATCTGTTTAGGTTTCACAAAATTTTTCATAAATCCCAATACAGGAGAAAAAGGAAATGAATACACACGCTGGGAATGAACGTAAAATGACCAGTCTTTTTGAGCGTTATCTGACAATCTGGGTCGGACTATGTATTATCGGTGGAATTTTTCTGGGCAAAATTGCACCTGGTTTGGCAAAATCGCTGGATGCCATGTCTATCAATGTAAAAGGTGCACCGGTTGTCTCTATCCCGATAGCAGTCTGTCTGTTCTTCATGATGTACCCGATTATGGTTAAAATTGATTTCGCATCTGTAATCAAAGCCGGTAAAAGTGGCAAACCCGTATTTTTAACCTTGTTCATCAACTGGTGTATCAAACCGTTTACCATGTATGCCATCGCACTTTTTTTTCTGGGGTTCCTTTTTAAATCCTTGATCGGGGCCGAGGCCATTGACCTGGTAAAAATGCCTTTCGGCCTCAACTTGCCTGTGGGAGCTCAACATGGGGCCGGCATTGTGGTGTTGCAGGACGGTATTAAAATGTTGCAGGTGCCTTTGTGGCGAAGCTATTTTGCAGGGTGCATCCTTCTGGGAATAGCCCCCTGCACGGCTATGGTGCTTGTGTGGGGATACCTGTCAAAGGGGAATGATGGCCTGACACTGGTGATGGTTGCATTAAATTCACTGACCATGCTTGTGCTCTACGGCATACTTGGCGGATTTCTGCTTGGTGTCGGCAAACTACCTATTCCCTGGCAGGCGCTGCTGCTCTCTGTCTCAATTTATGTCGCATTGCCGCTTGTTGCAGGTTACTTTTCACGCAAGTGGATCATCGCGGTCAAGGGGGAAACCTGGTTCAAGGAAAAGTTTTTAGGTATTCTGACGCCTGTAACAATCAGTGCACTGCTGCTAACGCTTGTTTTGCTGTTCAGTTTCAAAGGGGACGTCATTACGGCAAACCCGTTAACGATTCTATGGATAGCCATTCCGCTTTTTCTCCAGACCATATTGATCTTTGCCCTGGGGTACGCCGCAGCGAAATTTTTTAAACTGAAATATGAAGATGCGGCACCTGCTGCCATGATCGGGGCTTCCAACCATTTTGAGGTAGCCATTGCAACCGCTGTTATGCTTTTCGGCCTTTCATCCGGAGCAGCACTGGCCACTGTGGTCGGCGTTTTGATAGAAGTTCCTGTAATGCTCATGCTGGTGGGGTTCTGTAAAAAAACGACCCATTGGTTTGGCGCTTGAAAGATTGCAGCTGAGAAAAAGATCGCTGGGGGTAACTTGCATCAAAAAACGTCACCCCAAAAAAGTGATGCTTGGGCGACGTTTAGCATGTCGTAACTTAAATGTACGCTATGTGGCCCAATGAAAACATAGCTGCAGTTTCACCTAATATAAATATCGCAAATCGAAATGGCACCAGCAGAATAATCATCCACAATCTTAACTTTTTGCCCAAAGTTAAGATTCTATATTTGGTGAATTGCTTTTCAATTTCCAGTTTGAAAAAATTCATCAATGATAGGCAGAAGAGATTTCAATAGGCGAACCATATTCAACACATTGAACAGGCCGATTTTCCTTTGTTTTTCGATTTTTTAAAATAGGAATTGAGCGACGGCTATGTCTATCATGTGTCGCCCAAAGCCTTTACAGAAAGGGCGTTTGATACTCCAATCAATTCTCATAGGGCTAAAATTTTAAGGGCGAGCTTTTGCGTTTGTAGGGCTCTCTTTTTTGAAATTTGGACAAGCCCACATATTGTGGTTGAATCGTCCTTGAAAAGATCCGGAGTGACAGGGAAAGTCTTGGGGGAATTGTCCGACCGAAAAACGGAGCTTGCTTTGGAGGTAGTCTGCTCTATTGAGAATATTTTTTGTCTGGTAAAACCAAACTTTTCAATCCGACGTTTTACAGTACGATTTGTGGGCAGAAAAAAATCAAAGCACAACTGCCCAATTAACCACTGGCTTCCGGCAATTTTAAATTTGGATGAAGTTAATTTTCTCAGGGATGTGCGTTACCATCGGTCCGGTTGTTTGTGTTGCGTTACTGAAAAAGATTATTAAGTTATAAATCAACGTCGTTGGATTCGTTAATTATTCAGTGGTGAGAGATATAATTATACCAGAGAGGCAAAAGATGAGTAAAGCCATTATAATCAGTAAAACAGGCGGCCCCGAGGTTCTGGAGTGGAAGGATCATGATCCCGGTCGATCCGGCCCCGGCGAGGTGCTCCTGCGCCATGATGCGGTGGGACTTAATTTCATTGACGTCTATCACAGGACAGGGCTCTACCCGGTGACTGAATCACCCTTTATACCTGGCCTGGAGGGTGCGGGTATTGTGGAAGCCGTCGGGTCCGGTGTAACGGAGGTTAATATTGGTGACAGGGTTGCCTATGCCGGCGTTCCCATGGGGGCTTATGCTGAGAAAAGACTTATTCCCGCCCATCGTCTTGTCTCCCTGCCCGAAGAGATACCCACCACACAGGCTGCTGCCATGATGCTGCAGGGTATGACCGCCCGTTATCTCATCCGAGGGTGCTACTCGGTCAGTGCCGGGGATACCATTCTGGTCCATGCAGCTGCTGGAGGGGTAGGGTTAATCCTTTGCCAATGGGCAAGGCATATCGGGGCAAAGGTAATCGGCACGGTGGGGTCAGAAGAGAAGGCGGAGCTTGCCCAGGCCAACGGCTGCGAATTTCCCATTCTTTACAACCATGAAGATTTCCCTCAAAAAGTTAAAAAGATTACAGGCGGCCAAGGGGTTGATGTTGTTTACGACTCTGTGGGCCAGGCCACCTTCATGAAATCCCTTGACTGTTTAAGGCCCATGGGAATGATGGTTTCTTTCGGACAGTCATCGGGGTCGGTACCTGCTTTTGATCCCGGCATCCTTGCCGCCAAGGGCTCTTTGTTTCTGACCCGGCCAAGTCTCATGGCATATACTGCCCGGCGTAAAGATCTTCTTGATCATGCCAAAGATCTTTTTGATCATGTCCTTCAAGGGGCAATAAATATCCGGGTCGGCCAGACCTATCCCCTTGCAGATGCGGCATTGGCCCATACGGAACTGGAAGCACGAAAAACAAAAGGGTCATCCATCCTTACAATTTAGAAAAGATAGGATCGAAATGTCCGAAAACACTGGTTTAAATATCGTTTCAAACATTGCGCCCTTGGGGTTTAATTGGCCAACTGTTAATCCGTTTCTTTTTTGTGTTCATCACAAGGACGATTACCCGGCAGGAAACGAACAGTTGGGGCCTAACGCCTCTTTGGCGGGCAGGAATATCGGTCAGGATTTTACTATAAAGGATGGGTGGCGGATGTACCATGGACAAAGGATTCCGGGCTTTCCCGTTCACCCCCATAGAGGTTTTGAAACCGTTACTATTGTTTTAAACGGATTTGTGGATCATTCCGACTCCTTGGGAGCTGCCGGCCGCTACGGCAACGGCGACGTGCAGTGGATGACGGCCGGAGCCGGCATCCAGCATGCTGAAATGTTCCCCCTGCTTCGTCAGGATAAACCCAACCCCCTTGAGCTGTTTCAGATCTGGCTGAACCTGCCTCGAAAGAAAAAATTTGTCACCCCCTATTACGCCATGCTGTGGGCGGAACAGATTCCCACCCGCCGTGAAAAAGATGCCCAGGGAAGCCTCATTGATATAAGAGTGATTGCCGGGGCGATCCAGGATACCGTCCCCCCGGGTCCAACCCCCGACTCCTGGGCCAATGATCCGGCCAATGAGGTTGCTATCTGGTTGATAAAAATGGGGGCAAATGCCCGATGGACGCTTCCTGCGGCGTCAGCGGGCATCAACCGGGCCCTCTATTTTTATAAAGGAGATACGATCCAGGCTGCAGGAACAATGATCAACAATTACCATTCGGCCGATCTGGCTTCAGGTCATCCGGTACCGCTGAAAAACGGCAGTCACGAGGCCAGTCTGCTCTTGCTGCAAGGAAAACCAATTAACGAACCCGTGGCTCAGCACGGACCTTTTGTCATGAACACCCAGGGAGAGATCAGCCAGGCCTATAATGATTACCAAACAACACAATTTGGAGGATGGCCCTGGTCCCAGCCAGATCCGACACATGGGTCGGAACAGGGCCGGTTTTCCCAATATACAGACGGAAAAAGGGAAAACAGGTAATGTCGAGGTAAAATGAATACCACCGAACTATCGAAGCATATATAAAGGAGCTTATAGATTCTGGCCTTTCCCCAAAAAAGTTCCTTGAACCAGGTCCAATAGAAGAAGTTCTCACTGAACGGCCTGAATTGTCAGACCATATGAGGCGACCGGCAATTCTTATGATTTCTGGCACAAAGATCGCCCAAGAATAGCATAAACTAAGACAAGGCTAACCCTTGCTGGTTATGGGTACGTTATGAATTATGTGTTGAGGACAATATGAAAAAATTTTATTGTCAGGGTCAACCGGTTATTTAGGAATCTGCCTTTCGTGATGCCCTATTGTTAACGGCTCTCGAATTTCACCCAACTTATGGCATAAAAAAACCGAGTGAACAATTCAAGCAAACTGCAAAGGACATATAAAATGGCTACAAAGGTAATATTTCACATTGATGAAGCTAATAAATGGGAGATGGTCATCGCAAATTTAACTAATCTGTGTAAAAGTATTGATACTCAAGATGCCGCGGTCGAACTTCTGGCTAACTCCAATGCCGTGCTGGGTTATAAAAAAGGAGCCTCTGCATTTAAAAACGAGCTTATGAATTTGAACCGGCAGGGGGTACGATTCTGCGCATGCAACAATTCCCTTACAGGTTTGAACATTTCCTCCGACGAGCTGTTTGATTTTATTTCAATTGTTCCTGTCGGTGTAAAGGAATTGATAGACAGGCAGGCCGAAGGGTTCGCCTATATCAGGCCGTAGAGGTTGCCCTCGCTGACCACGGTTCTCCTGATTTTTAGGTTTTTTAGGATAGGAATTGGGCGACAGAAGTCTATAAAGGCTCGCCCGAACCCATCTTAAAAGAGCCTCCAATAACAAAAGCGTTATTGGATGGACATCGTTTAAAATTTCAAAATTCTTATAGTGCCCTAACATGGAGATGTACAGATAAGATGAGAAGGCTGGAACCCACCGTGGTATAATTTCACGGTAAGGAAAATTTAACAAAGGAGGTACCAGCCATGAAACGTAATATCACTATTGGTATGGATTTGGGAGATCAAAAAAATGTGGTCGTTGCAATGGATGAAACAGGAAAAGAAATTGAAACAAAAACCATTCGCAATACAGAACTTTCTCTCCGAAAATTTTTCTCCCGATATTGCGATGCCACTGTTGCCATTGAGGCTGGGACCCATTCTCCGTGGATTAGTAGGTTGTTAAAAGAAATCGGTTGTACCGTATATGTTGGCAATCCACGAAAATTAAGGATTATCTGGGACAGCAATGATAAATCAGATCTCCGGGATGCAAGAATTCTTGCAATGGTTTGCCGGGTTGAACCCAGATTGCTATGGCCAATAAAGCATAGAGACAGACAAGCCTATGCTGATTTAGGGATCATTAAAGCAAGAGACACCCTGGTGCAAAACCGTGTTCGAATGATCAATCATATCCGTAGTGTTACCAAAACAAGTGGCAGCAGAATCCCAAAATGCAGCACACCAAGTTTTTCAAAACGGGCGCCAGATTACATACCAAAAGAATTAAGAGGGCCGCTTGACCCATTAATAACCACGATTGATCACCTGACTCAACAAATTAAAGAAATGGATCGTCAAATCAACAAATTATGCAAAAAGTATTCTGAAACTGAAAAATTACTTCAAGTACCGGGTGTTGATCCAATCACCGCCTTGGCTTTTGTTTTAACAATAGAAGATCCCCATCGTTTTACAAAAAGTCGCCAAGTAGGGGCTTTCCTGGGATTGACACCTAAACGAGACCAATCTGGGAAATGCGATAAACAACTACGAATAAGCAAGGCGGGTAATACATATTTAAGATCTTTGCTTGTCAGTTGTGGACATTACATCATCGGCCCTTTTGGGCCAGAATGTGATTTGCGCGCATTTGGATTATCAATAGTTTTACGTGGTGGCAAAAATGCAAAGAAGCGTGCCGCGGTAGCTTTGGCCAGAAAACTTGCTGTTCTACTGCATAGGTTATGGATAAGTGATCAGAAGTATAATTGCTTTTATAGTGACGTTGCTAACACAGCTGCATAGGTTTGATTTAAACCCATGACGTCCTGTCCAGGAGACTGCGGACTATCCCTTGCACCGATTAGCTGCCGCTAATAAACATAACGAGTGCGCGTAACAGATTGCAGCTCCTGCCGACGGATCTTAACATGCACCGGGACAATGGCAGGTCCCCCAAAGAGTGCGAATGGAAGCGTGACGGTTTGGGTTTTAAAAAGGGGTGAGATAAAAACCCGCTCCAGCGGGAGCCAATTCCCTCCGACGGGCAGTTTTTGTGGTGCCCATTCTCAGGACTGGCTCCCACTTCCGCTGAACTGAGCGGTTAAATTAACACCCATAAAATTGATGTTCGTGAATCGAACACTTGACTTGCCTTCTCATGGAAGGGATAGTCTGGGGGAGCACTCGGCCTAAAACCGGATATCGTTTTGAAGGTAGTCCTCAGTATAAGATGCTATATCATTTTTTCTATGGTTTACCCAAAATGTCCTTGCACAAGTTATAGCAGATGTCATAATTTGCGGAAATCAATAACATGACTCCGTAGCTATTAGGTGAATAAAGGATGGGAACAAAACCATTTTCAGAACAGGTAAAGGCGGTACGCGTGGGACTGAAACTCAGCCAGGAAGAGCTTGCCCATGCTCTCGGCGTCAGCTTCGCTACGGTCAATCGCTGGGAAAATGGTAAAACGAATCCGTCGAAACTCGCCCATCGCCAGTTCGAACAATTTTGCAGCGACAAAAAAGGACGAGGAGAGTTAAGCGATGAATAAGAAACAACTCTCCGAGCGTGATATCTGCACAAAATTCATTACTCCAGCGCTCAAACAGGCTGGATGGGATATAGCAACCCAGGTCAGGGAAGAATTCTCACTCACAAAGGGGCGTATCATCGTGCGCGGCCAGTTGCATACCCGTGCCAAGCACAAACGCGCCGATTATGTCCTCTTTTACAGACCCAATATTCCCATTGCCATTATCGAAGCCAAGGACAACAACCACAGAGTCGGCGATGGTATGCAGCAGGCGTTGGGCTATGCCGACATGCTGCAAGTGCCGTTTGTGTTCAGCTCCAACGGCAATGGTTTTCTATTTCACAACAAGATTGCCCCAGATGGCATTATTGAATGTGAACTTTCCCTCCAAGAATTCCCCGCTGCAGAAACGCTGTGGCAATGGTGGGTCCGGCACCGTGGTTTGAATAATCAGCAAAATGAACTGGTCACCCAGGATTATTTCAGCGACGGCAGTGATAAAAGTCCACGTTATTACCAGCTATTGGCCATCAACAAAACCATTGAGGCCATAGCTCGGGGGCAAAATCGCATCCTGCTGGTAATGGCCACCGGCACTGGCAAAACCTTTACCGCCTTTCAGATTATCTGGCGGCTGTGGAAGTCCAAAGCGAAAAAACGCATTCTGTTCCTTGCCGATCGCAACATTCTGATCGACCAGACCATGACCAACGATTTCAAACCGTTCGGTTCGGCCATGACCAAAATCCAGAAACGGCAGGCCAACAAGTCATACGAGATTTACCTTTCCTTATATCAGGCCGTCACAGGAAATGAGGAAGAAAGAAACATCTACAAACAATTCAGTCCCGAATTTTTCGATCTGATCATCATTGATGAATGCCACCGGGGCAGCGCTGCCGCCGACTCCGCCTGGCGTGAAATTCTTGAATACTTCACCGCCGCCACCCAAATCGGTCTTACCGCCACGCCCAAAGAGACTAAAGAGGTCTCCAATATCGACTACTTTGGTGCGCCAATCTATACCTATAGCCTACGGCAGGGAATAGATGATGGCTTTCTGGCGCCCTACAAGGTCGTGCGCATCGACCTTGACCGGGATTTGACGGGTTGGCGGCCCGACAAGGGGATGATCGACAAGTATGGAAATGAGATCGAAGACCGCGTGTACAACCAGAAGGATTTTGACAAGACCCTGGTTCTTGAAAAGCGGACCCGGCTCGTGGCCAAAAAGATCACCGAGTTTCTTAAGCAGACCAACCGCTTCGACAAAGCTATCGTTTTCTGTGAGAACATCGACCATGCCGAGCGCATGCGTCAGGCCCTGGTCAATGAAAATTCCGATTTGGTAGCGCAAAGCAGCAAGTACGTTATGCGCATTACCGGAGACAACGAGGAAGGCAAGGCCGAACTCGACAATTTCATTTTTCCGGAAAGCAAATATCCGGTTATCGCTACCACCTCCAAGCTGATGACCACCGGCGTGGATGCCCAGACCTGCAAACTCATCGTGCTCGACCAGCGCATTCAGTCCATGACCGAGTTTAAACAGATCATCGGGCGCGGCACCCGCATCAACGAAGATTACGGCAAGTACTATTTCACCATCATCGACTTCAAGAAAGCCACCGAGCTGTTTGCCGACCCTGATTTCGATGGTGATCCGGTGCAGATCTACGAACCTGGGGACGATGAATCACCGGTACCGCCGGATGTTCCATTAGAGGCCGAAAATGGCGCCGGCATCACCTACCCGGAACCTGGAGAAGACTCGGGGTGGACAGGTGTCGCCGAACCAGAAGGGGAAAGCGGTATTCGCCGGTACGTCGTAGCCAATGTTGAGGTCAAGGTTGCCGCCGAACGCGTCCAGTATTTCGACGCCAACGGTAAACTCATCACCGAATCCCTCAAAGACTATACCCGCAAGGCATTGACCAGGGAATACGCCTCCCTCGACGATTTCCTCCACCGCTGGAGCAGCACAGAAAAGAAGCAGGCCATCATCGATGAGCTTTCTGAACAGGGGATCTTCTTTGATGCCCTTGCCGATGAAATCGGCCGGCAATCCGGCAAAATATTCGACCCATTCGATTTAGTCTGTCATGTCGCCTGGGATATGCCGCCCCTCACCCGCAAGGAACGGGCGGAACAGGTGAAGAAACGTAACTACTTTACCCGATACGGCGCGCAGGCCCGCCAGGTGCTGGAAGCCCTGTTAGACAAGTACGCCGACGAAGGTGTGGCCAACATCGAAGAGACACAGATACTCACCATCGCACCCTTTAACGAATTCGGAACGCCCCTGGAAATTATCCGCGCCTTTGGCGGGCTGAATCAGTATCAGCAGGCGGTGTACGAACTGGAGCATGCCCTTTACAGGGCCTGATAAAAAGAACTGGAGATAGAAAACTGATATGTCACTAACCAACCTGATCAAGGCCATTCAGGACATCATGCGCAAGGATGTCGGCGTTGATGGTGATGCCCAGCGCATCAGCCAGATGGTCTGGCTGATTTTCCTGAAGATCTTCGACGACAAGGAGCAGGAATGGCAGCTCACCGTGCCCGATTACAAATCACCTCTGCCCAGCCGCTTTTGCTGGTCCAGCTGGGCCAAGGACCCTGAGGGGATGACCGGAGAGGAGCTCATCGACTTCGTCAACAACGACCTTTTCCCGGCGTTCAAAAAACTGGCCACCGCCGCTGGTGTTTCACCCCTTGGCAAGGTGGTCGGCTCGGTTTTCGAAGATGCCTACAACTACATGAAGTCCGGCACCCTGTTGCGCCAGGTGATCAACACCATTGAAGAAGATGTGGACTTCAACAAATCCGGCGACCGCCACCTGTTCAACGATATTTATGAAAAGATTCTATCCGACCTCCAATCGGCTGGCAACGCAGGTGAATACTACACCCCCCGCGCTGTTACTCAATTCATGGTCGACATGCTCGACCCTGGGCTAGGGCAAACCATCCTCGACCCGGCCTGCGGAACCGGCGGCTTTCTCACCTGCGCCATCCAGCACCTGAACAAACAGGTCAAAACTGCCGATGACCGCACGCGACTGCAGGAATGTATCCAGGGTGTGGAGAAAAAACCGCTGCCCTACATGCTGGCCATGACCAACATGATGCTGCACGGCATCGACGTGCCCACCCATATCCGCCACGACAATACCCTCTCCCGGCCGCTCAAGGATTATGGCCCCCGTGACCGGGTGGACCTGATCATTACCAATCCGCCTTTCGGCGGCATGGAAGAAGACGGGATTGAAACCAATTTCCCGCGCAAGTACCAGACCCGCGAGACCGCAGACCTCTTTATGGCGCTGATTATGCATCTTTTGAAACACGATACCGGCAAGGCGGCCGTGGTCCTGCCCGACGGTTTTCTCTTTGGCGAGGGCACTAAAACCAACCTCAAGCGCGAGCTGTTGGAGGATTTCAACCTGCACACCATCGTTCGTCTGCCCAAAGGTGTGTTTAGTCCCTACACCAGCATTGCCACCAACCTCCTCTTTTTCGAGAAAGGCGGCCCCACAAAGGAGGTCTGGTTCTTCGAGCACCCGTATCCTAAGGGGTACAAATCCTACTCCCGCTCCAAACCCCTGACCATTGGCGAATTTGATCTTGAAAAGGCCTGGTGGGGCGGCGCCAAACGCCGGGACCGCAAGACCTCCGAGCAGGCCTGGAAGGTTTCTGCCAAAGAGTTGATCGCAAACAATTACAACCTGGACAGCAAAAATCCCTATGAGGAGGCGGTCAACCACCGCGATCCAAAAGAGTTGATGACCGAATACCAGCAGATTGTTGATCAGCTCCAGGCGGCCCAGGCAGACTTGAAAGCTGAATTGATGGCCTGCCTTTCAATCAATCAAGGGAGCAAGGCATGAGTGATAAACCCGTCTCGTTGATACAGACACCCACGGGATATGCCGATTGGCTGGCCGATCTTAAAACCCGCATTCATTCAGCCCAGCAACGGGCCACCCTGGCGGTCAACCGAGAATTGGTGACGCTGTACTGGCAGATTGGCCGTGATATTCTGGCCCGGCAGGAACAACAAGGCTGGGGTGCCAAGGTCATCGATAGGCTGTCCCATGACCTGCGCACCGCATTCCCGGACATGAAAGGATTCTCCCGGGCAAATTTGATGTATATGCGCGCCTTTGCCCAAGCCTGGCCGGATGAACCAATTGTCCAACAAGCTGTTGGACAATTACCTTGGGGACATAACCTGGTGCTTTTGACCAGGCTCAAGCAGCCGGAGCAACGCTTATCCTATGCCCGTGCGGCTATTGAGCATGGCTGGTCCCGCAATGTCCTGAATATCAACATCGAAACCCGTCTTCTCGAACGTACCGGCAAGGCCGTTACCAACTTTGCCGCACGCCTTCCTGCTCCGGGCAGCGATCTGGCCAGGGAATCACTCAAGGACCCCTATCTGTTTGATTTTCTCGATGTGGGCCAGGAGGCCGACGAGCGTGAAATTGAATCGGCTCTGGTCAGACACATCACCCAATTTCTGCTGGAGCTGGGGGCGGGATTTGCCTTTGTCGGACGGCAGGTGCATCTGGAGGTCGGCGGCGATGACTTTTTTATCGACCTGCTCTTCTATCATCTCAAGCTGCGCTGTTATGTGGTGATCGAACTTAAAGCTGGCAAATTCAAGCCGGAACATCTGGGTCAGCTGGGTTTCTACCTCACTGCCGTGGACCGGCAGGTAAAAGAGGACCGGGATAATTCCACCATCGGGCTACTGCTGTGCAAAAGCAAAAACAAGGTGGTGGCGGAATACGCCCTGGGCGACAAAATCCAGCCCATGGGGATTGCCGAATACAAGCTGGTGGAATCCTTGCCCGAGCCCTTGAAAACCAACCTGCCTAGTATCGAGCAGATCGAAAAAGAGCTGGAAGGCAGTGGGGATCCATCGTGACCAAAGCCGCCCAAAAACTACTGGAACAGCACTTCGACATTGCCTTTGCTGCGCCCGACGGCATTGCCAGACTGCGTGAGCTGATTTTGACACTGGCCATGCAGGGCCAGCTGGTGGAGCAGGACCCCAATGATCCGCCGGCTTCGGAACTGCTGAAGGAGATTAAGGCTGAAAAACAACGGCTGCTGAAAGCAGGCGAGATTAAGAAGTCCAAGGCCCTGCCGCCCATCAAGCCGGAGGAAGTGCCCTATGAATTGCCCAAAGGGTGGGAGTGGGTGAGGCTTGGAGAAATCGGAATTATTAATCCCCGAAATGATGCCGATGATTCAGCAAAGGCTGGATTCGTTCCCATGCCAATGATCCCCACAGGTTATTCTGAAACACATCAATTTGAGGAACGGCCATGGAGCGATATTAAGAAAGGCTATACACATTTTGCCAATGGCGATGTTGGTATGGCAAAGATCACGCCTTGTTTTGAAAATGCAAAATCCTGTGTGTTTTCAGACTTGCCGAATGGGATTGGAGCCGGCACAACAGAACTTCATATTTTCAGAAACTTATTCAATTCGGTTGTGCCCAGATTCTTACTGTATTATCTGAAAAATCCGCGTTATATCTCAAACTCTGTTTCAAGCATGACCGGCTCCGCAGGCCAGAAGCGTGTGCCGACGCCATACTTTACCGAGCAACAATTTCCACTTCCCCCACTCTCCGAACAGCACCGCATCGTTGCCCGCATCGACCAATTGATGGCCCGTTGTGACGCGCTGGAAACGCTGCGCAAACAGCAGGAAGAAAAACGACTGGCTGTCCACGCTGCCGCCATCAGGCAACTGCTCGACACGCCGGACGGCTCGGCCTGGGACTTTATCGGGCAGCACTTCGGTGAACTCTACACCGTCAAGGAAAACGTCGCCGAACTGCGCAAGGCTATCCTCCAGCTTGCCGTCATGGGTTGCCTCGTTCCCCAAAACCCCAACGACCCGCCCGCCAGCGAACTGCTGAAAGAGATCAAAACCGAAAAACAACGGCTGCTGAAGGCAGGCAAGATCAAAAAGCCCAAGGCCCTGCCGCTTATCATGCCAGAAGAGGTGCCATATGAATTACCAGAGGGGTGGGAGTGGATGAGGCTGGGTGAATTGGGAATTACTCAAACAGGAACTACACCGCCAAGCAAAGACCTCGAAAATTATGGAGACGATATTCCCTTTGTTGGGCCAGGTGACATTAAAAATGGTTGTATTGATTACTCTGGGAAAGGTCTGTCGAAACAAGGGTTATTAAAAGGACGTCTGATTGATGCCAATTCTATTTTAATGGTCTGCATTGGTGGAAGTATTGGAAAGCATGCTGTTAACGAGAAGGACATTACCTGCAATCAGCAAATTAATACTTTGACACCCTATAGTCAGATTCCGGTCAAATACATTTATGATGTTATGGCGGCAGGTTATTTTCAAGATGCTGTGATTAGCCAAGCAGGCGGTTCAGCAACACCAATTATAAATAAACAAAAATGGTCCGGTATCCCCATACCTCTCCCCCCACTCCCCGAGCAACACCGCATCGTTGTCCGCCTCGACCAGTTAATGGCACTGTGTGACACGCTGGAGCAGCAGATCGACGCTGCCACCGGCAAACAAACTGAACTGCTGAGCGCTGTGATGGCACAGGTATAAAGGGGAAAAGATGTCATGCGTCTAACTTCGCTCTACATCGGCCAGTACAAAAATCTTCGGGATTTTTCCTTGAACTTTGACGGCAGCAGCTTTATCGATGTCTTTGTCGGCAAGAACGGCACCGGCAAATCCAACCTGTTCGAGGCGCTCATCGAAATTTTCCGACATATCGTCGAGTATGACCGTGACAAGGCTACCTGCGATTTCAATTACCGCATCGGTTTCGAGATCAACGGCAAGGCTACCGAAATCAGCTGGAACTCCGGTACGCTCACCATCAACGGCAAAGAACGTAAAACCATCGGCAAAACGTCGCTACCGGATAATGTGCTCATCTATTACTCCGGCCACAATGACACGGTGACAAATCTGGTCGAGCAGTATGAAGAGGCCTTCCAAAAACGTATCAAGCGCGCAGATTTTGATGAGGCACGCTTTTTTCTGGGCATCGGCCCGGACTACAAGGAGCTACTGCTGGCCTTGCTGCTGATGCAGCCTGATACCAGCAAGGCGCGGCAGTTTATCTGCCGGAAACTCGGCATTGAAACCGTCGCTTCAGAAGTACGGCTGGTGCTGGGCCGGCCTGCCTACGCCGCCGATTCCCGTTTTGACATCGCGTTGAACGATGAAACCGACCGCTACTGGCAACCGGAGGGGATCACCAAGACATTTCTCGACCGGCTTCATGACTGTATCAACACAACCTCCGGCAGCCTGGTCCGCTCCGAGGGATATTTTGCGTCCGACGACCGTTACATTCTTTACTTCGATATTACCAAAATCCGACAGCAATTCGACGATCTCAGCCCCCAGGAGCTGTTCCGCCAGTTCGACAACCTGAAGACGCTGGGGATGCTGGCCGAAATATCCATCCCCTTAAAACTGTTCGGCGGTGTGGACGCCACCATCGCCCACTTCAGCGACGGTCAGTTCCAGTCGGTATATATCTTCTCTATTGTTGAGCTGTTCAAGGACCGCAACTGCATCACCCTGCTCGACGAGCCCGACGCCTTCCTACACCCGGAATGGCAGTTTGACTTTCTCAAACAGATCTTTGAGATCACCGACACTGCTACCCAAAACAACCATATGCTGATGAGCAGCCATAGCGCGGTGACGCTTATCCCCCATGACAAAAAGAAAATTAAGTTTTTCGACATCAAGAAGAATCAGGCTAATTGCTATGACCTGCCCAAGTCAATCGCGATCAAAAAACTCAGCGCGGATTTGATCAGGTATTCAGAGCAAGGGACTTTACTGAGCATCCTCAACACCATTCAAATTGAGAATAAACCGGTTCTTTTTACCGAAGGCAGCACAGATCCGATTATCCTTACTGAGGCTTGGGAAAAAATGTACGAGGAGGAGATTCCCTTCATCCCATTTTATGCCTTCAGTTGCACGTATATCAAACAACTACTGACCGACGATCGTATTCATGCTGAAATGGGCGGTTTGCCCGTTTTTGCCCTGTTCGATTTCGACAAAGCTTATGACCAGTGGAACGGATTGAATGGAGATGTCACAGAAAATGACCCGATTAAAGGAATGATTAAGAAATGGGCAGATGGTGAATCCTACGCCCTGATGCTGCCTGTACCAACAAATCACGATATACAAAAGCAGGTCATCAGCAATGCCGCAACCGGGCAAACCTTCGGTTCTGATTCCTGCTGTGAGATAGAGCACCTATTTTATGGCATTGATGCTACCAAGAATTATTACCAGCAAGAACCCTGCGTCGGTGGCACCAAAATCGTTTTCAAGTCAGACGGGGTAAAGACAGATTTTGCCAAGGAAGTCGTGCCAAAACTGAACCCGGCATGCTTTGAGGTCTTCCGTCCCATGTTCGAGTTTATCAAGTCAAAATGTACACCAGATACCGTTCCGCATTGAGGTCGTAATCCACCACTAATTCAGCCATACACAAAGATTTTTATCTTTTTACTGAGGACTATATCAAAAACGAAATTCCCCAAAACCAAATCCAAAAGTCAGGACTATTATTAAAATTCAACACTTTGAGCTTATTTGTTTTTCAGACTTTTTGAATATAAGAAGGTTTTTTTTTTCTGATCAATTCCCAACTTTCATAAGAAAGTTGGGATTGTAAAAATCAGCCCCAAGGCTCATCGATAAAGGCGTTTGGGAATTTTTTTGAAAATTCGACTTGCTTTACCAAAAAAGATATCCTAACTTTTATTCATATTTTTATAAAAAGTTGGGAATATTGAAAACATGAAAAATTTGAATCATCCTAAGAAAGGAAGCCATATATCTGTTGAACCTATCCGGAGAAAAAAAGACATCAAACTGATAAAAAAAATTTTACAGGATTCTCCTCGGAACCTCTGTTTGTTTATTTTGGGGATTAACACCAATCTACGGGCTTCAGATCTGCTGAAAATCAAAGTGGAACAAGTGCGACACCTTCAACCCGGGGAAGAAATCACCCTGAAGGAGAAAAAAACAAAGAAACAAAGGCGGATCAATTTAAACCGGGCTTGCATTGAGGCAATTCAAAACCTGCTTAAATCCATTAAATATGAAAATGATGATTTTCTTTTTCTAAGTAACCGTAAGAACAAAAATGCATTGACGGTTTCCAGTCTAAGCACTTTGGTTAAAAAATGGTGTAAGGACATCAATCTGAAGGGGAATTATGCCAGCCACACCTTAAGAAAGACCTGGGGAAACCCGGGCACAAGCATTACAGGGAATGCAAAAACCAGATGTTACGTAATTTTTTAAAAGGACTTCAGCTTGAGTTAACCCATCTTTTCGAAAAAAAATGACAAAACGCCTATTAATCTTTAGTTTTTATGGCCCTACGAAAAATTGGTTTCTATAAATACAGCATGTTACCCGAAGAGTTTTTAATCACCATGAATGTAGTGCCATAAAATTAAATAATAGTTGCTTTCCCATTGTAAATGTGCGCATAATCAGTTCCATGTATATACGAAGGACGACTATCAAAAGCCGGAAAGACGGCACACAATATTATACCTACAGGCTGGTTGAGTCTGAACGTACCGTCAAAGGGGTACGCCAGCATACCCTGCTTAATCTGGGTTCGGCCTTCTCATTGCCAAGAGAACAGTGGTCGGAACTGGCCTCACGGATTCAAGAAATAATAAGCGGTCAAGAGCCACTATTTGAGGCGCCTCAAGAAGTTGAGGAACTGGCGCAAAACTATGCTGCTCAACTTATACAGGCTAAGAAGAAAACTTCTGAGCCGACAGAGCCTGATTATTGCCAGGTGGATATTGACAGCATGGAAGTAATCCGGCCTCGTAGCATCAGCTGTGAGCATGTGGCATTAGAAGCGTTTAACGCCCTGGGCTTGGGAGAGCATCTAAAAAAGTTTGGGTTCAATGGCCCACAGTTAGCTGCGGCTACCGGTAGCATTATTGGCCGTATGTGCCGACCGGCCAGTGAACGGGCAACGCTTCATTGGCTTCAGGATATTTCAGGGTTGGGCGAGTTAATAGAGTATGATTTCGGCAAGATGAATTTATACAAAATGTATTCAGCATCTGATCAACTTCTAAAAAATAAGGATGCAATAGAGAGGCATCTATATTTACAGGAGAAGAAGCTGTTTGGGTTCCAGGAGACCATCACGTTGTATGATTTGACCAATACCTATTTCGAAGGTCAAAGTAAGCGTAACAAGCTTGGAAAGCGTGGTCATTCGAAAGAAAAGCGATCAGATTGCCCGCTGGTAACCTTAGCCCTGGTGTTGGACAGCAGTGGTTTCCCAAAATGCAGCAAAGTATTTGAGGGCAATATCAGTGAAGCCGGTACCCTGGCTAACATAATCAGTACTATGGACGCCGGACGAAAATCACATGACATGTTTGATGCTTCCAAAGCCACAATTGTTATGGATGCAGGGATTGCATCCGAAGAGAATATCAAGTGGATTAATGAAAAGGAATATCCATATATCGTTGTCAGCCGACGACGGCACAGGGAATTTGCCGAGGAAGAGTCGGTAGTGGTCAAACAGGATAAAAACGGTACCGTAAAGGTGCAAAAGGTGATTGACCCTGAAAGCAATGAGGTGCAGTTGTTCTGCCACTCTGAAAAGCGTGAAGCAAAAGAGCGGGCCATCCAGGACCGTTTTACATCAGGCTTTGAGGAGGCACTCACGTATTTGGCCTCAGGTCTTCATATCCCACGACGCATGAAAAAATACCATAAGGTGTTGGAAAAAATTGGACGCCTTAAGCAACGGTATTCAAGGGTCTCCGGTCAATACCAAATCAATGTCGTCAAAGATGAGCAAACCGACAACGCGACTAAACTAACCTGGCAACGCCAAACCGACCAGGATAACCGCAATGATCTGCCGGGCGTATATTGTTTGAGAACATCCCATAAAGATTTGGACGAGAAAACGCTGTGGCAGACGTACACAATGTTGACTGACCTGGAAGCCGTATTTCGTTCATTGAAATCGGAATTGGGCATTCGGCCGGTATTCCATCAGGTGACCGAACGTGTCACCGGGCATCTTTTTATAAGTGTTCTGGCGTACCATTTGGTTCATAGCGTTCGATATCGACTGAAACAATCACAGATTAACAGTAGTTGGTCTCAATTGAGAAATCAGCTCGAAGGCCAAAACCGGGTGACAGTTTCAATGCAATGCAAGGATGGTCAAACCGTTCATATCAGAAAAAGCACACGGCCAGAACCCAGACAACAAGAAATTTATAAAGCTTTGGAGATAAGTCTATATCCAGGACCGGTGATTAAAAATATTTTTAAACAAAAGTAGTGCCATAATCAATGGATGAAAAACAATAATTTCCGTGATTACAGTAAGTTAAAATTTATAATCGAAAACTTGGGTTAAGGCCTGGAGAGGGTGCGTCCGAAGACCCCTGGGGCAACTTGCGATAACCATAAAGATCAAGCGAAAAGGCTTTATTATAGTTTGGGTTAACTATAAAGACAAAGGGCACTACATGAAAATATGGGTGGATGCAGATGCATGCCCAGGGGTGGTTAAAAATATTTTGTTCAGAGCAGTCGATAGGACCCGTGTGGAGTTAGCCATGGTTGCCAATCATCCCATAAAAATACCCCAGCGGAACTATATTACATTTTTCCAAGTCCCCAGAGGGTTTGATGAGGCGGACAACAGGATTCTTGAGTTGCTTGATAAAGGTGATCTGGTGATTACTTCTGATATACGTTTGGCAGCTCAGGTTTTAGAAAAAGAGGGTCATGCCCTTAATCCCAGGGGGCGTCTTTATTCTAAAGAATCAATTCAGGAACAGATTAGAATGAGGGCGTTTAAGGAGAGCTTAAGGGACAGTGGAATTGATACCGGTGGGCCGGCTGCGATCAATCAGAAGAATTTGAGTAATTTTGCCAATCATTTAAATAAGTGGATATCCAATATTTGAATGACAATCTTACGGCTATTCATAGATGGTAGTGTGAATCCAAAGTCAAAGGTCGGATATGGGGCATACCTTGCTGATTTTTTTGAGGTACCGTATTCAGACTCCTTTAAGGTAAATGTTAAGCTAAAAAAATTTGAGCAGACCAGTTCCGCTAAACTGGAAATTCAGACCCTGATTTGGGCATTGACTTCAATTCAAGAGCCGGCCACCAGAATTATTGTGTATACCGATTCCCAGAACATTATCGGACTTCAAGCAAGGCGTGGGCGATTTGAGAACAATAGTTATTTGTCTAAAAAAAACAGGCCCATTAACAATAGTGCGCTGTATCAAGAATTTTTCTTTTTATCAGATCAATTGGATTGTGAATTTAAAAAAGTTGACGGCCATAAGCCATCTATATTGAAAGATGATACGGACCGATTTTTTACATTGGTAGACAAAGCATCAAGAAAAGCTTTGAGAAATCATTTGACAACGGCATTGGAAACGTCGGCAAAAGTCACCGCGTTTCATGCTGGCTGTTAGACCTAAAAGTGAGAGAAAAAATGTCACCATATATTGTTCCGGCCATTTTATAAACCTTGGATACTTTTTGCTCGGGGCATTTTAACCGGGGCCAGGTGAGACTTGAGACAAAGCACTGCTTGACAGGGGAATATGGATTCGGTTAAGGGAGCCCTGAACAGAATTGACATTTTATTGACAGAATTTTAACCTATAGGATAATCAAGTGGCCCTTAAACCCACCATTTTTAAAGCAAATATCACCTTGGCCGATGTGGACCGAAATGTTTACGATACCCTGAATCTTACCCTTGCCCAGCACCCTTCTGAATCTGTTGAACGCATGATGGCAAGAGTGATCGCATTCTGCATGAATGCCACCGAAGCCCTGACCATGACCCGGGGGCTTTCCACTGTGGAGGAGCCTGATATCTGGGAGAAAACCCTGGATGGCAGGATTGCCCTCTGGGTTGAGGTGGGAGAACCTTCCTTTGACCGGATCAAAAAGGCCGGACGGCTCTCTTCTGCGGTGCGGGTATATTCCTTTAACCTCAAGTCAGACAGCTGGTGGGAAAAGGAAGGGGAAAAATTCCAGGGGTTAAGTGCGAAGGTCTTTCAGCTCCAATGGAAAGGCATACAGGAACTGGCTGGATTGGCCAACAGGACAATGGACCTTTCCGTTACGGTTTCAGACGGTGTTATTTATGTTTCCGGGTCTACCGGGGAGTGCGAAATTTCCTGGAAACCCCTTAAGGCGAATTAGCGGTGGCAAGGGCCTGGCGGATTTTATTGGCCAGCTGACAACTGGAAAAGGGGTTCTGGATAAACATAATTTTTATGGTATCTGTTCAGTTGAAAAACATAGCGAGAAAACATTATATTCGACTTGACAACATGGCTTTTTTAGGGAGTGCTAATTTTTGCTGGAGTTGATAAGCCCTTCATGTTAAAGAGATCTTTTGGGAAGGGAAAAGTATGTCTGATTTTGAAAACTGTCTGTCTCAGGGACTACATCGTTTTATTGAAAAATGTTCATTTTCTATGATTGAGAACAGGTCTGCTTATTCTCAAGAGATTATTATATTATTTCTGTACACATTCAAATTTTTAAATGATAACTGGACTGATACCACCAAACCAGTTCGCATACTGAAAAAAAACATTCTGGAAATGCTCTACCTGTTATTAATTTGTCAAAAGCAGATTAAAGATAAAACCAGCGTCCTGAAAAAAACGGGAGACGAAATAGAAGAGAACTGGAGTTTGAAACTGGCAGATTTCCCTTTCATAGAAGCTGAAGAAGAAAGGGAAATCGTTAAACAGATATCTCCTGGTGACATAGAGTTGATAGAATATGAATTTTCAGTATTGAATTTTGGGAAAGAACTTTCTAAAAATAAGTTTTTGAAAATTGATCCTGCATTTGTTGAAAAAATAGAAAGGCAATTTGATATTTCGAAAAAGAATATTAACAGATGCACGTCTCAAGATGAACTCTCGTTGAAGACTCTGTTTACCGGAGTTGTTAAAAATCAACTGGGAGAAACTTATCCCGGCAGCACTATCCTTCTACCATTGAACATTCTGTTGAAAAAAATAGAAAAAATCAACAGCGGTATTCCCGGTCAATTGCAGCAACCGCATGAAAGCACTGAACCTGTTTCATTTAACGTACCAGATAGTTGCTCTTTTCCTGAAAATTTCTTTATTAAAAACCTTTCCAGGGAATACAGGCCAGTGCCGGACTGGGCGAAATGGCTGTTTCATGCAGGGGAAAAAATGGCAGCCATCCACAAGGAAAAGAAAAATATTGTTCTTGGGCTGTCGCTGCCAACCCGAGCTTATGCTGCGCTGTTTTTTCTTCTCGGATTTGAAACATGGAATGCTATACAGAGCTTTAAAACAGAAAAGAATGCGAGTGAATACTTTGACAAATTGATACAGGTGGAAAAAAACACACCGCTTCTCATATGGGACAACCAGAGATGGAAGCGGTGCTTTGCTATAGGGATTGAAACAGTTAATAATCAGAAAATGTTTTCTGTCAATGTTCCCGGGACCGATAACAAAGGTCATATCAGGTCGGTTACCAGAGACGGTATCTTCAGAGTAAGAAAAGCTGTCGATCCAGAACGAGAGGTTGGTATTCGTCAGCTTGGTTATTCCATGCGGGGATTTGAATTCCTTCAGGGATATTATGGTCAGAATGAAGAGGATATTTTAAACTATCTGATATCAAATAAGTCTCGATTTGCTTTGGTTGGGAATAAGACGGTTTTGAAAAATGAAAATGATGTTCTTCCGATCTTTATGAAAATCTGGGAAAAAAGGAAGGAGAAAGAAACCTCCGGCTCTCTGCTTGATATTTTGAGGATAGACTCTTTCCTTTTATCAGAACTGGACCTTGCAAGAGGAACTTTTTTAAGTCATGAAACCGCAGGAGAGTATGAAGACTGTCCGGCCCTCATTGTTTTTGATGGATCTCTGCCATTTCTGAATCATTATGATGATCTGCATGCCGATATGAAAGTCGTAATTTTTGATCGCAGTGAACCCAGATTTTTAGATGCATCAAGAATAATGCTGGATATGCTGTATTCAGACAGGGAAAATGAAGAGGATATGCTGCTTTTTGAAAAACTGCCTGAAAGCGTTGAAACGATCATGTTTGAGGAATAAATGGGCATCACGGATATAGAGTACATAACCGATTTATATAAAAATCGCGCAGAGTTGAACCTCATCAGTTTTGAAAATCATAAACTTTCAATATTATCATCATCCATTTCAAAATTAATTGCCGGGCTTGGGGAAGAAAAAAGTCTTTATTTCTGGCCGGAGTTGATTTCATCTCTTAAAAGATACCGGTATGAACTTGCAACAACGCCCTTGCCTTTCTTATCAGAGCTGTTGTTAACGGATAAGCTTCTGTCTTCATTAAAGACTGGCCGTGAATCTCACCTTGAGTTTCCCGAATCAGTTCATCAGCTTAACCTGATAAACGAGCTGATTCATGACCTCCCTGATGAAGATCATCCGTTCATGGAATGGCTTAAAACGCAGTTTTTGAATAAAACACATGAAACTTCCATGGCCATATGTATTCCTCATACAAGAAATCTTTATGGGGTGGAACAGTTCATTGAAAAGAAAAATCTGTTTCAGGATATAAAATACGAGGTTATTAACCCAAGGCAGTTGAAGGAAAGTGTATTCTATGATCAGATATTTTTCTGCGGTTCTATCCACCTGTTTTCAGAAAATCAATATACAGACTATGAGTACGTATGGCGCTCACCAAGGGCCAGACAGCTTTACTTCCTGTCTTTTTCCTGGATCAAGGAGGAATTCAACCCTGAACCAGTATTCAACGTGGAACCGAACAGGCTCCCTGTCACAGTGAAGACAGAAGCAGTGACAGAAAAATTAATCTTTGAAGATATAAAACCTGCTTCGCATAATACGGAAACAACAATTGAAGATTTGAATTTTTCACCCGTTGCATTCCTTCCAGGCGGCTCAAAATATCGAACCGGATGTCATTCGGATATAACAGAATATGAATGTAAGGCAGTTTTTCTGGATGACGGATCTTTTCTTTATAAGGATATGGAAAGTTATTCTCAAGTCGTCCGATTTGATCCCGAAACAAAGGTTGAAAAAGTTCCAAACAAAACGCTGAGGCCGGGAATGCCTTTGATTGTCAGAACAGAAGGAAGTGATGATTCCATCTCCGCTGTAGCAGATATGCTTCTGGGTGCCAGAGCCGCTTCGATGCGTCAAATGCAGGATGACTGGAAAATCTGTTTCAGGAAAAAAGTATTTTCCTGTGAAGATCTGTCGGCTGTTTCAGAAGAATTGATTCGTTCCGGTTCACAGATAGCAAATGACACAAACATCCGGAACTGGATAAGAAATGACACAATTAAGCCTAATGACTTCAACGAGTTCAAAGCGATAATGGAATTTTCAGGAATTGCCCGGAAAACAGATGCATACTGGAATAATGCTAAACAGATTTTTACCATGCATATTAAAGCAGGAAAAGAGATCAGTAAGCTTTTGAGATCAAAGATAACAGCAACCGTCATGAATGATTTTTACAGATATGGAAGGATTGATGTTGATCTGCCAGGTATTTCCGGAAAACTGTCTGTTATAAATATCGAAACGGTTTCCCCTGATTATTTTATAATTGGTGCCACTGACGTTGATAAACTGAAATATAATTGAGAGAAGGACAATGGCTGAAATTATCCCGCCTGTCATATCAGATTATAAATACGATGGAGAGCGTGAAGTCGCACAAAATATACAAAATGATCCAAAAACCAGGCACTGGATTGTTCTGCATTCACTTGATGTTTCGAAGCATACCTCTCAGGTAACCGGTGAGTGTGACTTTGTGATGATTATTCCCGGGAAAGGCATACTGTGTCTTGAAGTTAAAGGATGCAGGTCTCTCAAGGTTGAAAAAGGCATGTGGTATTACGGGAAAAAAATCACCGGAGACAAAAGAGGACCATTTAAACAGGCATCGGCCAATATGCACAGCATAAGGGAATACCTTTGCAGCAGGAACCCGGATTTCGGAAAAATATTGTTCTGGTCTGCCGTTGTTTTTCCTTTCATACCTTTTAAAGAAACTTCACTTGAATGGAATGAATGGCAGGTTATTGACAGTGACAGCTTCAATTCAAGGCCTTCGTCACAACTTTTTTCAAATGTACTGGACCAGGCAGCAAAACTCCTGATGGGAAAGGCAGGGCTGAACTGGTTTGAAAATTCATCAGAAATACCGGGTCCGGACCTCTGTCGGGAAATTCTGAAAGTTCTTCGACCGGAATTTGAGTTCTATCAGTCTCCATCCAGCAGAAGAAAAAAACTGTCTGACAATCTGAAGAAGTATACCTCGGAGCAGTATACAGCCCTTGATGCCATGCAGACCAACCACCGAGTCATATTCAACGGCCCTGCCGGTACGGGAAAAACCCTTCTGGCGATCGAAACTGCCCGACGGGCCATGATGGAAAACAAAAGGGTCTTATTCCTCTGTTTCAACAAAAATATATCCATATGGATAAAGGAACAGTTTGATGCAGAGGATTTGAAATTGATCACGGTATCAACACTGCATGCGCTCATGTTAAAAATTTCAGGCCTGAATATTCCTGGAAATACATCTTCTGCATTCTGGACAGATGTGCTGCCTGCTGCAGCAGTTGATAACATCATTGATACCGGTGAAGCAGGAGATCAGGAATATGACTGCCTGGTGCTGGATGAAGCCCAGGATATGCTGAGAGACAATTATATTGATTTTCTTGATTTACTCTTAAAAAATGGCATGAAAAAAGGTATATGGAGGTATTTCGGTGATTTCAATAATCAGCAGATTTATTCGGCATCAACAATGGATCTGGATGGCTTCATCAGAAAACACAGTCCGAATACTCCTGTATATTCACTGGGAATAAACTGCCGGAACACTCCGAGGATAGCGGCGTATGCACATCTTCTCGGCGGGCTTGATCCAGATTACAGATCTGTTCTGCGTCCGGATGATCATGTCAGGCCGGAGCTGAAGTTCTATGACAGCAGCGAACAGCAGGAGAAAACACTTTCTGACCTGCTTGAAACAATAAGGTACGGGCAGAGATATAAGAATAATGAGATTGTTATACTTTCTCCTTTTTCAAAACGGTGCTGCGCCGGGAAACTTGATTCACCATGGAATCAACGTCTGGTTCCATATTCAGGAGTGACGGATAACTCCCGGATCAGTTACTGCACTATTCATGCTTTCAAGGGGCTGGAGGCTCCTGTAGTAATTGTTACGGACATGGAAGAAATAAGAAAAACAGAATCCATAAATCTGTTATATATTTCAATCACAAGGGCGTTGTCGAGGCTGGTAATACTGATAAACAAAAAGGCCCAGGCTGATCTGAAAAATATACTTGGAGTATGACAATGAGTCTGAAATCTGAGTCTGAACATATCTTAAACAGGGAACGGCTGACAGCATTCCTGAAATCTGAAATCATGGGACCGTGTACTGAAGGGGAAGATCTCGAATGTTCAGGCCCCATTTCTTTTGAGAAATGGGAAGATGCGATGAAACCCTGGATTCAAAAAAATTCTCATGATGAAATCATAAAAAGAGAAACTCCGGTCAACCGTTACGGTATCGGAGTGCTGTATCCACCTCAGGTCGCACATCCTGAAATTCAGAGTTCGGATGTCAGTGAGGACCAGGAGATGCCAGAGCAGGGTGAGCTTTCGGATTCTTTTGATATGAAACCCATAGGCAAACCCGAAAATGTTGTAAGTGACGCAGATGACTTTGATTTGTCATTAACGAATACGCTTCAACCTTCCAGCATGGGAATAAGCTTTCTTGCAGAACTGCCCGAAGGCTCAGAAATTATAGTTGATGTCAACGCAGGAAGGTACCAGCCCCGGCAGGTTGAAATTGGCGGGATAACCAGAACCTGGTTTTTCAGGGAAGCGGTATCGCTGCCAGGGATATCATTCAACAGCAGCGAAGTCAGGAAATGCGGTGCGGTAAAAAATATTGAAAAATCATATGATAATGGATTGAAACTGTCAGTTGAATGTTTCTCACGCCCAGACTGTTATTCAGATGATGAAAAGCGTAACCATAGAAGGCTGGTTACAGTCTGTCTTGTAAACAGGACTTCTCGAACAGCCTCTACCGCATCAATGCAGAGCGAATTAACCCTGTTTCAGTCCAGTTTCAACGTGCATATACAGGGTGGCAGAATCCTGCCTTATCCTGAAGGTGAAATGGTTTCAGATCTGAACAATGACAGTGAAAGAGCTTCGTTCAGACTTCTGTACAGCAGTAAACAGACTTTTGCAGTCGGACATGGTTGCGCTGCCTGCTGGGATGATTCTTCAGATGCATATCCAGAATATATAAAGGCAGACCCTCTGCCCGAATATGAAATCCCCAGTATCACTCCGGATGCGGAGACTTCTGATGGTAAGCCTTTGAAATTATCAATGGCAGTTCTCGCTGATTACGAGAAGGGAAGATATGATCTGCTCAAAATGTTCATTGCTGAATACCGTTCCTGGATAACCGCAAAAGTTAAAGATATTCCGTCAATCAATGCCGGTTTGCAGAAAACTGCACAGATGCACATGGACAGAGCGGAAATCTGTGCAGATCGAATGGAAGCCGGCCTTGCATTCCTGATGAATGACAGGTCAGCTGAAAGAGCTTTTATTCTTGCAAACAGAGCAATCCTTCTGCAGCAGGTCGCGGGAAACAGGAAACGCGATTTTGAATATGACGTTAAGAATAAACGAAATCTTTTCAATCCGCCTTATGAGGATATCAGCCTGAAAAAACTTCCGAAGCATATGGGGTTCTGGAGGGCCTTTCAAATAGCTTTTATTCTGATGTCCCTTCGTTCATCAGTCACGGACTGTGATGAAAGGGATGAGGTAGAATTAATATGGTTTCCTACGGGCGGAGGCAAAACAGAGGCCTATCTGGGGCTTGCTGCTTTTGCGATGTTTTACAGAAGGCTCAAAGATCCAGAAGATGACGGTGTTCATGTTCTTATGCGCTATACTCTGCGTCTTCTGACAACACAGCAGTTCCAGAGAGCCAGCAGACTGATCTGCGCCATGGAAAAAATACGTCAGGAAGAGGGGAAAATGGGAGATCGCCCTTTCTCCATAGGCATATGGGTAGGAAGTGCAAACACTCCCAATAAGAAAGATGTTGCTAAAACAGCCCTTAAAAGGCTGCAGACCAATAGAAACGCTGAGAATCCCTTCGTCATAAGGCAGTGCCCCTGGTGTGGCGCTGAGATGGGACAAAAAATTATTAAAAATAAACCTTATGTTCCCGGGTATAAAGCAAAAGGTGGGACCGTTGTATTCAAATGTCCGGACAAACAGTGTCTTTTTCATAAAAAGCTTCCGATTCATGTCATTGATGAAGAAATTTATGAAATAAGACCATCTTTGATAATTGGAACAGTTGATAAATTTGCGATGCTTTCATGGGTGCCTGCGTCAAGTTCTATTTTCGGGATTGATTCAAACGGAGAAAGAACAGGAAAACCACCCGGCTTGATTATACAGGATGAACTTCATCTGATATCAGGCCCGCTTGGAACTATGGTCGGATTGTATGAAACGATTATAGAAGATCTTTGTACCGACCGGGAAAATGGTAAAACGTTAAAACCGAAAATTGTCTGTTCAACGGCAACTATCCGGAGGTATAAGGAACAGGTCCGGGCTTTGTTTGCACGGGAAAAGACAAATCTTTTTCCTCCGTCAGGACTGGATGCCGGCGATTCGTTTTTTGCCAGATATGCAGTTGACGATGATGGAAAACTGCTTCCAGGGCGAAGATATATGGGGATTTATGCTCCGGGCCTGCCTTCAATGCAGACCCTGCAGGTGCGAGTGTATTCAGCTCTGCTGATGGGCAGTATTCTTTTTGACAGTATTGGAAAAAGAGACCCATGGTGGACACTTCTTATTTTTTTTAACAGTATCAGAGAACTCGGTGGTGCCCTGTCATTATTTCAGACCGATATTCCGGGTGCATTGAAAGGAATTGCAGTCAGACGCGGATTCAAAGAAAGACGATTCCTCAACAGAGTCCTTGAGCTTACCAGCAGGATGACAAATGAGGAAGTTCCTAAAGCGCTGGAAGAACTTGCAAAAGAGTATTCCGGTAAAAATGCACGTTCTATTGATGTCTGTCTGGCCTCAAGCATTATTGAAGTCGGCATTGATGTCGATCGTCTGGCTCTGATGTCAATAGTCGGCCAACCCAAAACAATAGCACAGTATATTCAGGTTTCCGGGCGGGTTGGCAGGAAATGGTGGGAACGACCGGGGCTGGTCACAACACTGTTCAGCAGCAGTAAACCAAGAGACAGGTCGCATTTTGAAAAATTTCAGAGTGCACACAGCCAGATGTACGCACAGGTTGAACCATCCAGTGTGACACCTTTTGCCCCCCCTGTTATCGATAGAGCTCTGCATGCACTTTTTGCCGTTTACCTGAGACTGATGGGTAACAGTTCTGCTGCAGACAGCCCTTTAGATGTCGATCCTTCCCTGATTGAACAGCTTAAAAGAATAATTGAGAATCGAGTTAAATTCATTGATGAGAATGAATATGACTCGGTAATGAAAAAATTTGATAAAAGGCTCAGGCAGTTCAACAGATGGGAAAGGCAATGGTGGGATAAACGGCAGGAACAGTCAGACTGCCTCCTGCGACGATATGAAACCTGGGTGACAGAGGACATGAAAAAAACATCCTGGGCCACACCTACCTCCATGAGAAATGTAGATGCCGAATGCCAGATGGATATCACCACCATGTATGTAAGTGATGAAGATGAGGAAGGAGAGGAAGAATAATGGCCGGACGCGGACCGTTAAGACAATCTCAGGTGATTGCGCCCTTTGGACCGGGGGCAATTCATACGGACAGATTTGGTGTTTCTCTCATCTGCTGCGGGCTTGATCACTGGTTCAGCAGAATTGAAAATGAAACTGATTGTGATGAATTCAAAATAACAGATGAATGGAGAATAAACAGAAGCCTCGGCGTTGATCATCTGAGAAAACCACCGGACTATAGAAATTCAATATCTGGTGTTGATGTCCCTAATATCGGACTGACCATTCCGTTTCTCAGATTTCCAACCTGGCATTACTGCAGCAACTGCGGCTATATGAAAAAGACTGCATTGACTTATCAGGGATTGAAAGACAAAAATATCTGCCCTGTCTGCCAGGCGCAGAAATCTATCAAAATACCACTGGTACAGGTCAGATTTGCTGTAGTCTGTGATCAGGGACACATCCAGGAGTTCCCTTGGAATGAATGGGCGCATCAGGATCTGTCTCCGGAATGCGGTGAGGACAACCTGATACTGAAGGAGTATGGTGGAGGAACCTTGGACAGTATCGAAGTGATCTGTACCAAGTGTAAAAAAAAGAAACGGCTGGGAGGTATTACATCCGGTGAGCTTCAGATAAAAGGGGAGCCTCTGGCTTGTACCGGGCAGAGGCTGTGGCTTCATGACGAATCGGGAACAGGTTGTGGAAGGCCTGTCAGAGGCATCCTTCGAAACGCATCCAACATTTATTTTTCGCAGATTTTCAGTTCAATATTTTTACCCAGGGAGGATAAAAAAACAGATTCTGAAACCGAAGAAATAATCCGGATTTTTGAAAAACCGGATATATCTTCGGTAATAGATATTCTGAAATCAATGGATACTGCCGTTGAAACAATTCTGGAAAAAATTCAAAATCAGTATGGCAAATATCTTAAAGAATATGATACCGGACAGGTTCTGTCAGTTCTCAAAAAGCACCTGAAAGCAGGGACCGAAACTGAAAGCAGCGAAGGTTCACAATCAGGAGACACCTATAACCGGGAAGCATTCAGGAGAGAAGAATACCGGATACTGTCTGAAGAGTGGGACATACCGTATCTGAATTCAGAAGAAGTGGATATTGGAAAATACGCTGGTTCGGTATCGAAAATTTTTTCTAAAATCATGTTGATAAAAAAACTCCGAGAAACCCGAGTGTTCACCGGATTCACACGCTTGAATCCTCCAAGTGAGCAGAACATTTCTGAACTGCGACAGCATCTGTGGCTGAACCAGCCGGAACAGTCAGATTCATGGCTCCCGGCTTCAATCATCAATGGAGAAGGGCTTTTTCTGGAATTTGACCGCACGGCCCTGACCAGATGGCTAACTGGCCCTGAAAAAGAAAAAATTGAAGGTCGCGTTTCAAATCTTCGACGAAACTTTGAAGCAGCATCAAGAGAGAGGCAGGGATTTGAAATTCACAATGAACTGCATCCGGTTTTTATCCTGATACATACATTCTCTCACCTTTTAATGAATCAACTGACATTTGAATGCGGATACAGTTCCGCCTCATTGAGGGAGAGACTCTACTTTTCATCCGATGAGGCAGCACCGATGGCAGCCCTCCTTATTTATACAGCGGCGGGAGATTCGGAGGGAACCATGGGAGGGCTTGTCCGGATGGGCAAACCCGGACTCTTTGAGCCGATGTTGAAGGATGCTGTCCGCAGGTCCCAATGGTGTTCTGCTGATCCGGTATGTATGGAACTTGGTGACATGGGCGGTCAGGGACCTTATTCCTGCAATCTTGCTGCCTGTCACAACTGCGCTCTGGTACCGGAAACTTCATGTGAAGAGTTCAACAGATTCCTTGACAGAGGTGTGGTTACAGGGACGGTTGAGAACAGATCAATTGGATTCATGAATTTATTATTTGACAAAGAATAAAGTTTAAAATGGACAGTAAAAACAGCACTGAAGAACTCCTTTCGACCATTAACCGGGAAATTGAAGATATTCTGGCTCATTCAGGTGATGAAACCTCGTGGGAAGATCAGTTTGCAGAATTGATGATAGAACATCTGACAGAGGCCGGAGAACTGGATGATGGGGAGTTGTGTGAATTTAAAAGAAGAGAAGTTAAAGTTAACGGTTACAGTTATGGGAATGAGGTTGACTCCATTGACCTTTTCACTGTTTTCTGCAGCCGGGCTGTTCCTTCCGCGTCAATCAGCAGAAATCAGATTCAGAATGAACTGGACAAAACTTTAAATTTTCTGAACAAATGCATGACAGAGGGGTACTTCAATCTTGTTCCGGAAGCCTCGCCTGTAATGGATCTTGCCCTGCTGCTACATGAAAGACGAAATAAACTCCAGGAAGTCAGAATCTTTCTGTTTACAGACTGTCGCTCAAAACCGGTCTCTTTCAAGGAGATCGAAAAGGGAAAACTGAAAATATCTTTTCACATCTGGGATATCCAGAGGTTGAGCCAGGTAATCAACTCCGGGAACAAAAGGGAAACCATTGAAATAGATTTCAAGAAGGAATTCGGAACTGCTGTTCCCTGCCTTGAAATAAATGACGCCAATAATGATTACAAGACTATTCTGGCAGTATTCCCGGGAGAGATACTGGCGGATCTTTATGAAAAATATAATGCTCGTTTGCTTGAAAGGAATGTACGTGCTTTTCTCCAGGCCAGGGGAAAAGTAAATAAGGGAATCAGAGCCACCCTTAATACTGAACCAGGTATGTTTCTCGCCTACAATAACGGGATCACAGGGACTGCAGAAAGCATCGCCATAGAGGATCTTGAGTCCGGGGGAAAGGGGATTACATACCTGAAAGATTTTCAGATTGTAAACGGTGGACAGACAACTGCGTCATTGTACCATACCCGGAGAAAAGACAAAGCGGATCTGTCTTCAGCGTTTATTCAGGCAAAGCTGTGCATTATTAATGATCAGGTCAGACTTGATGAAGTTGTTCCATTGGTATCAAGATATTCAAACAGTCAGAATAAGGTAAATGAAGCTGATTTTTACTCGAATGATCCTTTTCATGTCGAAGTTGAAGAGTTATCCCGTACAGTATGGGCTCCCGCCCAGAGTGGTTCTAATCAGCTTACGCACTGGTTTTATGAACGCTCCAGAGGGCAGTACAATGATGAAAAATCCAAGCTCACACCGGCTCAAAGACGAAATTTTAGCAGAGAAAATCCGAGCCAGAAACGCTTTGCCAAAACGGATCTGGCAAAATATGAAAACACATGGCTTCAGCTGCCCTGGATTGTAAGTCTGGGGGCTCAAAAAAATTTCAGGGATTTCACTGCGCGCCTCAGTGAGAGGAAAGGCTTTAAAGCTAGTCAAGATTATTTTCAAAGATTAGTTGCAAAAGCGATATTGTTCAAAGAAACGGAAAAAATTGTTTCCCGCCAGAAATATGGGGGCTACAGGGCGCAGATAGTTGCATACTCATTATCCTGGCTCTCCTTCATTTCATATCAGCGGATAGATCTGGATAAAATCTGGAAGAATCAATGCCTGAGCGAAGATCTTACAGAAGCGATCAAGAAGCTGTCTGCTACTGTGCATGAACACATTACCAATCCACCAGGAGGGCGAAATATCACTGAGTGGTGCAAGAAAAAAGAATGCTGGGAAAACCTCAAAGATCTTGATATGCCAGTCAAACTTTCTGAAATATCTTTGGACCAGATCACTGCCAGGGGATTCAAAACCAGTAGCCCGGAAAAAGGAATTGATGGTCCGGATGAAGATGATGAGAAGTTGATCTATGAGATAATGAAAGTCCCTTCTGAAAAATGGTTTGAAATTGCACAGTGGGCAAAAGAAACTGATAATTTACAGACATGGCAGAGAAGTATTTCTTACAGCATTGGCAAGCTTATTGCCCGAGGCAAAATCCCCTCTCGAAAGCAGGCTTTTCAGGGTAAAAAAATTATTGATGAAGCTGAAAAACTGGGTTTCCCTGTGCAGCTATGAAAAGCGTTGCTGTTGTAGATCTGTTTGCAGGCCCTGGTGGTCTTGGCGAAGGCTTTTCTTCGCTGAGCTATGATAACGGGAATCCCGTTTTTAAAATTATGCTTTCTATCGAAAAACAGGCAGATGCACATAAGACTCTTCTCTTGAGAAGCTTTTTCCGAAAATTTCCAAAAGGTAAAATACCATCTGAATATTACAGCTACCTTAAAGGTGAGATAGACAGCCAGGAAACACTTTTCAGTATGTTTCCAGATGAGTTCAAAAAAGCCGGTGATGAAGCCTGGTGTGCAGAACTGGGTTCATCTGAGTCATTAAATCAAAAAATTGATAAAAGAATAAAATCTATTAAAAGTGAATATGGCGACAGATGGGTTCTGATCGGCGGTCCTCCATGTCAGGCATACTCCACCATTGGCCGGTCTCGAAATAAAGGAATAAAGGATTACATACCCGAAAAAGATCCGAAGAATTATTTATACAAGGAATATTTAAGAATCATTGCCAGACATCTGCCTACTGCATTCATTATGGAAAATGTTACAGGGATGCTTTCTGCCAAGGTCAATGGAAAATCAATTTTTGAAAAGATCCTCAGTGATTTGAAGTGTCCTCTTAAAACACTTCAAGAAAATGAAAATGGAAGCACTGACTTTGAAAATGATTATGAGATTTACCCTCTAATTATGCCTGAGAATGGTGATGCAATTTCCCCTGAACTTACAAACCCCAAAGATTATATAATCAAATCAGAGGAATTTGGTATTCCTCAAAGAAGACACCGTGTTGTCCTGTTTGGCATCAGGCGGAAATATTCATCCGGAAGGCCTGATACTCTGAAACGAAGCAGACGCATTACGACTGTTGAGGAAACTCTGAGTGATCTGCCAAAATTGAGAAGCGGACTGTCTAGGGATAAAGATTCGCCCGAAAAATGGAAAAAACGTGTGCTTCGGCTAAGGGGCAATAAATGGTTTCTTGAATATGTCAGTAAAAAAGGAAAAATTCAGAACTGCCTTATGGAGAGTCTGAAGAAAATTGAAACATCATCAGATTTTGATACTGGAGGTAGATTTGTTCAAGGTAAAGGTCCGGGTAAAATGATAAATAAATGGTGGTATGAAGACAGGAGGCTTGATGGGGCATGTAATCACCAAAGTAAATCACATATGGCATCAGATTTACATCGTTATCTTTATGCGTCCTGTTTTTGCAAATGCCATGGCGCATCTCCCAGGATTCATGAATTTCCAAATGAACTGATACCAAAACATAAGAATGCGAGAAGCGGCAAATTTGACGACAGATTCCGTGTTCAAGTCCATAACACACCGTCGACCACTATAACCAGTCATATTTCCAAAGATGGTCATTATTTTATACATTATGACCCTGTGCAGTGTAGAAGCTTTACTGTAAGAGAAGCTGCAAGGCTACAAACATTCCCTGACAACTATTTTTTTGAAGGGAGTCGAACTCAGCAATACATTCAGGTCGGCAATGCTGTCCCCCCTCTGCTGGCATTTCAAATTGCCGGGATCGTATTTAAAAGTTTAAAGAAATCTGGGATTATATAGAATCATGGATACGCTATCTCCGGAAAAAAGAAGCTGGAATATGTCACGGATTAAAAATCGTGATACCAAACCGGAAATCGCTGTTCGCTCTCTTCTACATCGGATGGGATATCGTTTTAGACTTCACCGGAAGGATCTTCCTGGCAGACCAGATATTGTCTTGCCAAAATATAATACTGTCATTTTTGTTCATGGGTGTTTTTGGCATAGACATAAAAACTGCCGTTTCGCCTATACGCCGAAAAGCAATATTGAATTTTGGACTGAAAAATTTGAAAAAAATATAAGACGAGATGATAGAAATAAGGTTGCGCTTGAAAATTTAGGTTGGAATGTAAAAATAATTTGGGAGTGTGAGGCTAATAATCACAAAAATTTAAAAGAGATTATACAAAAATATTTACAGTTGTAAATCCTGATAGCTCTCTGCAAGTTTTTAATTAATTCCACCCATTGCTGAATTTGAAAACCCGGACTATTGAATTAATATTCAACACTTTAAAATTGCTTATTTTTCCGTGACTTTGATTTGGGTAATGAGCGATATAAGTCTATACAGGCTCGCCTAAGCCGATCTGAAAGCACCTTTCAATAGCAAAGGCATTGTTGGGGTATCCACATCAAAAACGGCTATACAGATTTCAAGAGCATGACGACACCCGTCATGGGCGCATTCCCATTTTCCCGGTCGACTGGATATTTTTTATAACAGCAATTAAATTATTAAGAATCAAGCAGTTAAGTCAAGCTTAGACATTGTATGTTTTTAACGAAGGCCTTCCGCTGTGCGCTCACCAGATAAAAATTTCAACATAAATTGCCCGAGACACCTGATTTTCCTTGGTTCTGTGCACCGGGAAAATGGGACTGGAAGGATAATTTTATGATATAACAAGCTGTTTTTATATGTATTGTTGAGCAATTGCTATATTTCAACGTTTACGGATAATATGCCTAAGCTAACCGGGAAAATGGGAATGCGCCCATCCAATGTGCGCCATCTGCAACAAACAGTATTTTGTCAGACTCCTGGATATGAAGGGCGTTCAAATACCCCTTTAGCAAGAGGAATACGCCATCCGGACCGCTGAAACTACCATCAATAAATGGAGAGAAGCTTTGTTCTTGTTTTCCCTGGGCGTCCACCACATAAATAATCAAAAGTTTGGGTTCTCGCCACGCCCCACGAAAGCGGGTTCTATTTTTTGGAGTTTTGGGACCTCTTTTCTTCTCTCTTAACCGTGTGCGTCCACCATCGGTGCTTATAACCACCCGTCGCCCTTCAAGTGAATCTCTCTGCTTTATTGGAATTCGACCTGCTTGTTGTTCGGCTCGGGCCCGTTCTGCGTACCGATAGGTGAGTTTACGGATAACCTTTATATCCAACATCATACCATGATTACAAAGCACTTGACGGACTTCTTCAAAAGAACTCAATAAGGCCGACCAGGCACTCACCATAGAAGCCAAAGCTGGTGAGCAGCGATCATGGATTCCAAGAAGGATTAAACCGGCGTAGGCGCCTTTATACCTTTTTCGATTTCGACGATCACAGGATCGTCGATAATATCGAACACGAACATCAACTGAACTACCTGTACAACACTGAATCGAAACGGTCTCAAGCCCTTCGCTTTTCATCCGGCCCGGCCAGCTGGACATCAATTCTTTTTCTTGATCGACCTGATCATAGGAATTTAATGAGCCCTGGATGCTTTTTTTAAAAGCAAGGCGCTCAGTCTATTCGTATACCCAAGTATTTCACGTTCTACCTGCTCCAATTCTTGAGCATTGCGAACCAACCTCGGATCGTCCTCCAGTTCTTTCAGGCAGGCATAGACTTCCTCAACAGTATTGCAATCTTCAGCTTTTTTCATCAGCACAGTCCATTTTTATAGTCGTCTCAGCGAGTAGAAGCTATCATGTTTTTTGTTCTCAAAGATAGGCTTTTTTCAAACCGGGAAAATGGGAATGCGCCCCATTTGATCATTGCTCAAGAAGCAACTACGGAGGCCACCTGGATAATCCTAATTGATCAAGGCGAAGATACAGGTGTGCCGACAACCAACTGTATTCAATATATTATCCCGAGAATTTGTGATAGATTTAAATTGAATATAGCCAACCTACATGTTTTTGAAGTCTGGCCGTACCATCAAGGAGACCCCAGGCTGAAATATACAGAAGTTGTGATATCCGATATAAGTCTTGACGATGACAATGAGCGGGTGCTTCGAAATTCCTGGAGACCAACCGATGATCAGGATGCCAAAATCCTGGATCAACTCATTAAGACAGTTGGTGATAAAGTCATCCGTGAGGAAGTTTAATGGCATACAATTTGAGTTAAGGACACGCCTTTTAACGAAATCCATGAGTTGTTCTTGCCGAAGGGATCGGAAGTACCATGCAAGCCGGATCTTCAAACGGTAGATAGGATGAAAACCACGGAAATACTGTTTGTAATTGGTATGTCTGTAAAGTAGCGGAGTAGGACAATGAAACGGATTATTAAAAATATTTACCATGTAGGCGATAACGAATGCTCAATATATATGGTGGATACAAAATCGGACCAGGGATTGGTTTTGATTGATGCGGGTATGAATTTTGATATGATCAAGCAGATCTCATCTTTGGAACTGAGGTTTGAAGATATTCAGCACTGTATTTTGACCCATTGCCATATTGACCATATCGGTGCCTGTGCAGAATTAAACCGGGCGTTACCAAACATAAAGTTCTATGCTCATGAATTGGATGCGGCTCCAATTGAAGAGCCTGGTCATGATGATAGGACTGCGGCATCCTGGTATGGTGTGAAATATGAGCCGGTTAAATTGTACAGGAGATTAGAATTAGATACGACTCTCACCCTTGGAAATTGTATGTTTCAATGTATCCATACGCCTGGACATACCCCTGGATCAATATCGGTTCTTGTTGAGTCAGAAGGGAAAAATGTATTGTTCGGACAAGATCTGCACGGTCCATTTAATGACGGTTTTTTATCCAATCTACAGGATTATCAATTGTCTATGCAGAAATTGTTGGATTTGAGTGCAGACATTCTATGTGAAGGTCATTTTGGGATTTTTCAACCAGCTGATGAAGTCAAACAGTATATTGAAACACATAAATCCCAGAATCAGCCGTAGATACAGTAATGAACGAAAGAACGCAAACCATCAGGCAGGAAATTATAAATCACCTTGAAAGTGGTCCCATGACTGTACGGGATATTTCACAATCTGTTGGTATTATGGAGAAGGATGTTGTCCATCATTTAGAATTCATAGATAAAACTGTTCGGGCTCAAAAGAAAAGAATTCTAATGGAAGCTTACTACTGCCTGAATTGTGGATTCGAGTTCAAATACAGGAAAAACTTCAAAAAGCCTGGTAAATGCCCTTCGTGCAGAGATAGTAGGATACCTCCAACTGTTTTCTGGATCGAATCTTAAATCAACTCACTGCTGGCGTCTCCATGCCTTAAATATGCCCATGAGCAGGCGTGGCGTGGTGGTAATGGCCACAGCCATGTTCATGGCCCTGGGTATCAATTTCACAGTCATTGATTATAAAGCTGAGGCTCAGGCCATATGGGGAAATCTATTTGAGTGCTTCTGAGCACTGGCTGAAGTATCAAACATCTTTATTGAAAGGCTCTTAGTGAACAATGATACCATTATTGTTGACCTTGGTATTTCTAAAACGGGAATCTCATTATACGCATTCCATAGACCACATATTTTTTCTTGTAAATTATAGGGATGCAATATATCCATTAAAATAACCACAAATTGTAGCTTGGCCGACAAGCTGAAGATTAAGGCAAAAGAAGTTTGGGAAAGCGCTTCATTGAAAAAATCGGTTTTTTTGACCCATCGGTGCTAAAATCGGATTTTCGGGTCAAACAGTCTAAAAACGCGCAGCAATATCCCAAAAGCTATGACAAAATTTGATGACATAGAGGAGTATAAAAATTATTTAAAAGGTCTTTCCAAAAAAGATCTATTGCAGATCGAGAATAGTATAGACCAAGAAAAATATCCTGAACGATTTACCCTTGTTAATAACGCAATTTTAAAAATCAGAAAAAGCGAATCGATAAAAAAAGAACAACTTGCTAAAAAAAGGACCGAAGCCGACTCAAAGAGAGCGTGGAAATTGAAAGATAAAAAAACTATAGAAAACGACCTCAAAAAACGATACAGACATCCTTCAGCTCCTTTATTTTTTGCAACTATGGCATTTATTCTCGGTAGTATATACGCCAAATTCGGTATTCGTCGATATTATTTTGAAAGCCCTGGCGCAATAACTTATAATCCAATTTCTTGGACTGAATTTTTCCAAAATCGATTATTCTTTATTGTGGTAGTATCTATAATCGTTTTTCTTTGCACGTACGCTTGGCAATGTTTCAAGAAAAAGCCCTTTTTAGAGGGGCCAAAAGCAATGATTTGTAAAAAATGTAATCAAGTAAAAAATCAAGACGACAGCCCCTTTTGTGAATGTGGGGGAGAATTGATTGAATTATATAAAATGGAATGGGTTGAGAAAAAATAATTCTAACATGCTGTTGCGAAAGGACGGCTCGTTATGTGTTTTAAGTGATTACATGAAAAAAGATTACCAAATATGGAATATCTTCCACGATGGAGAACTTGTGGAAATACAAGGGAAGACTCCTGGTGATATCCAAATCAAAGTCAAGATTGAATATGTTGCGAATATATTGAAGGGGAATCATAACCATATTGATGTCATCTTGAAAAATTGTTCCTTGTTCGAATATGAACGTCAGTGGTCAAAAGACAGTTGCCAAATCTATAGAACAATAAAAGAGCTTGAAGGGATATCCCCAGCCTTAGTGGCATTATCATGTGATGAAGAATTTGACTACCTTGTCATTTGGGATATATGTGGTTCAATAAAAACCAAATACGATTCAGCCGAACTAAAACTTGAAGATGGTGAACCATTAAGTTTCGAAGAACTGGATAGTGCATCAAAGGAATATTGGAATAACTGGGGTGCTAAACATCGCACATAACATTGCTGTTGCAGTGCCGGCTGATTATGCATCAAAAGATGACTATACCAAAAGAAATAGATGAGGCTTTTTATTTAGGCCAAAGAAGCGATCAAGTTAAATTCGTTATTAATGATACGGTGCATGTAATATCTGGTAAACATAAAGGTAAAGAATCTGCTGTAATATCAATAAATACGATTGCCCCTGATGTGACATACATTCTTGAAAACCTTGATGGGTCTGGAGACATCATCATTTCCCAAAACGCGATGAAACTGATTATTCCATCTGACGTTGGAGACAAAACGCTGATCAATAAGATGATAAAAGTCCATTTAGTGCAGCATGCTCACCAGCTTGATGAGAATAATATCGATATAAAAATAATCGGAATTTATTCCACGGCTAAGCAGGCGCAAGAAGCAATTCAAAGGCTCGTTAAGCAACCAGGCTTTAATGAAACTCCCAACAGTTTTTACATTGATGAGTATGTCTTAAATGAAGACTATTGGGAGGAAGGATATGTGCCTAAATAACTTTGCTGTTGCAGTGGACGGCTCGTACCTCGCCGCCACTGAACAGCCCGTTAAAAGCGTAAATTTCAGACATTCTGAGGAATAGAAGACCCCACAATGTGTCTATCATTAAACCCCAAGAACCTTTCCACGCAAGGCGTTAACTACTTCAACATTGTGCCACTCAACCTTCGAATGACGAGGGAGCACTTCTTCAGCCAGTCCCTTCCCCAAAATGCTTTTTTTGTCGTTTCATCGATGAAACAGTTTACAGCAACTCGGAATGATTTTTGTGCCCGGACCACTTGGGCAGATCATCCTGTATTTCAATCACCCTTGAATCAATGCTTCTTCCGTGTTTTTGGACGATTTTAAGAAATGATCAACTTGCTCTTTTGTTATTTCCGTGAGGCCCCCATAGCCTTATCCCGCTTTTTGAATCATGCCGCCAGCCTGTAGCGACTCAAAATAATACACGCTTCCAATATGATATGATGAGCTTTGTTCCTCTCTGCCTATTTTCCTATAAACCACCTGGTCCTCATCAATAATTAAACGAATATGAATAGTCTCGTTGTTTGGGTTATCTTTTTCAAAAGATATTTTATATTTTTCTCCGGGTTTAATTCGAATTCTTTTTGTATCCATTTTGTCCGCGTTTTCCTTTTTTATATGAAACACCCCGCTTCCAACAAGTACAACTCAACTGATTGCATCGACTTTAGGTAATTATTCTGCCGAATTTTGCAAGTCCCAGAAGACAAAACCCTAAACCTATCATAGAAGCAAAATTAAAACTTGTCCCGGTATAAGAAATGATATCTCCAAATGCGAACGAGGATGTAAGGATACAGGCAGTTACAATAGTAAAAAAAAGAACAGTTTCCATTTTTAACCTCCTGGCTTAAATTTCAAATTTTTTATTCTTAAAACAGTTCTACTTGCAATACAAATGCCATTATTGAAACATATTTATATACAGTATGTTATGGTTTTTTGCGGGTGAGAGGGAGGATGGAATTCGATAATTAATTATCTAATTATTGGGTAAAAAAGTAATAATATATAGATGATTGTGTCGGCCATGACCAGCGCTTACCCTGGAGCACTGTAAGCGAATGATTGATTTATCTCTTCACACTAAGTTCAACGGCTGGGAATGACATGAAATTTTTCCAGTGTTTAGTCGACTAAACACCCAAAACCCGGATGGCATCTGGGCAAATTAATGGTTTGTGCAGGGACTGCTTCAGCACTGCCCCTGGGAGGACTGGTGGTATTTAAGTGCAGCAAACTAATGAGGTACCTCTTCAATAGTTCTTATCAAGCCCATAACGTATTTTTTTAACCACGGGGTCTACACCAAAAATTTCTGTAAGATAATTCATCAATGAAACACCGCTATTAAAATTATCGCCGGAAAAAGCCTGTTTGATCGGACCTGATTTGAACATGACCAAGCGTTTCATCGATGAAAGATAAAAAAATACGAAATGAATAAAATTCATAAACATTTAGAAATGTTTATTACTATTTCAATATCTCATGCTTTAATAATGCGTTTATTTGTGCGATTTATGGCGTTTCAATGTGGTTTTTATACTTACCGCTACTGAAGCAACAAAAGGCCCTTAAATGGCAAATTTACCCTATAAAATAAGTCGGTTAATAACAAGCTTGCATGCTTTATCCTGCAAGTTTCAACACTGGAGCAGACCCATTCAAGGGAACAGAGCCAATAATAAAGAGAGATCATGGCCCAAGCGCCTTTATCTTTTAAGTTCCCAACAGTCTATTCGCAACACGGACCAGCTCTTCGGATAGATTTCCCGTATATATCCACTTTTCCAACCAACCCTGACGTTCGGGAACGCATGTCGCCCCAAAAATCGGGTGTGGATCGGCCCCAAAAAGTCCAGTTGGAGGGTGTTTCAGAACGATCTTTACAAGACTGTACAACCCGAATCCTTTGATCACCTCGAATGAGCGGATTTCTTCAAACAGTATTTCTGCATACTTTCCGCGAGCAGACCTCCTCATACTGATGCTCAGATCTGCCTTCAACGGAATACTGACCGAAGCAGGGACATCGACAAAAAGCCCTGCAAGACCCAATCCAGCTTTTGTGAGCCACTTTTCAGTGAGGTGGTAGGGTAATTGTGGACACTTCTCTAAGAGTGGGTTAATAATCCACACGGAGGTGTCAAATGAAGAAAGACAGAAAGAAGTATGCACCTGAATTCAAAGAAGAAGCAGTTAAACTGATAACCAAACAGGGATATCAGATTACCGAGGCAGCCCGAAATCTCGGAGTCAATCCAACCATGCTGGGTCGCTGGAAACGTGAGATTGAAGGTAGTGGAGAGAGTGCCACTGGTTTACAAGGAAGTGTGGCAATGAAGGCAGAGTTGAGCCGTCTTCGAAAAGAAAACAACCGTTTGAAGATGGAACGTGAAATCTTAAAAAAGGCAGCAGCCTTCTTCGCGAAAGAAATGAGCTGAAGTATCCTGGTTATAACGGATTTGGGGGACCCGTCCGTAAGCCTCCCAATGAAGCTGAAATCAAAAGGTTCTGAAGCCAATTCTCGTGGTATTGGAATCCGTTCACTCTTTCAAAAGAACTCACATGGCCCTTTTGCTTTACCGTCCACGGATTGAGTGGAGCAAAATTTTGGATAAGAGCCCAGGCACGTATACTGAGATTGGCCGATTTCATAGTGCCATGAAAATACTTGGTGCTGAATAAATGACGGTCCATCCGTTGCATCAGCCGGTCAACCATGTTGCTTGTTCTATGTGCACCAGGAAAATCATAAGCTTCGGAAAACTGTGGAAGATTATCCTTGAGCTTCTTGATCTTGGCTGAAATTACGTCTGGGATTTCGTTCTGCGTATTTTGACAATGTTCGGAAAGCCTCCGAACTCTCTGTGAGAATGCCCCCTTAGACTCTGCCCGAAAGCAGTCCCATAACCTGGTCGCCATATCCAGGAAATGCTCCTTATATTTTTTGCGTGAGCGATCACGTATGCCAATATATATGTGTAAGAAGCAGGATAACACAGTTATCTTGGGGAACAATTTTCTCCAGGCTTTCTGCGTTGACCGCCATCCGTCGGTATTGACAGTTTCTGGCTGATATCCCGGATTAATACATTCAGCCTCCTCTTTAAATACCCCGTAAGCTTTTTGGAGGTCTTTGCCGGAGGCCGTTTCGGAAACACTGGCTCCTAAAATACAGTTTTTCCCAGCCGTCGTTGCAATATAGGTCTTTTCTCCCAAAAGACGAGTATGCTTTTCATCAGCAGAAACATGTTGGGGTAATGTATCTGGGGATTTAATCGTGGTTCCCACAAGACTATGTCGGCCAAGGGATGCTTCAAGGCGATACCAATACATGGAATTTTTACCGAAGCAGTAACTCAAAGCCCAAAACGGGACTGCAAACTTCCGCAAAAATAACGGTTTCTCAACATCTTTTACAAGACCACTCATATAGGGCATGGCAAACGAAGGTCGTATGGTATAACTGACACCTGCTATTACAATTCTCCTGATTTTCAATTTCAGTTTTTTGGAGAATCGGATCTCCTTCATTTTGTATCCGTTAGTGATTTCAACGGGGAAAAGCTCGGGATATTTCATGATTACCATGTCTAATACCATCCGAAATTGGGCTGCCTGCTGGATTATGATGTAATATTGTGCTTGACAAACATTCATACAAATAGTTCGATTCAGTCGGGGAGCGGTGGTAGAAGAGGAACTCATCATTTTCCTTATTTGTTATCGTTGCTGTTGGCGCTTCAACCATAACTCAGGAAATGATTTTTTTCAGTCTATTTCATCGCTCTCCGGCTCTATCCCCCAAATCCGTTATAATTAGGAAGTATCAATTCGTTGATGCTGAGAGGAAGGCTTACCCAGTAGCTCTGATATGTATTGTCATGCTCATATCCCGGAGTGGATATTATGCCTGGCGTAAATGTAAAAAATCATTGAGGCAGAGGGAAGTAGAGAGACTAATTCCTATTGTTAAAGCGGCTCATCAAGCATCAAGGGGTACCTATGGCGCCCGCCGGATTGCAGAAGAGATAAAAGCATCCGGCAGTCCTTGCGGGCGGTACAAAGCTGGGTCATTGATGAAAATGGCCGGTGTTGCCGCCAAGCAGAAAAAGAAATTTAAAGCGACGACAGACAGCAAACACAATTTGCCAGTTGCACCGAATTTACTGGACAGACAGTTTGAAGTTGTCGAAGCGGACAAGGTTTATGTCTCTGACATTACATACATTTGGACCCACGAAGGGTGGTTGTATTTGGCCGTCGTTATAGACCTTTTTTCACGCCGGGTTGTCGGCTGGTCCCTGAGTAATCGAATGACCACAAAGTTGATCATGGATGCCCTGCACATGGCAATCAGGCGTCGAATGCCTGCCCCTGGCCTGCTATTTCATTCAGACAGGGGAAGTCAGTATTGCAGTAAAAACTTCCAGAAAATGTTGAATACCCTTGGGATGGTTAGCAGCATGAGCCGGAAAGGGAATTGCTGGGACAATGCCGTGGCAGAGAGCTTTTTCGGTAGTTTGAAGACTGAGAGGGTCTTTTTTACAAACTACATGACCCGAGAAGAAGCCCGGAGAGACATCATTGATTACATCGAAATGTTTTACAATTGCAACAGACGTCATTCCTATTTGGGGTATATCAGTCCAAAAGAATTTGAAAAACTGTGGTTTTTAGAAAAAGCCGCTTAACAAAAGTGTCCATTTTTACTTGACCAGGTCATGGAAACATATCGTCATGGCCAGGACCAAAAAGAGGATTGTCCCCTGAAACAGGCATTGGCAAAAGATCATATTTTTTGATTTCAAAGGGGATTGGATAATCCCAATCCCCTAACTTTTACCGGTAAATATTCTCAATCCAATACATGGCCTCAGTGTCGCTGACTTTTCCAAGATAGATAATGCAACTTTTTATTGAAGCTCGTCCTGTGGGGATGGCATCTGCATCCCTTAAATTTTCACCACTCCCGCATGCGCATGCAAACCAAGGCGGGCTTCGTATGTTTTACCATCTTTGGTGGCCAGCTTCAGCTTTTTGGCAGTCTCCCCTTTGGTTAAAAGTTGTTTGACCTGGGTTTTGGTTATTTTGCCGCCGAACATGGTTTTCCAAATGGTAAATTTGCACCCGCCGTTGGCTTCGCGCCAATTAACGCAGCCGTAGGCCTTGGGATTTTCAACCACATCGCCCCCGCATTTGGGGCATTTTCCAAGGGATGTCTTGCCCGGTGGCAGCGTTGCCGGGGTTTGGGCAAATTTCTTGGACCGCAGGTTTTCCACACCCTGCTGGACCATTTTTTTTATCTGGCCCATGAATTCCGGGTAGCTGGTTTTGCCTTGCGCCATTTCGTTGAGGCGTTGTTCCCATGCGCCCGTAAGTTCGGGTGAAACCAGATCGGGAAAGGAGGCTTCCACTACCTCCACCACATGGCGGCCCGTTTCTGTGGCTATGAGTTTTTTGCCTTGTTTGGCCACATAGTTTCGGGCGATCAGGGCCTCAATGATCTGTGCCCGGGTGGCGGGAGTTCCTATCCCGTGTTCTTTGAGGGCTTCTTGCAACGCTTCGTTTTCGACCAGTTTTCCGGCGGTTTCCATGGCCCCGAGCAATGATGCGTCGGTAAAGTGGGACGGGGGTTTGGTGGTGTGCTTGGCGGCCAGGACTTTCTTAGCTAGTACCTGAGCATTTTTTTTTATGTCCGGCAAAGGATTGTCCTTCGCCGTTCGCCAGGGTTCGGCAACGAGCCAGCCCCTGTCTTTGAAAATTTTTCCCGTGGACTTGAATGGGTCTGTGTCAACCAGGACCCAGATGGTCGACGTCAGAAATGTGCAGTCTTGTAAAAATGCGGCGACGGTGCGACGGCAGACCATTTCATATATCAACCATTGGTTGCGGCTGAGTTGTTCTTTGGCGACACGTTTGCTCGTGGGGATAATGGCGTGATGATCCGAAACCTTTTTGTCGTTCACGCAGGGAAAGTTCTTTTTAGCGGTCTTGATGTGTTCGGAGGCCTGTACGGTGATGTCCGGAAAATGGAGATACACGGCCCGCAGGTGGTTAAGGATTTCCTTATATACTTCGGTTGTCAGATATTTGGAATCGGTCCTGGGGTAGGTAATGGCCTTTTGGTTTTCGTAAAGTTCCTGCGCAATCTGAAGGGTTTGTTTGGCGGAAAGGCCGAAGCGTATATTGGCCTCGCGTTGCAGGGTGGTCAGATCAAAGGGTAGGGGCGGCCGCTGACGTCCCTTGGTACTGGTTACGGAATCCACAATCCCGTTTTTGTCCGTACAGCGGACGGCTACTTCCTCCGCCAAAGGGGCTTCCCATACCTTGTTTTCTTTGCATTTTGGCGGAGCGAACCAGGAGCCTTTGAATTCGTCGACCTCGTGAGTAAAGGTGCCTTCTATGGTCCAGTAGTCCTGGGGGGTGAAATGTTCGATGGCTGTCCAGCGGTCTACAAGCAGCTTCAAGACCGGGCTCTGTACTCTGCCCACCGTGATCAGCCCTCCCGTTTTGACAGTGAATAGCCTTGAAAAGTTCATACCCACCAGCCAATCAGCCTCGGCCCGAGCAAAGGAAGCCAGTCCGAGATTGCGTTTTTCTTCGCCGGGAACAAGAGATGCCAGAGCCTTTTTGAGACCGGCTTCGGTCATATCATTTGCCCAGAGTCTCTTAAGGGGTTTGATACATCCGGCCATAAGATAGATGCGCCTAAAAATTAGTTCTCCCTCACGTCCGGCATCAGTGGCGTTGATTATTTCCGTGACGTCGTCCCTGTCCATAAGAGCACTGACAATGGCAAATTGCTCCCGGGTCTGTTCCAGTACGGTCAGGGTGAACCTGCCGGGGATCATCGGCAGTTGGTTCATGGTCCAGCTTTTACCCCAGGTGGGATTTTGATCGCAGGGTTCGGCAATATTTACCAAATGTCCCACGGCCCAGGTGATTATATGGTTCGGTCCTTCTATGGCCCCGCGGCCCGCATTTCCCCGTACGCCGAGGACCTTGGCGATTTCTCGGGCAACAGAGGGTTTTTCTGCCAGGATGAGAGATTTGTTGGCTTGGGTCATGGATTATTGTCGGGGGAAAAGAGGATCAATCGACGGATGCGATTGATCAGTACGCGCACATTTCTTGGTCATTCTTTAGGTGCCAGGTAGGTGAGCACGTGGGAAATTCTATTTTCGGAGATCGTAGCATAATGCCAATTTACATTGGTTTTAAAGAAGATACAATTAGAAAATCGTGTCACGTTAGGAATGCCGGGTAACCGGCATCTCCCGTAGCAGTTGATATGTCGTGGATCAAGCCTGACAAATTGAGCTGTCGGGTATGAAAGTCCTTTTCAGTTCAGCCGTGAATATAGCCGACTCTTCGGGATATAAAAAACCTGACACAGGTGGCTGCAAAATCCATAAACGGTTTACTGATGTAACAAAAGCAAGGCTTGGTTTTTACGCCTTCAAATGTCGGTAAGGCTCCATGCTTTGATGAAGTATGTCTATAATATCGACGTGATTTTTAGCTTTGCGGTAAAAAATAACATGTGATCCCGCTAAAAAACTTAAATAGCCTTTTTTAATTTCTTCACGTTTCCGACCTATATCGGGGCGTTCTGCTATCATTTGCAGCTTTTTTTCAATAAGCTTTAAGTAAATAATGGTCTGTTCTTTACCAAATTCTTCAAGTGAATAGGCTTTGATGTCACGCAAACTCTTTTGCGCATTGGGAGAAAGAATATATTGGATCATATCAGCCGATCAATTCATCCATGAAGGATTGGCCGTCAACACCTTGTCCTTTGTCAAGCTGCGCTTCACCTTCAGCCAGTCTTGCGCGTAACGCTTCCAGCTTGGTTTCTTCAACTTCAAGAAGCCGCAAGCCCGCACGAACCGCTTCGCTTGTGTTGTCAAATCGGCCTTGTGAAATTTTCGATTTGATAAAATCTAAAAAATGATCGCCTAAAGTGACACTGGTATTTCTTCGCATTGCATGACCTCCAAAAAATTTTCTGTACCAATATATAATACACTTTCTTTCATAGGAGATACAGTTTTTATTTCCTTTAATCAACTTCACCTCTATCCCAATCTTAACTTTTAGGTCAAAGTTAAGATTCGATAAAACAGTGAAAACCCTTTCTACATAGGGGCATTCGCTATTTTTGTTAAAAAAATCCGCCTTCTTTCATTTTTAAATCTTAAGTTATATGCATATAATGCAACTAACTTAAGATTTATAAGAGGGTAGGGGGATGTTATGGAAAAAGGTCAAAATTTCAATCATCCGAAAAAAGGTTCCAGAATTGAGGTGGAGCCGATCAGAAGAGAAAAAGATATTAAAGCGATCATCCAGCTTCTTTCCGGCCACCCGAGAGACAAGATGGCATTTTTCAACTGACAAACCATAGCGCAGTGATCAGTGCAGGACCGAGTCGATAAATTTGATTAAAAAATGCCTTGAGCGTGCTGTGAAAAACCCGGAGTGACAGATGGTCCACAGGGGATTCGTTTTTTGAATGTGGGGTTTCAAAGTGGAAGAGTCCACGCCAATTTGAGCTTTAACAAGGATTTGAAATTATACCACGATTGTATGCCTATCTTCACATTCTAACATAGTCAGGCTCGTTTTGGTTTTACCCTTGAGGTTTGCTATGAAATCCATCATAGTCAATTTTTATCTAAAATAAATTAAGATTCGGGCAGGTACCGGAAGGGATAAACCGTATGAAACCAACACCTGAGACCCCACTACCGGCTGATGCCGATATCCGCAAAGCTGTTGCGCCTGTGATCTGCTATCCCGTGGATACATTGCCAAGGCCAGATATGGATCTCTATAAAAAGGCCAGGAAGGCGATGGAAAAAGTGGAAGAGGTGTTGGTGCAACCTAGAGAGGCGAATACGTTTAAAGTGCCTGCTGGACATTTTTTCAGGATTACCAGCATGGAAGGCCCCCAGGTGGGAGACCTAAATCTTTGGGCAAAAAACAATCTGACCGAACGATTTTACAGCGGCAAGACCCGGGCCCTCCACGGTACTCACCTTGGTGTCGGAGACCGTATGTGGAGCTGTTTTCCTTATTTAAGGCCCTTGGCCACCATCACCCATGACACCCTCGACTGGTATGGATTTGATGAATTCGGAGGCTCTGTTCATGATGTCATTGGTACCCGCTGCGATCCATACACAGGACGTCTTCTCAGCGGTGAAGACTACCATTCCTGCTGCCATTCCAATTTGATCCGGGCCTTAGCTGATGAGACCGGGCTGTCTATCGACAGGGCCGAACCCCATGTCCATGATGTGCTCAATGTCTTCATGTGCACGGGATTCACAAAGGATACCCACCAGTATTTCATGAAAGCAAGTCCTGTGCGGCCAGGGGATTTCCTTGAGTTTTTTGCGGAAATTGATCTTTTAGGCGCCTTGTCTGCCTGTCCCGGTGGAGACTGTAGCGCTGAGCACTCCAGTGATTCGGCTGCCTGCTATCCCCTAAAGGTGACTATTTTCAAGCCGAAAAAAGGTTCTCTGAAGGATTGGACGCCACCTGGCCCGTCTGCCTACTGCCGTAGCCACGGCCTTTAATAAAATAATTGGCAAAAAGGAGGGGCTTTTCAGATTTCAAAATTCTTTAGCCTTCTCCCAAAATGAGAATGACCGGAAAGTCTGGTGTTCCATCTATCTAAAAAAACGGATATCGTCAGACGAATAGTCTTCGCTGTACAGATAATTTCTTGACTGGCAAAATTAAATGCATTCATGTAAAAAGTTCTGAATATCCTTTCATGATGTATTGTTGGGAAAAAGGGAACAGTTTTGATGAACTCAAGGGGCTTTAATCAGAATTAGAGTACTCTATTTATAGGTGAATATGGGACCAACTTCCAAAAAAATTATTGCTGGACTGAAAAAAGTAAAAAACAAAAAAATAATAAATTTCCAAGAATTAAAAGAAGCTAAAATATACGCGGAAAATCTTGAAAAAACCGTCATATCAAAAGAAGAACTGGGCAAACATGATCCTCTCCATGCGATGTATATTTATGCACAAAATAAAGTATCAGTTCTCGTCGAACAGCTATCCGACTTATCGGCTGTGTCAAAATTAACGAACATTTTAGAGCAGGCAGATGAGACTTATATGCCCTCCTTTCCGCCCCAAAGTCCAGTTACACAATCGTACTTCACATGCTGGGGATTTTTTGATCTTTCTGTAGGGATTAAAAAAGAATCATTCGGCACGATAATCCTCGACGTTTTACGGACAATCAAAGCAGATCCAGGATTGATTACAATAATTGAGTGTATGCAAAATTCAAGGATGGGGATATTTGTCCATAAGGGATTCCAGAATCGGTATGTTATTTTAGAAGAACTAATTACCGGTGAAGAACATAAACTGATTGTGCCGAGCGGTTACCGGGGGAAAAAAGATGAAATATGGTATGTTAGGGTGATGCCCGCACCATTTCCGGAGCTGAATTATGGGTATTCTGTCGCATTTACAACCCCGTATATTATTATCGATTTGAATGGCCAGATTGGGACTTCAGCGAACCGCGAGAATTGGGAATCGTTTTTTGACCGGAACTTGAAAGCATCAAATGATAAAGACCGAATAAATGCATATGAATCCTTTATGAAACACGGAAAAAACAAATTCTATTGGAACGAATATATCATTGAAGGATATGTTAATTATAAGTCGGATATGATTTTTCTTGCAGGTTTTCCAGATATCCCTTTGAGCCTACCACTTTCCGTCGAAAGTCAGAAAGAACGGGGCGAGTTGTAACGATGAGAACTATCAACAGAACAGCAATCACTCTCATTCCCAAACAACTATACAAGGAATAGTGGAATGCCCAAGGAAAAAATAAGGAGGCTTCATGCTTCTTCAAGAAAAAACAGGGCACAACAAATTAAGATCCTTGAATATGACATAACATATGATCCTATCCAAGATAAAAATTACAATAAGTTACCAGACCACATAAAGGATCAAATCGATAAATTTTATTACTTGGTACAGAAAAAGCCTGATCCAGCAACAATTTTTGATTTAGAAAATTTAATAGAAAAATTCCCCAACGTCCCGATGTTATATAATTATCTCAGCATAGCATACTCTCGTTTAAAAAATCGGGAAAAATTTTTAGAGATTGTCGAGAGAAATTTCCGTATGAATCCTGATTATTTATTCGCTCGTTTAAACTATGCAGAAGTTTGTATCCAGCGTGGTGATTATGGAAAAATATCGGAAATATTTGATCATAAATTCGACTTGCAATTACTTTACCCAAAACGGGAAAAATTTCATATATCAGAAGTTGCAAATTTCATGGGGATTATGGGGATCTATTTTTTTAAAATGGGCAAGAAAGAAATAGCTGAAAACCATTATAAAATTCTTGCAGAAATTGCTGATGATTACCCAATAACAAAAAAATTACATAAACAATTGCATCCTGGTTTTTTAAAACGACTTATTAAAAGTATGATCGGAAATAATTAACAACTTACTGTAAAATCATATGCTATTTGATGTATTCCTGATTAACAGGGATAGTCTACTGTGTTCATTCATCTAAAAAGCGGACATTGTTCTGTAGGTAGTCTTCACCTCGGACTCTTGGTTTGATCTTCCAGTTTTTTTGATCCAGGAGTTCAAATTATCCCTTGCCTTCCAGGCGGCGGTCAGGATATTTTCCAATAAAGCTGACTGAATAATCACTTGCTTGCAACAATAGGAATCAGAGATAATGGAAGAAACGAATCCCTACTTGGGAGAAAAGATTATTGAGGGGGTCAAGCAACAGATAGCCATTGACGACCCTCCAGAGGTGAAGGAGACATTCGATAGACTGATTGCCGACGGACATCCTGAGAAAGAGGTCTTCAAGATGCTTGCATGCGTTCTATCGACCGAAATGTTCGAGATGATGAAGCATAAGCGTGTCTTTGACCGCCAGCTTTATGTCAGACGACTTCTGGAGCTCCCAACGTTACCATGGGAATAAAATTTTGACGATGGATTTTCTGGCCAAATGAAAAAAATTCCAGGCACAAGATGTATAGGGTCATCTTTTCGAGAAAAGCGAGCCCTGCCAGTTGTAAGGTTCACTGGTGTCGGGTTCAAACCCCCGATTCTTTTTTGGGGAATTAATCGCTTCATTCAAAATTTTGCAGGTCCGGTTAAATACCATTAGTGCTTGGTCAATTTTATCTGGGAATAAAGGTACACCAAGTCTGAAATTCCCTAATATGTTGCAGGTCAACTGAAATTAAAAATCTGGTTTTTATATTTTAATATGTGCTTCTCGGTACTACCCATTTTGATGCCGAAATGCCTATTAAAATTAATCAACCGACTTAATTTTCAAATAGCTTTTCATAAAATTGTTTAGAAACATAATCTGAAGCATAAATTTTATTTTTCCGATTAAATTTTTCTATTTGAGTTCTTGTGCTGGGTCCAATTATACCATCAGTTTTCCCAACAAAAAAACCTTTCTGGTTTAATTTAGTTTGAATCTCCTGTATTTTTTTATCAGTTAAAAAACATTCCATGTTGTCAATTGGTATGTTTAAAGTAACTCCTTTTGAGTAATTGTAATCCCCATTATTTTTATTAGACAAAATTTCAAGATTCTTAAATATTTTTTGGGATTCACTCAATGAAGCTTTATTATATACGGTGTATGGAATAGTCTGAATTCCATCTAAAAAGGATTGTTTATTATTATATCGAATCTGGTCTAATATAGTAACTGAATCTCTTTTGAACAGTTCGCTTAGTCTTTGATATGACTCAACTTTTGAAAATTGCCACTCCCCATATTTCATTCCGCTTGATGTTATATTAAATGTCTCGAAAAAATGATCTCTATTTGAGGGGTTAAACTTTATACTGTTATAAGTTTTCATATACGCGACATAGAATCCAGCATAGCAAATATTATAATACTCTCTATCCCAAAGGAAAATATCCACCGCATCATTAGGGCGTATATTTTCAGACACACCTAACAATTTAAAAGCGGTAATGTAAGTAGCGTAATTGCAAGGCGAAAATGCTCCTATAAGTCTCAATGAGTATAGCAACTTTAAATCGATAATATTTGTTTTATAGTTTGGGATATTTTTTGTTACATCTTTATTCTGTTTGATGTATTGGACAATAAAATCTGCTTTCTCCGTGATAGTTTTTTTTCTTAAATATTCTTGGCTTAATTCATCCGTATTTTCAACAATTTTTGATGTTTTTTTGTCTATTGTAACAACAACATCGTCCACTTTTTTTAAGATGCTATTTAGGGATTTTATTTTTTCATCGAATAAATTATCAGTCGATTTTGTAACTTCTCAATAAGTGTGGGGAACAAATAAAAAATCGCTAGACATTGTTCTTTTTGTGTACTATATTCACCGCATGAAAACGATCGGGCAAATACTCAAAATGGCTGAAGATGAAGAATCTCCTATAATCTCAGAGTTGATAGACTATATCAAACAACAAGGGGACATGATTCAAAAGTTGAAAGATGAGCTTGCCGAATTAAAAGGTCAGAAGGCTAAACCCAAAATCAAACCTTCAAATCTTGATAAGAAAACAGCCATAAAAAGAAAAAATACTCAGGGTAAAAAACGCCCGGGTTCCCAAAAGAGATCAAAGACAAAGCAACTCGAAATTAATGAGGACAAAATTGTTCAGCCGGATTTAATCCCTGCCGACAGCGAATTTAAAGGATACCAGGATTTCATCGTCCAAGATCTCATTATAGGAAACTGGAACATCCGATATCGTAGAGCCCGATATAAAACCCCAAACGGGGACTATATTATCGGCGGGTTGCCGGATCATGTTTCTCAAAATCATTTTGGTTCTACTTTGACTGCCTTTATACTGTATCAATATTATCATGGCCATGTTACCTAACCGTTGATTCTTGAGCAACTGCGAGAGTATGGCATCAGTATCTCAAGTGGACAGATCAATTCGATCATCACCGAAAATAAAGATCAATATCATGCGGAAAAGGATGAAATTTTATCTGCAGGATTAAAATTTTCAAGCCATATTAATGTGGATGATACCGGTGCCAGGCATAATGGAAAAAATGGTTACTGCACCCATATCGGTAATCATTTTTTTGCCTGGTTTAAAAGCACCGACAGCAAAAGCAGAATCAATTTCCTCCAGTTATTGCGGTGCAACCATAAAGATTATGTGATTAACGACGCGGCCATTGAATATATGAAACAGCAGCGACTTCCCAAGTACCAACTGGAAAAATTTCAAAATCAGTGTTTTTCAACTGAACGCAACTGGAAATCCTTTTTGTTTCAGAACAAAATCCGTAAAAAACGCCACAAAAGGATTGCAACCGAAGGGGCTCTTCTGGGCAGTCTGCTTGATCATGGCTGGAATCAGAATCTTGCCATAATCAGTGATGATGCAGGTCAGTTCAATATCTTGACCCATGCTTTATGCTGGGTCCATGCAGAAAGAACAATCCAGAAATTAATCGGTTTTACACAAAAACGAAAGGATCAAATTGAGTCGGTCCGATCCGATATCTGGGATTTATACTCTGATTTAAAAAAATATCAGCAAGGCCCGACAAGTGGAGCAAAGTTTGACCTCAATAAGCGGTTTGATAATATTTTTGGACAAAAAACCGGTTATGCGGCATTAGACCTGGCCCTAAACAGAATCCTCAAAAACAAGTCTGAGCTGTTGTTGGTTCTTGAGAGGCCTGATATTCCATTGCATAATAATTTGAGCGAAAGCGATATCCGGGAATATGTCAAAAAACGAAAAATCAGTGGTTCAACCAGAAGTCCTGCGGGGAGGACCTGCCGAGACACCTTTACAAGTATTAAAAAGACTTGCAGGAAATTAGGGGTTTCGTTTTGGGATTACCTGATAGATCGAATTGAGACCCGAAAAAATATCCCATCCCTTTCGGATTTAATGGTAAGAAAAATGGAAGAGCAAGTTTTGTAATTCCTAACCCTGATTTATTGAGAAGTTACTCGATTTTGAAAATTCTTTTTCAGCTTTTGTAAAAGCGCTATCTGTATGAGCAATGAACGTCGAAAAAGAATTTTTTATATTATTTTCAAAATCACCGAATGAATTTTCTAACGTCTTCTCAAAATTGACGATTGAGGTTGTAGTTTTATCAACAAGGGGATCTATACTTTCGAATTTTGTAAAAATTTCATTAAATGCCGAATTCATTTCGGCTGAAGATCGTTTGCCAAAATAGCTTGAAATTGCAAATGAAATTGCAATTGAAAAACACAATATTCCAAGTGATAGCCAAAAGCCTTGTTTAAATTGGGCTCGGGTCTCACGTCTTAACTCATGAGATTGTTTTTCGGTTTCATTCGCTAATTTTGCTATATTAAATTGAGTAAAGTTTTCTAATTCTTTTTGTGGTTTCTCAAATAATGTTGAGATAGCAGATGCAAATTCTTTGTCCCTTAGCTTTTCGGCGGTTTTAGCTTTCTCTTCAGCTTCTGCGACTCGCTTTTCTGCTTCATTTTTATCGTTGTTTAAATTTTTGATTATTTTTTTGCTTTCAAGGGCATCATTTTTATACATTTCAGCCCTGTCTTTTTCTTCTTCAGCAGCTTTTACTAATTTTTGTATTAGAATATCCAAACCTGGACCGACTGTTTCCTGCAACTGAGCAACAATTTTTTCAATATCGGTTTCCATATAGTTTCTCCGTCAAATGGAATTTTAAAAAAGCATTAACAGTTGTGACGTATAAGCATGATTATACCCTTACTGCCCAGCAGGCAACTAACTAAGTCCTCATAGATGACATCCAACTTGTGAGGAAAACGAACATTTCAAAAAATGTGAATCAAATTTTTTTTGAAATTACCCCCTCTGTAATCTGAATTGCAAGAAAAAAAACATTTATTGTCAACGTTTTCGGCAGAAATTATGGAGTTTATTTTTTAAGAGAACAGATTCTCACTATATAATTGGCCGTCTTTTCCGAAATTTCAAGTATAGTCAGCATCTTCCATTGCCGGCCTGAAATCAAGAATCTGCCTTGTAAAATTTTCTTTTATTCTCAACCAGAAAAATCGTTGACTTTGTCTATTTAACCGGGCTGGCAAGATTTTGAATACAGTGATCAATTCCAGAAGAATGAATCAGGATATTGGAGCCCACGCCAGTGATCCTTACAGATGGTAGGGCTCGCGTTCCGAACAAAACCTGTTCCCCAAGATGTTGTGCTTTGATGTTTTCGGGCCCACAAAATTCACAGTAAAATTATAGGTCGAAAAAGCTGATTTTTTGACGGGCTAAAAATATTCCCCAATGAGCAGACTACCTCCAAAACGAGGTCCATTTCCCAGATAAAAATCACCCCAGACTATCTGTTATTATTACCTTATCTCAAGGAAACCAACGCCCACTTCACAATGCCTCTGTTTCCCCATGGCCCAAACAGCAACACTTAATTATGACGTTTACACAAGCCATGTAATCCTAAGGCAAGCACTTATCCGATTCAAGAATCGCCCCCGATCCGCTACTTGATTTGCGATTCCTTTAAATAACTAAGTTCCTTCCCTGGCCAACAGCAAGATGCAGGATTCAAGGAGTCAATACAGCAACAACCGCAGGATTATAAGCGGTTCCGGCAAAATCTTCCGGAACATTTTTCCGGATGGTGTATATAATCTCTTTGCCGCCTTTATTAACTAACTGAATTTACTATCCTCAGATAACTGGCAGATTATTTGCATCGCATCGTGTAATTACGCTACCTGTGACTATATCTGAACATTTTGATTTGAAAGGAGTTGACATGCAAATCGGGACTGTATCTACAAGTCCAGTAACAATTTCAACCCGTGGGGCCTCCGGAAAGGCTGCAACACAGATCAATACCGAAGGGTTTAAGCTGCAAAAAGACCTTTCGGAACCTAAAGACAATTTCAGTCCTGCCACGCTAAGTATAAGCGATTATCAAAATCAGCTTCGACTCCAAGGCGCCCAGGAACAATCTTTTGTGGTAACCAAGGGGGGAACTACCGTTGCTTCCATTGGTCAGGATGGAGCAGCCATGTTCCAGGACCCCAAAGTTGCAAAGATATGGGATGAAGTCGGGGACGACATGGAGGCTTTTGCATCTGCCTTAAAAAAAGCGGGTTATGATTCAAACGCTTATGAACAGGGAACTGGCCCAACTTATGCTGAAATCCATCAACGAATCCATGGAGAATCCTATGAAACGCTGATAGCACGGCAAACGATGGCGTTTTCAAGGGAAATGGCTTTATTACCAGGGCAGCAGTCCTTTTTCAGCACTATTGCTTAAAGCCTCTTTAATCGCTTCTTTCAGGTGGCCTTCCCTATTATGAAAAATAGCGCGTATAAGGGTACCATCCATATTCGGGCGTTATTAATAATGCAAACAAGGAATAATAAGGTCCGCAATAATGGTATTTAAGGCCACCAAAGCCCTTATGGAAGCGGGGTTGGCTACTTTTGTTATTGATGACCTTGACCGAAACTATAGTAGGTCACATCACGAGTATGGGATCTGATCATGATATTTCTTCCCGGATGACCTTGTCCCCCACCGCGTCAAGGATCTGCTCAAGAATCCTGGCTTCTGCTCCATCTGCCGGTTTCCAGGAATTTTTCAGCACCCAGTCGCCAGCGTCATTGGATACAACACCTGAGATTACAATTTCGGTGTATTTGAGTCTGGGGTCGTGCCTGTGATACGGCCAAACTTCAAATGCCCGCAAATTGGATAACCCCAGGTTGAATTCTGCACAAATCCGGGGAATGACATATTCGATACAGTTGGTTGCTGGAATTCCGGTGTCGTCCCCCTGATCGATCAGGAGTACCCAAGCGGCATTTGTTTTGGCTTCATGTGCAATAATCAGGTGACAGAAAGAATCTATCAGGCCACGGTCTTTTTGTTCCAGCTCCGTACCGGAGCCTTTCCAGTTGTAAATCGCCGAATGTGTTATTTTAAAATACATGATTGGTTTATCATACCATGATTCTAATTTGTCTGGACAGACCAAAAGATATCTCAAAGGTGGACATCCTTGTGAAGACCCCAAATAATCTGTTGAAGAAATGGGGTAAGAGTAAAATGAAATAGGTAAGGGCTACTGTCTATGTGGACCTGTTTTTTAGTGTAAAAAGATCCTCCGGTCTCCCTGTAACTCCGGATCTTTTCAGGGACGATTCAACCACAATATGTGGGCTTGTCCAAATTTCAAAAAAGAGAGCCCTACAAACGCAAAAGCTCGCCCTTAAAATTTTAGCCCTATGAGAATTGATTGGAGTATCAAACGCCCTTTCTGTAAAGGCTTTGGTCGACACATGATAGACATAAGTGTCGCCCTAATGCACAGTGGATTATTGCTATTTTTTTGAGTGTGTTCAAAAGGTTGTGTCAGTTAGTTGAATCATAGACCGTATTCCCGAAATCCCGAATCAGGGCCAGAGATAATATGGTCCATGTAACTGCTGTTGGCGACAGAGTCAAAAGTTCGATGTCCTTCCCTCTTCCCTTGGCCAAATTCTGAAATTTTCTGTTAAAACCAGGCATTGATTACTTATCTATAGACGGTGCTGTTCTATGCATCGTAAAGCTAAGGGGCAAAGTTAAAGTTAAATCTGATCTACAGGCTGTTGAAAAAATTAGGATCAGAGTAAAATTTAACATTGACTATAGAATTTCACTCTGATCCCATTTATCCAAATAAATAAAGCAGTTCTAAGTTCTAATCTTCAGTCTGGCACTAAGAGATAGATTTTAAATCAACATTTATTTTTTCCTTAAAAAAATTTATTAAATCAGTTTTGAAATCTTTTGTTTTAAAATTTTTGATTTTTAATTCATTGATGACTGATAGAGATCCCAATATCTCTTTTGCGACTATCCATTGTATCTGCTTATTATCAAAATTTTTAAACTCTGAATGATCTAATTTGATATCATATTCAAGCATTTTTTTTGTTTTAGTATATTTTCTACGTATCTCTTTAAAGAAAAATTCAAATTCTGGAGCGACACATATTATACCTATCGTCAATGAAGAAATATCCGCACCATAATCCTTGTCTTTAAAATATTCTTCCATAGCAAGTGATATATCGGTAAGCATGTTTATTTTATCTTGAGTAATATCTGCCGATATTTCTTTTGAAATTCCAAAATCCATACTATCTCCTTAACGGAATATCTTATTTCCGGGGGGGAAGTTGTCCTTTTTCAAAGACGTGACCGTAAATTTTGACCTTTTCCACAACTTTAATCTGAACTTGAGTTCCAGCATATTCTGGTTTAAAGTCCAAACGATTTGCAGTCAACCACTTTTGGGTGTACCGATTTTCTGGGTTGGTCGTTTCTCCATATTTCCAAACATCTCCTGCTTCTAAATAAGTTGTTCCTCCTCTGAGCAGACCTTTGTGACTCATTTATCACTAATCAAAAGCTCAAATAAGAGCCGGGCCTTGATCATTGATCAAGGCCCGGTACAGCTTCTCTCTTCTCTCCTGGAACTATGTCCCTGGAATTTCCAATAGAGATGTAATTTTCCTTAAAACCCCGTTTTTGCTCCCCAAATATTAGTTTAAGCTCTTTCTAAGAGAGTTTATGAAGGTTATTTGCTTTTTATTTCAAAACATTAGGGTGGTAGAACCCTGATACATGCTGCCGAAAATAAGCGACTTTACTGTTTGCCATGATATTCCGCCAGCAATTGATTCAATTTTTCAACGCGCCTTTTTTCGGATTCATCGCCTTGACATTTCTCCACAAACGCGAGGGCATCCCGGTATTGATGAGCATCAACGATCATATTTGCTGCAATAATTCCATCCATCGTCTTGATTTCTTCATCGTCCTCCTGTTTGGAGTCGACGTCCAAGGCTTGGTATAGCTCCCCCTCCAGCTCAGCCAGATCCGATTTAGATAGACCTCTGGACCATTCCTTCACGTCACGCAATACAATATTGAGCCCTTTGAGGTTTTTCTTTGAGTATTCCTTTTCAATGACCTTTTTAATTTCTTCAAACATCGGATTGGCGCCGCTCTTTCGAGCAATAAACGCCACCGTTATTGAGATATGCCTATAAATACGGTCTATATCGGACATAATTTTTTCCCTTGCCACTAATAACCGGTAAACGGGGCCAGCGGACCGAAGGCGCCATTGGAGGCGTTGTGGTAAATCCGTCCCAGCGGATTGATCTTACTTACGCCTCGAATGGCGTTGCCAACACTTTTACTGCCAACGCCACCGTGATAATCTATGAGTTGCTGTTCCCGTCCACGGATAGCAGGATAAATCACAACGCCCTGTCCGCTGGCGTCAAGCTGTGGATTGCCGTAGCCCATCTTCCGCATGTGATGGGAACTGAATCTTGACATCATAATCGAGTAGGGATCGCCAAAACCGCTCGCCCTGCCAGCATATATCTGTCCTGTCGCGTTGGTCAGCGTGTAGGTCACATAGGTACGTTGGGTCATGTCGTAGACCGCCGCGCCGGCCAACATTCCCCCAGCAATAACTTCTCCGACCGGTGCCGGGCCGTCTGCTGCGGCTATTGGGATTGCCATTGTCGCGGCCATTGCGAATGTTCCGCCACTATTAGAGCACAATCCCGCCGGATCCACAAGCGTCGTGGGATTATTTGAGACATAACCATACAGGTTCATTCCGTCGCTGTAGCCGATAGGATCAGGCTGCAAAAATCTACCGATAATGGAATTATAATATCTGGCCCGGTAGTAGTAAAGCCCGCTTTCCGGGTCGTACGCCCTGCCGGTATAAAGGTAAGGATTACCCAGATAGCTGGTTCCGTTAGGCTGTCCAAATACATTGTAGGCGTAACTTTCCTGCAAGGCTCCGGTTTCGTCTGTCAATGCAGCCACAGATCCTAAGCCGTCAAACTGATAATAGTAGGTAGCGGAGCCTGTGATCATGCAGACGGGCTGGTCGATGCCGGGGCCGTAGATGTAACGCCGCAGTTCGGTTCCGGTGCTGTTATATTCCACAATCACCTGGTTGCCGTCGTGCAGATACCGGGTTGTTACGCTGTCTACCTCCTTTTCAATTCTGCGGCCCATGGGGTCGTAGACATAAGCTGCGGTATGATCCGGTGTGACTGCTGTGACCAAGCGATTTTCCGCATTATAGGCGTAGGTGTTGATGCCGTCAGACGTCAGGTTCCCGTTTCCGTTATATGCGGGGTTGAGGCCTCCCACAGCTGTGTACTGGTTTAGGTTGTTGGGGGTGTAGGCCGTGCTGACGATGCCGGCCTGGCGGTAAACAAACCGGTAGTCATCAACGTCCGTCTGGGTTCTGATGCCAATATTGTTGGTGGTGAAAGTATAGGTGGCCGTTCCTGCGGCATGGACCAGGGCAAGGGATGAAAGGTCGTTGTCGATTTCATAGGTGTAGGTGGTAATGGTGCCGTTGCCGTAGGTCAGGGTGGTCCGCCGGGACAGGGCATCGTAGTCGTAATGGGCCAGAAGCGTTGTGCCGGCCTGCTTGATGTCCGTGATCCGGTTCAGGACGTCATAGGTGTAAGTGACATAGGCGTTATCCGGATAGGTCAATCGGGTCCGGTTGCTGTTGCCGTCATACTGGTAGCCTAGGGCTCTGCCGTCCGGGTAGGTTACCCCGGTCAAGCGCAGGGCATTGTCATACGTATGGGAGATTGTACCCAGGCTGTCCGTTACACCTTCTTGAAGCCCGGTCAGATCATAGGTGTAGGTAATGGTTTCAGGCCCGGGCAGGATTTTGGATGCCAGCCGGTTCAGGTCATCATAGGTAAAGGAAATGGTCTGACCGGCCCGGGTGAGTCTTGATGTCAGGTTGCCGGCATCATCCCAGGCATAGGATTCATAGGAGGTGTCCGGATATGTGGTCCGGTCCGGGCGATTAAAGCCGTCATATGTATACTGGGTGGTGTTGCCGTTGGCATCGGTTTCAGTCTCTTTCAGGCCACCGGCCGTGTAGGTGATTTGCCGGGCGGTTTGGCTTTTGGCGTCGATTACCTGGTAAAGCCTGTCGGCATCATCATAAACATATGCAGTGGTCTGGCTTTCAGCGTTGGTGACCTGTGCCAGCCGGTCAGCCTCGTCATAGGCGTGGGTGGTCTGGTTGCCTTCGGGATCAGTGACAATATATTTTTTGCCCGTGGGGGTGTATGTCACGGTTTGGGTCTGCCAGGGCTGACTGGTATCGTTTGTTTGGCGCTTGGTTTGGGTCAGGCGGCCCTGTTCGTCGTAATCATACGTTGTTACATAACTGAACGGGGCAGGCCCAGTTTCCTGCTCAGGCAGGCGAAGGCTGTTAAAGGCAAAGGCGGTGGTATGGCCTTCAGGATCGGTCTGGGTTTGGATATTGCCCACATTATCGTAGGTGAACTGAGTGGTCAGGGCAAGACCTGTATTGTCCGTGACCACAGACAAAAGATCCCCGGTGGTACCATCATAAGTATACCGGGTGATGCGGCCTTCAGGATCGGTTTTTGTCAGAACCTGGCCCCGGGCGTTGTAGGTCATCAGGGTCACCGGGATATGACCGTCCACTTCGGGTTGTTCCATCCGGGTCAGGTTGCCGTTACTGTCATATTCAAATGTGGTTACGCGGCCCAAAGGATCGGTGGCGGTCAGGACCTTGCTGAAGGTGGCGTCATAGGTAAACTGGTTCACAATGGCGCCAAGGGTTGACCCGGGTTTGGGATACTGGGTAACGGTGACCGGATTATGAAGGCCATCATACACATATTCGGTATAATTTCCTTCGGGTTTGGTCTCTTTGACCACGCGCTTTTGGCAGTCATATTCCAGGGTGGTTTCGTTATCCAGCGGGTCGATCCGGCGAACGGCATTGCCGTTTTTATCGTAATAAGCCGTGTTGCCTTGGGCCAAGGGGTTGACCTCCTCGGTCCGGTATCCCGATATGTAATACTGCCAGGCCTGGCCGTTGGCATCGGCCTGGGTCATGACCTTATCGTTGGCGTCAAAGGTGTTGGTGACAAATGGACTTGTAGGATTGTCCGGGTAAAAGATCCGGGTCAACCGGCCAGGCTCATCGTATTCAAATACCGTGTTGTTGCCTTCCGTATCAGTCACCTGGGTGAGGTTACCGTTAGTATCATAGGTGTAAGATACGCTTCTTCCCGTTCCGTCGGAGACCTGGCTGATCCGGTCACTGGCATAGGAAAGGGTCAGGACCTTTCCCATGTCGTTGGAAATGGTTTGAAGCGCTCCGCCGGTATCATAGGCAAAGGCCAGGGCGTTGCCGTTGGCGTCTGTCCAGGCCGTCATCCTGCCGTCGGCATTAAAATCAAGCTCAACGCCGTGCTTGGTCCGGACAAGGTAGGAGTCATCCGCTTCCAGGGTCAGGACAGACCCATCGCCGGGCGGGGCATTAAAACTGCCGTCAGCCAGTTTTACAAACCGTTTGGTGCTGCCGGGGATATTCACCGACACCACATTGTTAATGAGCCGGTCCATGAACCAGCGGTGGCCGATGGAGGCGATGACCAGGGTGTCAAGATCACGGTTTTGTGTGAGCAGGTCCATGGTCACGTAAATTTCAACCATGGCTGCCACGGCTTCAAGGGCGGAGCGCTCCCCAAGCCCCAGGAATCCGTCGTTGTCTTCTGTTGCATTGACCGCGTATTTGTGGGTCCACCCAAGGCCCAGGCCTGAGTCAGTCAAACGGCTGGCAGAGTTGTAGGTCCGGGCAAAGGCCATGGCAAAGGGCTGGGCGCCATTGCCAAGGGTGAGGTCCGAATGGTCGTACAGGTAATCCCCGGTCACAAGGTCTATGGGTTCGTCAGATACATCGTTGGTAGCTGAGCTTGTGCCCTGGTCGGCGGTTGAAGAGGTTTCTCCGGAATCCGCATCAAAGACCGTATCCGCGAACCCTCCGCTCAACCCGCCGGAAATGATGTGGCCGATAGAGTTGCCGGCTGATGATACGGCCAGGAATCCGATGCCCTGCCAGTCGCCCTGGGTCAGGTTGCCGTTATGGGGGACAATAACATTGTAGCCTGCATTGACATAAGCCTGAACGTTGGCAATCTCATTTGCGCTGTACCCGTTGGCTTCAAGCTGGGTTTCTATTGAACTCCAGTTAGAGGAGTTGGCTTCAAATATTTTACTGCCCTCTTGGTTGGCTATGTCCAAAAGTTTGACCGTACAGACTGCAGAGTTGGGCTGAAATTGTTCGATTACCCCCCATTCCATGGCACTGGAGCGGCCTGAGTGTGCAAAAAACGAGGCTGTCCCGACCTCTGTATCACTTTCAAGGCTCAGCGTGCTGACGGCCCCCATGGGAAGGTCAATATAAGGGCTCTGGTTCTGGCCGCAGACGCCAAGGACATGGTGATGGGTCGTGTGCGTCTTGAGCATGGCATCCATCAGTTTATCAGACATCTGGACCTCAGCCAACCAGGCAAAGCCCATCATGGCCAGGGTTTCTCCCAGGACTTCTTCTGAATCGTCTGTTTGCCCGTCAGCCTTGTACTGGTTGAGTAATTTTCGGTGTTTTTCGATCATTCCCCGGGTGGTTTCGGCCCAGCCGTTGACGATATTGTAGCTTCCGCCGGCAAGTATGCTGAAAGTTCGGGTCTGGTCCTGGTAAGCACCGTTTGAATAGGCATATGGGTGATCTACAATGATGGTGATATCCACACTGGTGTTTGCCGTGGCAGCCGTTCCGGTGGCAAGCACTGTTCCATTCCTGGTGAGGACCGGTTGGACGGAGTCATTATAAAACAGGCTGAGCCTTTTGCCATAGGTCTCATCGGTATATAAAAGAATATTTATGCCCTGGTGCTGAATGGTAAATTTTGTCCGGTAGGAATTGGGAATATCGGTCCAGGTTTCTTCAATGGTTTCGTCGTTATCATAGGGAAGTGAGGTCTGGCGCAAAATGCCATCTGCCGGGATTATGACCAGCCCGCCTGTGATCTCTTCAAGGGTGGCATCCGGGTAGGTAGTTTTAATTTTCTGGTGCAAGCTGTCGGCAAAAGTGGTTAAATCGTTTGCAATATTGGTTTTATTGACATTCTGTATATAGTTCGTTCCTTCAACCACACCACTTTTTGCGTTGGCCAGAAAGGCAGTGCGGTCGTATCCCATGGCCGTGGAGAAATCAATCGGGGCTGTTACTGTATGGGTTTTATAGGAAGGATCAAACACATAGGAAATTCCGTCAATTTGAACTTCCACCCATATATGACCAATATCCACGCAGACTATGCCTTCACTATTATAATATGGATTGTCTATGGGGACTCCGCCATTGGCGGGCGCATTCCCATTTTCCCGGTTTGAAAAAAGCCTATCTTTGAGAACAAAAAACGTGATAGTTTCTGTTCGCTGAGACGACTATAAAAATGGACTGTGCTGATGAAAAAAGCTGAAGATTGCAATACTGTTGAGGAAGTCTATGCTTGCCTGAAAGAACTGGAAGACGATCCGAGGTTGGTTCGCAATGCTCAAGAATTGGAGCAGGTAGAACGTGAAATACTTGGGTATACGAATCGACTGAGTGCCTTGCTTTTAAAAAAAGCATCCAGGGCTCATTAAATTCCTATGATCAGGTCGATCAAGAAAAAGAATTGATGTCCAGCTGGCCGGGCCGGATGAAAAGCGAAGGGCTTGAGACCGTTTCGATTCAGTGTTGTACAGGTAGTTCTGTTGATGTTCGTGTTCGATATTATCGGCGATCCTGTGACCGTCGAAATCGAAAAAGATATAAAGGTGCCTACGCCGGTTTAATCCTTCTTGGAATCCATGATCGCTGCTCACCAGCTTTGGCTTCTATGGTGAGTGCCTGGTCGGCCTTATTGAGTTCTTTTGAAGAAGTCCGTCAAGTGCTTTGTGATCATGGTATGGTGTTGGATATAAAGGTTATCCGTAAACTCACCTATCGTTACGCAGAACGGGCCCGAGCCGAGCAACAAGCGGGGCGAATCCCACTAAATGAGAGAGATTCACTTGAAGGGCGACGGGTGGTTATAAGCACCGATGGTGGACGCACACGGTTAAGAGAGAAGAAAAGAGGTCCCAAAACCCCAAAAAATAGAACCCGATTTCGTGGGGCGTGGCGAGAACCCAAACTTTTGATTATTTATGTGGTGGATGCCCAGGGAAAACAAGAAAAAAGCTTCTCACCATTTATTGATGGCAGTTTCAGCGGTCCGGATGGCATATTCCTCCTGTTAAAGGGGTATTTGAACGCCCTTCATATCCAGAAGTCCGATAAAATACTGTTTGTTGCAGATGGAGCACATTGGATTTGGAACCGGATCCCCGGACTGATCAAAGCATTGGGTTTGGCTCCTCAGCGAGTATATGAACTTCTTGATTTTTACCATGCCGTGGAGCATTTGGGTAAAGTATCAGCCCTAAAGAAGACCTGGTCATCCAAGGAGCGCAAACGCTGGGTGTCAAAACAGCGGGGCTTCCTGCTGAAAGGAAAAGCCGCTGACGTAGTACAGGCCGTCCAGACACTTTGTCGAGGCAGAAACAGTAAGGCTATTAAGACGGAACGGGATTATTTTGTGCGCAATGAAAGACGGCTTGATTTCCCAACTGTAAAAGCGTTGAATTTACCTATTGGCAGCGGTGCTATTGAAAGTTCAATTCGTAGGGTGGTGAATTTACGTCTGAAAGGTCCATGCACTTTTTGGTATCGGGAAAATGCAGAAAAAATGATTATGCTACGATCATACTTTAAAGCAGGGCGTTGGGATTGTTTGAAACTCATGGCAACCACGCACAATCCAATGCCGGCGGCATGACCGGGAAAATGGGAATGCGCCCCCATTGGCCAGAATATTAAGCCCGTAATAGGAACTGATGCCAAGCCAGTTGCTGACTTCATCCCAAGTCAGTGTTAATGTCCCGAATTTATAATTAGCTGTGTAACCTGAAGCCCTCAGCAGAGCAATCATTAAAGAAGACTGGTCAAAGCTGTTGCCTACACCGTCCGCCAGTGTGGCCTCCGCTCCCTTGATTGACCCCCAGACCGGGGTATAGGTGATTTTGTCGTGTACATATTCGTATATCAGGTCGGCATCATTTTTCAGGGACCTTGCCATTGCCTGTATTGTATCCGTGGTAGTGGCGGCTGTATCCAGGGCAATAATTTCCTGGGCAGATGCCCGGACAGATGGTGCAGAGGCTGAAATAATTCTATGGGATTCATCCGGACTTATGGGATCGGCATTTTCCTGCCGGAAGCCGGGCAGGGAATCATTTTCCCCAAACGCATTTGCAACCAATCCAGGTCCATGAAAAAATATTGCCAGGACAAAGGGAATCAATAGAAAGGATTTTTTTGTTCTTGCAGATATCTTTACTCCCAGTAGAGCCAGAACCAGCAGGGTAATGCCCAGGCCAAGTGGAGAAACGGCGGGAACAGGGGCGACAGATGATGGGGTTGATGTCGAATCCATGGGATCGGAATCTGCCGTATACTCTTCCAGGTTGGTGAATCCGTCTTCATCCGGGTCCAGGCCACTATCATCCGACAGGGGATCAAGTGAATACGTGACTTCCCACCCGTCGTTCATGCCGTCGGAATCCGTATCCGGGTTCAAACCTGTGGTTTCTCCAGCGTCTTTCCAGCCGTTCCGGTTTGTATCCTCTTCACCGTCGGACAGGCCATCTCCATCAGAATCAGCACTTTCAGCATTTGTCCCTGCAAGATTTTCCAGGTAATCACTTAAGCCGTCGCCATCGGTATCTGTTGCCGGTGTAACGCCATGGACGCTGCGGTTACCGGTCTCATCATATGAAAAGGATACGGTACTGCCGTCTGCATAGGTGACAGACGTAACCTGGTTGAGATTATCGTAACCAAACTGGGTGGTTTCTGCCCAACCGATGGACGAGATAGAAAATAAAAGACATGAAATCAGGGTAACATAGAATATCTTAGACATATTCACTCTCCCAAAATAGAATTATTGGGCGTTTTGCATGATTAAAATCAAGGCTTGCCCAAAACCTTAAAATAAACACAATTGATTAGATGAATCTCAGTATCAAATTTATTTTAAGTGAATATGAAATTGGGGTGATTAGTTTTTTAAAGTTAGATTAGAACAATGTTTGTCAGAAAATTTGGAAATCGTAATTCTCTTGTTATATTGAGTTTGGATCGTCCAACCAACCACCGTCTTGACACTCTGACCGGTTAACTACATTTACTGTTGTTTAATATAATTCCAGGATCTTTTTGAGAAATGAAAGGAAGTAAAAAATTTAAAAACTAAAAAGTTCACAATAATGGTATACAGGCACGCTCAAGCCTATCTGAAAGCCGTATTCAATAACAAAAATAGTCAACGCCTTTACTGCCAAGAGTTACACATCACATTGATAGACAAAATGCTCGCTTTGCTATTCCTCAAAGGTTTTGATTCATTTGCGATTTTTAACTGGAAAATCACCGGTGAAATCCGGTGCATTTTCGTTGTTGAAATCAGAGTATAATTCTTAAACCCATGAGTTTGGGGTTGAAAATGTTAACCTAAAAACAAAATGAATCATATATTTCCAGGAAACATTTCTATATTAAATGGTTACGTGAGCATGACCTGCTCTTTAATTTTCATAAATGGTTCTACCCCTATTGATGTCAATAAAAATCAAACTGGTTAGTATGATTTTTATTGACAAGGCCTTCCTGTTTCATTATTGTTGTAATAATAAATCATACTGTTTGGTTTGATTTTTTTACAAGGATATTTTTATGGCAACGGCTATGTAAAATTATTCAGAATGACCTACGAACATTTGAACTCGGCAAGCGTTTGCAACAGTTTACCAACCCACAACTCTAATAAGGATGAAAAATATGATACCTCGTCGTTTCGAGCCAATAGCCTTTGGTTTTGTCCTCTCGGGGCTGATGTCTTCCATTATATCAGCCATTTCCACCTTTCGTGCTGTCGGGGTTATGCCTAATTTTGCAGGGGTTTGGATGGGGGGGTGAATTCCATCGTGGATTATCGCGTTTCCTGTCGTTTTGGTGGTTGCGCCACTCGCCCGTAGGCTCGTTCATCGCTTGGTTAAGAATTAAAAGGAGATAAAGGATGCCTTTAGAAAATGATGTGCCTATAGGCACCGTGTCAGAATCGCCGTGATGATCGATGTCCTGCTTGATCGATTAATAAAGTTCTAAAACATTGCCAACAAATGCACGCACCGGAGCTTCCCCGCCGCTGAAGCTCTGGGGGGCCTCGGTGATGCTGGTGTTGGCCTCATAAAAACGAATAGGTAACATGCAAAAAGATTTGATACTTGTAATTATAACACTTGCAGCTGTTGCATTATCTGTCGTTGTTGACAGAAAACGAACAGCAAAGGGAATTGTGAACGGCCTGCAAATGTTATTTAAGCTTTTACCACAATTTTTGTTGCTGATAATTTTTGTCAGTGTCTTCTTAACTGTGGTGCCTTCAGATGACTTGGCAACGCTTCTCAGTCAGTCGTCAACTGGTGTTAGCGCCATTTCTGCAGCCTTTATCGGTTCCGTCGCTCTAATCCCAGGTCCTATCGCTTATCCTTTGGTGGGAATGCTTTATCAAAAAGGGGTCCCAGTCACCATTATTGCTGTATTTATAACGACATTGACGATGGTAGGCATTTTCACATTCCCTATAGAAAAAGAGTATCTTGGTTTTCAAATAGCAATTCTCAGAAACATTCTCAGTTTTTTGGGTGCGATGATAATCGGCTTTACAGTTGGAGCATTGTTATGAAAAATTTCAAGCGCATTCCTTTTGGGTACGCCCTGTCAGTTATGTTTGTTGTATTATTGATATTTGCACAGTTGCTAAACTTTGAGCTTGGTGAAGACATAGCTATTAAGTTCTGTTCATTTTCTAGTAAGATGCTTCTTTTAGTGCCATGTATATTTATCCTGATCGGACTCTTGGACGTTTGGATACCTCAGCAGTGGATACAAAAACATGTTGGAGAGGAATCCGGTTTTCAGGGTGCGGTTTTAGTTGTTCTTTTGGCCATGTTCCAAGGCGTACCACTGTATGCTGCTATTGCGACTGCACACCTTCTATGGAAGAAAGGATGCAGCCTACGAAATGTCTTCATGTATCTTGGCGCATATTCGACCCTGAAAGTTCCAATGCTATTGTTTGAAGTAAGTTTTCTTGGCTGGAAATTTACCTTGGCTCGTGCGGCAGTAGCACTGCCGGTGTTCATAGTTATTGCTGAGATTATGGCTGCATATACTCGGAAGACAGGATTGCAATTAAGGCAATTTAAAGGTGATAGCCAAAAAGGCCAATCGGGATAGGGCTCCTCAGTGAGAAGAAGTCCTATCGTGTCCTTTCGGTAAGCCAGCGTGAAAGACCCAGTCCCGGGTGATATTATCGGTTCCAACTTGAACGTTGCTAATGGAGGGACCGATGAACAAACAATTATTGACCGCAGAACAATCAATCTCATTAGAAAAAGTCCAGCAGCTTTTTGCAAACTGGCGAAATAACAGAACCGGAAGGTCCAGGATACCGGATAATTTATGGCAGGCAGCAACGGACCTTTACCATTCTCAAGGGATGAGCATAAATAAGATTGCCCACAGTTTACGGCTCAATCATACTGCATTAAAAGAAAAGATTTTTGATGCCACTCATTGTACCGCAGTCGATTCTCCTGAAGTAGGCGATGAATCCCCCCTGTTTATAGAGATCACTCCAGCGCCGGAAGATACCAACTGTGTAATAGAAATGGAGAACCCGGCCGGTTTTAAAATGCGTATGTGTTTTAAAGGTCGTGCAGACCCGGCAGTGATCAGCCTTGGTAAATATTTACTGGCGGGTGTCCCATGATCCAAATCACACCGCAAATGCGGATAATGCTGGCAGTAACGCCTGCTGATTTTCGAAAGGGGATCGACGGCCTGGCAGCTGTTTGTCGTAAGGTGTTAAAACAAAATCCTTTTTCCGGATATGTCTTTGTTTTCAGAAACAAACCAGGCACTGCCCTGAAGATATTAATATATGATGGCCAGGGCTTCTGGCTTTGTCAAAAAAGATTGAGTAAGGGGCGTTTTAAATGGTGGCCTAAAAAGGGAGGTGATGAAATTCACCCATTGGCTGCACATGAATTACAGATGTTGATATGGAACGGAAATCCTCAAAAAAATAATGTATTTTTGTGGAAAAAAATCTAGACATTAGAGCTTAAATGTGATAGCACATTTTCATGTCAAGAACGATGGACATAAAGCAGGACGAGCTTGACGCGCTCCTTGAGCGGGTAAGATCAAATGAACTGCAGGACGGCGACTATGAGTTGATCAAAGCATTGGTTGAAACCGTTGCCTATTTGAATACGTTGTCCAATGAAAAAGCAGCGTCCATTAAACGGTTATTAAAAATGGTATTCGGCGATAAGACCGAAAAGAAGAAAAAGTCGAATCCGCAGAACCGACCAAAACGAAAAAAGAAGAAAAAAGGTCACGGCAAAAATGGTGCAAACGCCTATAAAGGCGCCAAGAAGATTAAGATCTGTCATCAAAGCCTTAAGTCAGGTAATGATTGCCCTGCCTGTGAAAAAGGTAAATTGTATGGTGAAAAACCACCTGCCAAGATCGTCCGGATAACCGGCGGTGCTCCCTTCCAGGCGACAGTATATGAACTGCAGAAGTTGCGGTGCAACCTTTGTGGGCAGATTTTTACTGCCCAGGCGCCCGACAATGTGGGTAAAGAAAAATATGATGCCAAATCCGGTGCCATGCTGGCCCTTTTAAAATATGGCAGCGGAGTCCCTTTGTACCGCTTGGGCAAACTTCAAGCCAGCCTGGGGATGCCGCTGCCCCCATCGACCCAATGGGAAATCATAGAAAACGTAGCAGACAAGATCCATCCGGTATATACAGAGCTAATCCGTCAGGCTGCACAAGGCAAGGTGTTGTATAATGACGATACGACAATGAAAATTTTATCCTTGATGAAAGAAACCGATAAGGCAGCCAAACGAAAAGGGATGTTCACTTCCGGAATCCTGTCAGAATGTGACGTAGGAAAGATTGCCCTGTTTTTTACCGGCAATAATCATGCTGGAGAAAATTTATCCAGGGTTCTGCAAGAACGGGGCTCCAGGAAAGATCGGCCAATACAGATGTGTGATGCTCTGTCCAGGAATCTGCCAAAAGGTTTTGAATCGATATTATGCAATTGTCTCGTGCATGGACGCCGTAACTTTGTCGACGTCATGGACGATTTTCCTGAGGCGTGTGACCATGTAATTAATACAGTGGCTAAAATTTATGAGCACGATCATAAGGTAAAGGAACAAGGCCTGGACGATGCTCAACGCCTTCAATATCATCAAGCCCACAGCGGTCCACTGATGCGGACGCTTAAGGTATGGCTTGAAGACAAGTTTGAAAACAAAGAAGTAGAACCCAACTCCAGTCTGGGCAAGGCCATATCATATATGTTGAACCACTGGCCGGAATTGACCCGTTTCTTGGAGGTCCCTGGAGCACCGCTGGATAATAATCTTTGCGAACAATTGCTGAAAAAGTCGATTCTGCACCGAAAAAATTCATTATTTTATAAAACCGAACACGGTGCATATATTGGCGACCTGTTCATGAGCCTGATACATACGTGCAACCTGCAAAATATAAATCCTTTTGAATACCTGACCGCACTGCAGAAGCACTCTTCCGAGATTTTCCAAAACCCTGCGGACTGGTTGCCGTGGTCATTCGAAAACACAATCGCTAAAAAATCAGAGGAAACAGCTGATAATCTCTAAAACGACCTTTTAGCCAATCCCGCATGTTTTGAGACACATTTTTGCAGTAAAAACTATCCCTCATCGCCTTACACACCGTTTTTTGGATCGGGCCGGTTTTGAATGTTATGTTAATTTTTTTTGATTTACACAGGCTTGCCGAAAGGACACGTCCTATCCCGATTCGCATTATTCATATGTAACCAGTCGACTTTATTTAATTTCATCCTGATGACATTCCAGCTTTCCTTTTGGAATTGTCGTGCACCTTTTTTGAATTGAAATTCAGTAAATCCTATGCTCTTGTAAACATCGATTGCAAGCGTATTAAAATCAAAAACTCCAAGGGTGATTTCAGCCAAATGCATATTTTCGATAGCAAATTGAACGGCCGCCTCCACCATCGCTTTACCAAAACCATTACCACGATATTTTTGAAATATTAACACCCTACCGAGAATACAGCTCGCAGCATTGTAATCAATATCCATCAGTTGAATATGGCCAACAGTTTCAATAGGATCTGATCTAATGACTCTAAAGGCTTTAAACGATGGCTTCTCTCCATAGGTATTTGCCAAAGTATCATTTAGCTGAGCAGCGTCCAGGGGATAGGTATATTTTGGACCTGCCCATTGAAGAAGAAACCGGGCGTTAGGACTCTCTGCTATCAATATGATGTATGGTTCTGTATATCCTCTTATTATCCAAATTTTAAACTGTATATCATGAAAATTTGAATGTTATCCAACCAATTCACACAAGTTGGTCAAAAAGGATAATTGTAGCGGTTTGACCATAATTCAGATGGTCAATAACAGAAGTAGTCAACACCCTTTTCAATACAGGCTTTGGGCTTGAATGATAGACAAAGTCAACACGAACTAAACACTTAAATTTTCTTTCTTTTACTTAATTTGACTGGTAATAAGCACTTAGTCCCAAAACAAGCGTGAAATAAGTAATAAAAAAGAAGATAAAGTCTCGAAACGCCTAACAATAAAGAGTATAATGAGTTTCTCACAACAAACTATACAAAGTTGAAAGGACGTTTCGAGTGAATAAGAATATCAGCAAAAAATTGGCAAAACGCAAGAAAAAAATCAGCAAAAAACTTAACAAAAGAAATTGGACGGAACAGCCGACTCCTATGTTAAAGGCGTCCAACATTCAATACGAGATTGACGGTCGTCTCCAAGGGGTTGCTCACGGCGGCATAGGCCTGATTCATATGCTTGCAAAAAGGACCGGCCTCCTGAAAGAGATAGATAAAGAGCTCGAGTTGCTAAAACGCCATCTGCCATATCACGAATCAGATCATATCGCCAACATGGCATATAATATTCTTGCCGGCGGTACTTGCCTCCAGGATATTGAACTACTCAGAAATAATGAAGCCTGGCTTAATGCGCTGGATGCAAAACTTATCCCTGATCCAACTACGGCAGGAGATTTTTTACGCCGGTTTTCCCCGGAAGATATTGTGACTCTGATGGATATAAAAAATACCATCCGAAAAAAGATATGGGAAAAGCAGCCACAAAATTTCAAGAAAGCAGCCATTATTAATATTGACGGTACTATCAGTGGGACAACCGGCGAGTGCAAACAGGGCATGGATATCTCTTACAAAGGGACGTGGGGATATGCTCCGTTGGTCGTCTCTTTGGAAAAAACAAGGGAGCCTCTATATATTATCAACCGGTCAGGTAATGCTCCGTCCCACCTTGGTTCGGCGCAGTGGGTGGATAAGGCACTTGATTTGCTGGAAGGTACTTTCAAAAAATTATACGTTCGGGGTGATACTGATTTTAGTCTTACCACTAACTTTGATAAATGGGATCAGCGCTGTTCCTTTATATTTGGCATGGATGCCAGATCAAATTTGGTCAAACAGGCCAATAATCTCTCGGAGTCTGACTGGATTGTATTTGAAAAACCGCCTCGGTCGATTAAAACAGTTCCCAGACAACGCCCGGAAAATGTTAAACGTGAAGTGGTTAAAAAACGCAAATTTAAACGCTTGGAGACCGCATGTGAACATATAGCCGAATTTAAATATAAGCCGGGTAACTGTTGGAAGCCCTACCGGATGATCGTTCTGCGCAAAACGATCAACGAGTATAAAGGTGAACGTCTGCTGGGGCGCATTCCCATTTTCCCGGTCATGCCGCCGGCATTGGATTGTGCGTGGTTGCCATGAGTTTCAAACAATCCCAACGCCCTGCTTTAAAGTATGATCGTAGCATAATCATTTTTTCTGCATTTTCCCGATACCAAAAAGTGCATGGACCTTTCAGACGTAAATTCACCACCCTACGAATTGAACTTTCAATAGCACCGCTGCCAATAGGTAAATTCAACGCTTTTACAGTTGGGAAATCAAGCCGTCTTTCATTGCGCACAAAATAATCCCGTTCCGTCTTAATAGCCTTACTGTTTCTGCCTCGACAAAGTGTCTGGACGGCCTGTACTACGTCAGCGGCTTTTCCTTTCAGCAGGAAGCCCCGCTGTTTTGACACCCAGCGTTTGCGCTCCTTGGATGACCAGGTCTTCTTTAGGGCTGATACTTTACCCAAATGCTCCACGGCATGGTAAAAATCAAGAAGTTCATATACTCGCTGAGGAGCCAAACCCAATGCTTTGATCAGTCCGGGGATCCGGTTCCAAATCCAATGTGCTCCATCTGCAACAAACAGTATTTTATCGGACTTCTGGATATGAAGGGCGTTCAAATACCCCTTTAACAGGAGGAATATGCCATCCGGACCGCTGAAACTGCCATCAATAAATGGTGAGAAGCTTTTTTCTTGTTTTCCCTGGGCATCCACCACATAAATAATCAAAAGTTTGGGTTCTCGCCACGCCCCACGAAATCGGGTTCTATTTTTTGGGGTTTTGGGACCTCTTTTCTTCTCTCTTAACCGTGTGCGTCCACCATCGGTGCTTATAACCACCCGTCGCCCTTCAAGTGAATCTCTCTCATTTAGTGGGATTCGCCCCGCTTGTTGCTCGGCTCGGGCCCGTTCTGCGTAACGATAGGTGAGTTTACGGATAACCTTTATATCCAACACCATACCATGATCACAAAGCACTTGACGGACTTCTTCAAAAGAACTCAATAAGGCCGACCAGGCACTCACCATAGAAGCCAAAGCTGGTGAGCAGCGATCATGGATTCCAAGAAGGATTAAACCGGCGTAGGCACCTTTATATCTTTTTCGATTTCGACGGTCACAGGATCGCCGATAATATCGAACACGAACATCAACAGAACTACCTGTACAACACTGAATCGAAACGGTCTCAAGCCCTTCGCTTTTCATCCGGCCCGGCCAGCTGGACATCAATTCTTTTTCTTGATCGACCTGATCATAGGAATTTAATGAGCCCTGGATGCTTTTTTTAAAAGCAAGGCACTCAGTCGATTCGTATACCCAAGTATTTCACGTTCTACCTGCTCCAATTCTTGAGCATTGCGAACCAACCTCGGATCGTCTTCCAGTTCTTTCAGGCAAGCATAGACTTCCTCAACAGTATTGCAATCTTCAGCTTTTTTCATCAGCACAGTCCATTTTTATAGTCGTCTCAGCGAACAGAAACTATCACGTTTTTTGTTCTCAAAGATAGGCTTTTTTCAAACCGGGAAAATGGGAATGCGCCCCGTCTGCTGTTTGATGATGTTCGTTACTTTTTTTATATCACCAACGATTGGAAAAAATCGGCCGAGCAGTTGGTGGATTTTTACCGAAAACGGGCTGATCACGAGAATGATATTGACCAGTTGAAACATGGTGTACGTGCTATGGAGAACCCGTCGGATTCTCTAAATGCCAACTGGGCCTATATGGTTATCGCCTCTTTGGCATGGGACCTGAAAGCCTGGTATGGGCTGCTGATGCCATATCGTGCATTAGGTCTTTCAATAATCCGCATGGAATTCAAGCGGTTCATCCAGACATTTATAAACATCCCCTGTTTAATCTTGCGATCCGGCAGGGCCATAAAATATAGAATCATTGGTTATAATGATCGTCTTACAAGCATGTTCAAGTACTTTGACTTCATGAAGACCGTCCGGGTTACGTGATCCTTCTCCCACCGGATAGTTATTGCAAATGGGTTGCAATGGCGAGTCCTAAACCGGTAGCTTTTAAAAGGATTTAAAAAAAATGAACCACAACACAATCGGTATGACTCAAAAATATGGGGAGCAGTTCGTCTGCCTGATGACAATTGGCGATAAAAATCATAGCTCAAACGACCGATTGCTCATGAGTGTTGTATTTGGGAAAACACGCTTGTTTTGGGCTTAGTGTAACGCCCCTTCTGGCAAAATATTGTAACGGACTTTGGCGACATTATCCCGCACCCGTACCTCGCTTATGAAATGAATCAATACCCCGCCTATCCCGCATTAAGGTCTGGCTGAAAGCCAGGGGCATTGGTCCGTATTAGCGTTACAGTATTTTATCAGTCGCCAACGAAATACCCGTTACAATATTTGAATCTCGTCATTTGACATCAATTTTCATAAACGCAATATTTATCGGACCAAGGTCATGTGGGCTGAATTATAGAGAGCAGCGATACAACCGATATCATCTCAGAATTGCCACTTTGTTTTAAGGACCTATTTTTTCAACGGAGAATTGTTAAGCTTCGACCTAAATGCCATTCGGTGTTATTATTCTTCAGAATTCAGGTCGGGGCAAGAAAGGTATCTGCCATTTTTATGGCGTTCATATAAAAAGTGGGCAGCTTTTGAATCAATTGGGAATCTTCGCCTTTAAATGTTACGTAGTCCCAGTTTCCCCGTTTGAAGTTTATGATTAGGTCGTTGAGCCGTCTGAACATCAGATCTTGGCCTAAAAGAGCATTCTTGATTTTTTCCGACAGATTAATTTTTTCAAGAATATCTTCCATGGGTATATCCAAAATGGAATCTATGTTTGAAAACAGCCCTACAGTGAACAATTCGTCCGGAGTAAACCGGGTTTTTATAATATGCGCGCATTGTTCGCACATTCGAGCCTTGATTATCGAAAATCGGATCAACTCATCGGGCTTACCTGGATTTATATTCGATACCACTAATACTGTGATAAATTTTTTTAATTTCTGAAGACCCAAAAATATGATGGCATCCTTGATCGTATCTACGGCAGTGAGCCGCTTAAAATATGCAGAATTAATAAATGCCAATAGTTTGAAAGATATATCCATATCTTTTTTAATCATGTTTTCAATAGCGTCTAACGCTGGTTCCTGCTTTGAAATTTCATTTAATAGTTTTAAGTTAGAGACCTGATTGGAAGAAAGGCTTCTACGTGACAAAACTTCTGGTTTTGCAAAAAAATATCCCTGGAAAAGTTGGAACCCCATTGCTTTGGCTTGTTCAAACTCTTCGTAGGTTTCCACCTTTTCACACAGTGGTATGATATGTTTGAGTTTATTTCCCAGAAATTTGAGAACCGGAGCCAGACTATCCAGGGGTGTGGCTATGATATCAAACTTGATCATATCGCACAGCAGAATCATTTCATTAAATTTTCGATCATAAACAAAATCATCTAGAGCAATTCTAAACCCTTTTGTTTTAAGCATTTTTAATGTGTCAATGATTTCAGGGTCAGGGGCAATATCTTCTAAAATTTCAATAATAATATGCTCCTTCGGAAAAAGCATGGGGATCTGCTTGAGCAATAGATTCCGGGTGAAGTTGATCATTCCGGGTTTGCCAGCAAGAACTTCATTGATTCCAAAGGAGAAAAAAGTATTTGACAACACTCCGGATGTGGCTGTAGACCCGTCGATATATGGGAATACATTATCCAGGCTGAGCCTGAATAAAAGTTCATAACCAAAAATTTTTTTATCTAAAGTGAATACAGGTTGACGAGCTACAAAAATATTCATTAGATCGACAAATCCATTTTTACTTATTTAAATATATCATGCCATTGATAACCGTTTATGTTGGTTGAAAGACTTTCTATAGAAAAAATAATGAGATGACGGCTTTGTAAACAGAAGCCGTGACTTGTGAATGACTATTGAAAAGCGATGTCCGTTTTTTTGCTATTTTTTCAAAATAAGCATTCCAAAGATAGCGCAAAATGGCTTGATCCAATCTATTTCATTGATTGCCTACACAAGTCCCTCTGATCCGTTACTGTCAGAAAAATTTTAGTCAACAGATCGTTCAGCTAAAACCACAAAATACGCAGCGATAATTGGCTTCCACGATCCACGGCGGTTGCAGCCGCTGTGAATCGTGGAATTGGGCATCGCCTGCACGAGATTATGAAAAAACAAGAGTACTGAGCAATACTTATAATTTTTCTAAAAAAATCCCAATAAGAAACCCGCCTACAACGTTTCCAGCTTCGTCAATGACAGGAAACGCCAAATGCTGAAGCTGCGCATTTTCGGCTTTATCGAACTTAATTGGTCCGATTTCGATGCTATGATCTTTAACTGTACGCTTAAATTTCCCCTCATCGCCCTGCCAATAATCGTTAGGAATTCCAAAAGACCCTACTGTCGCACCCTGATTGTCAAAAACAAAACCTTTGGAAACGGCCAGCTCTGCCTCAGCCAAGCCTTTAAGTTCCTTGCCGCAAGGATTCTCCAAGAGCGCTGTCATAATCGGAAGCTCTTCCTCGGCTTCCATCCACTCTTTGTCGATTTTCTTGATTTGTTCCAGGGATATATTCTGGGCATTGTGCGATTTTACCGCTTCCACGAACACCGTATTTGTGCAAAATGGGACAAGCTTTTCCACGGCAAAGGCTTTTATTTTCTCAGAGCCTCCCGGATCTGCATTAAGATCTTTAATTACTTTATCAATCATTTTACCTACGGCTGGATTTTCCATTGCAACTGCAAATGATGTAGCAAAGAAGACACCAAGAACAACCATCGTTAACATTTTTTTCATAATTTCTCCTTTATTTATGTCTGTTTTCGTAAAAAACTTTTCAGTCGTTTGGGAACAATTGACTCAACTGTACGTTTCTAAATAGCAATCTCAAAATTTAATCACACGTCCAGAACCCAATGGTCTAACTACCTTATCACCATAGGCTTCTGTAAAATATTTAATGGCGTTGCTGCCGGTACAATGCCCCCCATAAAATGTAAAATCATTAGCTTTGATTGTATCCGTATATGCAACAGCTTTTGCAAGAACCTCATCATCAGCGCTCTTCAGATGAAGTCCACCGACCACGGCAAGCAATTTATCATTGGGGAATTTTTTATGGATAGCTTTCAGAATATTGATGTATCCGGCATGCCCACATCCGAAGATTGCCACGATGCCCTGGGGGGTCCTAATAGCTATCGTAGCGTCATCAATAATAGGGCAAGGTCCGGTGCCGTCCTCATTTTGAAACTTTCCCTGTGTCGGCACATAGCTTCCTGGTTCCCGGGGGATATCAGTAAAAAAATACATATCTTCATCCAGTTGGGATACGTAATTTCGGGGCTGGAATACAGGGTTCGCATATTGTCTGGCAAGATAGGGCATACCACAAATCCGAACCGGTTTATCTTTTTTTATGCCGTACTGTTTATGCCAGATATAAGGATGACCGAAAACAGGTGGTTTCCCTTTGAGACGCGGGTAGAATGTCAACCCTCCGGTATGATCATCATGCCCATGACTAATGGCGATCCCAGTAAGGTTGTCCAGGCTGATGTCCATGCGTTTGGCATTTTGCATGAAAATATCCGTGGTGCCGGTATCGACAAGCCAGTGATGGCCATTAGCCAGTTCAACGAAGATTGATACGCCATGCTCAGTAACAAATGTGTCCGAAGCGGCAGTATCATCACACAACACGGAAAGTCTCACTTTTCCTGTATCGTTCGCAAACCCATTACTCGCTATCACCATTGTTAATAAACAGGAAGCGAGAAGAAACCAAATCTTTCGACTAATTTTTTTTTTCATTTGCATTCTCCTTAATTGGTTGAAAATAATTATATGACTCACTGAAGTTATTGAACTATGGGGACGACAATTGATTGTTCCTTTTCTGTTCCAGATTGTCTTTTACCTGATTTGATAACCGTCTGTTAAATTTTAAACTGATCAATATTTTTTTTAAGTTGCTCTGACAATTGACTTAAACCACCGGCACTGGCATTTACCTGCGTGCTGTTGGCCGACATCTCGCTTGCTGCCTGGTTTACCTCGGCAATTTCTTTGGCAATTTCACTTGCCACTGCCGAGGTCTGGGACACATTCTCTGTCATGTCCTGAATTCCCTGGGCAGCCTGGATAACATTGGAGGCGATTTCTTTGGTTGTGGCCGACTGCTCTTCCACAGAAGCAGCAACCGTGTCGATCATCTCATTGACGATCCTTATGGCATGGGAAATCTCTCCGATTTCAGAAACCGTATGGTTCGTTGAATCTTGTATAGTTTCAATTCGTTGTTTAATTTCCATGGTGGCTTCTGCTGTTTGTCTCGCCAGCGTCTTGATCTCACCTGCCACGACAGCAAATCCTTTGCCTGCTTCCCCGGATCGAGCCGCTTCAATAGTTGCATTTAACGCCAGTAAGTTGGTCTGCTCTGAAATTTCAGTAATGGTTTCCACCACCTTTCCAATTTTTTGAGCAGATTTGCGTAACTGATCTATATTTTCAGATGCTTTTTTTGTCCTATCCACTGCCTGATTACTTGAAATTCTAGTTTTTCCGGTATGTTGGGCAATTTCGTTAATGGTTGAATTCATTTCCTCAGCGGCAGAAGAGACCATGTTGATATTGGCTGACGACTGCTCGGCTGCCGCAGCCACAGAAGACAGATTTGAACTCATCTCTTCTGCTGCCGCGGCAACCGTTCCGGATTTGGCAGACATTTTATCCGCGCCGTCACTCATTTTTTTTGAAATGGCAAAAAGTTCGCTGGAAGAGGTGTGAAGCTTTTCTGAATTTCCGGCAAGATCCATAATAATACCATGAAGCTTTTGAACAAAAGTATTAAACCACTTGGCCAGGCTGCCGATTTCATCCTTACTTTTCACCGCAAGGCGTTTAGTTAAATCACCTTCACCTTCCGCCGCATCCTTGAGTCCTGCAACAACGTCATTTATTGATCTATTTATCGAACGGGCAAGCATCAAAGCTAAAATAATCGCAACAAAGGAAGCAAACAGGCCAACAGCGCTAAAAAGTGTTTTCATGTACGACGCATGTTGATATACAGCCGCGCTGATATTGAAAACATCTTCTTTTTTATTTTCTATTTTATCTTCTTCAGCATTGATTCTCGTTTTTTTAGCATTGACCTCCACAATGGCATCTTGAATACGTTTTTCTTGAAGATCCTGGAGTTGCCCGATAATGACTCTTACCGCACTAAAGGCCTTAAAAGCAGATCCCTTTTCACTCGCCTTACGTGCAAATCGCGATTTCCCAGGTGTATTGGCCAGCTTTGCCACATATTGGGTTTTCTGTGTCCAAACTTCTATTGCCTTCAGATAATTTGAAAAAATATTTTGAATTTCCTCAGTTTCGAAACTCGCAGACGCTTGCTTCATTCTCTCCGCAGCCTGTTGAATGTTTTGCGAACTGGCTTTTTTAGCAGCTTCTATTTCCTCGGGTTCACTGGCAACAAGGGACATTTTTTCGGCAATAACGGCTTGAGTTAGATCACGCTCTGCCTCAACCATCAGTTTAATACTATTTTGAAGGTTTCTGAGTCGGACAATGTCATCATTGATTAAGGGTAACATTTCGTTTGCAATGAGCGGGGTTATTTGCTTCTCAACCAGTACTACAAATTGGTCATTTACAATATGTCGTAAATTTTTCGTCAAATTTTCCAGAGCCCAGTGCCCAAAAGCAATCAATATAAAGAGTGAAAAGACGGGAACTCCAATAATAATCGTTATTTTCCAATTCAAGCTCAATTCATTTCCTCCGATTTTATAACAAAATTTACCCAAAATTTAGAGAAATATACAAAACTTTACATATATTGACAACACATTTTTTGGCATCTCAGATTTTCGATCTACTGTGTCCCTTCGGTAAGCCTGCATGAAGTAAATCTTCGCAGCTGATATAAAGGTCCATCTGTTTTTTAAAGGAGGGACCTATGAATAAAACAAAGCTAACAGACTATAGTGGACCCCGAAAACTGGACAAGATGTTAAGATAAAATATAACAGTCCAGAAACCAGAAAGGGATTCATTTTGAAACGGAAAAACTACAGTAAAGAATTAAAAAGTAAGGTCGCATTGGCAGCCATAAAAGGGAATCAAACTGTCAATGAGATTGCCTCTGAGTTCGGTATTCATACAAGCCTTGTAAATAGATGGAAAAAGGAAGCAATAGAAGCCCTTCCATTGGTATTTGGCAATAGCCAGGCAAAACAAACCAAAGAAACAGAGATTGAACGGGACCGTTTATATCAAAAGGTCGGCCAACTCCAGGTAGAACTGGATTGGCTAAAAAAAAACAGCGGGCACCTCTGATGAGTATTGAAGAGAAAAGACAGCGGATTCAACCCAAGAACTCCAAACTCAGTATTCAAAGGCAATGTGAACTGATAGGGCTCCCACGTTCTATCTATTACCGTAAAGGCCTGACTGGACAGGAAACGCCTACAAATTTGGAATTCATGAGGTTGATTGACAATGAATATACCGCCCATCCTTTTTATGGCACCCGCCAAATTCGTAATGCCCTCAGGCGTAACGGATATAAGATTAACCGCAAACGGGTTCAACGACTGATGCGGAAAATGGGAATTCAGTCCATTGCACCGAAACCAAATACCAGCAAGGCTCATCCCCAAAATAAAGTGTATCCATATCTTTTGAGGAACGTTGAAGTAACCAGATCAAATCAGGTGTGGTGTACGGATATAACATATATTCCACTTTCTGGTGGCTTCGTTTATTTGACGGCGGTCATGGATTGGTATAGTCGTCATGTTCTCTCCTGGGAACTATCAATAACCATGGACAACGAGTTTTGTATATCCTCTTTGGAGAGAGCGTTACGATGTCATGGAACACCCTATATATTCAACACGGATCAAGGATCTCAATACACAAGTCACGAGTTTACAAAAGTATTGAAAGATAAGGACATTAAAATCAGCATGGATGGAAAAGGCCGATGTCTCGATAATATTTTCATCGAACGACTGTGGCGCAGTGTGAAGTATGAAGAAATTTATGTAAATGAATTTCGTTCTGTTGAACAGTTGCGCAACTCCCTGAAAAAATACTTTGATTTTTACAACAATGAACGACCTCACCAAAGTTTTAACGGCCAGACGCCTGCCGAAGTGTATTATGGCGAAAATCAGTTAAGTCTTGTGGGATGAAGAAGCCAGAACCCGCTCCAGCGGAAGCCAACCCCTTCCGACGGGCAGTTTTTATGGTGCCCATTCTCAGGACCTGGCTTCCACTTCCGCTGGGCACCGAGAAAAATCCGACTATGACGCTTAAATTTAAAAAAAACTGTCTTGACATTGGGGTCCACTATAACTTCAAACAATATGCCGGTAATTCAGGGTCAACTGCCATTACGGTAAACCCGGAAGAGTGGTTGGAAATAGAGCCAAAATTTCGTCCCGTTGAAATAACCACTTTGACAAGATTTTTATTTAACTGTTCAACAGTGCAGGCAGAACAATTGTAATCAACCAGGACGTTGATCAAGCTGGGCATTCCTTCTGCATTTGAATCAGGACATTTTTTCAAAAAAGATTTCCGGGCATCCCTGGTGTCGGATAATTTCTTTTTTTTGATGCTGAAAAAATAATTTAAAGCAGGGTCGCATTCGTCCGGTCTGTCGCCCGAAGACAAGCATAAAATGGATTCACAAGCCAATTTTTGTTCATCTGTTAATTCATCATCTGCCCATGACAGAAAGGTTTCTCCTAAAATAACTATCCCAAAAAGAAAAATCGTAATTATTGCTGAAAACTTTTTCATTTTAAAATCCTTAATTTTTGTGTTTCCGATTAAAATCCATAATCATTGCCTATTTCGGCGATATCCTCAATTTTACGGCCTGCTTTGGTCCGTTTGATAAAAATCACCAGATCAACCGCCTCTTGGATTAAATCATCCATAGGATTCGGCACAACTTCGGCAATCAGCTGCTGCAGCCGGACCAGTCCCCCGGCACAGGAATTTGCATGGACGGTGCACACCCCACCCGGGTGACCGGTATTCCACGCCTTTAAAAGGTCAAGGGCTTCACCGCCCCTTACTTCACCAACAACGATTCTATCCGGCCGAAGCCGCATGGTGGCTTTAAGAAGATGCTGCATATTGGTGTTCTGGTTTGTACGCAGCATCACCTTATTTTTTGAAAGGCACTGCAGTTCGCTGGTGTCTTCGATAATGACAAGCCGTTCATCACCAGCAATCTTTGCCAATTCTGCCAGAATCGCATTGGTCAGGGTTGTTTTGCCGGAACCCGTTCCGCCCACCACCAGGATATTTTTTTTGTCTGCAATGGCATCGCAGATAATTTGCTGCTGATCCGGAGACATGATCCCGGAATGGACATAATTATCCAGGGTAAATATATTGATCGCCTTTTTGCGTATCGTGAACGTGGGATTGGCCACAACCGGAGGAAATAACCCTTCGAACCTGCTGCCGTCCAGGGGCAGCTCGCCTTCAACAACGGGAGAATCCTTTGTAACAACGGCGCCGAGCATGGACGCAACCTGGCTCAGTATTCCGGATGCAGATGATGCAGGAATGGCGGACACTTCCACCATTCCCTTGTCAAACGTGTCGAGCCATAATTTGCCGTCAGGGTTAAGCATGACTTCAATCACGTTATCATCATCCAGGGCCTGGGTAACAATGGGGCCTAAATTATGCTTTAGACTGTCCAAAACAACGCTCATTTTCATTCCTTTCCGATACTTTCTTAAAAAACCAAAAGAGGGGTGATCGTATCAACTATTGAAGATTGAGGTACAAACCCGAAATACCGGCTATCCAACGAGTATTTGGTGTCGCCGACTACAACGAATTGCTCAGAAGGCACGATGCCTGTTTTCGGGAAAAAAGGCGTAATAGCCCGGCCTTTGCTGTCTGTATCCGAGGCCCGGGGCAATCGGTATGCCTGCCCTGGTAAGGCAGCCACACGTTTCATTAAAGGTGTATTTTTAACGTACTTTGAGACAAGAGGCTTTTGGGCAGCGGTGGGATTAAAAACAACAAAGGAACCATTGGCAATTGCCCGGGAGGTTTTTAAATATAAACCTCGGGGCAGGCTGCCAGAAACATTGATATAACAGTCTTGAGATACAAAAAAACAGACCGCAAACAAGAGACTGCAGGGCAGCAAAATTTTATATTTCATTTTTCGAAACCTCTTTGACTTTGAAAAGTTCTATGCGATCAGGCGGCGGGATTTTAACCCGCTTTTGAAAGACAGGATCTAAGAAATACAGAATCTGCTGACCGTATACCGTGTTGTACCCGGCAACAAATATCAGCATATCACCGGGGGTTTTGATGCCCCCTTTTTCATCTTTGACTGGGCCTTTCAGCCTCATGCATTCATCCGGTGTGAGCAGCGGCCTTGCCACTTCACTGACAGAAACAGAGGCATTGCCCATGCCGCCTAACCGTTTGCCGGAAACACTGGTCTTTTTGTCCACCACGGTGGTTTTTCCGGTCATATCCGACAGCAGCTTTGCGGTTTCTATCTTGTTGGGTGCATATGCAATCCTGACATGGCAGTTTGATGTGATTGATTCGTCCCGGGTATACGCTTCCTGCAGCTGGGATAAATCTTGGACAATGATATAAGCCTTCACACCGTAACCGGCCATAAACGCCAGGGCCTTTTGCATGATTTCCAATTTGCCCAGGCTGGTAAACTCGTCCAGCATGAGCAAGAGCCTGTGTTTATAGCCGACTACGGCCTGTCCGTTTTCAAACTCCATTTTCTGGGTGAATTTTCTTAACGCCAGATTAAAAAATACACGCAGCAGCGGCCTTAACCTGTCCAGGTTGGCAGGGGATACCACCAGGTATAAATCAACAGGAGTTTCAGAATTCATGATATCTGAAATGAAAAAATCAGACGCAGAGGTATTCTTTGCGACAATGGGGTCACGGTACAAAGACAGGTTAGTAACTGCGGTGGATACCACCCCGGACAGCTCACGGTCGGCTTTGATCACAGCTTCACCGGCATAACTGTCAATGGTTGATTGAATGTTGTCGGCCAGATCCGTATCCATATCCGGATACCGTTTTTTCAGGATTTGTGCGTGTTCCTTGTCGATCATGGCATATAGCAGGTTTTTTACATCCCCATCATTGTCGCTTTTTGTAATTTCGGCCACGACGTCAGCAAGTGTGGCGTCCTGCTTTGAGACAATGACATGCAAAATTAACCCGGTCAGCAAGGCATACCCGGCCTGGGTGAAATAATCTTTCATGCCCTTGCCGTCAGGGTCACAGATCATCTGGGCAATATTCTGGGCATCGGCAATGGCATGATTCGTATTAATCCGCACTTCTGCCAAGGGATTCCACTTCGCAAAAGAAAAGGTTTCATCGGCAGGATCAAACTTGAGGATTTTATGATGTAACTCTTTGGCCCTGTATCCTGATGTCAATGCGTAATTTTCGCCCTTTATGTCCAAGGTTACGCTTGAGCCCGACCAGGCAAGCAAAGACGGGATCACCAGGCCCACACCTTTCCCGGATCGGGTTGGCGCAAATGCTAAAATATGCTCCGGGCCGTTATGAATCAGGTATTTGGTTCCCCTGGCCAATGGGAAACCACCGACATATACCCCTTCTTTGGCGTCAAGTCCCATGGCAGGCAACTCTTTTTTCTTTGCCCAGGTTGCGGTGCCGTGCAGATTTAAATTGCCTTTCGGCTTTTTCCTGAGAATCAGAAAAAAGCCAAAGGCCGTACTGAGGACAAAGGCACCGAAGATTAAGTCAACCTTATCACCTGTCGGGGAGCCTGTTATGTATTTGTTCCATTCAAACACCTTCCAGGGCAGGTAATACGTATCAAACACCGGCCTGCCCAGGTCAGGATGGTATCGCAATGCCATGGCTACGGTTTGCGTGGCATAACTCATAAAGGCAAAGCCCCACAACAAAAAACAAACCGGGAAGATCAGCGGATACCTGCTCTTTTTTACCTTGGCCTGCTTAAGGCCGTATTCTTGTTTTTTCATCGTTCAAGCCCTACGCCTTTATCTTTGGAAAGATATTTGATCTGGGATTTCAACTGACTTTGGACCCGGCTTTTGCCCATCTTGCACTTGGCCAGGTCATTGAAATCCGTATACCCAAGTTTTTTTGACTCATCCGTAAATTTGGGGATAATGACTTTAGCACCAACGGCCTTGGCCGCTTTTTGCGCTTTTTCCACACCCACATTATTTTTCTTGGCGTGATCATTATCAGCACAAATGAACAACTCAGCGGTGGGCATCAATTCCCGGATCTGTTTGGCCACATTTTCCAGGTTGTTTGCATCAAAGCAAACCACCGCCGGAAGGTGGCTCACATCATTGAGGGTCTTTCCTGTGGCAAAGCCTTCAGCCAGCAGTATGGGTTTTTGTTCGTCGAGTTCGCCTATGGTATAAGCGTTTCCCGATTTTTTCCCGCCGGTAAGAAACTGCTTTTGCCCATCCTCGCCGATGAACTGCAGGGATTCGATTTTGTTGGTTTTAAGATTCTTGGCAGGGACAATCAGCCGGTTATTTTTATCAACCCGGTATTCTTTGTTACCATTGATTTTTTTATCAGCAAGATATGGGTGGGATGTGGTTTTTTCTGCATTGATGTAAATGCCGAACGCTTTTTTAGCTGCTGCGGTGTGATCCTGCTCCCGCTCGGCTGCCCGGGCTTGTTTATTTTCTGATATAATGACCGTTTTGCCGATTTCCCCTTCATATTTGAAATTGGCTTTTTCCCCGGTTTTATGGTTCTGAATGAACCCCGCAGGCCTGCCGTCGGGATAAAGCGTATATGCTCCGGACTTTTTGCCGCCCTTATCGCCTTCTACAGCCACACGGTGCAGCTTGCCGTCTGCCTGGGGACTGTCAATTTTCAGGCCGAGCCTGGATGCCTGATCCTGGAATTGCGCAGTTACTTTATTCATATCAAGCTGAGTTTCCCGGGCAGGTTCGAGCCATTTCTGAAACGGCTTTTGCTCGATTCCAGATTCAACAAACCAGGATTTTTCCTGTTTATCCCATTTTGCCCCCAGGGCCTTGGCGTCATCTTTTTCTGCATACGGCACGTTGATATACACCCTGGATAATGCCGGATCGCTTTTTTCCATTTGCGAATTTTTGGATAGATGCGGGGCAAGGGAGGGCGCCTGGGGAGGTGGAACAGATTTGGACTTTTTTTCAAGGGATGGGGCGATATTCTTCAGATAGGTTACTATTTCACGCTGGGAATCATCCAGTTCCTTGTTAAAAGCTGATAACGGATCACTTTTATAGTGGTCGGGCATTAAATCATCAAACAAATCGGGGTTGCTCATGGCTACGGTTATCTTTTCCGTATACGAAAACAAATTCTTTTGATCAGCGCGGTATTGATCCGCTTTAGCCTGTAATCGTTCCGCTTCCTTTTTTACCAAAGGACTTGATTCCTGTGGGATATCCGCTGCAATTTTTGCTGTTTTACCTTTCTCTAAATCAAGCCCCATAAGGTATTCAGAGATTTTTTCAGCGTCTTTCATTGCAAACCCAAGTTCCTTTGCCCGATCTTCGGGCTTTATGGCTTTGAGCCAGGACGAAACATATGCTTTATTGCTTTCTTTGGATTCGGCAGAATATCCAATGCCGATTTGAGAACACACCAGCCAGCTTGATATCTCCGCCCTTAATTCTTCCTTGGCCCTGGAATCCTTATCCGCATAGTCAACTCCCCTGTCCATCATGGATTTATGAGCAGTGGCATGCGCTAATTCATGAAATACTGTTGAATAATATTTTGACTTATCGTCAAACTGTGACTTGTCCGGTGTTTCTATGGAATGGGTTAAAAAATTATAAAACGCCTTATCAAGCTGGCTTCCGGTGATTTCCACATTGGCAGCGGATATCAGCTTTTCTGCTTTATCTTCCGGCTTCCAGGCAGGCTCCGGATGCTTGTATTCTTCCACACCTTCAATCTGGGTGGCATTAAAAACAGAAAAAGTTTTGAAAACTGGCCTATTGACCTTGGTTATTTTTTCTTCACCGTTTTCGTCAAGGACAGGCTTTCCTTTATCATCAAGCTCTTTTTCCAAGCTGGCAGGTGAATAAAAAAATCCTTTGGAGGCTTTTTGACCTTTTTTGACAAAGCAATTCATATCTTTAGCCTGGTTGAACGTCATCCACCTGGGGTCATTGTAGCCGCTCATTGCCAGGTTAATCAGGTTTACGCCTTTATAATTCTGATCTGTGGTTAAATTTTTAGGCAATTCCAGCAACCGGCCTTCTTCCCACGGTTCCTGCCAGGGCGCGTCGCCTTTTTCAATGGCCTCTAAAACCCTTTTTGAAAAATCATTGAGCTGATCTTGATATTTACTCATAAGTCAGCCTCCTCAATTTCTAATTGTGCTTTTTGCATTCCGGCTAATTCTTCTGCAGAAATTTTGATAAGGCCCAAAGATTCTTCCGCATATTCGGCAACATCCCCCGGGATATCGTCAGAATCAAAATCAAGACGGTCAAGCTGTCTCTTCAGCCAGGCGATGTACTCATCAACGGTCATGTTGCGTTTCATTGCAAAGTATTCAAAATCCATTGTTATTTTCCTTTCTTATCTGTGAACTGGGGCTTGCCGTTATTGTCAAAATACATTTGTTTGCATTCGGGGAAGCCGGAGCATCCCCACCAATAATTTTTCTTGCCTCCTTTTCCTTTTTTCTTTGATTCTCGCTTCACAAGCGGTTTGCCGCAGGCCCGGCATTTATGTTCTGATAATTCTATTTTTTTCTTTGGCGTTAAGTCCGGCTTGCCGTTTTTATCATTGAGGAATACAGGCTTGGCATGCCCATCCTGGTTGAAGCAGGCCCAATACCACGCCCCTTTTTTGCTTTTTTGCCTGCGTAAAGGTTGGCCGCATTCCGGGCAAAGATGGGTTCCCGGCAACGGGTCTAATTAAAGGGCGAATATTGCTTTGACAAGTTCCGGGACCTGGGTGGTTTGATCTGTCATAAATTCGGACAGGCTTTCGTTCCCGTCAGCGATGGCAGAAAGCCTGGATTCCCATTGTGCTGTTGTCACAGGATCGGTGAGTAGGGCAGGGGCCATTTTGATCAGTTGCCGGCCAAGATCAGTGGAAATGATATTCTTTTTCTGGAGTTCGAGCAGCTGCCGGGCTTTTAATGTTTCGATGATCCCGGCCCGGGTGGCTTCTGTTCCGATGCCTTCATTTTCTTTCAGGGTTTTCTTGGCTTCGGTGTCCTCAATAAATTTATGGACATTTGCCATGGCCTCAATGAGGGTACCTTCGGTAAATCTTGCGGGTGGTTTGGTTTTTTGGGATTTGATATCAATATTAGAAGCGGTTATGTCGTCATCTTCATGGACATTAGGTAAAGCTTGTTCTTCACTGTTTTCAGCGTCTGATTTTTCTTCTTTGATGAAAGCTGTCCAGCCTGGATTCAATATCGTTCGGCCCGTTGATTTCCAGACAGTATGATTTATGCCGGTCAGAATTTTCTGCGCTTCAAACTCCATGGCGGCATAGAACTGAAGGCAAAAGCTTTGGGCAATCATGCGGTACAGGGCAGATTCGTCATCTGATAAATTCGAAGGAATTTCACCCGTGGGAATAATGGCATGATGGGCAGTGACTTTTTTCGTGTTGTATGCAGCGCTTTTGATAGAGCAATCCGTGTTCCCGGCAATTTGCTCAAGCCCGTGCAGATTTGCCAGGACTGAAAGCACACTGCCGGCTTCATCAAATTGTTCCTCCGGCAGATAGCGGCAGTCGGACCGGGGATAGGTTGTCAGCTTTTTTTCATAAAGGGCCTGGGCCACATCAAGCACTTGTTTTGCTCCCATGCCCAACATTGACGAGGCCGCTTTTTGTAAAGAGGACAGGCAATGGGGTAACGGCGGATTCTTCTTCTTTTTCTCTTTATGGGCTTCAAGAATTTTCCCCGCCTGACCGCTTACCTCTTTTTTGATCCGATAGGCTTCATCAGGGCTGATTAAGCGGCCCTGGTCATCCAACCCTTTTTGTGTGTCAAGCGGCTGAAACGTGCCGGTGAATGGTCCTGCTTCATGAAGGATTTCAACATGCAGGATGAAATACGGGTGGGGTTTAAAATTTTCAATAGCAAGATCCCGGTTAACTACCAGGGCCAGGGTCGGGGTCTGGACCCGGCCAAGGGATAACACGCCCTGGCTGCCTGCATCGCGACCTTTGAGGGTCATGGCCCGGGTGCAGTTCATCCCCACCAGCCAATCTGCCTGTGACCTGGCCCGGGCAGCATCACGCAAGCCGGTATAATCATTGTTGTCGGTCATGGATGACAGGGCTTTTTTAACTGATTTGTCATCTAGGGCGGAAAGCCAGATCCGTTCGCAAGAACCGGCATAGTTGTGGTATTCCAACACCTCATCAACAAGCAGTTGACCTTCTCTGTCCGGGTCCCCTGCATTGACGACCATTTCAGCGTCCTTGAGCAGCCTGCCTATGATCTTCATCTGTGCTGCAGCATCTTTTCTGATTGAGGCATTAAAGGCATCTGGTAAAATTGGCAGGTCCTCTTTTTTCCAGGCCTTGTACTTTTCGTCGTATGCTTCTGGCTGGTCCATTTCCAACAGGTGGCCGAAACACCAGGTAACGACATTTGAGCCGCATTCTATATAACCGTTCCTTTTTTCGGCATCCCCCAGGCCTGCGGCAATGGCCCGGCCAAGGGATGGTTTTTCTGCGATGAAAAGTTTCATGATTTTTTCTCCTTTTTCATAATTTGCCTTCATACGGTTCGCTGAACTCTAAATCTTTAATCGCTATGATGTTCAGGCGATAACCGGGCCGGATGGTTAAGGTGGGGGACATATTCATATGTTTTTCAAGCAGACCCATGGTTGTCTGGCCCATCTGATCGGCCAGGGCCGTTCCCATGGATTCATTGATCGTTGTTGTTTCGTCACTGTTATCGCTGTCCAGGGTGTTCATGGCATAAGCGGTGCCGCCGGTGACAAGGCTCATTAGCAGGGCATGGCCGTAAATTCTGAAATAGTGATTATTCACCTTGTCTTTCAGGCCGGTGTACCCCAGCTGGTCCCCACCAGGCATATCCTTCAAGGTCATAGTCCGGCCATCAGGAAATATTAACCGCTGCCAGACGACGAATACCCGTTCCTGGCCCATCATTATATTGTTCTGATATTGGCCAAAGACTTTGGTGCCCTGGGGGATGAGCAGATTATAACCGGTTGCGGTGTCCCAGACATTTTGACTGACCTGACCGCTGATATAGCCGGGCAAGGTGGAATCAATCCCGGTGATCAGCACCACAGGTATAATGGCCCCGGTTTTAATGGATAACGCATTGGTGTCTTGATCCATGGAATAACCGTTATCCCACATTGAATCGTCATTGATTTCGGTTTGAGCAGATATGGATAAACCGGTTGTCGTTGTTACCGATGCTGAGGATTGTGAACCACCATTCCCAAGGCCAAGTCTTGCTTTGGCGTTTGCAAGTTCACTGTTTAAGGCAGACAATCTTGCTGAAGTTCCAGATTGCCCGCCGGTCTGGTTAGAAACACCAGACGAAGTGCTGACAATCATTGAAGCGTTGTTTTTGTAAACAACCGGGTTGGACTCCAGCGCCTGGCGTTGTTTTTCAAATCTGTACTGTATAACCGTGACAAGCTGTTTTTGCCGCTGCTTATCCAGAGCGGCTTTTACTGGGTCCTGGGGAGGGGGATTCGCGCGTACAACCTCTATCGGTTCAAGGGCCTTTTGATCCTCCTTTTTATCCTGGGAGTTCATATCGCTTTCAGACGCAAGGCCTTTGCGTTGCTTAGGGGCTTTGGGCAAATTAAGCCCCTCTTCATCTGTGGATACGGATGACTGCTGGGGTTCTATCAACAGGGTTTCCTGATCCTGATCCCCGTTTCTATTATTCCTTTTGCCTTCATCAAAGATTGAAAAAAGCAGTAACAATACAATGATGGCAATGAACAGAAACAGCACTAAGATAGGCTTTTTGCTCAGCACGGTTGTCACTACGCCCGGCCTTTGCAGCCCCCGTGGTGCGCTCATTTTTTAACCTAACGTTGGGTATAATTGTCTGCCAGGTCATATCCGGGCATGCGGAACATCCGGCTGAAACTGAATCCGTCACTGCTTTTAAGGTGGACGTATCCGGTGCCGGGATTTTGCGATAACACGTCAATGACATAACTGATCTTGACAGTGCTCTGGGTCTGACTGATTGTATAACCGGCTCGTCTGGCCTGTTTTTCAATCAGTTCGTCAAAGGTTTTATTGCCTCTTTTAAGAAGCGTTATCGTGGTTTTTGCCGGCGGATATTGCTGGATCAGTCGACTGATGATTTCATCACAGATCAGTAACGGTGGCTTAGAATCAGTCAATACCCATGATTCTTTAGGCGAAAGGTGGGTGCAGGAAAAACAGGTTAACGCCAGAAAAAAAAGAAGGAGCAGTCTGGTAAGCGTTTTCATTTTTTCGCCTCCAGCCGGGTCAGGGTTAATTCTTCCTTATCCTTGCCCACACCCAGGATTAAATAGCCCTGGTCAAAAATCCGGTCTACAATAAAACAGTTGTTTTTCACCCGGCAGTTTACAAGGCCTTTACCCGCCGCGGTTTTGACCATGAACATGGGCATTTCCTGCAGTTTTGGCATCTTGATATACGTTTTAACGCCGTTGTCAAAGACCTGCAGCGGTCTCCAGCCGGCATTTCCGGATATTTCATAATCAAAGTTCAGATTGGCAATATCAAAGCCATCAGGCGTGGTCCGTTTCTCTTTTTCTTTGATTTCTTTTTCCCGGGCCGCTTTGGTGATTGCGATATGGTCTTGGGGATAGATAAAGCCTGTATACAGCATGTGTTTACGTCGGTCTGACTTAAGATTGATATGATAAACCCGCCGGTCAGTGGTGATAACGGCGGTGGTGGTGAGTCCGGAGTCCAGGGCTTTGAAGACAACGTGACTTGTACTGACATCGCCGCTGCCGGAAAAAACGATTTCTGCGTACCATCGCGCGTTATCGCCCAGAACCATGGAATTGATTACTTCTCCGGGCTGCAGTTCCAGATCAGCCACTTTATATGGGGTAACAATAATGGTTGGATTTGAATGGCCGTAAACAAAACAGTTCATACCGTTCCGGGTGGTGATGGGGTCCAGGGTGTTTTTTTGCCATCTTGACTGCAGGGTTAAAGGCTTTCTTTCTTTGTTGTTCAATCTGGCTGATACGGGACTTACGAAATCCGCAGCCCGGCATGTTGCCAAACCGGCAAAGAATACTGCTATTGCGATTATTATAAATTTTCTCATAGGGTAAGCTCCTATTGTATCTTTTTGCTGTGGCTGATTTCCGACACATATATGCCGCTGGCATTATTGATGATTTCTTGTTGTGTTTCAGGAAGCTTGCGTTTGATGATAAGGTTCGCTTGAAAAGCAGTCCTGGAGCGCTCAACGCCTTTATGTGTGCGCTCTATCTCTGTCCATTCCACCAGCCAGGTCTCTCCGCTGACATACAGGGGCAGGGCCATGATCCGCACTTCCACCAATTTTTCTTCGCTGGAAATGTATGGATTGTTGTCTGCATACCATTTAGCCAGGATTCTTTTTGCAGCACCAATTGACATGAAACTGGATTGCTTGATGTATTTTTCCTGCAGGGCGATATCAGCCGTGACGGTCCGCCAGGCCGTTATAAACTGGCCCAGGCTGTATTGAATCATCTCCTGGCTGGTTTCAAGCTTTTTGGCCATATGTCCGCCGCTGATCCGTCCTGCCCGGTCAACCTCAACCATGTACGGGATCACTTTTTGCTGTCTTAACTGGATGATATTTGCAGTAGAAAGTATAATCGCGACAATCGAAGCGAGCAGGGCTAACCACCGCCAAAGGTTTCTTTCCTGAATAAAAGATCCATACACTTCGGCCCATGCCTGCCTGCCGGCGAGATAATGGTTTTGAATTTCTTTTGACATTTATTTCTCCTCTTTGGGTTTGACGGCTCTTGCGATGGCTTCCAACGCGCCGCTCCTGGCGCCACTGAAGGCACCAGCCATACCGCCGCCACCGGCAGCACCGGCGGCGGCACCGACACCCATGGAGGCCGCACCAGCCGCCATACCTGCGCCTGCCGCCATGGCTCCGGTCATGGCTCCGGCACTACTCCCACTGTGCAAGGTGATCATCCGAGACATCGCGTCAGGTAAAGTTTTGACCAGAAAGGCAAGAATTATGAATGAAGCGGTTATAACCAAAACTTCGGTAATATCGCTAAAAGAATAACTAACCATGTCAGCAAGGAAGGCTGCCAAAATATAGATAAGACATTTAATCGTGAATAGCTTAAGTCCAACGCCAAGAGAATATTTCAAGAAGCTGGTGGCAAACCCACGAGTTGTTGTAAGTCCGCCAAAACCGAAGAGCAAAATTCCTAAATTGAGAACAATCCAAGCCTCACAAAGGATTAGGAGATACATACCGTAAATTAAAGCGGCGCAAAGAAGCGTGGCAATAATACAAAGTCCAATTAATGGAGCTTTCAATGCACCGAACAAAGATATAGGAGCTGACATATTATCTGCAATTGTAAGGCTTTGGACAAAGACCATAGCCGCACTTTCACTACCACCAGCAACCTCAACGCTTAAACCAATCATTCCTGTGATCAGTTTCTCCGCCCAATCTTGGCCATAAACTATTAGACAGAAAAAAACAGATCCAAAAAAAGTTGCTTTTACAAGATCTTCTATGACATCCTGTAAAGTAGATTGCTTAAGGCCTAGTTTTAAAGCCATCCAGGTTAATTGGATCACAAGCATGACCTTTAATAACCAAAAAGCATGGCTTTTTAGATTTTCGCCCCAAGTAGTGCCGACGTCGTGATATTTCAATATTATTCGTTGGATTATGCTTTGATCGACGGTCGAAGCGGCTGCATTTCCATTGAAAAATAGCAATAATATTGATATGAACAACAAATAAGAAAAAAGGTTCATAGGAGTTCTTTTCATGTCTAAAAAAATGATCATTTTGACCGTCTCCATCGTTATCGCCATTAGTATCAGTGTTAGTCTCTATATTGGCGTATCCAATAATCCCCAACCCAAACAGGAATATAAAGATACTGTAGGAGTGGAAGTAGATCCGAATATTTTACCGGAACAATTCAGGTAAAATATCTGCCTTCATATCCACCCCTGTTGACTGTTCCCGCTCTTCTTCCGCTTCAAGCTGTTTTTCTTCGTTTTGTTCTTGGGCGGATTCGGCTGCTTGAGCTTGCACATAATTAGCCAGCAACGCTCTTGTCTGTCTCATTTCATGGACTGTTAGGGCGTTGATCTGGTTGCCGGCTTCAATAGCCTGCTGTCTGCCTTCTTTGGTTGATAGAAGGTCATCTAAATAACTGTCAAAATCACCTGAATCCTGCAGGTCCTGTAATTGCTGGCCGGAGAGTCGAAAATTTGACTGCAAAATATTGTCCACTTTTTCTGCAGCCTTCTTAAACTGGTTTTGCTTTGCCGCTATCCGATCTTTCATCAACATCCCATCAACCTTAATATCTTCAAGCTCAGGCCAGGTATCCGTAAAAATAGTATAGAGAGCATCCATATCGGCCTTGTAAGATTTCAAACGGTTCACATTGGCAACCGCTACCCTCATTTGAGATTGAAGGTTGGAAGCAAGGTTGCTGGGCAGGTTCATGGTGTTGGTGATGGCATTTTCTGTCTGCTTAACAAGTTGTTCGTATTGTTTAATTTCTTCTGCCAGTTGTTCGATGTCTTTGATATATTCCAGAGCTTGTGTGAATAAATTGGAGCAATTGAGGCAGGTAACAGGAATACCGGCCATAGAGACATTGACAAAGGTAATGACGGACAATAAAACGATTGTGGTTTTAATTTTGTTTTTCATTTTGAAGTTCCTTAAATTTTAGGGAGTTTAATATTCCTGGCATGCAGCCAGTGTTTCGGCCATTCAGGACCGTACTCATTTATTAAGTTCTTAATTGCGGCAATGTCTTCTTTGCCTGAAACTCCGGCAAACGACAGGGCCAGGGGGGATAAAGATAAATTGATCAGGCGGCAACCCAGCGAGGATGTCACGTAATATTCTCGTTTTGGCCGAGCCTGTGCGATGATTTGAACCTGGGTGGAATTGAGGCCCAGACCGTGGTAAAGTTCTGTTTGCGTGTCTTTTCCTGCATCCTGGTTTGGTAAAAATATTTTGGTTGGGCAGCTTTCCGACAGTACATCTAAAAGGCCTGAATTTTTGGCATCAGAAAGGCTTTGTGTTGCAAGGACAACCGCACAATTGGCCTTTCTGAGCACTTTTAACCATTCCCGGATTTTTTGCTGAAACACAGGATGCCCCAGCATAATCCAGGCTTCATCCAGGATCAGTATGCTTGGCTGTCCTTTAAATGCCTTCTCTATGCGGTGAAAAATATACAAAAGCACCGGGATCAAGTTTTCTTCGCCAAGAGTCATCAACTCTTCAATTTCAAACACTGTGTACTTTTCCAGGGTCATTGAATCGGCAGGCGCATCAAGGAGTTTGCCCATGGCCCCCTGGTTGGTATAATGCTGGATTGCCTCTTTGAGTTCCTGGTGCTGTATATAATGATACAGATTGCTTAAGGTGCGGTGCTGATCCGGGGAGTTCCGGATTTGTGTAACAGCATCGTGTATCGCTGTTCGGTGCTCAGGCTTGATATCAACTTTTTGCAGTTTGGCCAGGGTGGTTATCCAATCCTCTGCCCAGGCTTGTTCAGCATCCGTATCAATATATTTCAAAGGGCAAAAAGCAAGTCGGCTGTCATCACCGGCAATGTGATAATGGGTACCGCCTGCGGCAGAGACCAGTGGAAACATTGATAATCCCTTATCAAATGCAAAAATACACGCATCTTTATAACGCCGGAATTGAGCTGCTATCATGGCCAACAAAACGGATTTACCCGCCCCGGTAGGACCAAAAATCAGAGTATGGCCTAAATCTCCGATATGCAGGTTCAACCGGAAAGGGGTTGCGCCGTCTGTAGCGGCATACATAAGCGGCGGTGATCCCGGCGGATAAAAAGGGCAGGGGGCTTTAGCTGATCCGGCATATATTGTGGACAATGGTAAAATGTCGGCAAGATTCAGACTGTGCAAAATAATGCGGCGCAGGTTGGAATAATTGTTGGCCGGATGGGTTCCAAGCCAGCCTTCCAGGGCGTTGAGGGTTTCTACCCGGGCAGCAAAGCCTTGGGACAAAACCACTTTCCGGATATCCCTGGTTTGCGTCAGTAACAACTCTTTATCTTCATTTAACAGAATGATGTTGCCGCTAAAATAACCAAACCCCACAAATCCAGATTGATTAATTAAATAGGCTTCCTCAGCATCTTCGGCCATCAAGGCGGCATCTTTGTTTGGCTTTGCCTTGGCGTTATTCAAAAGCTTGTCAAAGAAACCAATAATTTTTTGAGACCAGCCCTTCCGGTAATTTTCTATCTGCTGCAAGGCTGTCCATTGATCCATACAGATATAACGGGTGTTAAACCGGTACGGTATAGACAAACTGTCTAACCCGGACAGCATCATTGGGTAGGATTCTGCAGGAAAACCATCAATGGCAACGACACTTATATATTTATCCGCGATTTTCGGGACTATGCCGCCTGTGACATCTTGGGAAGATAAAAGATAATCAAGATACATAGGAATTTTCGGCAATTTTATTTTGTGGCGTTCCCCCGTGACAATAAAGTTGATAATTTCCAAAAGTTCTGAATATATGCAATTTTGGGAGAGTGTATCCTTGAGTTTTTGAAGCCGAAAAGATAACGAGAGCCTATCCTCGATTTCAACCAGATTATTTTGGAAGGTTTTTAATGCCTTAACACCGGGATCATCACCTTTTTTTCTCTGGTGTTCATCCTTTTCTTCTGTATATAAAAAGGAATCCATTTTCTGCGCGGATATATCCGGCTTCCAGGTGATAAAAAGATAATGAGTTGTGCGAAAATGCTTTCCTTTCTTAAAATAGATCCGCCGTTCATCATCAATGGCCCTGGTGATTTTGTCAGGAAAATGATTTTCATTTTTATCAGGATAATAATCTTCCGGGCTCCGGATACAGTCAAAGTGCAGGGTGAACCCATCGCCTAAATTTTTCAAAGATGCAGAGATTGAAGTTGAAAAGTTTTCTAACTCTGTATCGGTTGAACTGTCCGTGTCCCGGGTTGTTATTTCATAGCCCACCAGGAACGAACCGTTTTTACAAAGGATAACACCGTTATCTGCCATCACGGCATACTGCAAAAGGCTTTGCAGGCCCTTCTCTTTTCTGCTCATGGCATCGTAATGGATGGATTTATGGGGCAACTCTGGGCTGTCTTTGGCCGGATAAAATTTTTTGTGCCGCACATGCTGCCGGAAGACCTTTGAAAGGATCGGCTCTTTTTTATTTGCTTTCCTGGCCAGACCAAACCCGACCGACAGAATTATAAGGCCGATCAATATCTGCCATGGGCGGTTGCCGCTGGATACAATCAGCACGCCGGCGGCAATACCTATGGGAAAAAGCAAATCCCGTTCTATGCCCATGATCAGGTCTGCACGATGCAGCGAACGATGTATTGAAATCCGTCTCATTATATTAATGCTCCACTGCCGAATGTGAACAGCGTATCAATGATCGGTTCGGCCAGAGCCAGCACCGAAATGATACAAACCACTACCAGGAACCCTTTTGTCATGCCGTCCAGGTCGTCTTTCTTGAACCACATCACAAACGCAGCAGCTAAAATCATCAGTATTGCAACGGACTTGGCCCACGGCCCGCGTAAGGTTTCCATCAAGGTTTCTGCAGGTGTTTCAAATTCTGAAATAGTTGATGCGAAAACAGAATCAACAAATGTAATAACGCCAAAAAAAAGAAAGGTTGGTATAAGTAACGGTAAATACTTTTTCATTTCTAAAACTCCTCTTCAAATAATCAATTGAATTGACAGACCGATAATGATGCCGAAAAGTATGGCAATGACTAAATTCAGCGTGTTTGTTTTTTTGTTCACCTCCTTGATTTTCTCTTTGAATTTTTCTGCAAGAATATCTTGCTGGTCAGAAAGTCTTTGTGAGTATTCTTCGGCCATAAGTTCACACACAGTGGCAACGATCCAGACCGGATCATTGTCACCCACTGTCATGTTGTGCCTTTTGGCTATCTCTGCCTGGATTTTGTTTTTCATTCCTGCTGTTCCTGGGCATCAATGATCAGGCCGGATTCATCCAGGATGTTCCAGATTTCATCCCTGGCTATTTTAAGCCGCTGTTTAGCCATGACGTTGAATTTGCCGGAATTGATTGCCTGGGCAAATGTCAGCCGGGACTTGAGCATCAGCTCCAGATCATAGCCAAAGGTCTCTTTTTTATACGTGGGCAGAACAATGGTGGTGCCGCCCTGGTCCTGGTTGGCTTTTGCCAGTTTGTGGTTTTCGAAATCAATTTGGCCGAAGAAAGGATTTACCCATATTGTTATGGGCGTATCCTGAAAACCGTCCATCAGGGATGCCAGGCCTTGGATGGTATCTCCCTCGGCCTGGCCGCCGGTGATCAAGGTATGCAGCGTAAGATTGTGGCCGCTGTCTTTTAGAAACTCGGCAACATTATTTTCTGACATGTAAGCAGCCAGGGGAACAAATGTGCTGGCACCGCTGTCAACAACAGCGAATGCCTCATCCGGCAACTGAATCAATTTTTCTATCATCGTGTCAAACAACCGGCTGTTAATAGAATCACCTTCCATGATTTCTATCTTGGTCGCCTTTAATGCTTCATAGGCTGTCAGGGTTGCATTAACCGGATCAGCGTCCAGGCATGCCAGCAATTGGTCTCTGTCAACCAGATATTGACTTAAAAGACTGGCTGTAAAACTTTTGCCAACACCGCCCTTGCCCTGCAGGATCATATTTATTGATGCCATTTTTTCCCCTTTATAATTGGTTATGGATGCAGCTTGCTTTGCAGCATCCGGCTTTATCTCCAAGGCACATGGCGTACATGGTGCCCCAGGCTAACATTATGATTTTTTGAAAATCCTTCTTGGAAACTTTGGTAAAATCTTCCAACTGGTGTTCTTTTTTGAATTTGTTGAATAAAAATTCATAGCTTATCCTGTCCTCGTAATAGGCCATGAAATCAAACAGTCCCCTTAACGGCTGCAATTCATCTTCAGTGCAAAGATCTATAAAGTCGTTTTGCAGTGTTTGTATCCCCGACCAAATGTATTCCATGGCGTTTTCATAACTTGATGTCGTGATGCCCGTTAGGTTCATTATCTGCATGTAGGCACATAGCTCAGCTTCGAGTTTTTCAGGGGTGGTATTTTCAATCCATGCCCAGATCGAAATTAAACCTTTAAGCGCAAGCATCTTTTTTTCTGAAACATTGGCCCGCTGAAACCGAGGAATCACACTTTGGACCGGTTGGGCGTGAGCAGTATCTCCCATCTCTTTTGAAGTGTTGACAGCCCTTAACTGTTCATATCCCTTTAATTGAGCTTCCCTGGCCACCTGACTGCGAAAGATATGACCCATCATGCCAAGGCCGGCCAAAGTGATCCCGTACCCGTCCACTCTTGGGCCGTGATCTTCCACATGTCCCATTGGGATAAAATTTTCTGCCTTAAATAGGGTAGGGACATCCAAATATTGAATTTTTGTCATCAAGGCTTTGTGGGGCTGGTCAATTTCCTTGGCCAGTTTCCAGCTTGAAATGCCGAACTCGCCGGTGGGCAATAAAACTGTCAGATCGCTTTCTATTGGGATTTGTAATGCGGCTTTTAAATATAATTTGTCTTTCTGAGCCTTTTCCATGGCGTTAAATGCATTGATGTACTTGACCTTCCAGGCCATTGCCTTCTTACCGGTAAATCCCATGACAAGCAGAGCAAAACCGTCACGAGTGAGATCGTAGGAAGGTCGAGGTTTGCCTTGCTCATCAATATATTCAGCGGGCTCAAAATTGAGCTCGCTGAAATCTTCCATAATTTCAGATAATTCCCCAGTAATTCGACGGATTTCGCGCAGAACATTTTTATGATCTTTTCCAAAATGTTCTGCCACCATCATTGAGGAAACCGTCAGTTTTCCTTTTATGGTTGAAATATTAATTTTTTGATTTTCTATTTCCATATCCATTGTTAATCTCCCCCAAAAAAATAATGATCTGTTTTAGGGCTACTCAAAATTAGGGTTATTCTCCCTTTTTGATTAGGGTAAACGGTTTTTCATTTTCTTTTTCTTCCTCAACAAAGTCCGGTTCTGGCGGATAAGGATCGTTTGAATGGCTGAATTTACCCCGTAATTTGCCTTGACTTTGACGGATGGTTTTTTCTTTTGAGGCTTTTTTTTGACCGAAGGGAAACCTCTGATCGTGGTTTTCCATAATTTTTGCCCAGGCCACATACGACATATGAATCTTATCTTTTTCAATAAAATGATCGTATATGGTCTTTTTTGAGTAACCCTTTGAAAACAAAGCGTTTGCCTCGTCGTGGATAGCCAGATATTGACTTTTACATGAAGGTTTCATAATTCGTCTTTCTTTTGTGTAAAAGGGAAGGGTTTATGGTAATTTTTTAATATTTTAGTCCAGGAATTATATGACATATGAATCACACCCTTTTTGAAGAAATAATCATACACAGCTTTGATCGTATAACCCTGCTTAAGCAGCGTTTGGGTTTCATCATGGATAGCCAGGTACTGACTTTTACATGAGGGCTTAGGTCCATTCTCCATAATCTAACCATCTTCTTTCTTTCAAAAATTTTGATAGTCCCGGTATCCAGCGGCCATTATCCCGCTGCCAGTCATGGGACATCTTATTTTTTAAAATGATTTGTAAAAGTTTTGATGTTTTTGGCAGTTCTCCGGCCCGAACAAGTTTTTTAAAATTCATCCAGGCTTGCCATTGCCCGGTTTGCCGGGGGTATTGACTTAAAACCACATCGAATTGTTTTTTGAGAGGTAAGCTATCTAATTCAGCTTCCTGCCGCTGTTTTTCAGCCAAAATTTCTTGCTGCTGTTCCTTATGATGCTGCAGCTTTAGTTGATCTTGCCGCTTTTGTTCTTCATCTTTTTTTCTTTGGAGTTCTTCCGAATAGACATCAAAGACAATGGTTTTAACGCCAAAAAAAGAAAAATTATCTTTGAGGGTTTGACCGTAATGTTTTTCGATTCTTTGTAATGCTATTTTGTTTGGCCCTGACAGGATTACACTGCCGTTCTCGATTTGAGCCACCAGGCAGGGAAGATACTTGGCCGCTAAATTTAGCTCGTCTTTCGAAATAATACTCTCTCTGATTTTTGCCCAGGTGGCAGGCTCCTGGCGGTCTTGAACTGATCCTGAATAGTGGGGTAGGGGGGGAGTATTCTTATATAATCTATCAAAGGTATGATCCGACAAATTGCCGACATTTTGTCGATCCGCAGCATGACACGCGTGATCAAGCTCCAGGTGGCTATTTTCTGGTTCTGAAGCCTTTTCTGTCAGACTTTGTTTGGGTTCTTCAACCGACTTTGACTGTTCAAGTTTTGCTTTGCCGGACCGTAATTCTCTGAATTTACCGATTGCAGGATGAGCAAGAAAATAATAAACGGTCTCTGTCCAGCCGTTAATTTCCTCTTTGACAGCGGTGATCAACTTGGCTTCTTTGAGGGTCTTGATATGTCTTTCAATGGTCCGATAGCATACATTTGTACGGCTGGCTAATGTGCCTATGTTCACAAATGTATGGTTCTTACCAACCGCACATCTAATCATTGCTCTAAATGTATTTTGTACACCTGCCGGCATTTTGCCCCCATCTATTGTTATTTTCGGGAACCATAGATCCAGATCATTCGCATAACCATGCGATATCAAAGTGTAATTCATATTTTCCTTTCGAGCCGAAAAAAAGAAAACACTACACCTGTAAGCTTGACAAACTCTATTCGTTGAGTTAGCTTCTTAATATGTAATTCATATTAAGAAGCCCAAGGCTTCTGGGAGATCCTTAATGGCTGCAACCATTAAGGATTTTCTTTTTGGGACGGCTTATTAGCTTAAGTAGTACCTCCGCTAATTTATCTTTATGGTTAATATCTGCCCTATTCTTTCACCACCCCAAAGTCTGATAATATATATTATGTAAACTTTTTAAATTATCAAAATTCATATCAGGCTGTTTTATATAATCAAAATGTAATATTGAAATCTGCCCTGCCCGTGTTATATTATCCTTAAAATAAAGGCTATGAGCCGATACCTGGTTCCCAGTATCCAGGTTTAAATCATAGAGAATAAAAATAATATCAGATTCAGATCGTTTAACCGGACTAACTTGAAATAAAAAGGAGCTGCAATGAACACAAATCTTTCCTATCAGCAAACCGGGGTAATGACCCGGGTTAATGAGTTTATCAGAAGCACATACAACTGGATGGCCATTGGCCTTGCCGCCACCGGCGTGACCTCATATTTTGTATCTCAAAGTCCTGCAGTGATGCAGGCTGTTTACGGTAACCCCATCATGCCATGGGTGCTATTTATTGGCCTCATTGTCATGTGCGGATATATCAGTGCCCGGATTCAAAAAATGCAGGCAAGCACAGCCACAGGGCTTTATGTGGGTATGACCGTTCTTTACGGTATCTGTCTTGCCCCGATTTTTATGATCTATACCCAGGCATCCATTGCCTCTACTTTTTTTATCTGCGCTGCGACCTTTGGTGCCGCAAGCGTTTACGGCATGATAACCAAAAAAGATCTCACAGGCATGGGTCAGTTTTTGATGATGGGCCTCTTTGGTATCATCATTGCCATGGTTGTAAATATTTTTATTCAAAGCTCAGCCATGCAGACCATCATCTCCATGGTTGCGGTGGTGCTGTTCACAGGTCTTACTGCATATGATACCCAGAAACTCAAATCCATGGCGGTCACCCTTCCCATGGATGCAACCGGAGCCATGGTCCGTAAAGGCGCCATCCTTGGCGCGTTAAGCCTTTACCTTGATTTTATGGGGCTTTTCGTTAATCTGCTTAGCCTGCTTGGTGTAGCAAGGGACTAAGTCCTTATAATATCATATTTATTTCTTTAACAATAAACTCCCGGAACAACATTCATTATTCCGGGGGTTTTTCTTTATCCTTTCTATATGTTAGCGCCCTGCCCTGCCCCTAAAAATGAGTTCTGATGGCTTCGCAGATTTTCTCACAGCATTGACGGGTCATATTTTCTTCAGGTCCTTCAACCATAACCCTGAGCAACGGCTGTGTCCCGGAATACCGCACAAGCACCCTGCCCTGGCTGCCTAATTCTGATTCAACGGCCTTAATGGCATCTGCAACCTTTGGGACTTTCATAAAATCAGGCCTGGATGCGTCCACTTCAACATTGATCAGAACCTGGGGATAAACAGTCATAATTTCAGCCAGTTTGGATAATGGCTTTTGGGTTTCAATCAACACTTCGATGAGCTTTAATGCCGATAGCAACCCATCGCCTGTGGTCTGTTCGTCCAGAAAAATCATGTGGCCCGAATCTTCCCCGCCCATCAAGGATCCTGTTTCTTTCATGCGCGCCAATACTTGCCTGTCCCCGACCCCTGTTATTTCATGTTCGATACCCAATTGGGCCAGTGCATTACCAAATCCAACATTGCTCATGACCGTACTGACAACGATATTATTACCAAGCTTGCCGGTCTGTTTGGCAAATCCGGCTAAAACAGCCAGCAAGGTGTCTCCGGTAATCTGCCGGCCTGTTTCATCCACGGCAATCAAACGGTCGGCGTCGCCGTCAAAGGCAAGGCCAAGATCGGCCTTCATTGTTTTGACATGATCGCTTAGATCCTGTGTGTGCTGGGAGCCGCATGCTTCGTTTATGTTTATGCCGTCCGGCTGGTTGTGAATAAAGCTGACATCAAAAATATCGGCGTTAAATATCTTGGGGGCACAGAAACTGGCCGCGCCGTTTGCTGCATCAATCACCAGTTTGAGTTTTTTTGCATTGTTTTTAAAATTAAATTTTTTAACCAGAAACTGTGCGTATTGATCCTGGGCATCACAGGCAGATCCGATGATGCCGATTTTTGACGGCAGATCAATGGCCGGGCCAAGGATCATATTTTCAAGGTCAGCCTCCTGGTCATCGGACAATTTAATACCGCCTTTTTGAAAAATTTTGATACCGTTATCGTGGTAGGGGTTATGGGAGGCGGAGATCATAATTCCGGCCCCGCAGGATTCAACTGCACCGCTTAGATACGCCACTGCCGGTGTGGGAATAACACCGGCGATCATGACATCAATTCCCACCGACGCGATGCCGGCAGCCAGGGCCGCCTCAAGCATTTGGCCTGAAATTCGGGTATCCCGGCCGATGACAACACAATTGTTGGCAGATTTTTGTGTCAAAATGCCCACGGCCTGGCCTGTTTTCATGGCCAAATCGCATGTCATGGGATAGGTGTTTGCCATGCCCCGTATACCGTCTGTTCCAAATAACTGTCCCATTTAAATGGTAATCCTAACTTTAGATTTGTTTTAAATTTTCGTTGTGCGTTTAAGCCTGACAGTAAAGACGCCCGGACGGTCCATCGCCGTTAGTCGTTCAACTCAAACGCGCCGACAATCCGGTCTTCAATGCCTTTAAGCCATGCCGATCCCAAGGTCGAAATGGATTCGTCAAGATTTTGAATGAATCCAACGTAGTCTTTTCTACTGTGATTATTTTTTGTGTCAATATGCTGAATAAATGTTTCACCATCCGGTCCAGGGGCTTTAATATCATTTTCAGTTTGATCTAATATTGATGGCAATCGGGACAGTTTTTCCAAAACCGTGTCGTGGACATCAACAGACGGACTGCCCTGCCCTTTGCCCCTTTGCAGCAAAATATTCTTTGATTGTTTAAGTTTATCTCCAAATGCATTCAGCCGCTTTATGCGTTCTTGAATACAGACATCAATATTTTCCTGCAGGCCTGATACAAGCGCCTGGGACATGTGGTCCCAGGTAAAAAGGGAACGAACAAAATGATACCAGGCTTTCAATGCATACAGTCCTGAAACATAGTAGATGTTTTCAGTTAGAATTCTGTCAGGCCGGGTGTAGATACCCGGGCGCCACTGAACGGATGCACTTCTCATGGTCCCGCCCATTATCAGCCGATCACATCGCTGTTCACTGTTCCTAATAATTGATCCTGCCGCACTGATACACCCAAAAGCGATTCTGACAGGTCCCACAAGCCCGCCCTGACCTCCTAAAAACACAGGCTGCCTGTTGAGCATCACGCCCTGGTAAACATTGCCCATCATGGAGGCCGTTGCCTTGTCCTGGTTCGGGGTATAATTAAAGTGGATAAAGGATGATCCCACCTCGGAATGATCCTTCCGGCTGGTTCCGCCGGCCATCAGGCAATCGCAGAAATTGATCAGGCTGCCCAGGGTGACAAAAGGAAAAAGGATGGTCTGCTTGAGCCCGACGGTGTGGGCTGCATTGGCCTGTTCTTCAAGAATACATCCTGTTCGCACATGCCCGCCGGACCCAAAGACATTATCCCCCATGAACACGGATTCCTGAAAATATCCGCCCTTGAGTTTTGTGCCGGGTCCCAGAAGACAGTTCTCAACCGTTACCGGTGTTTCGTATCCAAGAACAGTGCCCGGCATGATCAGAGTCCTTGCCCCGGTCAGTTTGGTGCCCGAATAAAGCGTTACACCATCCGGGGATATACGTTCAACGTTAATATCATCACCGATAAACACGGTGGCAGGATTTGGGATGTTTACCCCTTTTTGTACAAGGGCTTCAATCTTTTTTAAATTCATGGTTCAAATTTTTAAATTATATTCCCAAGGGTTTATTCTCATCAAATTTTATTCTATAAATATTATTGCCTGAACAAAACACCGTGTTTGGACAGCTCGTTAGAAACGATTTAAGTTCAAAATTTTGTCCGGATGCAAGAGGCATCACAATGACAACGAGAGCATACTAAAGTATGTGAGGATTGTAAATTGTTATGCAATGCCGCAGACTATGGAACGTTTCGTTCTAACATGAGCAAGCAGGCAAGACTTCATCATTTTCATACGTCAAAACACTTCAATTGCAAGGAGAAATACATATGAGCCCGGCTGGTTTGCTGTATCCGGATGATTTATCAATTCAAAACCTTCATGCAGAACTAACACAGGCGGCCCGGGAATTAAACACGCCGGACCATCATTTAAGCCGGCTTTTAGTCCGGCCCGGACGGTTTTCTAATTTCAGCCTGGGGATTGACGGTTTTTTTATGGATTTTTCACGTCAGCGGCTTGATGAAAATGCGTTGTCTTTGCTGCGTAAATCCCCGATATTGTCCGATGCGCTTAAAAAATTCAGTGACATGACCCAGGGAAAAATCGTAAATCCAACCGAAAACCGGGCAGCGCTGCACACTGCGGCCCGGGGAACGGGGCCGTCACCGCTTTTATTTAAAGAGAAGGATGTTAAAAATCAGATGCAGCAGGTCAATGAAAAGATAGAGCAATTCTGCGCATCTATTCATGAAGGCCGAATCTGCTCGGCAAGTGGAAAACCGTTTGCCCAGGCGGTTGTCATTGGGATTGGCGGCTCATATCTTGGGTGTGAATTTGTTTACCAGGCCCTGGCCTGCGCTGACAGAAAAATGGACCTTTTATTTCTGCCCAACGTGGATATTGACAATTTTGCCCGGGTCATTGAATCCGTTGACCCGGAGACCACCCTCTGGATCGTGATTTCCAAATCCTACACCACCACCGAAACCATGGCCAATCTCAATCAGGTCAGCACATGGTTAAAATCCATGGGCATTGCCCCTGAAGATCGCATGGTGACCATTACGGCCAAAGGTAGCCCGGGAGATGATCCCGGGACCCCAGTACTGGCCTCTTTCCACATGTTTGATTTCATCGGCGGCAGGTATTCAGTCTCCTCGGCTGTGGGTGGGCTGCCTTTAAGTCTTGCACTTGGATATGATGTTTTTGAACGCTTTCTGGACGGATGCAGAATAATGGACACCCATGTACTGGAAAGTCCGGCTGAAAAGAACATTGCATTAACCGCCGCACTGATTTCCATTTGGAACACTATTTACATGGCATATCCGGCCCAGGCCATTATTCCCTATGCATCAAGACTGGCCCGGCTCAGTCCTCATGTACAGCAACTTTATATGGAAAGCCTTGGTAAATCAGTTTCTCCGGAAGGGGATTCCTTAACTCAACCGGCAGGCACCATTATTTTCGGCGAGCCCGGCACGAATGCCCAGCACTCATTTTTCCAGCTGGCCCATCAGGGAAAGGCCTTCCCCATTGATTTCATCGGCATCAAATCCCCCGGATATACCGGACTTCAGGCAATGTCCAAAGGGGTGACCAACCACCAGGAACTGTGGGCCAATCTTTTAGCCCAGGCTGGAGCCCTTGCCCTGGGCTGCAGGTCCGATGATCCGGCCAGAAATTTTGAAGGCAACCGGCCCTCAACAATAATAACCATAGAGAATCTGGAACCCGAAAGTGTAGGGATGCTGCTCTCTTTTTACGAAGCCAGAACCGTTTTAGAAGGGTTTATTCTCGGCGTGAACCCCTTTGATCAGTTTGGTGTGGAGTTAGGCAAGGTCATGGCTGGAGATATCCGAAAAGAGATGGCCGCAAGAAATCAGGATGCGTCATACACCTTTGCCTGTGCATCAAAGGCGGATAATTTTTATCTGGATCTTTTATTTGAAAAATAAGGCAGGAAAATAAATCCTGTTCCAGGGATTAAACATCCCGGAACAGGATAAAAATACGCGTGATCAGGGGAATTTATACAGGGATGCCCCCCAGGTGAGCCCTGCACCAAGTCCGGCAAACAGAACAACATCCCCGGATTTACCAACCCGACCTGTTTCCATGGCTTCGTGTAAGGCCAAAGGAATGCTGGCGGCGGTGGTATTGCCGTATTTTTCAATATTATGAAACACTTTGTCTTCGGGCAGTTTGAGAAACTGGCCAAAGGCCTGATTGATACGCTTGTTGGCCTGGTGGGGTATCACAAGATCAATCTCAGACAATTCCATACCTGCTTTTTGCAATACTTCCTGGGTCACCTTGGGCAGCATGCGCACCGCTTTTTTAAAAATGGCAGGGCCATCCATGAACGGAAAATATCTGGGATCATCAAAGGGTACGCCATCGGGCATGCGTTTGAAAAGATTGGACGCCGGCAGTTCGGTTTTCAAAGCCTCTGCAAAATTGCCGTCTGCATGCAATGCTGAAGCGATCAGGCCCACATTTTCATCGGTGTCCACGGCTTCAATACAGATGGCGGCGGCCCCGTCTCCGAAAATGACTGTCACATCCCGGCCCCGGGTGGTTTTGTCAAGTCCGGAGGAGTGCACTTCAGCACCCACCAAAAGAATTTTTGAGGCAAGGCCGGACTTTATGTAGGCATCTGCGGTTGCAAATCCGTACAAAAATCCGGTGCACTGCTGGCGGATATCCAGGGCGGGTGTGGCATCAAGCCCGAGATTTCGTGCCAGAAGGCATCCGCCTCCGGGAAACATGATATCCGGACTCAGGGTGGCAAAAATGATAAAATCCAGATCTTCGGGGCTCCACCCTGCTTTGTCCAGTGCCATGCGGGCAGCGTGGGTGCCCAAGTCCGATGAACCACAGGCATCCTCTTCTGTGATCCAATGCCGTTGATGGATCCCTGTGCGCTGACGAATCCATTCGTCGGATGTATCAATAAATTCGGTCAAATCTTGATTGGTGACAATATGGGGGGGAACAAAGAAGCCTGAGCCATTGATAATTGATTTTTTCATTAAAGTTCCTTGTTACTATATAGATTCAAAACAATAGAAAGTTTCTGTCTGATACCCGGGGCTTCCCAGGTTCACGTGTAGGTCCAAATTTATAATATGAATTTTATTTTTAGGCAAGGCAGTTGACGTTGTCCGTCATTTCCGGTTCTGTTTTGCCTTGGGAACTGGATATTTTTTTTCACATTTATATTTTTTTTCTTGCAAATTCCAAGAAAATTGAGATATGGACATACTGTATTACTCAATCCATTGACAAAGAGGCTGATATGGCTAATCCAGCTCGACTTCTAATTGTGGACGACAATGAAGATATTTTGTCTACTTTTTATGAATTTTTTAACTCCCTTGGATACGAAGTTAAAACTGCGGTGGATGGATTTGCCGCGTTAAAGATTCTGCGGGATAAACCCGATTATTTCCAATGCCTGATCACAGACCTTGTCATGCCCAACATCAGCGGGGTCGGCTTGATTTCCATCGTCAAAAAAGAATACCCAGATCTGAAAACCATTGCCATGACCGGGTATGGGGATCACCCTGGCGCCCTTGCGTCCGAAGCCCAAGCCGATATTGTTATTTTCAAACCCGTTGACCTGTTTAAAATTGAACGCAAAGTTGCCGAACTTATAGGTTGCAAAGAAGATTAAGAAAAGAGAGCCTTATATCATATGACTTCACCAACCCCGCTGATAGGCGTTTCAAGCCCTATGCTGAAAATCAAGGAACTGATCAACCATGTGGCCCAAACCTGTCTAAATATTTTGATCACAGGTGAAACGGGTGTTGGAAAGGGCGTGGTTGCCAGAAGCCTGCATGCTGAATCGAATCGGGCCCAAAACAATTTTGTACAAATTAATTGTGCGGCGCTGCCTGAAACCCTTCTGGAGTCAGAACTTTACGGTTATGAAAAAGGCGCGTTTACCGGCGCACACAAAAAACGATATGGAAAGTTTCTAACTGCAGACAAGGGTGTTCTTTTTCTTGACGAAATCGGGGATATGCCCCTGTCCCTTCAATCTAAAATGCTCCACGTGCTCCAAAGCGGGGAATTCTCTCCTTTGGGCTCAGACCAGGATTACAAAACTGATGTCTGGGTCATTGCCGCAACCAACCAGAGCCTTGAAGAAAATATAAAAAATAAAACCTTCCGAGAGGACCTTTTTTACCGGCTTAATATAATCAAAATAGATATCCCGCCACTGCGTGAACGGCCCGAAGATATCCCTGCCCTGATTGAGTATTATTTCAAAAGATACTTGCCGGAACACCCCAACACAAAGGCCCAAAGGCCTGACAGCCGGACTATGGAAAGGCTTTGCAGTTACCACTGGCCCGGTAATGTACGCCAGTTGCAAAATTGTATCAAAAAACAGATGGTGCTCAGTTCCTGGGATAAAATTTTTGAAGAGTTGCCCAATGATGCTTACAGTACCCAAGTATCGTCCTCAGATATTAACTCCTCTGGGCATTCGGCTGGTTCTGTCTTGCGTTCCTCCGAGCATCAACTTGAAAACGATCCTGGAAACAAGCGGTTGAGTATTATTTCAGAATTTGTAGACCTCTCCACAAGTTCTGAAAAATTGTTTGAAGATATCTCTTTGAAAAAAATCAAGAAGCTTGCTTCGGACAAGGTGGAGAAAGAGGTGATTACTTTTGTGCTGGAAAAGGTGGGGTGGAACCGGTCCAAAGCTGCGAAAATTTTAAAGGTTTCTTACAAAACCCTGTTGTATAAAATGAGCGAATTCGATGTGAATCCGCCCATCAGTTAACTGCTTTTATTTGCAATATGGGATAAATGCGCTGATCAGGGCATCTGTTGCCTTGGATAACAATTTTCTTGGACAGGCAATATTTATCCGCTCAAATCCTGACCCGCTCTGGCCGAACCAGTTGCCGTGATCAAGGGCAAGTTCTGCTTTTTCTTCTACGATCTCAATGATTTTTTCCGGTGATAGTCCCAACGGATTAAAATCAATCCACGGCAGATAGGTGGCTTCAAGATCAAACACCCGTACCCCCGGCAGTTCTTTTTCGATTCGTTCTTTCAAATATAGGTAATTATCATAAATATATTTGATCAGATCCACCAGCCAGGATTCTGCCCCTTTATAGGCCGCCCGAGCCGCAATGGCGCCAAATAAATTGGCGGTACCGGTTGAATTAAGTCCAAGGCAGTTAAAAAAATGGGCCATTTCCCAGCGATGGATTTCGTTGGGAATGACCAGGCATGAATGAGCCAGGCCTGCCAGATTAAATGTTTTTGACGCGGCAATACCGGCAATGGAGCCCCGGGTCAGTTCAGGAGAGATGGACTGATAACTGGTGTGCTTGAATCCGGGCATGACCAGATCACAATGTATTTCATCGGCAAACACCAGGACATTGTTTTTTTGGCAGATGGTCCCGAATTGTTCAAGCTCAGCCTGGTGCCAGACCCGGCCAACGGGATTGTGTGGTGAACATAAAATAGCAAGTTTGACCCTTGGATCACGGGTTTTTTCTTCCAGGTCTTTAAAATCCATATCATACCGGTAATTGTTCAGCTTCAGTGAATTCTCAATTACATGCCGCCCATTAGTTATAATGGCCTGGGCAAAGGGATAATAGACCGGCGGCTGGATCAATACCCCGTCTCCGGGTTTGGTAAAACACTGGATAAGATAGTTTACAGCAGGTACAATGCCCGGTGTATTGACAATTGAATCGGACTGGATCTGCCATCCGTGCCGCCGGGCGAACCAGTTAATCAGTGCCTCATTGTGCCGGCTGTCATTCAAACTGTACCCGAAAATCCTGTGGGCCAGACGCTGTTCAATGGCATCGAAAATAACATCCGGGCAGGTAAAATCCATATCCGCCACCCATAACGGCAGAAGGTTTCCCCGTCCCTTGCCGAATTTTTGCTCCAGTACAGATGGTTCCCACTTTGCCGAACCTGTGTTGCTTCTGTCAATGATCTGATCAAAATCCCATGAAACTGTCATTTTTTTATCCTTTTATCCGTGCAGTGGGGTGCCTAAAATTTTTAAAGACGCTTCTCCCATGATTTCGGCCAGGGTAGGATGGGCATGGATGGTGTGCGCTATATCCGCTGCCGTCAGGCCGTTGCTGACAGCCAGGGCGGCTTCTGCGATCAGATCCGTGGCATGGGGACCTGTGATGTGAACCCCGAGTACCTTGCCCGATGCTTTTTCCACGATCATTTTTGCCTCTCCGGCAATCTGGTCAATGGCATGGGCTTTTCCCAGGGATCTGAAATTGACCACTGCCGTTTCAATGTCCATACCCTGTTCCCGGGCCTGTTCTTCCGTTAATCCGACGGTGCCGATTTCGGGTATGGTAAAAATGGCGCCCGGCACAGTATCATAGGACATGGCGGTTTTGGGCGCGCCTGTCTGCCCGCAGGCATTGGCCGCCGCCACAAGGCCTTCGTGGTAGGCCACATGGGCCAGCATCACATGTTTGGGGCCAAGAACATCGCCAATGGCATAAACATTGTCAACACGGGTCTGCATATATTCATCCACGGCAATCCAACCGGTTCCATCTGTTTCAAGGTCGATATTTTCAGGACCCAGATCGTTTGCCACAGAACGCCGGCCGATACACACAGCCATAACATCGGATTCAATGGATTTTGTTTTCAGCTTTTCAGACGTCTCTGTAAATGGGCTGACATCCAGAGCAATCGTAAGCCAGTCATTTGTATGGTCAGCCCGGGCAACAATTGTATTCGTAAACACTTTGATTTTACGTTTTTTCATTTCACGCAGCAACAGCTTTGAGCAAGACGCGTCAACGCCTGGCAGGGGAAGTACCCTCTCCATGGCCTCAACGATGGTCACCTGAGATCCCAGCGCATTGAATATAAAGGCAAACTCACAGCCGATCACCCCGCCGCCCACGATGGTTAAGGATTTGGGAATGTAATCCAATGCCAAAAGATCATTGGACGACAAAATTTTTTCATGATCAAAGGCAAACGCTGAAACGTCCATGGGCACCGTACCAGCAGCAATAATTAGTTTGTCGTAAGAATAAGTTGTGGGCTCTTCCTTCTCCTGCATCACCTCGACTTTACCCTGCGAAACAATTTTTGCCCGGCCCATGACGACATTGACACCAGCCTTTTCAAGAAGCCCTGCAAGTCCCTTTCTCTGGCCGTCAAGTACCTTTTCTTTTCGTGCCATAAGAACGGCGATGTCTGGGGTAACGGTGCCTGTTATTTTTACCCCCATACTTTCGGCTTTAAGACAGCTGAGCAGCAGATCAGCTGAATTTTTCATTATTTTAGACGGGATACAGCCATGGTTAAGACAGGTTCCCCCCAAATTTTCTTTTTCAATCAAGGTCACCTTTGCCCCAAGGCCCGCAGCCCTGAGTGCGGCAACATAGCCGCCGGGGCCTGCACCGATGATAATGATGTGTTCAGCCATATGTATCCTCGTTAAAAATGATTATAAATAATTGCAAATTACATTAGAATTTGAATAGAATATAATTGATTTCATCAATTTCTTCCAAATATTTTTTTAAATTCTAAAGAATCCATCTTTTTATATTTGACTCTATTGCAAGGGTAAGATAGATTCAATTAAAAAACAGCTCTTCAATTAATTATTCTCAAAATAATTTAATATTAAATTGACATAAAATGATAAAAACATGAAAATTGATGACACCAATATCAATATTATCAGAGAACTCAAAGACGGTAAAAAACCTTTCAAAAAAATAGCTGAAAAGCTCGGTGTTACTGAAAACACGGTTCGCGCCAGGGTGCTCAAACTCCAGGAGGAAGGCGTGCTTGAGTTTTGCGGCCTTGTGGATCCGGCCAAGCTGCCTGGCCACAGAAGTGTCATTGTCGGCATTAAACTGTCCGAGACCAATCTGGTGGAAAAGGGAAAGGAGATCAGCCGTCTCAAAGGTGTGATTTCCGTATCCGTGGTCACAGGCCGTTATGATCTCATGGTTATGGTTCTGTTCAAAGAAGGATTTGACCTGCTTGAGTTTTACACCAATGAAATTTCAAAAATTCACGGAATAGATTCCGTGGAAACCTTTGTGGTGTACAAATCATACAATATGAAGGTGCCGTACATTTTTTAAACTCAATCATCAAGTTTTTAAGGAGTTTGTCATGACCAATAATCTAAAAGAGACACCATTAAATGCATGGCACAAAAATGCCGGGGCCAATATGGCGGATTTCGGCGGGTTTGATATGCCGCTATGGTATGATACCGGGGTTAAAAATGAGCACATTGCCGTGCTTGTGTCTGCGGGGATGTTTGATACATCCCATATGGACTATATCCGGGTCCAGGGGGACGACGCCCCTGCCCTGCTTGAATTCTGCTTCACAAGACAGATCAGCGGCATGTCACTGGGCCGGTGTATTTACGGGGCGTTTTTAAATGCCAGCGGCCACTGCATTGACGATGCCATTGTTTATAAATTTTCCGATCTCAGTTTCATGGTCTGTGTCAATGCCGGTATGGGGGGAACCATTGCCGAACATTTAATTTCGCACAGCGACGGAAAATCCGTAAAGATAAAAGATCTGTCAGACGAGCTTGCAAAGCTGGATGTCCAGGGTAAAAATGCCCTGAAAATCGTATCCGGCCTGATCAAGGACAGCGAAACCGTTTTTGATAAAATGCCTTACTTTTCGTTTAAAGGCAATCTTGACCCTGACGCCCCGGATGGGGTAACACTTGTGGACGGAACCCCTGTTATTGTGTCACGGACAGGGTACACGGGGGAATTCGGATTTGAAATTTTCATTGCGCCCAATAAAGTTGAAAAACTGTGGACCAATCTTTTGGATGCAGGCTCTCCCTATGGCCTGATACCCTGCGGCCTGGGTGCCAGGGATTCTTTGAGGGCCGGTGCATGCCTGCCCCTGTCCCACCAGGATATCGGGCATTTCCCATTCATCAACCACCCCTGGGAATTTGCCCTGCCCTTTAAAACCGGAACCCGGGAGTTTACCAAGACCTTTTTAGGGGACCAAAGCCTGGTGAACCCGGAACAGCAGTCTTTTACCTACGCTTTTGTGGGAGACTCCCTAAGAAAGGTGTCCTCAGGTGATACCGCCCGGGTGCTCACCGAACAGGGGGAATATATCGGCATGGTACTGACCTGCGCAACCGATATGGGGATTTTTTGGCATGAAGACCGGATTGTCAGCGTCAATACGCCGAACCTGCCTTCGAATGTTAAAATAAAAGGGCTTGCCTGCGGGTTTGTCATGGTGGATCAGCCGCTTAATATGGGGACCCGGTTGACCCTTGTTGAAGGCAAACGCAAAATCAATGTTCGGCTTGTTTCCGATGTGAGGCCGGACAGGACAGCAAGACAAGCAATCAAAAATTTTCGGTAGTGTTTGAACGAAAAGTCACCCACCTGCGGCGTTGCAGAAAAATTTGCACTCCTCACAACCATTAGGTTGCTCCGGTTACAAATTTTTCTGCGCCTTGCATCTGGGCAACTTTTCGTCCAAACCCCGGCACAATTAGAACACTACATTACTTTTAAGGAGACGATATGAAATCCATTGAAGAATTAAATTTTCCGTCAGATGTGAAATATACCGATGACCATGAATGGGCAAAGGTTGAAGGTGGTTTAGTATGTGTGGGCATTTCCGACTATGCCCAGGATCAGCTTGGCGAAATTGTATTTGTGGAGCTGCCCGAAACCGGAGACACTTTTGGCCAGGGCGATGAGTTCGGCAGCGTGGAATCGGTTAAAGCGGTATCGGAAATTTATCTTCCCATTTCAGGTGAAATCGTTGAGATCAATGCTGACCTTGAAGACGCACCGGAGCTTGTAAACACCGATTGCTATGATAAAGGCTGGCTTGTAAAAATTAAACCCGACGATATGTCCGAACTTGACAGCCTTAAAGACCAGGCCGCATACCTTGAAATGCTGAAAGGATAATCTCATGCGTTATCTGCCGCATACTCGACAGGACATCGACCAGATGCTGGCTGTCACCGGCCACGCCGATCTGGATCAGCTATTTGAAACCATTCCCGATTCTGCAAAGACCAAGACCGGATTGAATCTGCCGGATGCGTTGAGCGAATGGGACCTGAATGACGAAATGGAAGAACTGGCCTCTCAAAATGCGGCATGCGGACCCTATACATGCCTGATGGGTGCCGGTTCCTATGACCACCACATTCCCGCCATTGTACCCTATCTTATTTCCAGATCCGAATTTATGACGGCCTACACCCCTTACCAGCCCGAGGTGAGCCAGGGGACGTTGCAGGGCATCTATGAATTTCAAACCATGATTACCACCCTTTTGGGTATGGATATTGCCACAGCCTCCCATTACGACGGCGGAACAGCCCTGGCCGAATGTGCGCTGATTGCCCTGCATAAGTCAAAAAAGGCAAACAAAATAGCCGTCTCATCCCTGATCCATCCCGCCCACCGTCAAATCATGAAAACCTACCTGAATCCATCCGGATTTGAAATGGTTGAAATTCAAGCAGATGAAAATGGTCTGACGGATGTGCAAGCGTTTAAAGCCATGGATGGTATTGCCGGGATGGCGGTTCAATCTCCTAACTTTTTTGGCAACATTGAAGACCTGGCCGGTTTTAGGGCTGCCGCCGATGAAAAAAAATGTCTGTTCATCACCTCCTTCACCGAAGCCCTGGCCCATGGGCTGTTGAAAAGTCCTGGAAAGTTTGGGGCCGATCTTGTGGCCGGAGAAGGCCAGAGTCTTGGCATGACCAAAAGCTTTGGCGGTCCGGGACTTGGTCTTTTAGCCGGAACAAAGCAACTGATGAGGAGTCTTCCCGGCCGGTTTGTGGGAAAAACCACAGACTCAAACGGCCAGCGAGGATATGTACTGACCCTTGCCACAAGAGAACAGCATATCCGCAGGGAAAAAGCCTCTTCCAACATCTGCTCCAATAACGGCCTCAATGCCATGACCGCCGCCGTTTATATGGCGGCAGCCGGAAAAAACGGAATCCGGGAAATTGCCCAGGTTAATCATGACAAAGCCGTTTATTTAAAAAATGCACTTGTGAATGCAGGTTTCATTGCGGTTCACAGCGGTGCTTTTTTCAATGAATTTGTTTTAAAAGCCCCGGCCGGATTTTCAGCCAAACGCAAAGAGCTTGCCCAAAAACACAATCTGTATGCAGGGGTCCCTCTATCGTCCTATTATCCGGATATGCAGGACCATTATCTTTTCTGTGCCACGGAAACCGTTTCCAGACAGGCCATGGATTTTTTGGCAAAGGAGGTAAAATAATGACAACGCCAGGCACAACCGGTCTTATATTTAACGAACCTGAACTGTGGGAAAAAAGCCGGGACGGCAGATGCGGCATCTCCATGCCCAGAAGTGATGTGCCAAGGGTCGATCTTGACCCGGCACTTATTGATGACGCACCGGAACTTCCCCAGCTTTCCGAACTGGATGTCGTCCGTCATTTTACCCGCCTGTCCCAATGGAATTTTTGTATTGATTCAGGCATGTATCCCCTGGGATCCTGCACCATGAAATACAATCCCAAAACCAACGAGGTCCAGGCATCCCGAAAAGGATTTGTGGTCGCCCATCCCCTGGCTGGCGCGGAATTTTCCCAAGGGGCTTTAAAATTGATGTATGAACTGGAACAACTGCTCGGTGAGATTACTGGGTTTCCGGCCGTCACCTTGCAACCGGCTGCCGGGGCCCATGGGGAGCTCACCGGCATGCTCATGATCCATGCCTGGCATGCCAAACAGGGTAAACAGCGTTCAAAAATCCTGATCCCGGATACGGCCCATGGCACCAACCCCGCATCGGCAACCCTTTGCGGATATAAATCGGTCAATATCAAATCCGGTCCCAAAGGCATCCTGGACCCCAAGACGGTGGCCGAGGCCATGGACGAAGATACTGCGGGCATCATGATCACCAACCCCAACACTCTGGGCCTGTTTGAGGAAAATATCCAGGAAGTTTGTGACATTGTCCATGCCAAGGGCGGCCTGGTCTATGGTGACGGTGCCAACATGAATGCGGTGATGGGCATCATCAAGCCAGGCGAACTTGGCATTGATGTGCTTCATTTAAACCTGCACAAAACCTTTTCCACCCCCCATGGCGGCGGCGGACCAGGTTCGGGCCCTGTGGCCGTGGTCGAAAAGCTTATTCCGTTTCTTCCGATTCCCAGGGTTGAAAAGAAAAACAACGCATATACCTTTGTTACCGATTGCCCGGACACCATTGGTCGCATGCACACCTTTTATGGTCATTTCGGGGTGATGGTCAGGGCTTTTTCCTATATCATGTCCATGGGAGCTGACGGGCTAAAACGTGCATCCCAGCTGGCAGTACTCAATGCCAACTACATCAAGGAAAGCCTTAAAGATACATTGCACCTGCCCTATGACCGGCCCTGCATGCACGAATGTGTATTTACGGACAAAACGGTTCAAGATCACCATATCAGTACCATGGATATGGCCAAACGTCTGCTGGATTACGGATTTCATCCACCTACGGTATATTTCCCACTGGTGGTGGATGCAGCCTTCATGGTTGAGCCCACGGAAACCGAGTCTAAGGATGATATTGATCAGTTCATAGACGCCGTAAAAGCCATTGTTAAAGAAGCGGCAGCCAATCCGGATGAATTGCATGCGGCGCCCCATCTTGCCAAGGTGACACGATTAGATGAGGTTGGAGCGGCCCGTAAACCCTGTCTCAAAGGTTAATTTGGATTTTTTGTTTCCTTGATCTGCAGTCGAGCCCCGCAGATCACAATTAAGATTAGAACTGGGATACCCATTACAGCCGTTACGATGAAAAATGCGGGGTATCCCAGTTGATCCACCATGGTCCCGGAATATCCGGAAAAGACTTTGGGCACAAGGGTCATCAATGACGAAAATACGGCATATTGAATGGCAGTGAACCTGACATTGGTCAGGCTGGATAAAAATGCAACAAATGCCGCCCCCGCAAGGCCTCCTGCCAGATTATCCGCGGAAATAACAAGGTAGAGCATGGGTAACGCCGGACCTGTCCAGGCCATGATAACAAACAACAGATTTGTAATGGCTGACAAAAATGCCCCGGCAAACAAAATCCGCATGACGCCAAACTGTAGAGACAATGTCCCCCCTAAAAAACCGCCGGCAATGGTCATGAACAGTCCAAATGTCTTTACGATGCTTGCGATGTGAATTTTTGAAAATCCCATATCCTGGTAAAAAACGTTGGAAATCACACCCAGAACTATGTCTGAAATCCGGTACAGCCCTATGAGCGCAAGCAGCAGCCAGGCCAAGCCCGCACCGTACCGGGCGAAAAAATCCGATACAGGTTCCACATAGGCGGAGCGGATCATCTCCATATTTGCCACCTTCAAGCCCACCATCACCCTGGCGGCGATCAGTGCCGTACCGACACCTGCGGCAAGTCTGGCCGTTTCAATTAAAAATCCCGCAGCAGCGGCATTTTTTAGAAAACCTTCCAACTGTTCTTTGAATAATGATGCTAAATCGGATGACACATAAAACCAGCCCACAAACGCTGCGGCAGAGACTAAAAAGAGAATAAAAAAACGGGCGTGGTCCATGGTCTGGGTGGATTTTGTTGCTTTGGCAGAAATTTCAGGCTCTTTGACCACAAAAACCGTGACCATACCAATGGCCATAAGCCCGGCCATAATCTGGTAGGCTGTGCGCCATGCCGGGTAATCATAACTGCCGGGCAATGATCCCAGAATCTGAGCCAAAAACAAGGCCCCTGCCCCTGCGGCCAGCATCCCGATCCGGTATCCGGCGATATACACGGACGCCATCAAGGCCTGGAGTTCTTCACCGGCGGACTCAATCCGGTAGGCATCAATGGCAATATCCTGGGTGGCCGAAGAAAACCCCAATGCCACAGCCGCCAGGGCCATCCAATATAGATAATTGCCCGCCTTTGCCGGATCAATCATGGACATGGCAAAAATAGATCCTGCAATGCAGATCTGGGCCAGAAGTATCCAGGCCCTGCGGCGGCCAAGCCGTCTGCTCATCATGGGAATGGGCATTTGATCCACCAGCGGCGCCCAGATGAATTTAAAGGAGTATCCCAAAGCGGCCCAGGAAAAAAAGGTAACGGCCGAACGCTCAATCCCAGCCTCACGAAGCCAAAGGGAGAGGGAAGAAAAAATCAGCAGAATGGGAAGCCCCGCGCTGAATCCGAAAAAGAGCATGGTAACCACCCGGGGGTGGGTGAAATTTTTAATCGCTTCCCAGTTTTTAGGAAAGAAACGCTGCCGGCTTGAACGCAACAAATGTAACATAGTGAATCACCAACGGTGTCGCCCAGTTTTACACGGGGACTATAAAAAGAGTTCAAAATCTGCCGAAACGGCATAGCAGGAGGTGGAAAGGTGATTATCCGTGAAAAATCTGCGGCACTGGTCAACCATGGCATCAACCTGATCATCTGTTCTGTCCTGGTTGATATGGATCAGGCCGAGCTGCCTTACCGACGCATTGGCGCTTAGCTCCAGAACATCAGACAGACGGGAGTGCCCCCAACCGCTTTTCTTCAAGTATTCTTTGTCCGTGTACTCGGTATCATGGAACAGTACATCCGCATCCTTTGAAAAGTCTATGTATGTTTTAATCGTATTGCCCTTGGAATGGGTATATCCCAGTTCATTGTCCGTAAGAAACACAAAAGTTTTCCCGTTTTCCGTGAACTTATATCCAAGACTGTTCTGGGAATGGGAGGTGGGAATGGTTTCAATGTCCAGGCTGCCGATGGAAAAATTCTTAATCAAGGATGCGTCAAACCGGATGTCGGCGTTGTAAGCTGTCAATCCGACGGGGAAAAAAGGAATGCGCATTACCTGTTCAATCACTTTTTTTGTCGTCAAACCGGCAAAGGTTCTGTCCTGGATGTAAACCGTTTTGTCCGAATACAGCAACGGATGAAAAAATGGGAGGCCAATGATGTGATCCCAGTGGGTGTGGGTTAAAAGCAGATAGCATGTCTTTATCTTTTTTTGAATCAAATACTTACCTAGTCTACGGATACCTGTGCCGGCGTCAATGATTACAGTTTCCCCGGATGCCGCCTGGATCTCGAAACAGGTCGTATCCCCGCCGTACCTGGCATATTGCTGACCTGATACACAGATTGACCCCCTGGAACCCCAACATTTTATTCGCATGCGTCTTTTATATCCATATAGTTAGACATTTTTTATAGAACAGCCGGGAACCGACCTGGTCTATTGACACCCAGGCCAAATCCATCACCTATTTGCAAGATTTTTTATAAAACCAATGTTTTAGACATCATGGGAAACCGAACCGATCATTAATACTATTTTTAGCAAAAAAATAACCATATTAAAACCTTGTTATATTAATAAATGATAGGAGATGAAAATAACACGATAACTTTATCCTCTATCGCTTGTTTGGTTAACTATTTTTAAAAAGATTTGGAAATATAAATTTTTTTATACTACATATACTTCCGAAATGCTGCGGGCGCTGGTTTGATAGGTCGTGCAGGGCTTTCGGATATAAGGGAGGGGTTGTGTAATTTTCTCCCCAAGTACCGGAAAACAAACTTTGCTGCATTGAGGCACCATGTTTTCCGTCAGTCGGTATGCGGGGTGTACACAACACATAATTTAATTAATTATGAACGGTTTTAAGAGAGGAATAATCATATGGCACAGCCAATAGCGGACAGACGTGACGTTGACTTTGTATTGCATGAACAAATCGGAACGGTTGAGCATGAGTTGTTTGAGGAATTCAATAAAAAAACCATTGACCTGATTGTCTCCGAGGCAAGGACCCTTGCCATAAAGGAGATTCTGCCCACATTCAAGGATGGGGATGAGATCGGCTGCACCCTTGAAAACGGCAAAGTGACCACGCCGGAGTCGTTTAAACGTGCCTGGAAACTGTTCTGCGAAGGTGAATGGCTGGCCATGTGTGATGATCCCGAGGTGGGCGGCCAGGGCATGCCCAAAACCGTGGGGTGTGCGGCCTTAGAGTATATGGTGGGTGCCAATTCTGCTTTCATGCTCTATTACGGCATGACCCACGGGGCAGCCAAACTGGTGGAAGCCTTTGGGAATGAGGCACAGAAAAAACTGTACATGAAAAAAATGTTTGCAGGCCAGTGGGGCGGAACCATGCTTCTGACCGAACCCGAAGCCGGTTCCGACGTGGGCGCCTTGACCACCACGGCCACTTTGAATGATGACGGTACCTACTCCATCCAGGGCACAAAAATATTTATCTCCGCCGGCGAACACGATCTTTGCGACAATATTATCCATCCGGTGCTTGCCCGTATTGAAGGGGCACCGGCCGGTACAAGGGGGATCTCATTGTTCCTGGTACCCAAATATCTGGTCAATGAAGACGGCTCTATGGGGGAATTTAACAATGTGGTGTGCACGGGCCTTGAAGAAAAAATGGGCATTCACGGCAATGCCACCTGCACCCTGGCATTGGGAGACAAAGGACCCTGCATCGGCACCCTGCTCGGCCAAGAGAACAAGGGCATGCCCGAAATGTTTCGAATGATGAACGAATCCAGGGCCTTTGTGGGACTCCAGGGCTTTGCCGTGGCGTCCGCTGCGTATATGAACGCCCTTGATTATGCCAGAACAAGGGTCCAGGGCCGCCATCTGACAGCAGGCAAGGATGCCACAGCCAAAAACGTAACCATCATCAATCATCCGGATGTTAAACGTCAGTTGTTAAACATGAAGGTCTACACCGAAGGCATGCGCTCCTTGCACTATTATTATGCCAAGTGTGAGGACATTTTTCATACAACGGATGATGAGACATTAAAGGCCAACACCGCAGCCTTAATTGAGGTGCTCACCCCCATTGTCAAAGGGTATATCACGGACAAGGCCCTTGAGGTCTGTTCCCACGGGGTTCAGGTCTACGGCGGTTACGGATATTGCCAGGAATTTCCGGCAGAGCAGCTCATGCGCGATTCCAGGATTTTTATGATTTATGAAGGGACCAACGGTATCCAGGCCATGGATCTGCTTGGGCGAAAACTTGCCATGAACGAGGGTCGAAGCTTTAGATATTTTCTGGACCAGATCAGGAAAACCATACTTGAGGCCCAGATGATTGACGGCCTTTCAGTTCTGGCTGAAAAGGTGGAAATTGCCCTGGACCGTTATGATACCGTTGCCTATGAGATCGGCGCAAGGGCAAGGTCTGAAAAAGCATTGAACGCCTATGCGTTTGCCCATCCCTTTTTGGATATCACAGGGGATATTGCCTTTGCCTGGATGCATCTGTGGCGTGCCTGCGTTGCTGCGCCAAAACTTGCCAAAAAAGTGGGCTCCCTTGATTCCGAAGCTGTGGCTGCCAAGGCCCCTAAAAATAAAGATGTTGCTTTTTATGCCGGACAGATGGCGTCGGCCAGATTTTTTATTAATACACTTTTACCCGGATGTTATGGTAAAATGGACGCCATCCTTGAAGGGGATACTTGTGTGGAAGATATATCCGAGGTATCTTTCGGCTCAAAGTAAGGGCCAGAGGATGACCTGGGCTATCGATACCCGGGTTTGCCTGCACAGAGTAAAACACGAAAGTAACTTAGCAGCTTAATGGTACTTTCATATAAATAGTGTCCAAAAGGTCCCGGAATTTTTTCGGGACCTGTTTCTTTGTTCTAAAAAAGGAGGAAAAAGAATATGCTCGAAACTTTAAAAAACAGTCTGCTCAGCGGGGTGGGTATGGCCCTGCGTTCCAAAAAAGAGATTGAGGCGTTTGCCAAAGAATTTGCCGAACAGTCTGAGATGAACCAGAAAGAGGCAAAAGACTTTTTAGAAGAGTGTAAAAAACGTTACGATGACGCAAAATCGGGGCTTGATAAAAAAGTTGAAGAGATTGTGAAGTCGGTGCTTAAACGCCTGGATATGCCCACCCGTGCGGACGTTGATGCACTTAACGCCCGGATAGATGAGTTGACTACAAAAATTGAAAAGAAAGCCTGAAAACCAGGTCATCTACACTGACCATGATCACTTTTAAGACCGTTTCCAAGATCACTAAACGGTACCGGCATCTGGTTCGCTACCAGCAGATCATCGGCATCATTTTCAAATACGGGTTTGAAAATATTATTGATGCCATGAAGATCAACCATTATCTGGATATCATTCCATTTTCAAAACCCCATCAAAAACTGTCCAGTAACCAGCGGATCAGGATGGTATTGGAGGAGCTTGGCCCAACCTTCATTAAAATGGGCCAGGTGTTGTCCTCCCGTCCCGACCTGATCCCCCTGGATCTGACCCGGGAGCTTGCCAAACTCCAGGACAAAGTGCCGTCCTTTCCCTATGAACAGGTTGAACAAATCATTCTTGCAGAGTTCGGCAGACCCATAGAAGACGTGTTCTACTCTTTTGAAAAAACGCCTTTTGCTTCGGCCTCCATCGGACAGGTCCACCGGGCAGAATTGGCACCCAACGAACAGGTGGCGGTGAAAGTTCAGCGTCCCGGTATCCGCAAAACGGTTGAGATCGATCTGGAAATTATCCACTATCTGGCCCAGGTGATGGAAAAAAATCTGGAGGATATGGAATTATTTCGACCCGTAAAGATCGTTGAAGAGTTTGCCCAGTCCCTGGAAAAGGAGCTGGATTACAAAGTGGAGGCGGCCAATATGGAGCAGATGGCGGATCAGTTCGCCAAAGCGCCTGAAATCCACATTCCGGAAGTGAACTGGTCCCATTCCACACAACGGGTGCTATGCATGGAATTCATCCGGGGAATCAAAGCCGATGATGTTGAGGCCATTGACCGTGCAGGCCTTGATCGCAAAAAAATTACCCGAACAGGCGCTGATTTTGTCATGCGTCAGGTCTTTGAATTCGGTTTTTTCCATGCGGATCCCCATCCAGGCAATATTTTTATCCTGGAGGACCAGCGTATCTGCATGATTGATTTCGGCATGACCGGATTTGTGGATTCGACCACCCGGGAGATATTTATTGATCTGCTCCATGGCCTTGCCTCAAATAATACCCGAAACACTGCCCGGTTGCTGTGCCGTCTGACCGAGCCGGACATATCTGTTAATATGGCGGCCCTGGAAAAGGATATTGCCCAATTCTGTGCGTTATATTTGTCCAGAAAACTTGAAGAGATTAACCCGGGTCGCATGATCCATCAATTTCTTGAGCTTTGTACCCGGCATGGGCTGAGAATTCCGCCGGATCTGTTTTTAATGATGAAGGCGTTTATCAGTATCGAGGGGGTGGCACGAAGATTGGATCCGCAGTTTGATATGCTCAGCCATGCCCGGCCCTATATCAGATCCGCCACCTTACGAAAATATTCATTGCCGCGTATTTCCAAAGAGTTTCTGGGTATCGCCCGGGATACTTTTTCCCTGCTCCAGACCCTGCCCGCAGATGCGGACAACATAATCTCCCAGATCAAGCAGGGAAAACTTAAAGTCACGATCCGCCTGGAGGGGTTGGAACGGCTGATGATGACCCAGGACCAGACATCCAATCGCATCTCTTTTGCCATTATCATTGCTGCTTTGATTCTCGGGTCCGCCATTGTTCTTAACTCAAAAATCCCGCCCCTGATCCTTGGGGTCTCCATCATCGGCATTGCCGGATTTGTTGCTGCGGCCATACTTGGTATCTGGCTGCTGGTGGCCATTATTCGCAGTGGGCGACTTTAGCGGCATACTAACCTGTATCCATTAGACAATTAAATTGTGTTTACGAACTTGCCAACCCATTCCGGGCTGTGTTAAGGTTTCTATTAATAAATTCAAAATCAATAAAGCGAAAATACTTGAGGCTGCCCTGACTATCCGAATCGGACATTTTATCAGTATTGACCATCTGATACTTGGAACCGCTTTGACCCGTTACATCCAACACATGGGAGACGGTACCGATACTGATGTTATCCCTTTTACCATGCGGTCCTGGGAACAGGTGGAACAAGGTTTATCGTCAGGCGATATCAATGCCGCGTTCATGGATATCGCCCAGGCCATGTATCTGTTTAACAAAGGCGTGGCCATATCCATGCTGATGTTTACACACAGGGCGGGCAGCAAAATTTTTGTACCGAAACAGATCCATAGACTTTCGGATCTTAAAGGGAAAAGTGTCCTGATTCCCCACAGGTTCAGCGTTCAGCATATGCTCGTGCACCGGCTGTTGAGTGTCGGAAAATTACAATTCGCTGATTTGGGAGAATCCGGCAAATGCGTTAATATGGAATCGGTACCCTGTCCCCTGATGCCGGAAATGATACAAGATGATTTTGACGGCGATATTGCAGCATTCATCTGTCCTGCCCCCTTTGATGTTGCCGGTGCTGCAAAAAAAGGACTCAAACCGCTGCTCGTTTCCCGGGATCTTTGGAAGGATCATCCAGGTAGTGTGTTCGTTGTACATCAGGATCTGCTTGAGACCAAAGGTGAAAATATTGCGCTAATGGTCGACTGTCTGTTTGACAGCGCCCGTCGGCTTGATCGGTATATGTCATCCCCAAATACCGCAGAAGGCGGAATAGAAAGCATATCTGCCACTTTTTTAGGGCTCAATGTTGAACAGATGCAAAGAACGCTTAAAACATCGGGAATAACCTATCGCCCGGAACTATTGGTCCCGGATATGGAAATTTTAAATATTGTGCTTGATTATATGCGTACGACAATGCAGGTCTTGCCCTCAGAGACAAACCTTGATGGATTTATCAGGCCGGAATTTACTCATACAGCGCTATTGGAAACATAACATTTGAAAATAGACATTGAAAAAATTTGTAAATCCTATGATAGACCGGTAGAACAGCGTCTCATAATTCTTAAGGACATCTCTTTTTCCATAAATTCCGGTGACTTTGTGATTATTTTGGGTGAATCGGGGTGTGGGAAGACCACTTTGCTGAACCTACTGGCAGGGCTTGAAAAGCCAAGCAGCGGGCAGATCTGCGTAGACGGCACGCCCATCACCGGCATCCACCCCTCCCGCTCCATGCTGTTCCAGCAGCCGGCCTTGATTCCATGGCTCAGTGTCAAAGAAAATGTGGCGTATGGCTGCAAAATCAGAAAAGACACCCAGGACCTGGAATACCGGGTAATCCAGTTTCTGGAAATCATGGGGCTGGCAGGTGCGGCCGAGGCAAAACCTGACCAGCTCTCGTTGGGCATGGCCCAACGGGTCTGCCTTGCCAGGGCACTGGTCGGCCGCCCCGAGGTGTTGCTGCTTGACGAACCCTTTGCCTCTCTGGATACCTTTACCCAGGCGCATATTCAGGAGGAACTTGTAAATTTGTGGATGTCGGAAAGTTTTACCGCAGTTTTTGTTACCCATGACATAGATGAAGCCATCCGCCTTGGAAATAAAATTGTGGTTCTGGCAGGGGATCCTGCAAGCATTTCTGATATTTTTGAAATTGATGTCCCCTATCCCAGAAAACGGCATGATCCTGTGGTCAAAGCATTGAGAACAGAGATTCTTGATCGGTTTAAAATCGCATATTTAGTAAAACGGAGCATTACTAATGGAATTTAACGATGTGACGTCCTCTTGCTGCGACAGTATTTCACGACGAAATTTTTTAAAAACTGCAATGCGGACGGCAGGTGCCGCAGCGTGTGCTCCCATGGGATTTCCGTGCCTCGCCGCAGCAAAAAAAAGACCGTTGAAAATAGGTTATCTGCCCATTACCGACGCCACGCCCCTGCTTGTCGCCTATAGTCTCGGGTATTTTTCCCATGAAGGGCTTGATGTGGAACGACCAACCATGGTGCGTTCATGGAATATACTTACGGAATCCTTTTTAACGGGAAAATTCGACTTGGTTCACATGCTGTTTCCCATCCCCGTGTGGATGCGATTTAAGCAGAATATACCTGTCAAGGTATTGGCCTGGGATCATACCAACGGCAGCGCCGTCACCGTCAGGGCAAACTCCGGAATCAACCGGTTTGCAGACCTCGCGGGCAAACAGGTGGCTGTGCCTTCATGGTATTCCATGCACAATTTGGTTATGCAGCTGGGCCTTCAGGTCCAGGGGCTTGAGCCCGTGATCCGTCCGCCCGGTTCGCCGCTTGCACCCCGCGAGGTAAACCTGCTTATTCTCCCCCCTCCTGATATGCCCCAGGCGCTTTTAGGAAATAAAATTGATGCATTTATCGTGGCAGATCCATTCAACGCCCTGGCCCAGGAAAAATTTTCGGCAAAAATCATGCGATATTCAGGAGATATTTGGAAAAATCATCCCTGTTGTGTTATCGTAACCCATGAACATTTGATCCAGGAAAATCCAATCGTCATTCAAAAGGCAATTAACGCCATAGTCAGAGCCCAGGCGTGGTGCCTGCAAAATCCCAAGGAGACCGCCCATGTGCTGAGCAGGGAGGGCGATGGGTTTTTACCGGTAGATGAATCCGTTCTTAACCGGGTGTTTGGTGCTATTCCCGAAAAAGAACTGGTACATCCCCAATGGCATGTTGAAAGAATCGGATTTCAGCCCTTCCCGTTTCCATCGGCCACCCGGTTTATTCTGGAACAGATGAAAAAAACCAAGGTTGAGGGCAATACCGATTTTTTGACAAATCTTGATACAAAAGCGGCTGTGTCACAGCTGGTAGATGACCGATTTGTCAGAAAAGCACTGGACGACATGGGGGGGATAAAAGGATTTTGCCGTTGCGATATGAAAGATAGCTTTGCCAGGGAAGAGACCGTTGAAGTCAATTAAAAGAAATCCCCGAAACAAATCCGCTCATGCCGGGTTATCACTCTTTTTGACCAGAGTATGGTCGGGTTGGAGATACGAATTGGCAGGACTCGTGATCTTTGCTTGCCTCTGGGCCGCGGTTACGCAGTTTATTTTTACGCGTCCTGAATTATACCATTTCAAGGGGTTTTTACCCGGGCCGACCCTTGGGGCACTGGCAGAGGCATTTCACACTTCTAAATTCTGGATGTCGGTTTTTGCAAGTGTGCGTAGAATTATTGTCGGCATTGCAATCTCAGCGTCCATTGGTCTTCCATTGGGGGTGCTGATTGGTTTTTTTGCCCGTCTTCGTAAACTTGCATATTCGCCCATTCAATTCGTAAGAATGATCAGCCCACTGTCCTGGATGCCCATTGCACTACTTTTATTTACGAGCTTTGAGTCGGCAGTTCACTTTTTGATTGTAATGGCGACAATTTGTCCTATAATACTCAATACGGCCATTGGGGTTATAAATATCAATCCCCAATGGTTAAAAATGGCACTCAACCAGGGCGCCAATAACATTCAACTCATTCAAACGATTGTTATTCCATATTCAATTCCACATATGATGACCAGTATCAGGCTGGCGTTGGGAATTGCATGGATCGTTTTGGTTCCGGCTGAATTTTTAGGGGTATCATCGGGATTGGGATATCTGATTAACGATGCCAGGGATACCATGGAATACGACAAACTTATGGCCGTCATCATTGCCATAGGTATCCTTGGATTTATACTCGACAGGGTTTTTCAAAAAGTGCAGCACAAGTTCAGCCGGGCGTGGGGCGGCAAAGTTTAAAATATGCAAGTTTTAAATTAATTTAATGAAAGCAAGGGTTAAGGCAACTGCATTTGTTTTCATATGATGTTGTGGGTTTAGTCCAAGCGTCGGTGCAGACCAGGTCAGCCCATGGCTGTAACATACAACACCTTTACAGGACATGAGGAGCATTTTATGGCGGTAGACCCGAATATTAAAATTGTAGTGGCAGACGATTCAGGTACCATGCGGATAATGTTCAAACAAATCCTGGGCAAAGCCGGATTTTCAAATCTTATCATGGCGGTGAACGGTGCAGACGGCATTGAAAAAGTAAAAGTTGAAAAGCCGGATCTTGTCATATCCGATTGGAACATGCCCACCATGGACGGACTCGATTTTCTTAAAGAATTGAGAGCCACCGAGGAATTTAAAGATCTTCCTTTCATCATGGCCACGGCCCAGGCGGATATGGGGCAGCAAAAAACTATCCTGGAAGCCGGCGGTAACGGCCATTGCCCCAAGCCCTTTAATGAGGAAGAAATTAAAAAGGCCATTGAAACAGCATTCTCCGGCGGAATCAAAAAAGAGCGTGTAATAAAGGATAGGAGTATTATCGGGGGGCGTGTTGAACTCAATGTCGCCCACATCCAGATCACCGACCACCTGGCGTTAGGTGCCTTGAAGCACCGCATTAACCAAGGTGATGTTGAGCCCCAGCACTTTGACCTGTCCACCAACTTGATGGGTGGATGGAACCCCATACAGGAAGGCCTTGAAAGCGGTGAAATCGACTGCGCCTTTGTCCTGGCGCCCATTGCCATGGATCTGTTTGCCTATGACTCACCTATCCAACTGGTTTTATTTGCCCACAAGAACGGCTCCACATTTGTACGCTCCCGGCATTATGATCACAGGTTTGACTCGTTACAAAGTTTTTATAAGTACAAGGTTGTGGACATCCCCCACAAAATGTCGGTCCACCATATGCTGGCACATAAATTTTTAAAGGAGCTGGGACTCAAACCCGGCGTGCCCGGGAAAAAAGCCATTAATGTGCGCTTTGAGGTGGTTCCCCCCATCAAAATGCCGGGCATCATGAAAGAAAATGAGGATGTGGGTGGTTTTATGGTTGCAGAACCGGTTGCGACCAAAGCCATCAAGGCAGACATTGGTGAGTTGGAATTTTATTCCGCCACAAGCTGGGAAAATCATCCCTGCTGTATTGTTGCCATGCAAAAGGATTTTATCCAGAAACATCCCGAAGCGGTTCAGGAATTTGTTTCATTGCTTGTTGAGACCGGAGAGTATATTGAAAACGATAAGGCCAGGGCTGCTGAGATTGCGGTAAGTTTTCTGGATCCTGAAGGAAAAATGGGCCTGAACCCCCAGGTGCTTCAAAATGTGTTTTCCCAGCCCATGGCCATTCGCTGGGATGGACTATACCCGGAAGCAGCCGATCTTGATAAAATTCAAAAATACATGCATGATGTCATGGAAATCGGCAAGATCATTGACCTTGAACGTTTTATCGACGCCCGTTTTGCCAACAATGCTTTCAATCGGTAACCCAAGGAGTTATGCATGAGAATTACGGATCCACAAGTTATACAGGATGGAGAACAGGATCTTATTGCCTCTGTTCAAAAAGATCTGGATCTTGAAGCAGTGAAGGACCTGCTCAAGGAACGCCTGAGTGCGAGCGCCCTGTCGCCTAAAGGCGGCCGGATTGTTGTGCATGACAATGATGTGGCATTCAGGCTGGATTATGAGATCAATTTGAACGGCAGCCTGCTTTTTGACCGGGAAGGCAATTTGATTGAAGACGGTCAAAGTGCGGCATCCATAGCAGATACCCAAGCAGATCTTCAGGATGAGCAACTGGGAGAAGAAGATGATATGCTTGCATTGAACGTCGATGAAAATTTATCTGATGATCTTCCCGACTATGATGACGATGACGACTCAGCCGAGGACACTGAAGAGGCCCTGACGGAGGCCCTGGAATCCGAAGAACTGTCCGATGATATTGATGAGACCGATCCTGGGCTGGAAATCGACGACCTTGGTGATGCGGTTTTATTTGATCAGGATGAGTCCGATGACGTTAAAGATGAGGATATTGACGAACTGATCGGTGAACTAACCAAAGATGATAAGGCCATAGATCCAGCGGATGATGAGTCCACCGATTTAGCTTTGGAAGATGAGGATACGGAACCCAACGAAGAAGAAGAAGATGATGATGATGATGATGATATAAGCGATCTTCTCCAGGAAAACCGTGAATTTTGGGAAAAGAAAAGGGAGTAGTTCAACCTTGGACAGCCGTTGTCCAATAGGGCAGACAAAAAATCCAACCATGCATATGATCTCGCTGTAAGTGACCGTATTTTAAAAAAATTTCAGCAGGAAGAGACCACTATTTTCAGGAATCGGTAAATATAGCTGTAATCTATTGTCAATATCGTTTCCAACATCATCCAGAGGCCATCCATCCTTTTTATCAACCACAGCACAAAATAATCAAACCCTTAAAAATCAGGAGTATTAAGATGGAAAAAACCGTATTATTTGCATTCAGGGGAGACCCTTTATGTTTTGTTCACGTACTTCTCAACGCCCTTGACCTGAAAGAGCGGGGACGGGAAGGACTCATTGTTCTGGAAGGTGAATCGGTCAAACTTGTGGGCCCCATGTCCGAATCAGGGCATTTTTTAAACGCCCTGTATCAAAAAGCCCAAAAGGCCGGGCTGATTTACGGCGCCTGCAAAGCTTGTGCAACCAAACTTGAGGCCCTTGATCCCATCGAAAAGGAAGGCATCCCCCTGGTTGGGGATATGGCCAACCATCCGTCCATGGGCGCATTCATCGAAAAAGGATACACGGTAATTACCTTTTAAATCAGGATCAATGAAATACCGCAGGAACTTGATTAAAAGTAGCAAGTTCCTGCGGCAAATGATTTGGTATTATCTACCACAGCATTTTTTGTACTTACGTCCGCTGCCGCAAGGACAGGGTTGATTGCGGCCCACTTTGGTGGAAACAACGGGTTGGGGCTTCACCATATCACCGGTGGTGAACAGCCATCCCTCGTCCTCTTTTACAAAACGGCCAAGTTCATGGTGGTTTTGCACCACATCGTTTGTTCGAAAGGTGGCTATGAACTCAACCGTACCTTCCTGATCTTCGGAACAGCCGGCTTCCGTGGCAACGATTTCAAGGCCCAGCCATTCGGAATTCTGGGCCCATGATTTTGTACCGGCATGGTCGTAACCTTCCCGGTGATCCGGATGGGTGGTATTAAAAATAAAATCCGTGTCAGCTATAGTATAAGCGGTATAACGGGCCCGCATAAGTTCTTGCGCTGTTCGGGCAAGCCCAGTTCCGGTAATGACGGGTTCGCAGCATTCGGCATAGGCCAGGTTGCTTCCGCAGGGACATTCTTCCATATTTTCATTTCCTCCATGGAAATCAGTTAGTTTGAATCCAAGGGAAATACCACATGCGCCGCAGTCCGGCAATATTCATAATGCATTTTTCTTAATGAAGCGGGCACAAATGATGACTTTTTCATTAAGATGCTTATGTTTCCTAATTAAGATAACAAAGCATTTGAAACAGCTTTTATGAAAAGTCAACACAGGAGCCCATATATGAAGGACACAGCCGCCGTATCAACACTTAGGGCCGGATTTGAAAACAGTTTTGCAACGCTTGATAAGAAATTTTATGAACCAACGATGCCGGAACCGGTGCCCTCCCCTGTGTTGCAAAAATATAACACCAAGCTTGGGCGGGATCTGGGGTTAAACTTTACCAAAGAAACGCCGGAACTTGCCCAATACCTGGCAGGAAATTTGATTTTTACTGATGCAGACCCCATTGCCATGGCTTATGCCGGTCATCAATTCGGTCATTTTGTTCCCCAACTTGGGGATGGCCGTGCCATTCTCCTGGGAGACAAAATAACCCAGGCGGGAAATCATGTGTCTGTTCAACTCAAAGGCTCCGGTCGGACTCGTTTTTCACGAGGCGGAGACGGCAAATCACCGCTGGGGCCGGTGATCCGTGAATACCTTGTCAGCGAGGCCATGCACAGTTTAGGCGTACCCACCACCAGAGCACTGGCCATTGTCTCAACAGGAGATCGGGTTTTGCGCCAGGATGGCCCCCATCCAGGCGGGATTATGACCCGGGTTGCATCGGGTTTTGTGAGGGTGGGCAGTTTTGAGTATTTTGCTGCAAGGGGAGATGGCAGAGCGATCAGAATGCTTGCTGATTACGTAATATCCTGCCATTATCCCGAACTATTGGATAAGAAAGACCGATACAGGCAGTTTCTTTTATCTGTGGCCATACGGCAAGCCAAACTTGTGGCCCAATGGATGCAGATCGGATTCATTCACGGTGTCATGAACACCGACAATACCTCAATCTCAGGGGAAACCATTGATTATGGTCCATGTGCCTTTATGGATTATTATGATCCCAATATGGTTTTCAGTTCCATTGATACAATGGGAAGATACCGGTATGCCAATCAAAGCGCCATCATGAAGTGGAACCTGAATTGTCTGGGTGTTTGCCTGCAAACGCTTCTCGGAAAAACAGATGAAGAAGCAATGGAGGTAATTAATTTTGTCCTGGCTGAATTTGAACAAGAATTTCTATTGGCCCAAAAATACGGCATGCTCAAAAAAATAGGGATAGAGAATCCTGAAGATCAGGATGCGTCTCTTCTTGAAGACCTGCTTGACCTCATGCAGAATCAGAAAGCCGATTTTACACTGACGTTTCGCTATCTGGCGGATCACATCAGACAGGGCTTAAAAATGACACCGCAGTTTCAAACACTTTTCACCACGCCGGATGCGATGACAGGTTGGCTTAAATCCTGGCAGCAGCGCCTGTTAAAAGAAAATACTCCTGAAATCATCCAGGCAAAAATGAACCGGGTCAATCCCCTTTTCATTCCAAGAAATCACCGAATTCAAAAAGCGATTGAAGATGCGGAACTTAGAGATGATTTCAGTCAGGTACATCTGCTGGCCAAGATCTATGAAAATCCGTTTATAAACCAGCCGGATTTTCTGGATTACGCCCAGGCACCAGCCAAAGAAGAACGGGTTACCCGGACCTTTTGCGGCACTTGAATGAATGGGAATTGCAGCTATTTCATCTATTTACTTGACAAAGCAGGGGGATATATTCCATGCTGTTATTAATCTCAAATGAAAAATGTAGGAATTTTCATTTTCTAAGGGCTAAGAGTCCGCCCCAAGGGCGATAATCTATTTTTATTCTAACTCGAAAGGTAAATTCCTATGGATAACGATAAAAAATTTACGGTAATGGTGGTTGATGACGCCCAGGAAAATATCGATATTCTCGCTACAGTTCTGGGACTCCAGTATAACGTAAGCATAGCCATGGATGGTAACTCCGCTCTGGAAAAAATTGCTGAGGAGCCGCCCGATCTGCTCCTTTTGGATATTGTGATGCCTGAAATGGATGGGTTCGAAGTGTGCCGGCAGCTTAAAAGCCAGTCTGAAACCAAGGATATCCCCATCATATTTCTGACGGCCAAGACCGATGGAAAAAGTATTGTGGAAGGATTTCAGGCAGGGGTCGTGGATTATATTACAAAACCATTCAATGTGACCGAATTGCTGGTAAGGGTAAAGACCCAGCTTGAATTGAATCATTCGCGAAAGGAAATGAAAAGGATCAATTCGAGGCTGGAACATCTGGCGATTCATGACGAGCTAACAGGTCTTTACAACACACGCTATCTGTATGATGCCCTGTACCAGCTGATTGAAAACAGTAAAGCTGACAACAGATCTTTTGCGCTGCTTTTCATGGATATGGATAATTTCAAGCATGTTGTGGATACCTACGGCCATCTGAACGGGAACCGGGCACTTCGGGAAATTGCTGAAACCATCATGGAATCCATTTCAAAGCCATGCTACGGAGTGGCTTATGGCGGCGATGAATTTGTCATCGTATTGCCTGGATTCAATAAAGATCAGGCAATCAAAATAACCGAAAGCATTCGTGCCCGGATGAAAGATACAACCTACCTTAGCAGTCAAGGGCATAACGTTAAATTGAGCGCAAGTTTCGGAATAGCCGCTTATCCGGAGGATGCGACTGAAGCAAGGGCCTTGCTCAAACTGGCCGACCAGCTGATGTTCAGAATCAAGGAAACCAGCAAAGATGCCATCGGTTGCCTCAATACATCCGATTCAGATCGGCCTCACCCCCCAAGTACCCTGATAAATTAACATCCTTTGGACAAGCTGATTGAGATTATGTTTTGGGAGAAGGTACGGTACTATTTTATTATAGTTATAACGTCTTATAAAAAGTTTTGATCAGCCCCAAGACATAGTCAATATCAGCATGGGTATGACAGGCATTAATTTGAAACCGTATGGTTTCGTCCCCCTTGGGAACGACCGGAAAGGTTAATCCCACAACCAGTACACCATTTTCATAAAGAAAATTCACAAGATCATGGGTTTTATCGGTATCCCTTACCAAAAGGGGCACGACGGGATGAGGCCCTTCTATGGATTCAAGCCCCAAATTTTCAAGACCGTTACGAAACTGTGTTGTCACTGTGCCTAAATGGTCCAGAAGGTCCAGCCCAGGGTCGCTGTCACAAATATCCACAGCCGCCAGGGCCGCCGCGCAGTCTGCAACGCTCAAGGGATTTGTATAGATATAGGTATCCGCCTTTTGGCGAACCGCCTCAACGATGGTCTCGCTTGCTGCGATAAATCCGCCGTTAACTCCAAAGGCTTTTCCGAAAGTTCCGACAATGACATCGGGCCGGCCCCCTGCATATTCGCTGGTCCCCCGTCCGGTGGCCCCGTAAGCCCCGATGCCGTGTGAGTCGTCCACAACGGTGATGACCCCGTCCTTAAACTTATCTTCATAGGGTTTGCAGACATTTAAAATCTCGTCAATGGGGGCAAAATCTCCCCGCATGGAAAAAATACCGTCAAAAATGACCACCACACGTTCGATGTCAGGCCCTACCTCGTCAAGGCAGCGTTTCAGATCTTCCATGTCATTGTGTTTATAGATTCCCTTATTGGCCGAAGCGATATTTGAAATACGCATGGCCCTGATAATGGAATTGTGATTGAGCTGATCCCCAATCCAATAGGTTTTGGCACTGGAGATGGACAACGCCAGACCACAGTTGGCCGTATAGGCCGAGTTAAAAATTTTTGCACAGGGTAGACCGACAAATTCCGCAATGCGTTTTTCCAACGCTGCATGGTAGCAAAACGTGCCGTCAATGAATCTTACGGCACCAGGGCCGACCCCGAACTGCCGGGTTGCCTTGTCGGCTGCCTGAACGAGGGCCGGATGGGTGGATAAAGACAGGTAAGAATTTGAATTAAGCCGGATATATTCTTTGTCTGACCCTTCAAGCCGGTATCTTGGACCTGAATCATTTTTTGGCGGGATAAATTCGGTGATAATTCTCTCAGGGGCTTTTGCCCGGCCTTCGGCAGCCAGGGCGGTAAGCTCGGCTTGGAGGCTTTTGTCCAGATTTTTAGTTGTCATATGAACACCCTATTTTTATGGTTTAACGGTGGCAGCTCAATCCCAATCCAGTATCACTTTTCCCGATTGCCCGGACCGCATTACGTCAAATCCTTTTTGAAATTCAGTGTAATGGAACCTGTGGGTAATCAGAGGAGAAATATCAAGGCCGCTTTGGACCATGGCGGTCATTTTATACCAGGTTTCAAACATCTGCCGGCCGTATATCCCTTTGATGGTAAGCATATTAAAGACAATTTTGTTCCAGTCCATGGCGGTTTGGTCGGGCAGAATGCCTAGGAGTGCGATTTTGCCGCCATGAAACATGTTATCAAGGATGCAGTCAAATGCTTCGGGGCTTCCGGACATCTCCATGGCAACATCAAACCCCTCTTTCATACCGAGTTCCTTTTGAATCTCGGAGAGGCTTTCTTGTTTCGGATTGACGGTTCGGGTGGCCCCGGCTTTTTGGGCAAGTTCCAGGCGAAACGGGTTGATGTCAGTGACCACAATATTTCTTGCCCCGGCATGTTTTGCAATGGCCGCAGCCATACATCCAATGGGTCCCGCACCTGTGATCAGTACATCTTCACCAAGTACGTCAAAGGTCAGCGCCGTATGAACCGCATTTCCCAAGGGGTCGAAACAGGCAAGAACGTCCAAAGGAATTTTTTTATCGCAAAACCATACATTGGTGATGGGTATGCTTAGATACTGGGCAAAGGCCCCGGGGCGGTTGACGCCCACCCCTTGGGTGGCCCGGCACAGATGACGCCGCCCGGCAAGGCAGTTTCTGCAATGCCCGCAAATGATATGGCCTTCGCCGGAAACCAGATCCCCGGGTTTGCAATCCTTTACATGGGAGCCCACTGCAACCACCTGCCCCACAAATTCGTGACCAATGTGCATGGGCACGGGAATATTTTTCTGGGCCCATTGATCCCAGTTGTAAATATGAACATCCGTGCCGCAGATGGCTGTCTTTAAAATTTTAATGAGTACGTCGTTGTCGCTTATGCCGGGAACCGGTATCTCTTGCAGCCAGAGGCCTTCTTTGGGCTGTGCCTTTACCAGGGCTTTCATGGTACGGGGAATCAATGAATTCATGATAAGAAAAATCCTTTTTGTAAAGGTTTTCTTGTATCCTGCCGTGCTTTAAAATAAATGTCAATGGCAGTGTTCGGGTGTGTTATGAAGTATAAAAGACCTTAAATTAGATCAAACGGTTTGGCCGACGGCGAACGGTGTGCACTGCAGACCGATACTGCCTTTTTTTACCCAGAGCCGGACCATGGACACCGATCCTCCGTCCGGATTTGTAATACGGGGCTGCTCTTCTATGGACTGAATGTCATTGAGTTTAAAATCATAATAAAAGGTGTGTTCGCCAAATGGATCCGCAACCAGAATAACCCGTTCTTTTCCGTAAGGGTGCTTTTTAGGTGAGCCATAAAATGACCAGCAGTTCTTTTTATCAAAATCCATATTTTTGACGTATTTCTTCAGTTCAAAGGTCTCTTTTAGTTCAAGAAATTTTTGAATTTCCATTTAAACACTCCTTGATCAGACATGAGTTGGATGAATTTTGCCCTGCCCTATTAAAAAATATAAATCTGCTGCGCAGCCAGTGTCAAGGCAAAAGAAGAAGATGCATGCGGCCTAAATATAAGAAAGCGCCCTCCTCTTTGGTTAACAAGATTTTTCTGCAGCCGTCAGCTGTCTCAACCTTGATACCTTGAAGATGACGCTTTCTCTCTTTCTTTTCAGAAAGATGGTTTCCCGCTTTTTTGCAAACCGATTTTGCTTTCAATACCCGAGTGGTGTGCCATGTTCAGCTTTGGAAACCTTCAGGTTTTGTCGTATCTAATTTAATGATCAACTTATTAGAAGTTAATCTGCCATTTCATGCCATAGTAAAAAGTTTCGTAGTCGCCGTTTTCTTTGCCGTCAAAGAAACCAACTTCAGGAACAACGAATACACCTGGAGCCAGATTAATAGTGGTGTTAATATAGTATGCGGCGCATTCATTATCATCGTTGTCATCAAGTTCGGTCTGTGTAAAGCCATAACCGGCTTCAACCGTGAAGGTGTCATTGATTTTATAACCGGCAACCAGCATGAAACCAATACATTCGTTGTCGAGCAATTTTCCGGTGGCATCGAATTCTGCCCAACCGCCATTCACAGCTTGGGTGCCGGCAACATTAATCCAGATTAAGTTACCAGCATTCTGGCCATAGTAAACATCGCCTTTCATAAAGAAACCAGCCATGTCAAACTGAGCACCTAAAGCCAGAACATAGGAATCAACATCCTCCTCATTTCCGAAAACATCGCCAGTGGCATCAAAAGTACTGTAGCCTGCACCGAAGTCCAGTTTAACCACGTCAAGGTCAAGGGTGTACGCGACTTCAATGGCAGGAATAATGGTTTGGCTATCTGTGCCATTTTCAACATCTTTCTGCGGATTAATAAAAGCAATCTTAAAGTCACCAAAAGTCAGACGAATTTGAGGGTGACGGTGGGAATAAACAGCACCATGTCTCAGCAGATCATCATCATCGCCATAGACTTGATTGGACCATATCCAGCAAAGAGGCGCATAATCCTGGCCCACGAGTAATTTACCGGCACCAAAGTTCCATTCACCATAAAGCAAACGGACATTGGCGGTTCCACCGGCACCGGCAGCACCATATTCGAAACGTCCGGTCAATTCGTCGGAGACTTTAACATTTGCACCGATACGAGCATTGGTCTGAAGTCCTTCAGCAAATTGTGTATGGCCATCGGCGCCTGAAATGGTGTCAGTTTCAGACCAGAAGGTTGAGACACGAGCACTTCCATAAAAATTCCACTGTGATGCATAAGCAGATCCCGCCATCAAAACAAGAGCTGCCAAAACTACAATAACTTTCTTCATCCTTTTCTCCCCTTAAGAGTATATCACAAAATATACAACAAAACCTGATTGGCCCAAAGTCCTACGATGATTATTAGAATTTTGTCAACCATTTTGTTTCTATGTATAGAGTTAATACAAAAAAATACAAAATTTAAATAACAAGGTGAGAGAGCAGCGTTTCAGGAAAGTTCGAAACGCTGCTTTTTTAGTAGAGCAGAAGTAAGGAGAGGTTCATTATTTATCGGACTCAGGCGATATCAAACCGGTCAAGATTCATGACTTTATTCCAGGCTGAGATAAAATCTGTTACAAATTTTTCCTGTGCATCTTCGCCTGCATATACTTCACAAAGCGCGCGCAGTTGCGAATTGGAACCAAACACAAGATCCACACGGGTGGCGGTCCATTTCATCACGCCCGTTTTCCGGTCACGACCTTCAAAAATCGTATCGTCAACTGAACTGGCAGACCACACGGTTCCCATGTCCAGGAGATTGACGAAAAAATCGTTGGTCAAAATGCCCAAACGGTGGGTCAAAACGCCATGTTGAACCTGTTCAAAGTTGGCACCCAAAACACGTAGACCGCCAATGAGAACAGTCATTTCCGGTTCGGTCAATGTAAGCAACTGGGCTTTATCCACCAGCAGTTCCTCTGCCGGAACCCTAAATTTTTGTTTGAGATAGTTTCGAAATCCTTCGGCCATGGGTTCGAGGACGGCAAACGACTCGATATCTGTCTGATCTGCCGCGGCATCCGTTCGCCCCGGAGAGAATGGTACAAAAGCTTTAAATCCGGCATCCATCGCGGCCTTTTCAACACCGGCACATCCGGCCAGCACAATCAGGTCCGCCAAGGACACTTTTTTACCGTCGGTGCGGCCTGTGTTAAACGTCTGCTGAACCCCTTCCAGGGTATTCAGTACAACGTTAAGCTGGGCCGGCATATTCACGGCCCAACTGTTCTGGGGGGCCAAACGGATGCGTGCCCCATTGGCGCCTCCTCGCTTGTCCGAGCCGCGAAATGTTGAGGCTGAGGCCCAGGCAGTCGTGATCAGTTGGGAAACTGTCAGCCCAGTGGCCAAAATATTTCGCTTTAATTCGGCGATATCATTTTCGTCAATCATTGGATGGTCCGCCGGGGGAACCGGGTCCTGCCAGATTAAATCCTCTGAGGGAACATCTGGGCCAAGATACCGGCTCTTGGGTCCCATATCGCGATGGGTCAGCTTGAACCACGCCCGGGCAAAAGTATCGGCAAAGGCTTCCGGGTGTGCCATAAAATTCCGGGAAATGGGTTCGTAAATCGGATCAAACCGCAGAGACAGGTCCGCAGTTGTCATCATGGGGCGATGTTTTTTGGATGGGTCATGGGCATCGACAACCATATCTTGTTCCTCAACATCCTTTGCCAGCCATTGGTTTGCCCCGGCAGGACTTTTGACCAGTTCCCATTCGTATTTGAACAATACCTTGAAATATCCCATGTCCCACTGGGTGGGATTGGGTTTCCATGCGCCTTCGATACCGCTGCCGATGGTATCGCCACCCTTGCCGCTGCCGTGACTGCTTTTCCACCCCAACCCCATCTCTTCAAGCGGGGCCGCCTCGGGTTCTGGGCCTACGAGAGCCGCATCACCGGCACCATGGCATTTACCGAATGTGTGCCCCCCGGCCACCAGGGCTACGGTCTCTTCGTCGTTCATGGCCATCCGGGCGAAGGTTTCCCGGACATCAATGCCGGATGCCACCGGATCAGGATTGCCGTCCGGTCCTTCGGGATTGACATAAATCAGTCCCATCTGAACTGCAGCCAGTGGATTTTCAAGATCGCGTTCTCCGGAATACCGGCTTTTGGGTTTATCGCTGGTGGCCAGCCACTCTTCTTCCGCCCCCCAGTAAATATCCTCCTCGGGTTCCCACACGTCTTCACGCCCGCCTGCAAATCCAAAGGGTTTAAGGCCCATGGATTCAATGGCGCAGGTCCCGGCTGACGAGCTTCAAATACTGTAACGGTGTTGAGGCTTGCCCCACCAAACAAGAAGCATATATTTTCAATGTGATTTAAGTGAGTTAAACGAAAGTGCCATCAAAAACGAAGTTACAAAATAATGTAACGGTACACTAAAAAATCAAAAATGATCTGTGGTTTCAAAATTTTAAAGGTAGAACAAGCATCAAGCGGCATCCTTAATATAAGAAAGAGACACCACCAGGCCATCCTCGGCGTAACCAAAGGTGGCCTGTTCGTACAGATAAATTGTGATAAGGATTACTGGGGAGGGAGATCGGATATAAATTCCAGAGCAAGGTTGATATCAACAAAGTTGTGATTCAACTCCTTTGCCCTGTCCTGGCAGTCTGTACATATTTCTTTAAATTTTCTCATGTCGCCTTTGACGGCCATATAAATTTATTCAACGGCTTCCTGCTGGATATCTTTGTATTTTTCGATGAAGTCTTCGACCTCTATGGGGTATAAAATCAGAGTTTTGAGCCGGCTGAGTATATCGGGATGATTCCGGCTCAGATGGGTTCTGACCTTTGGGAGCCCTGCAAATACGATGGGAACACCGGCATCAATAATTCGTTTGAGATATGGCCAGACCCGGGAGTCCAGATCATTGGCTTCATCTATGATGATAAAACAATTGGATAGGTTGCAGATCGTTTTCAGGTACTGGGGAGTCCGGCGGTAGGTGGCGGTGGCCTCATAATTCAATTCCTTGAGTATGGATGCCAGGGTTTCATGGATGTTGAACAGAGACTCGACCCATACGGCATGGAGCTTTTTAGGCCGCAGCAGTTTTAAAAACCGAGTTTTTCCTGCGCCAAAATCTCCTTCAATGAGTACGCTTTGGCCCCTGTATATCCTATTATAAGTGGCAGACAGGTATGAGACTCTTCGTTTATCACTGATAAAATCCTCTTTCATGTCATATCTCCGAGGGATGCATAAGTCGCCACTCGATTCGTAGTTAACGATTTTTGGCAATCAAGCATAAATGCATTGAACAAAGCCTGTTTTTTACGTTCCTCAGGCTGGTCCATTTTTTTCATGTAATCTGCGTACCTTGATTGATTATGATGAAGTACTTGCTCCGCCCGGGATAGGGAAAGGCCCTTATGGTAAACTTCGATTAAAATAGGCCGGTCAACGGCCATATTGTGCTTTTCCAAAAGAGCGATAATGGTGTCGAGTTCATCGGGTACAGGATCAGGCGCTGGTGCAGGTGGCCTGTCAAACGGCTTTTTTGCAATGGCTTCGCCCAGAAGTATTCCGTCTTCACTGGGCTCAAAGATAAAAAGTTTGTCCCTGTATCTGGATATCTTTACCGGTGTACTTTTATGCTTGCTGAACCGGTCTGCACCACTGGTCACATAAAAATCGCGTTTGTCATGGCGGATAGTTCTGTTCTTGGATACGGTGGCTTTGATTTTTCTGTAACCATATTTCATATATTCTTGAACCTGCTCCGGGATAAAATTCAGGGTGTCTGCCTGGTTTGACAAAAAATCATCAAACTTCTGTGCCGGCACCCAGGCACTGACCACGCCGTCTTCAGTAAAATAATGTTGTGTATGATTATGTTCGTCACGGTATTGGCGGAGCACAGTGCTGCTTCTCAATTCATCAAGGGTGATATCAAGTAGGGTTACAGTGACTTTTTCCTTTCTTCCCCGTTTGAAGTTATACTCGGTAACGGTTTTCACAATCCTGTCCTCAAAGGCTTTGATAATCCGTATTTCAAAATTATGCAGGCTCCGGTGTGAAGATTCCAGATGCGCCTTATCTTTTGGTGAATGCGCCCTTGAAAAATCCGGCGCCAAATAAAAACCGCCTGGCGTAGAATGCGCAAGGTTAATGGCATTAATGGGACGCTTTAAATTTAAAAATCCCTTTGCCTGGTCGGGCCTGATGCCGATTGTTTTCAAAGGAAAAGGGGTGCATAACAAAAAACGGGTAAAAAGGTCCACAGAGTTCAGATTACTTTCGGTAAAATAGAATTCCAGGATGAACAGCTTCCTGGAACCGGTATCAAATATTTCAATCACCTGCGGTTTCTGCCAGTTTCCACGTTCATCTCTGATTCTTAAATATTGGAACTTGCAACCGTCAACCTGGATCAAGGCAAACACCGGAACCGATTTGAAGCTATAACGTGCCGGTGACGGCTCCTGATCGTCCTCTTTTTCCAGATAAAATTTGAGATTCTCCCTTTTGGCGCATCGCCGAAGTGCCGGAAGGCTGATTGTTTTACCCAACTCTTCCTCGAGCCAGCAGTGGTAATTTTTAATGGTCCTGGCTCTTCGGGTGATAAAAATGAACCCCTGAGATGACGGATCGCATGACGCCTTGACCATTTCAATAAACCGCCTTTTTGTTTGCTCGTCTATAACCTTGGGGCGCCCGCTGCACTTGCGGCCATCCATAATTCCTTTTTCAACCAGCAAAAGGGGTACCGGGATAATCCCGGTTTTCTTGTACTGGTCCTTGTAATATTTTTTGGATCTTCTCTTGGCAGATCCGATTTTATTCATGATTTTTTTATGCAGCAGTAAATGGAAGCGGTCGTCAATGCTCAGGTCATCCATTATCTGCCCCCGTTGATACAATCTTTTCGTGTATGACCCGATGCCACAACAATGCAGCCGGGCGAGAGGTCTGCTGCCAATGATCATGCTGTGCCACACGGACCTGTTCAAGCATTGCCTTTACAACAGCCATGTATTCATTCGAAATTTGATCCGTCAGATCCGGTTTGGTTACCGATGCCGTTTTTCGGGAGTCGATAAATTTTTTGATGTTACGCGCGGTTAACTCCATGCCGCTTTCTATAATCTCCTTCCAAAGTTGGCGCTGTTCTATGGAATCCAGTTGAGTAAGAGGCCGTGCCTGGGATTCGTTGGCCGGTAATCTGTCCCCAATTGGGGACAGATTATAGATGACTTCATAAAATTTGATCAGGCGGTAAGCATGGGATTTTCCCATATCCCATCGCGCCCTGGTATATGTTTCGAATGATTCAAACAGAGCCTGCTTATACAAACGATTGTCACGAATTTCTTTCAAGGCCTTGCCGATTTTGGAAAAACACTCCTGATTCCGGGCAATCAGGGTTTCAAGCTTGGCCAACCGTTTCATACTCATTGCCCTCCCGGCATGGGTTTGCCGATTGCAGCGACCAAGGCAGCTATCTTTGATGCCGGAACCTGGTGGGCAGTATTTATCTGCTTCAAAAACAGGACGCTGTCCCGGAATCCATATCCCTTGATTTTCATGACAAGGTCGATGGTGTTAAAGTTTTTTTCGCACCGGAAGCACCTGGCCAGGTTCGTGGTTGGATTTACAGCCGTTTGAAATTCATTGCACAGAGGGCATAGAAAACGGAAATAGCCATCCCTGATTTTAGATGGAATCTGTAAATGATCCCTGATCAGCATATCCACAGGGATATTGTTCCTCAGTTCAAATAATTCCCGTGATGAAAACCTGTGCGCCATGAGACATCTCCTTATTTTTAGAATTTCAGATGCCTTTTTATATCACCGGCCAGGGTCGGTTGTCAGTTGCCTCTTGAACTGGGATGCTGATTACTCTGTTTGTATCCATATATATTATCAATAACTTACGCACATGATGTCTCTTAGAATCAAAATCCGATTAGTATGTTCATATATCCTAATATTACAAGAAGTTACTCCAATCATGTCTCTTGAAATCAATATTCGATTAGTCAGAGGCGTTTATGGGAATTCTCGAATTTTTTCTTTGGTGCGGCTGATAACCTGGGTGACCAGGTATTGGGCGATAATTGCCGGCTTGATACCGTATTCTATTTCAATAACTTCCAATGGTAGAACAGGCAATTTTCCGGATGTTTGAAGGTTCTCTGCCTCTTCAAGCTTTTTTGCCAGATAATTATTTTTGGAGACAGCTTTATTTTTCCTGTTCCAGTTTTCACATTGCCTTCGATGAAGCTCATTTTGGCAAACCGGGCTACATGTTCTCTGCCTGCCTTTTTGTCTTACATCAGGAGCAAACCATTTTCGGCAAATAGAACAAGGGCGTTTTCCACGAGAATTCTTTGCCATCATTTTTCTCCAAGATTCGAATCAGGGAGATTATATGTAGCAAATTTTGAATGAATCAACGGCGGGGTCTATCGGCGGGATAGGCATGCGGGGTATGATTTTATGATTTTCTTGGCGGGGTATGGCGGCGGGGTATCTGGCCGTTACATTATTTCGTTATGAATATCGGGGATAAGCGTTACACTTTTTAAAGCTGGTCACCCGGCCAGCACCATGAGATCGGCCCAGGAAATTTTGTTCCCGTATTTCTTTTTAATCGGCCACAACAACCTTCTGGCTTTATCGAGATTTACGTTATCCGGCCAGGAGTTCAACGGCGCAAATCGCTGGGTACCGCTTCCAGCTCCGCCCCGGCCGTCCATGGTGCGATAGGTTCCGGCACTGTGCCAGGCCATCCGGATGAACAACGGGCCGTAGTGACCGTAATCCGCTGGCCACCAATCCTGGGAATCGCGCATTAAAGCAAATAGATCCTTTTTTACAGCGGAAAGATCCAATGTTTTAAATGCTTGTTTGTAGTCAAACGAATCTCCCATGGGATTGCTTTTTCTGTCGTGCTGGTGAAGAATTTTCAAATTCAATTGATTGGGCCACCAATCACGATTGGATCTTCCTTTTTTATTCGACGTTCCTGCAATTTTACCTGTAACCGGGCATTTCTCTGTTTGATTCATAATTTATCTCCTTTAAATAAAGTATGTTATCTAAGGATAAACGCTTCATGGAACTTCATACAATGATAATATTTACTTAATAATAATAATTATCAATTAGTATTGTATTTCAAAACCCAAAAGAAGCCAACAAAAATTTAAATGCCGGCGTTAAAATCGACATTGAGCAGTTGAATTTTAAAAAATTTGAATATACCCTCTTTGCACCATCATAATCAACACAAGCAGAGGGCCAAACAGGGCAAACGCATTTAAATAGTATTGACTCCAAGCACTTTCATGAGATAAGAATTGTCCCATCCTGCTTGCAGGCGTTTGACATTCATGCTCTTTTTCATACTGTTTTCCTGCTTAAGTAAGTTCGTAGCAATATGGCGCACTATTGCAAAATTTTCAGCGGCATTACCGACTCGTTTTCTACACTCATCTTCTCTGAACGAAACATCAAGCACCCAATGCAATTTATTTTCGATTCCCCAGTGAGCTCGAACTCTTTTTGCAAACTCTTCTGCATCCAAATTTTGGCTGAGCAGATAATAGCTGGTCTCACATGAGATGTTATCTTTTATGTGACGTTCTCTTTCAACCATTCCGATACTTTGAAGTCCCTTCCAAAGTGGTTTGTCCTCTATCCAGTCAATATCTGAGATAACCCAATGACGCCTTATTTCAACGCGACCATGGTCACCTTCAACGCTGTCAAAATAACTTCTCGGGATTTCCTTAGGTTTAGCTTTTTTGACGCTATGAAAGAAGAGTTCGACGTCGTCGTATAGATCTCCGTGGTTTTTCTTCAGAGCCAAAGCATAATCCGCACCCTTATCGATTACTTTTTCGGCAATTTTTTTCTGGCATCCCATGGCATCTATGGTGACAGTAGTCCCTGAAATATCCAGCAGATCAAGTAAATCCGGAATTGCTGTGATTTCATTTGATTTTTCATCCGTTTTTATCTGCCCCAGTACCAGGTTTGCATCTGATGCCCAGGCACTTACCACATGAATTGCGGATTTACCATTCGTTTTGTCATGTGATCGTCTTAATGTTTTACCATCTACGGCGATAACAGTTTCCGGCAGTAGCGGACGTATAGAGGCAACCCAATCAATGAAAGCTGTCCGAAATTCTTCCGGATCAATGATTATAAAAATCCTTCTGATTGTATCATGCGATGGAATTCCATTGGGCAACGCCAAAAACGTTTTTAACCAATCATATTTGGACTGGCCATATTGTTCAATTTCGTTCCATGTACTTGCACCGCAAATCACAGCGCAGACTGTAATTGCGAATATATCGATTAGATTATGCAACTTCTGCCTATCCAATCGAGGGTCATTTATCTTTGAGAACTCTGAGATCAGCGTAATATTTGAGGAGGTCATGACTGAGTTCCTTGAAATGAGGTTGTAAAAAGATTCTTACATATCAGGAATGTTCAATTCTGCAAACCTCTCTTCAATCAGAAATTTTAATGCGTTTGCCCTGGAGGGCCAAACACCAAACATTGGAAACTGTTAAAGTAGAACGTATTGACCACTTGGGTATTGTTGCTGGCGTTATCAAGGATTTGAAAATCATCGAAATGATTGACTCTCGCATACCAAAAGATGAGAAGGAAAATATCAGTGCCGGAGAAGCTATTGCCGGCATGGTTCTCAATGGGCTGGGTTTTTCCAATCGGCCGCTGTCGCTGACGCCTCAATTTTTCGAAAACAAGCCGCTGGATGTTTTGTTCCGTCCCGGGGTGCAAGCCTCGGACTTCAATCACTACAAGCTCGGGCGCAGTCTTGATGATGCGGTCGACTACAGCTCTGAACTGCTTTTCACCGAAATCGCCTCATCTACCTGTCGGTCGGAAAGTATCCATTTACTTTTCAACCATCTGGATACTTCATCTTTTTCATTGACCGGGGAGTATCTTCCTGATTCGGATGAACATGCCATCAAAATAACTCATGGTTACTCCAAAGACCACCGTCCTGATTTGAAACAGGCTGTGCTGGAGCTGATGGTATCCCAGGATGGTGGTATTCCCATTTTGTGTAAGTGCTGGGACGGGAATGCTTCGGATAATACCGTTTTCAAAGAACGCAGCAGTGAACTCGTTCGTCAGTTCAAAGCAAGCGATACCCCTCGTTACCTGATTATGGATTCGAAAGGATATACCGAATCCAATGCTTCCAACTTGAAAGATATCCCGTTTATCACCCGCATCCCGGGAACCCTTTTCATTGTGAAGACCGTCATCGAACAGGCCCTAAAATGGGACCTGTGGGCGGAGATTAACGATGATTATCAGTACCAGACGTTGGAGTTAGGGCATTATGGAATTGATCAACGTTGGTTGATCATTCGATCCAAAGGGGCTCTGGAGCGCGCGGTCAAGAGCGTTGAAAGAACTATTTCAAAAGAGAAGGAACGTGCGGAAAAGCAACTCTTCCATCTTCAGGCCCAACGATTTGACTCGGAAGCCGAAGCAATGACGGCCCTCCAAGAACTCAGTGATAAATGGAAGTATCATCTGGTTGACACTATTGAGTTTAAACAGCAGTGTCCTTTCGGTAAGCCAGCGTGAAAGACCCAGTCCCGGGTGATATTATCGGTTCCAACTTGAACGTTGCTAATGGAGGGACCGATGAACAAACAATTATTGACCGCAGAACAATCAATCTCATTAGAAAAAGTCCAGCAGCTTTTTGCAAACTGGCGAAATAACAGAACCGGAAGGTCCAGGATACCGGATAATTTATGGCAGGCAGCAACGGACCTTTACCATTCTCAAGGGATGAGCATAAATAAGATTGCCCACAGTTTACGGCTCAATCATACTGCATTAAAAGAAAAGATTTTTGATGCCACTCATTGTACCGCAGTCGATTCTCCTGAAGTAGGCGATGAATCCCCCCTGTTTATAGAGATCACTCCAGCGCCGGAAGATACCAACTGTGTAATAGAAATGGAGAACCCGGCCGGTTTTAAAATGCGTATGTGTTTTAAAGGTCGTGCAGACCCGGCAGTGATCAGCCTTGGTAAATATTTACTGGCGGGTGTCCCATGATCCAAATCACACCGCAAATGCGGATAATGCTGGCAGTAACGCCTGCTGATTTTCGAAAGGGGATCGACGGCCTGGCAGCTGTTTGTCGTAAGGTGTTAAAACAAAATCCTTTTTCCGGATATGTCTTTGTTTTCAGAAACAAACCAGGCACTGCCCTGAAGATATTAATATATGATGGCCAGGGCTTCTGGCTTTGTCAAAAAAGATTGAGTAAGGGGCGTTTTAAATGGTGGCCTAAAAAGGGAGGTGATGAAATTCACCCATTGGCTGCACATGAATTACAGATGTTGATATGGAACGGAAATCCTCAAAAAAATAATGTATTTTTGTGGAAAAAAATCTAGACATTAGAGCTTAAATGTGATAGCACATTTTCATGTCAAGAACGATGGACATAAAGCAGGACGAGCTTGACGCGCTCCTTGAGCGGGTAAGATCAAATGAACTGCAGGACGGCGACTATGAGTTGATCAAAGCATTGGTTGAAACCGTTGCCTATTTGAATACGTTGTCCAATGAAAAAGCAGCGTCCATTAAACGGTTATTAAAAATGGTATTCGGCGATAAGACCGAAAAGAAGAAAAAGTCGAATCCGCAGAACCGACCAAAACGAAAAAAGAAGAAAAAAGGTCACGGCAAAAATGGTGCAAACGCCTATAAAGGCGCCAAGAAGATTAAGATCTGTCATCAAAGCCTTAAGTCAGGTAATGATTGCCCTGCCTGTGAAAAAGGTAAATTGTATGGTGAAAAACCACCTGCCAAGATCGTCCGGATAACCGGCGGTGCTCCCTTCCAGGCGACAGTATATGAACTGCAGAAGTTGCGGTGCAACCTTTGTGGGCAGATTTTTACTGCCCAGGCGCCCGACAATGTGGGTAAAGAAAAATATGATGCCAAATCCGGTGCCATGCTGGCCCTTTTAAAATATGGCAGCGGAGTCCCTTTGTACCGCTTGGGCAAACTTCAAGCCAGCCTGGGGATGCCGCTGCCCCCATCGACCCAATGGGAAATCATAGAAAACGTAGCAGACAAGATCCATCCGGTATATACAGAGCTAATCCGTCAGGCTGCACAAGGCAAGGTGTTGTATAATGACGATACGACAATGAAAATTTTATCCTTGATGAAAGAAACCGATAAGGCAGCCAAACGAAAAGGGATGTTCACTTCCGGAATCCTGTCAGAATGTGACGTAGGAAAGATTGCCCTGTTTTTTACCGGCAATAATCATGCTGGAGAAAATTTATCCAGGGTTCTGCAAGAACGGGGCTCCAGGAAAGATCGGCCAATACAGATGTGTGATGCTCTGTCCAGGAATCTGCCAAAAGGTTTTGAATCGATATTATGCAATTGTCTCGTGCATGGACGCCGTAACTTTGTCGACGTCATGGACGATTTTCCTGAGGCGTGTGACCATGTAATTAATACAGTGGCTAAAATTTATGAGCACGATCATAAGGTAAAGGAACAAGGCCTGGACGATGCTCAACGCCTTCAATATCATCAAGCCCACAGCGGTCCACTGATGCGGACGCTTAAGGTATGGCTTGAAGACAAGTTTGAAAACAAAGAAGTAGAACCCAACTCCAGTCTGGGCAAGGCCATATCATATATGTTGAACCACTGGCCGGAATTGACCCGTTTCTTGGAGGTCCCTGGAGCACCGCTGGATAATAATCTTTGCGAACAATTGCTGAAAAAGTCGATTCTGCACCGAAAAAATTCATTATTTTATAAAACCGAACACGGTGCATATATTGGCGACCTGTTCATGAGCCTGATACATACGTGCAACCTGCAAAATATAAATCCTTTTGAATACCTGACCGCACTGCAGAAGCACTCTTCCGAGATTTTCCAAAACCCTGCGGACTGGTTGCCGTGGTCATTCGAAAACACAATCGCTAAAAAATCAGAGGAAACAGCTGATAATCTCTAAAACGACCTTTTAGCCAATCCCGCATGTTTTGAGACACATTTTTGCAGTAAAAACTATCCCTCATCGCCTTACACACCGTTTTTTGGATCGGGCCGGTTTTGAATGTTATGTTAATTTTTTTTGATTTACACAGGCTTGCCGAAAGGACACAAACAGCACATCAAATATGCCGTCAAAGGTAGACCAACGCCGGATACCCCGATCAAATCAATTAAATTGCAAATCAATGTGGACTTAAAGGTCAATCAAGAAAAAGTCGATCAAGACCGCGATCAGAAATCCTGTTTTGTTCTTGGGACCTCAATTCCAAGATTCCAGTTGAGCGACGAAGATGTATTTTGGGGATATAAAGGCCAGTCTAAGGTCGAGAATGGCTTCCGATTTATCAAAGACCCTTTATTTTTTGCATCGTCGCTGTTTGTCAAAAAGCCATCTCGTGTCGAAGGAATGTTGATGGTGATGACCTTATCATTACTAATTTACTCCATTGCCCAGCGTCGCATGCGGAATGAATTGAAGCGCCTTGAAACAACACTGCCCAATCAGATTGGGAAACCCGTTCAAAACCCCACTCTTCGCTGGATTTTTCAACAAATGGAAGGTATAGACTGTGTGAATATTTTTCATAAAGAGGGCGAAGTACACTGTCTTATCAGTGGGTTAAATGACATACGGAGAAAAATATTAACTCTTTTTGGACAGACCGTATCAGAAATATATCAAATTTCTTTTGAATAGGTCTGCCCAATGTCGATTAAAAGGCTAATCAAAGTTATATAAAAAACAAAGACGCCCCATGGCCTTTATGAGTACCGAATATCAGGCGTTATGCAGGTCACAGCAGATAGACAAATAGGAGTAGGATATTCAACTTATTTTTTTTTAGTCTGGCAGTCAATGCAAATGCCGAAAAAATCCAGTCGATGATTTAAAATTTTAAACTGAGTCTCCCTGGCAAGCTCATTTTTCATATCATCCAAGCTATCCAGATCTGGATCAACAATTTTACCGCACTTTATGCAAATAATATGGGGATGGGGATAGGGTTTCTTACCGTCATATCGGTTGGAGCCATCTGGAAACCCGAGTTCAAGAACTTCGCCCAGGGATTTGATCAGACAGATATTCCTGTAAACGGTTGCAAGGCTCATGGTTGGGAAATCTGATTTAAGTTGTTCGTGAATGGTTTCAGCGCTGGGATGGTCCACACTTTTTGCCAGAATTTTTACGATGGCGATTCGCTGGGGTGTTATCTTGTGACCATTCTCTTTTAGTTTGGTAAGAATGATGTCTGATCTGTTTTTTTTCTGGTTCAATGTCAGCCTTTCAAGTCAATAATATAGATAAAAGGCTAACACGAAATATCCTTCAAATCAACGCATAACGTCCTAACAACATGAGCCTGGGGTATATCTTGTTTTTGTCTGAAATTTCAGCTAATCAGAGCCAAGCAATTTCACCACCAGCTTCATATGCGCCTTTTCCATCTGGGCAATGGAAAGAAAGGCATCCTGTGCCCCACCCTGCCCCTGGCGGTCTGCAACGGTGCGGTAAAGATCATAGGCCTGAATTTCAATTCCCAGCGCCATCTCTATGACATCGGTCCATGAAATTTCTTTGTTCGCGTGTAACTTGGCTGTTACTTGGGAAAGGGGTTGACCGTTTTCAAGGATTTCCCCTTTAAGAGACTCATAAAGTTCCTCAAAGGGTGCCGGGTTCTCAACGGTTTGTTTCCAGTATGAATAGATTGTTCGGGCATGGGCAATTTCCGCCTTAGCCAACTGCTCAATGGCGGGTCGAAATTTTTCATCCGGGGCAAATAAGAGAATGGTTTGGTAAAATAGCTCAGCGGCTTTTTCCAATTCCATGGCTTGATAAAGCAGTCGGTCTTCGCTTTGGTGGTAATCAAATACCTGTAGCCGGGGAAATCCTTTTAACGCATGACCCTGGTAAGCGAGAAATCCACCTGCAATGTTGTAGGTTTTTTGGGCATCTCTGCCATCTTCTGCAGCCATCATAGTGGCCACTTCAGACCGGGCGCCGCTGTGACAGTAAAAAAATAAATCTTTTTCTAAAGGAAATTCGGACAGATGATTCCCCAGGGTGTTTAAGGGGATTAATCTGGCTCCCGGCACATGTCCGGTGGTATATTCACCTTCCTGCCGTACGTCAACCACAAGGAAATCCATCTCCTTATGCTCAGTCTGGTATTTTTTAAAATCCTCAAATGAAATTTCTCTAAAATCGTCGTCTTCGATCATCTTTCTCTCTTTTTTTTTGCGATCATTGGGTCAGGATTAATATTCTCCCATATAATCCACCAGCATTCCTGTAGTCTGACGCAGCCGCTGGCTGATAAGCTTGGAGATTTTCCACAACAGCTGAACCCCCAATTCCGGATCATCCTGGGTCAGGAGAATGAGATTGTCCTGGGTCATGAAAAAAATTACGGTTTCCTTTACGGCGATACCCGATGCCGAGCGAGGTTCCCCATCAATCAGAGCCATTTCACCAAAGGTCTGGGAACTGGTGAGGGTGCTGACCCGGGTATTTTCCTTGAGAATATCAATGGCGCCTTTGACAATAATGCCTAAGCTTTTATCCGTATCCCCTTCTTTGAACACGATGGCGCCCGTTTTGGCCATCACAGGTTCGATGTAGAAACATATTTTTTGAATATGCTCCCAGGAGAACTCCCTGGCCCATTTTGTCTTCTGGAGTACATGGGCATATTTGGCATATTTTTTCAGGGGAGAGCCGTCTGCAGTCTGGCGATCATTTGATTTCATGACTTGTTCCGATCATCTGAAAATTGAATTATTTCAATATAAATTTTTGATCGACTGATGTCAATGCGTCGAATAGGCGCCTATCGCTAATCTTTAGTGATAAATTCATCCAGTTTGGTAAAAAGAGTGTCGGGCCATTGTTCGGCGGTTAAAAACAATTCCTTTTCTTCGGGAGTCAAGCTGTCTTTGATAATGGGCGGCAGGCTTTCGTATGCTTCTTGTCTGATTTTTTGAGTCTTTTTATCCATAATTAAATAATCTCCACAATACACAATTCAATATCTCAAGTAAAAAGCCTTGAAATCAAGGCAGTTACGGCGATTTCCACCCGTAGAATCCTGGGCCCAACGGTCATGGGCTCAAAACCGTTGTCCATAAGGGTCTGCACTTCAAGGTCAATAAATCCGCCTTCGGGTCCGATGACTAACACGGTATCGGAATTAAGCCCCACCGGACAAGAATTTTGCGTCTTGGGATGGGCGAGAATTCGTTTTTTATTTTTGCTAAGTTCCGGCAGTTCCTCTTTAACAAAGGGGGAAAAAAAACGTTTCAGGTGAACCCGGGGCACAAGGGTATCTTTGGCCTGGCAAAGACCCAAATCCAGATGGTGCTGGATAGTGGGCGCATCCAAGACACCCGAATCCCAGAAACTTTTTTCCACCCGCCGGGAATTGATCAAAAAAATATCCTTAACGCCTAAACTTGCAAGACTTTGAAGAATCCTTCTAAGCATTTTGGGGCGGGGCAACGCCAGGACCAGGGTCAAAGGCAAGGGGCGGGGCGGGTCTTGATCAAGAAACGTCTGAATCTCAATGGCGTGCCGTTCCATTGACGTGATCAGCCCCGTGCCCATCTTGGCATTTTTTTGTCCACAGACAAGGGTATCCCCAGGTTTGGCCCCGAGCACCCGGGTGATATGTCTGCACCGGTCATCCCCAAGCAGCACCCGATCCGGACCGATAAAATCACTGTCTTCGAGCAGAACAAGGTTCATGTCAGAAGGTGACGATTTCCATATTTTTAATCAATGCCCGGAACTGTTTCATCCACCGGGGCCCGCCCGTAAGCCGTGCCAGTTCCACGGCCATGTGTACGGCCGTTACCTGGTTTTGGCGGCCTAATCCCTGGACGCAGGATGGGCAGTTTGTCAATATTCTTGGCTTTGCCGTATCCAGGCCCTGAGCTGCCTTTTTAATCGCATTCCGCTTTCTTAAAAACATGTTATAACTGATGTCGGGTCTGGACATGGACATGGTGCCGGCTTCTGAACAGCAGTACGGCACGGCACAAGCCTCTATACCTGCTTTGGCAAGCTGGGTGATTGCCGTACCTTTCAAGCTGTCGTGGCAGGGGGCGTGGTAAAGGCAGTCTTGGGTCGCAGGTGTTGTCAGCCCATTTTCGAAGAGGTAGCCTGAAATATCAAACAGCTTTGCATCGAACAGATCTGTGATGCCCATTTCAGACAAAGAATCCATACAGGTGCCGCATGAGACAATGCAACCGTTGAAAACAAGGTCATTGAACATATCCCGGATCTGGGTCATGACAATGGAATTTTCAAGGGAGAGCTTTTGGGCCTCCTTAGTCCGGGCATTGACCTTTAACGGGTAGCCGCAGCACATATAAGGCGGCGGAAGCACCACCTGGTGTCCCTGGGAGAGCAGCAGAAAAATGGATGCCTTTGAAATATTGGAAAACATACGCTCGCTGCCGCATCCTGGAAAATAAAACACCGTTGAAACGATTTCTCCAGGCGGATTTATTAAAATCGCCTGATTCCTGTCCGTGGACGGCAGGTGCGCCCTGAGCGTGGTCAGTCCTGGTTGGGACACAGGGGCATGCAGCATTTGCAGCTGTTTGTTTTCCTTTAACGCCGGTACAAAAGAGACTGATTTTGCAAGCTTCACCGCCACACGCTGGGCCGCACTGCCCGCTGTCAAAAGTCCGGTACGAACAATTGGATTCAGCGTCTGGTTCCGGTTTCCCAGATATCCCAGGGTCAGCTTTGTGGGTATAGGCGTGTGCTTGAAATTCATTTTTTTTAGAATTTCACGTTCCTTAATGGAAATAATCCCGGAATCTATGTTGACAGGACATTTGTCAAAGCATTTGTGGCAAATGGTACAATGGTCGCCAATCTGCTCAAGATTTTTCAGTACCTTGAATTTAGTGGACTGGGTCCGTTGGGTAATGTAGAGCAACCCTTCGATCAACGCCCCCAGAGCCAAATTTTTATTCCTGGGATGGAAAAACATGTTGCGTGTGGGATAAAACACAGGGCACTCGGGCTTGCATTTACCGCACCGGACGCAATGGGAAATATTGGCCGACAGATCGGCCAAAGATCCATGCTTGAGGATCTGGGACTCAAGTTTTAATAGATTGAAGGACGGTGTAAACACCTTGTTTAAAATATCGGGCTCGGACAGCTTGCCCGGGTTCATGAGCCCGTTGGGATCCACTTGTTTGCGGTAGGCGTCAAATTGCTTGACCTGCTCTTTATCCAGATATTTGAATTTTGTGACGCCGATACCGTGCTCACCGGACACCACGCCCTCAAGTGCCACAGCCTTTGCCATGACCTTGTCAGCGGTCATATGGGCCCTTGCAAGCATCTCTTTGTCATTGGAAAATACCGGGATATTCACATGTACGTTACCGTCACCTGCATGCATGTGGGTGGCAATGACAATCAGGCGGCTTAAGGTATCATTGTAAATTTCTTCGACATTGGATAGAACCAGGCTGTAACCCCGTAGATGGTCCTGGATCTGGCTGTGAAAATTTTTGGTGTGGATAAAGGCTTCCAGGGCGTCCCGGGATGCAATATCAAGCTTTTTTCGGATACCGTATGCAAGATCCTTAATCCGGCCGACCTTTTTTCCCAGCCACTCGGCGTCGGAAAGGGGGATGGCTGTCTCCAGATATGCCAGAATATTTTGAATAATCCGGCCCTGGGTATATTTTTTCTCTTCAAGATTGGTGTCGTCCACAAACCTGACAAAATCGGCCAGACTGTCAATGGGCAGAACAATATCTTCGTTTAGCTTGAAGGCATTGGTGTGGGCGGCAATGGCACCCAGCCGTTTGCGGTCTTCCCAGTAACGCGCCGCTTCATTTCTGTCCCGGGCAATGGAGAGTCCTGTCTTGTCATAGGCTTCAAGGATGGTTTCGATGGTACTCATGCCCTGGTCAAGAAGGAACAGGTCATTGGACACCATGTCAATGAGCAGGACCGCCTTCAGGCGATCGCCGACAGACCGCTTGGTTTTGTATTTAATGGCCTTGATGTATTCTTCGTCGAAATGTTCCAGGGCCATGAGTGCAGGATCCGTGTTCTGAAATCGGGTGCAGATTTCGGTGATTACCTTGCCGGCCTCGGTCATGTCGTTGCCGAAAAATTCGATGCAGCAGGTGGCCTTGTGTGCAAATTCAGGATAAAGTATGAATTCGGCCCAGGTGATAATGCCGTCACACCCTTCTTTTTGGACCCCCGGCAGACCGCCTAGGACTTTGTTGGTGACATCTTTGCCCAGGCCTTTTTTACGCACATCTGCCCCGGTCAGTTCAATGGTGTCCAAAACCTGCCCGCTTTCATCTTTGATCGCAAAGCAAAGCGTATCTTCGTACAGGATTTTGCGTAAGGGATGGTCCTGGCGCTCAACGGTCAGCAGTCGGCCGTCGGGCATGGTGATTCTGAAAGACAAGACATTGTCAATGGCGGTGCCGTAAAGCACGGCGGTTTTGCCGCCCGCGTTTTCCGCCAGATTGCCGCCAATGGTGCAGGCCCAGGCAGAGGTGGGGTCCGTGGCAAAAATATATCCTTGGGCCGCTGCCGCATCCTTGGCGTCCTGGGTGATGACGCCGGCATCCAAAGGCATAACGGCATATTCTCTGCCGTCCTTTGTTTTGCGCTGTTCAATGGGATAAACGGTATTTAATTTTTCGGTGTTGATCATGACGCAGTCCGGTGCCAGGGGTGTGGCTCCGCCGGTCAAACCGGTCCCCCCGCCCCGGGGAATGATATGAAAATCCATATCTTTTAGTTTTTTGACCAGTTTGGGAATCTGGTCTTCCCGGTCCGGCCGTAGCACGGCTGCCGGTGTGTATCTTCGCCAGTCCGTGGCATCGGTGGCATGGGCGGTGATGTCAAAGGGGTCAAAGCATATGTTGGCCTTGCCTACCACCGGAGAAAGGCGGCGTGTTATCCGGCCCTGCTCCTTGGCCACGGCATTAATCTGGGCTTTCAGCTGACGAAGCGCAGATCTGCAGGCACCAAGCACAATGCGAACCTCGTCATGCTCGGCATGCTCAGAAATATTGAACAGGTCATGTTCCAATTCGGTAAACAACCGGCGTCTCAGTATCGGATGCTCCACAAGCTCCTGGAACAAAAAAGCATTGCGTCTGATAACGAAAATATCCCCCATGAAGCGATGGAGGAGTCGAGAAGAACGCCCTGTGCCCTTGAGTGTTTCCAGGACATGAATGGTACTTAAAATCTCATCACCAAACAGGTGGGCAATGATCTGGTCGTCTCCGGCCGAGGTGTAGTTAAACGGTATTTTTCTAAAAGGATCTCGCATTATACTTACACTTCAAATAATAGCTATAGGTTGAGCTGATTTCTAAATAATCAACCCAACCCACAGCAAAATATTAAATAATCAACTTATTGGGACTTAAATATAAAAACGATGTGGTTATCTGTCAAACTTACTCGTTGTGTTCCCTTGTTTTATGGAACTGAATGTCCGGCCATTCTTCCTGGGTAAACCCAAGCTGGTACACGCTTGTGGTCAAAAAAGTCAAACGACCTTCTGCATCCCGGGTCAGGCTTGACTCATTCTTTCGGATAAAATCTTTAAGATAAGATTCACGTTCGCATTCAACCCACCGGGCCACGGACAGGTCAATGGACTCGTATCCGGCACTGACATTGTATTCGGCCTTAAGCCGCGCCATGGTCACATCGAACTGGAGTACCCCCACAGCACCGATGATTTGCATGTTACCTTGCAATGGCCGGAATACTTGAATCGTGCCCTCTTCCGCCAGCTGGGTCAACCCCTTTGTCAGGGCTTTGGCTTTTAGGGGATCTTTAAGCAGCACCCGTCTGAAATGTTCCGGTGCAAAATTGGGAATGCCTAAAAATTTCAAAGGTTCTTTTGTGGTAAAGGTATCCCCGATTTTAATGGTGCCGTGATTGTGGATGCCGATAATATCACCGGGATAGGCCTCTTCCACATTGGAGCGCTCCTGGGCCATGAAAATGGTGGCATTGGCAATTTTGATATCCTTTCCAATGCGGTGGTGCCGCACCTTCATGCCCTTGGTGAATTTCCCCGAACAGATTCTGAAAAAAGCGATTCTGTCCCTGTGCTCAGGGTCCATATTGGCTTGTATTTTGAATGTGAATCCTGAAAACGCCTCTTCACAAGGGTCCACATCCCGGGTCGCCGTGGGCCGGACACCAGGACATGGGGCAATCCGGACAAATGCATCCAGCATCTCCCTGACACCGAAATTATTGATGGCGGAACCAAAAAACACCGGAGTCTGGGTGCCGTTAAGATAAAGGTCGAGATCAAAAGGTTCTGACGCCACGGAAATCAACTCCACATCTTCACGTAGCTGATCTGCCGCACTCTGGCCGATCATTTCATCAAGCACTGGATCATCAAGGGCTTCAATCAATACGCCGTCATCATTTTTCGGGGTATATCCTGCCGTAAAAATACCCAGCTGTTGCTGCTCCAGATTATACACACCTTTGAACCGTTTCCCCATACCGATGGGCCAGGTTAGAGGCACACACTCAATCTGAAGCTTATCTTCAATGTCCTGGAAAATTTCAAGGGGTTCAAGTCCTTCCCGGTCAAGTTTGTTGATAAACGTGATGATCGGGGTGTTGCGCATCCGGCACACTTCCATCAGCTTCTGGGTCTGGGGTTCCACACCTTTGGCAGAGTCGATGATCATAACGGCACAGTCAACAGCCGTGAGTACCCGATAGGTATCTTCACTGAAATCCTTATGCCCTGGTGTATCCAGAAGATTTATTTCGTAATCTTTATAGTTGAACTTCATTACAGAAGACGATACAGAAATGCCTCTTTCCTGCTCAATGGATAAAAAATCCGAGGTTGCCGCCCGGGCAGCTTTCCTGGATTTTACGGCACCGGCCTGCTGAATGGCTCCGCCGAATAACAGCAGTTTTTCCGTCAATGTCGTTTTACCGGCATCCGGATGGCTGATAATACCGAATGTTCTGCGTTTTTTTATTTCAGGTAATAATGTTTTGTCTAATTTTTTATCTATGGGGTTTGTCATTGATGTCTCTTTACCCTGCCCGATTTATAAAAAAATGGCCTTGAAATAGTAAAATAAGGGTGGAAACCTAACAGCAATTCATTATAGAAGCAAGTCTTTAAATATCTTAATAACAAAATAATAATTTAGCGCCAGAGAAAACAACATAGTTAAAAATCAAATAATTTTGGTATAGCCCCCTATTCGAGTCCACGCTTGAAGTGAGCACAGGGTCGGTAAGAAGCTATACCGAAAGTTACACCCGTGACCATTTTTTCTTTTCGCCGCTTCATTTAAGAAAATGCGGTTTTATTAATTTTTATCTTGCCAAACCCATACTGATCTGTTAAAAATCTCTTCTGTTGCGCCCGTAGCTCAGCTGGATAGAGCAACGGACTTCTAAACTTTCCTAAGCTTTCCCAACAAAAAGATTTGCATCCCCAATAATACCAAGTAGTTACAATAAATATAATTATTTTTCATTGTTTTTTAAATTTTCCTAAAACGCTGAACTCCCGCATGGTTATGCATGTTTTCAGACTTTAAGCCGGGAGTGGAGTAAGGACTCCACGAAAACCCTTGTCAGGCTTACGTTCCCAACTCACCGGGACTCCCAGGTGACCCGGGATTGACCCGGAGTAGATTTTTTCTGGGTCTTTTTTACATTATTGTTATAAAGCCATGGACGCAAGGGTTTGTGAAAAAAATTACACTGTATGCCACACCCTGACCCGAAACAAATTGAATTCCGGGTCAGAGAGAGGCAGTTAAATTTTTTAGGCAGTATCAATTTTTTTCCGGCGACAGCACCAAAGATAGGTCGGGAGCCATAGGATCTATCGTTGAAGCAGTCTTCCAGGATGGGTTCCAAGCAATAAAGAGCTTTTTTTCTGATAAGAGTTTTAAAATGCGGGTGTCAAACATTTTAAGAACAAATAGCGTGGAAATAACCGGTACAGAGATCACATAATTCGATTTCAGGGGCATCACTTCACTATATAGAGGCAAGCCCCCCACTCCATCTGCACCAAAAACATCTACCGAAAAATCAATAAACATCTCTTTGCAATAAACAATCCCTTCAACATGAATAGAGGAGATATCATTCTCCAAATCCTCACCCTCGTCGGAAAAAGTATCTTCCAAAGCTTCGTAACTTATGAAGTCATCTAATTGCATAAACATCCTTTCATTGATAAATTAAACGCAACTGATACCTTACCAAATTCATAATATGTAATTGATTTTTTATTAAAAACATAAGTAATATCAATATCTTATTTCGATATATGGTTTCCGGATATCGAAGTTACGAAGGCTTCAGAGATGATCTATAAATAAAAAACAGGCTTTGAGATTTATGAAAAATAAAAATGACTGTTGGTCACAGGAAGGCTATCTCAAGGCCTTTAGATTCGCAGCAGAGAAACACAAGACTCAGGTCATGCCCGGCACAGAATGGTCATACACGGTTCACCTAAGCATGGTATGCATGGAAATCATGGCAGCTTTTAACCAAAGTCCCAATTTCGACGGTATTTTAGCGGTCCAGGCGGCCATATTGCATGACATCATAGAGGACACAGACGCCACATATGAAGAGGTGCGGTTAGAATTTGGCACAAATATAGCAGATGGAGTCCTTGCCCTGACCAAAGATAAAACCATCCAAAAACAGGATCAGATGCAAGTCAGTCTTCATAGAATTAAACTTCAACCCAAAGAAATTTGGATGGTCAAACTTGCTGACCGGATTACCAATCTTCAAGAACCACCGTCATATTGGAATCACGGAAAAAAAAAGAGGTATCTGAAACAAGCTGAATTGATTTTGGATGAATTGAGGGCCGGGAGTGAATATTTAACCCAACGGTTAAATAAAAAAATTCGGGCATATCAAGCCTATATCTGACAATACATGGATTTAGACAGAGAAGAGAAAATCTATGGGAACCAACTGACCGGAAAACGGAATATAGTTGAAGGATATCACCTCCTCCAGATACCTGATTTGGCCTTCTATATCTTTCGACCAAGGTCACCAATAACAATAGTAGCCGACACCGCTTCAAAATTAGCTTGGGAGTTCTTAGATACCATTATTGTTGGCCTTGGCATTTCTCATTTTCAACTTTCTGAAAAAGAAATTTAACAGGGCATTCAATTGATTGTTGCAATTTTGAACCAGGGATGTTTAATCTCTAATAATTTTGATTATCGTTTTTGACCAGCCTGTCTGAATTGGTTGGATAACATTCAAATTTTTTAAATATCCAGTTAAAAACTGGATAATAATCGAATATACAGACCCACACATCATGTTGTTCTTGAACGGTGGTGAATTTTATAAGATTTTCCCTTCTTATAAAATACTATAAATATAGTTGTTTATCAAAAATCCCATCAATTTCAATAAAGGAGGACTATTTGAAAAAAACATTCATTACCTTAGGTTTCGCCTCTATTTTATTTCTTACCCTTTTGCTTTCAGGATGTTCGATTATAAAACCGGACACCCATTTTCAACCCGATCAGATATCTGTTGTAACAGTAGACAAGGCGCAGTATCCCATCCAGTCTTTTATGAGTGTTCTGGATAAAACCATTAAAGAGATCAACGCAGATGACACCCGGAATAACCTCATTTTATTTGTCCATGGACGGGGAAATCATCCGGCCAAGGCATTTAAGAAAAAAAACAGATTGCTCTCTAATTTGGAGTCAGATTACTCATCAAAAGTGATCATGTTTCACTGGCCTTCATGGGAGGGCCCATTCGGCGTCCCTGAAGATAAAGCAAGGGCGGCGGCAGCAAATTTGAACCGGATTTTTGAAGACTTAAAAAGCTATACATTCAAAAACAAAGAGGCTGTAAAAAATATAAGATTCACCCTTTTATGCCATAGCATGGGGAGTATTGTGCTGGAAGAAGCCACTAAGATAGCAAACAACAGCACAAAAACAAACCTTTTTGACACCATCGTTGTGACCGCATCCGCATCCAGGGCTATGGACAGTGCTAAATGGATCGACCGGATCAATGTGTCGCAAGATATCTACATCACCATAAACCGAAAAGATCCTGTCTTAACGGGGTTGGAAAAAAAGATAAAAAGCAAGGTGATAGGCAAAAGCATCGCCGAAAAAAACGGCGTTGAATTCCCACTGTCTCAAAACGCGAAATACATTGATGTGACAGAATCCTCACTGGGCCATCGGTACTATTTACACAAAAATCTTGACGGCTGTCCCGTTGTAAAATCTTTTTTCAACGATACACTCAATGGCATCCCAGCAGAATTAATTGAGGGCGATACTGTTAAAAAGATTCTATATAAACGGTTCTACATTTTGAACAGGAAAAAATAATCTGAACCTTGAATACCCTGGAGGTTGTAATGAAAAAATTATTTCTGTTATTGGTGCTATCTCTTTTTGTGGGGTGCGCCTCTTCAGGAAAGCAGACAGACGACGCGTATAATGTTCTTCCCAAAAAAGGTGAACCACAAATTAAACCCGATGGCTACGTCATCGGAATTGAAAAGCGGGAACGGGAATCCATTGGCAATCCCAAGGACAGATATCCTAAAAGGTTCCAGCTTTTAAAGGCACCGCTGCCAGACAAAATACTCAAGAAACGTAATGAAGAATTCAAAAAAGTAACGAATGATAAAAAGCCCATGCTTGTTACGCATATCGCAAAAAACATCAATGAGCACCGCTTTCTTTATAATCCTTATGAGAATAACGATACCCCGGAACTATCCTACGAAAAAGGGTATGAGGCGCTGGATCTCCTTCAAAAAGATATTGTCAGCCAGATTTGTAAGGCCAGCAGGGATGGCAAACCGTATTCACATCTTTTTATCATGTCAATGGGATGGAATAACGATCAGAAGGAATCTATAAAGCGGTTTAATACGATTGTCCACAATATTGATTTAGCGGCTAAACTAAATGGCGCCAAACACTTTCACCCGCTAACCATTGGCATCACCTGGCCCTCTGTCTGGAAAAGCATTGCCGAATCCTGGTTCCAGCGTGTTATTGTCGGCCACCTGGGTAGTTACTTCAATAAATCCAATGATGCCGATGAGCTCGGGTATACAATTTTAAACTGGTTTTTCAATAAACAGCTTCCTGAAATTAAGGCAAAATGTATTCTAAAGGAAAATTTTCCTAAAGTTGTCGCCATAGGCCACAGCCTTGGCGCCCGCATTTTATCCAGAGCCATCTTCAGCTCCCCCCATCTGCTTGAACAGGAAGCAAATAATAGTGGAACTGGCGTTGACGCCTATATTGGTCTCCAGGGTGCCTTTAGCGCCAATCGATTTATCGCCTGTGAAGGGAATGAGGGATGGCCATATGCCGGTTTTTCAAATCTCAAAACTAAATTCATTTTGACGGCATCAAAACATGACAAAGCAAACCCCATTGCCAGATACATTACCCGGGCAAAACATGTCGGGGGGAAATACGGTTTAAAGGCGGCCAGGAAAGAACCCGCTCTGTTTGAAACTGTTGAGTGGCCGAAGAATAAGGCCAATAAGGCCAAACTGATAGATGCATTAAACAAAGCGCCCGGGAAAGTGATTATGATAGATGCATCTGAGATTGTTAATAACGATAACGAAGAGAAGCTAAGTGCCCACAACGATATTCTTGACCTTCAAATGGGCCAGCTTATTTTATTTATAATTCAAAATATTTGAAAAGTTAACTGTCCGGTCTATGTTGTTTATTACACCCAATAGTTACAAAATCGACCCCGGTGAGCCAAACTCTGGAAAGGATTCAGAATCTAAAAAAAAATGAATGACACTGGGTCAAGTCTGAGTTTGACACTTTGTCGAAAATATTCCAACATTGGACATACTGACGGGCAAGCCGCAGATGTCCAATGTTAAAATTGCTAATTTTCAGAAATTTTGAGGAATCGGAAACCCCACATTATGTCTATCATTCAGGGGTTTGAGAACTGGACAGAACGGTGAGAACTGGAAGAAGTAAGTACCGCTATTCGTTGAAATCGGCCAATGCCATATCTGGTATTGAGAGCGTTCAAAAATCTGTTAACTGACACAGAATTTTGAACGCCCTCTATGTTATAATTATTTTAAGGGTCTCTTCATAAACATTCTCATATTCTTCCAGCGGCTGAGAAAGAAAACCACGCTCTATTTTCCCCTCACCTATATATAAAAGTTTTGAGTTGGTCGGAAAATATGAATTTTGAACATCTTTAACTTTTATTTTTTCGATCGGTTTAACTTTGTGATCTTCAACTGGGACTAAATCTCTAACATGTTCAGATAAAGTCACAAACGACTGAGTATCATCAGGCAAATTTTTACCAACAAATTTTAGAATGATTTCCAAGTTGGTCTCCTCAATATCTTCCTTGAGGATAGCGTCAAGCAAAAATGGTAGCCTATGGACTGTTTTTGATTTTGCTATCATAGCATTTAAAGCAAAATGGTAAGCCATAACAGTTTTGTGGAGTTCAACGCCTTGGCGGGGAAAAGAATGAATTTGATATAAATTTAGATATCGAGAATCTGTCAAAGGCTTTAATGCCAATTGTGACATGTATTTTTCAAATATCTTCTTGAATGATTTTTCTTTCTTGCTTCGTGCTACTATTATCTCTTGCTGTGTGACCATAGCACTAAGTGAAGTTTTTACACCTTCTAATTCTTCTTCTGAGAATTCAATATCCGCTTGCATTTGTTTGTATAACGCAACATTAGCCTTATTTAATACCCACTGATCAAACGTAACACCGTCTACTCTTTCATCTAAAAGGACTCCATAATTTGCAAAAATTTCTTCATTGAGCTTGGTCATTTTTTTCTGAGACGAATTTATCTCGGATGTTTTTTTAATCAGCTTGTTTGTTATATGCGATTCGAGTTCGACTGTATCGTTATATTTTTGATAGTGACTGTATATCCCTTCGAGAGAATAGGATAAGACCTGTGTGCATGCAGGACAGCGATCTACACCGTTATAATTTTGCTTCTTGATATTCCTTTTGGTTCTTTTTAGAATTTTGTGATGATTTTGCAATAGAGAAAGTTCATTACAAAGCTTAATGTATACGTTTCTTTCGTCCTCTAATAATTTTAACTTTGAGACGTAGTCTTCAATGTAAGCTTCCGCTTGCTCTCCGAATGCCTCGTCAACCAAGTTAGAAAACTGGAACTCAGCTTTTTTACTATAGCGTTTGAGGTTATAGATATCAGCTGTTAGTCTCTCTTTTTTCCTCATTAAACGTCTATGCTCTACACGATCGAAATCACTACTCAGGCCTAAATAATAGTCCAAATAATCATCTTTAAACCCCTTGTAATACGAAAGATTAGAGAATGATTCTCGTAAGTACACCCAGCCTACTGCCTGAGAAATATAATATGGTAAAAACATGCATTCGAGTGGAGCGGACTTTAGTTCACCTTTTTGTTCAAGAAGAAGCGAAAAACCAAAGATACCACTAATGTAGTCCTTTAACTTGATATGCTCAGCACTATGATCAGCATTGATTCCATGAAAAGAAACTATTTTACCATTCGGTTCTTTCACGTAGATGGAATTTAAGTCCCGAACAATGGTGTACGCCTCCTCAACGCCTCCAATTTTCTTGATAAAATCTACTCGAAAAATAGGTTGATACGAGAGGATTTCATTTAAATTTTCTCTAACGTCGTTAACACCAAACGCAAACAACAGGCTCTGAATTAAAGAGCTTTTACCTGAAGTATTGCGTCCACTTACGATGTTTATACCAGGTGAAAAACTTTCACAAAAACAGACATTATCCGATTCTGATCCGACAAACAATTGGTTAAATGTAATTATAGTATTCATCACAGAGCCTCACCATGGTGCTCTACAAATGCACATAAAATAGAGAAAAAAATATCAATATCATTTAACTTAAGACTGTTTTTACTTTTAATGTCTGCCAGGTATGCCTCAAACATCTCTTCATAACTGTAATATGCCATAGAGTAGTTATTGTCTTTGACAAAGCTTTTGATTATCTGGTGTTCGTTATTCATCATATCTTTCAGCAATTCGAATGTGTTCCTAATATAATTCTTGTGGCTATTTTGGATACCTATAGGAACTCGGAATTTTCGGGCTAATTCCGTTGAATAATCCCGCCATAGCTTGAAAGTTTTTTGCTCAGTCTCAATGATATCAATCGCTTTTTTGATCTCATCTCCCTCAACCCGCTTAGATCTATCAAGCAAAGTGATGATTTTACCTTGGTTGTAGGTAGCCTCTACTTCCCTAAAGAGGCTAAGAAGCAACTCTACTGCAGCTGATGTGTCGGTTACATGTGGGAATTTCCTTCTCATGAGCCCTACTAATGTATCCTTTTGTGCACTTTTTGTTCGAGGAAACTCGACCCATTGAATATGCAAATTATCGAGTTCACCCTTGTGGTACGTGAGTTCTTCCTTCCGACAGAAATCATCAACGTTTTTGCAAATTTTGTCCTTGATCTCATCAGGGACGGAATCATATTTGCATTTGCAGTTCTGCTCGTTAAGAGTGTAGATTATTTCTTTTTTACCTTTTTCTTTTTCGTGCTTGGTAGGCGTGTATTTTAGTTCGATATCGGTATTAGATACAAACGTCAATTCATGGGTATAGCTACTGCACTTGGGTGCAGGGTCGTTTCTGAGGTCGTTTCCAACTTCAAGCATCTTGGCTATCACTTCGGAGAATCTCTTATTTATCCTCCAGACGCTGCCGGAGAGTTTTTTGGCCTGATAAGAATGGACTTCTTCGATATTTCTGCGGCAATCTGTACGGTAGCAATATAGGAAGTCATCATGATGCTCAATGCTTAGAAAAAACTCTCTTCCTTTGAATCGATTGTAATCGTTCAACAATAAGTATAATGCACAATTTCGCTGAAACTCGAAACCCAACAAAGCATCAACACCTGAATTAGCAGATTTTTTCTTTGTACTCAAAGTTTCACCTTAATAAAACTCTTCTGATATATCACCGCGTATCATAAATAAACGATTGATAACCAGAGCAGTTATCACTTCCACATATATTAAATCTCATACCAGCATTACCAATATTTTAAAAACGTGTAAAGAAATTCCCAATATATTTATAAGTTATCAGAAATATATGTCTCCTTGATTTTCAAACGTCAAGAATTCTTGCATTAGCCATAAAGCATCAAAGGTTCTACAATACCGATGCAACCATTGAGAAAGATAATGTTATCCTATTTTCTGATATTCGTTATTTCTACCCGTAGATTTTATTCCTAAATATTTAATATTTTCAAAATAGCCATCTTTATGAGCCTCAAAAAAGTATCTGCCGAACATTTTAGGATCACAGTCAATATTAGGCCAATCGTCACCCATCAATCCTGAAACTACAAATTTATCACCCACTTCTAACTGGTCAATTTTTTCTTTGATCAGATCATAATATCTTTCTATAATTTCTTTTGCTACATCCCTCATAACACCTCCAGATCTTATTATATTAATTAAATTTGTTATGTATTCTCAATTGATTAGATTTCTCAAGCCCTTCCCAGCACCATTGATTTAAGACCATTTTATTTAATTTTACCTCTGTCGGGTTTTTTCCATATTTTTCGGGATAGCGTGTTTATATGATTTAGAAAATTGTTTTTTCCAAAAATCATAATATTCCCAGTTCCCCGCATCATCATTATCAAGAGCGATCAATAGATGATCCATATCATTTAAAATGTCGGCTAATTTTTTATCCGGACGAATCCTGGCCGCTCCAAGGGCAACAATCAGAACATCATCATGGATTTCTTGGGACAACAAAATACCATCCAGTTCGCTCTCTACGATTATAGCCGTTTTTTCATCAAAATATCTTATCCTATACGGATGCATGGATGAGCCAGAGACAATATGATATTTAGAGTAATCGCCCGGATTGGTTCGTCGAATCCGTAACTGCATGACCTTTTTATAGTGTATAAACGGAATAACTACTCCTTCGGGCAGAAACAGTTTCTTAGGCATCCCATTATCCTTTAATATTTCGTCTACCCCCCAGAGTGCCATATCCCTGAAAAAATCGTTCCGAAGAAGGCCAAGATGAAATCTTTTAAGGCTACCTCTAATAATGCTTGTTTTTTGAAGGATTCGGTTCATAAGTTGCTTATTTTATAGCCTCTCATTTTTTAAAAACCCGATTATTCGAAGTGGCCTTAAGTGTAACATTTTTTAAACACCGCTCGTTATTCAGCCATGCTCTGACCTTCCCCCCCTTCATCACTCCAAAGCATTTTCTCAGCATAAATCACCGGCAACGAGGCTTTTTCCTGCCATAATTCATTCGGCAATTGTGCCATTTCGGGTTGCCATTGATAGACTTTCACCGGTGAAGGTGTAAAGGAATGATTATTGACTAAATCCTCATTGCCTGAATAATCACAAGCTTCTTTAAAACTCATACCTTTGAAATCTCTCAGGTACTGTATTAAATCGCCCTTAATACCACACTGACGGAACCAGTAGCGACCATTCCGCCCTTGATTAGGCCAAACGACAAACCGATCAGCCCCACCACATGAGGGACAGGCTGATTCATAGACCCCACCATGGGTAGAAGAATTTTTCCTAAAGGTAATCCCATCAGATTGACACTGCTCAAGAATATTCATTTGTGAACCTTATGAAAAAACACATCGATATAAGTCAAATCTCATTATACCAATATAATTTCAATTATCTACAAAAAATACCCACTCCATAACATTTCTGCATCATTTCTCACTGAAGCCATACCCACCCGGCTTTACTCCAAAAATAGGCAAATATAATGAATTTAATACGATAATACATTTTAAAAAGGGAGGCACACGGCGTGATGAATACCGGTAAAAGTTAAAACACAAAGGGCAATCGACACATTGACAGATTCCCAAGGGTGAATGAAACACCTGCCCTATATCAGGGCTATTTTTACTCATCCAAGCGGTTATCAATACTTACAATCAGAAAATGGACAGTTTAAACCTGGAAAAAAAGATGGAGCAAAAAAGATACGAGAAGTTTTTTTCAGAAAGTACGTTTTGGGGCAAAATTAAAAACCTGCCAACAACAGCACCGTTTTGCATATTATTGCGAACAGCAGTCAGCTTGTACGTGTTGTTAAAAGAATCGAATACCCCCATAGCAACAAAATCAATCATTGTCTTTTCACTCGGCTATTTCATATGTCCTCTGGACTGCCTGCCAGATTTTGTACCATTCGGCATCGGATTTAGTGATGACCTTGCACTCATGGCTGCGGTGTTGGCTTCTGTATATTCTTACCTGAGCGAGGACATTCAGGAGAAGGTGCAAGATATATTACCGGAGATCTGCAAGGGAGAAATCAAGTTGAATCCAGCAGCTAATGCAGATCCTGAAATACAAAAGAAAACCAAAAGGATCTTGAAGAGAAAAAAAGAAACGATTCTATAGATTTGCAATTAAGAAGGTCTGTTAAAAAAAATAGAGATCCCGGTATATCAGGATCTCTATTTTTTTTTTGCTCAAAGTCAGACTTTCCTGCCACTCTTCAATGAATCAATTTTTTTCATCAGAGGCTCCCAGCTCTCCAGATACAGTAGTGTAGGTCGTTCAGGCTCCGTTGTAAATACGCCCAGATGCTTTAAAACAGCCCCCATGAAACCAGGGTTGTTGGCAGACCGGCTTTTGTATAGATCAGAGAGAATTATCGCCCTGAACCCGTTTTCATCAGTTCCGTCAATAATTTTCTTAATGTCGTCAACGCTAATCCAGTTTTTGCTAAAGGTGCCGCTACTGCCACAGGAAACAATCCTAATGAACGCATTTCCAGATTGATCAATCCCAATTTCATACTCTAACTGCCCAACACCCCGGGTAGTCAGTTTGTTGCACTTTTCGCAAGATAAAATCGTCACATTAGTTTCCGTTGATTCCACAGCCTGCTTTTTAACGTTTGCCTTATTAGCAGGAGCTTTTACATTGGCAACGGGTGCAGCCGCTTTAGATTTACTTCCACTCTCATCCTTAGATTCAACTGTTTTAGGTTTTGTATCGCCCTTTACCTCTTCAGTGCTTTTCATGGTTCTTGGCATGAATTTCCTCCCTTGTTTGTATAGTATTTATAATTTGTGAGACGCTTACAAACGCATCCATTTCAAAATCATTATATCCATTCAAACGCCATTTAATGACGATTTTAGCTGTATTTTTAGATAGATGTATCAATCCAATTTTCAGACAAATATTATTAGAGGGAATATATATTTTTAGTCATTTGCGGATTAACGCCATCAATATAGGAGAAAACCTCTATGTGTGAAAAAGCAGAATTTTGGGAAAATCTACGATCCGGAATCTTCGCATCTATGGTTAAAGAAGCGTCACCCGGGCAAACCCTGAGTAATCCTGATGAAGTTTACGCCGTTGTCAAACCCTTGTTTGCTGTCCAGGATGATATTGAAAGTTTCTACTGTATTTTCCTCAATGCAAAAAACAAGATCCTGGCTATAGAAAAAATGTTTACAGGTACGATCGCAACAGCGGCGGTATACCCACGGGAAATTATAAAAAAGATGCTTGAATTTAAAAGCGAGGCTGTTGTGTTAATCCATAACCACCCTTCCGGTGACACGGTCCCATCCAAGAGTGACCTTGAAATAACCTTTAAAATTGGCATTGCCTTAGAATCCATAGGAGCTTGTATCCACGATCATATCATCGTTGGAGACGGGTACAGCAGTATGCAGCAGGAAGGGCAGCTTAAAACAATCCAAAATAAAATATCTGAAATCTCATGCCATTCTGTTCTCTAACCGGCCTACCTCATAGCAAAAAACTCAGATACACCCGTAACACAATAAAATTTTAGGAGGTAAGTATGTGGCAAACTCCATCTCAAAGGAGACTTGACGCCATTCCAAGACTATACGAAACAGAAAAAATCCCACTGAGAGATAAACTCATTTATCTCCACTTCTATATCTTCAATTCTCATTGGTTTGCATGTGAATTTGATGGAGTAGATAGGTTTTTCGGTTTCGCGATGTTGAATAATGACGACATTAATGCTGAATGGGGCTATTTTTCATTCAGCGAACTCAAATCCATCACTATCTATTCAACTCAAATCTGTTGTGAACCTGAAGAATCGTGGCTGATCAGACCTGCATCAGAAGTGGAACATATTCGAGTGTAGCCGCATAAAACTTATGCCCTATATACCTTTCATCAACCCGGATTTTCTCAAAGAAAATAATTTAACAATAAATATAGAACTATGAACAGGGATGCCCGCAAGGCAATCCCTGTTCATAGTTCTTTGAAAAAAACAAAACAAATTTAATATCTTATGCTTTAGAGCTTTAACAAAAAACAGTTTACCACCCTTATTAAAAGGACGGGTAAACTCTTTTTCTGTTTTGAGGGGGGAGTACATGAAAATCATAAAAAAAATTATTACCCTGGAAGAGGTAAAACAAGCTTATTGGGATATTGAGGAAGAGTTCAACATTACGGCCATAAACTTCAAGTTTGTCCATGATTGCCATTTTGATGATTTTACAATGACCGTAGAAATCATGGGAGAAGAGACCGGTGTTGGATTCTTCCAAGAAACGTCTCCTGTGGCTGAATACATTATTGAACATCATAAAATGCGGGTCAACGGGTCTTCGTCCATTGAAAAGAAACTGCTTTTATCGCTTTTTGACCCAGATCTATTGCAATTCCTCATACAAAATAAAATCCCAATTCATTGGAATGGCGAAGATGAAAAGTCTTGCCAAACCATATATTTTAACACCCCCGATAATATACTCCTTTCGGCCATGGAAATGTAACTCATTTCCATTCAAAGTATTTTGATCGTTTCTGCAAAATCCTCAATCCTCAAAACTTATTTTACCCCGTCATATCAATAAGGTTTTCGCCAAGAGCATAGACGAAAACTTTGCTTTTTGACCCGAGTACGACCCGGAATTTAACCGTTTAAATCAACAAATGATTGAGTTGCAAGGGATTCGGGCTCGGGCTCCACTGAATTTAAGTCCTTGTTACTCAATACCCCGTCACCAGGCCCGAGACTATTCTAAAAAAAAGCTATGTAAGGAAAACATTATGTCAAAAACAAACAAAAATTCAAAGGAGTGCCGTACCTTCCGTTTTAATAAAAGAGCAATTGAAAGCCTCCCCCCGCATGATCGAGACAGCGCTTCAACTGAAAGGGAGTACACGGACAGCGAATGTCGTAACCTAAAACTAAGTGTATCAAAAAACGGGAAAAAGTATTTTCTGCACCGCTACAGGGTAAAGAAAGGCAGAAAAACGTTACGCCGGTGTTATAGAATAGGCGAATTTCCTGCTGTAACTGTTGATGATGCCCGTGCAGTTGTAAATGAAAACAAGCGGAATCTTCTGCTCAATGGCATTGACCCCCAGGAAGCGAAAGAGATCAAGGCTACCGAGCTAACATTCGGAGAATTTTTCGAAGAAAAATATATGATTGACCACGCCAAAATTTACAAAAAATCTTGGAAGTGTGATCAAAACAAGTTTGATTTGGATTTAAAAGAGAGATTTGGCGATCAGCTTTTATCAGATATCAAAAAACATGATGTCATCAGGTTTTTAAACGAGATCAAAGAAAGATCAAGCGAGGCCAGTGCAAATCGGTATCTGAGCCTGCTATCAAAAGTCTTTTCTACAGCTATAGATTGGGAGTTTCTGGAAGGTATAAACCCGTGCAGCAGAATAAAGAAATTCAAAGAAAGTGAAGGGCGGACCCGGTTTCTCAGTCAGGATGAAGTAAGACGATTGAAATCGGCGTTGGACATCATACCCCAAAGACTGTCGTCCTTACTGCTTTGGTTTTTGCTCTGTACTGGATGTCGGCTGGGTGAGGCATGCAGCCTGACTTGGGAGTCTGTAGATTTTGATCAAAAAATTGCAAGCTTGGAAGGAGATAAAGTTAAAAATGGCTACTCTCGGTTGGTCATGTTGAACACTCAAGCACTTGATACCTTAAATCGATTAAAAAAGTATAGGATTGCCGGAAATCCCCATGTTTTCCCAGGGAGAGGCCCTAAAGGACACATCACAACCCCGAGGAAAACATTTGCAAATGCATGCCGGATGGCTGACATAAAAGACCTGCGAATTCACGATTTGAGGCATACCTATGCCTCCTGGTTGGCCTCTGGATCTGACAACGTATCTCTATACACCATTAGTAAACTGCTCGGGCACAAGACGGTATCAATGTCCGCCAGATATTCGCACCTGGCATCAAAGAAGTTACTGAACGCCAGCGAATCAGTATCAGTGCAATTGGAACAGGCAATGAAATAAGCTATATCAACAGAACAATTGATATATCACTAATACCCAAAAGCCCCACCATAAGTTATGTGGGGCTTTTTTTGAATTTATAGAAAAGGAATTGATTTTGCTGGACAAAACGACGAATCAATGGGCAAAATATGATAAATCTAAAACAATTCGATGAAATTTACTTACATAAAAAAGGGATTTTCTATGACCGAAAACTTACAGGCTCCTGCTGTTAAAGATTCAGCCAAGGATGAATCTGCCACAAACGCAGTTGATAATACATTGGTTGAACAGGCATACGAGGAAATTTTTAAAATATTTACCACTGCGGATAAAGCCGTAGATGCTGCCATTCTTGAAACCGGAGAGTATCTGTTAAAAGAATTCTACGATGGCGATTTTGAAAAAGCACGTGAAAAGAACTCATCAAAAAAAGGCTCATTGAATCAACTGATCAAAAAGTTACAAGAAAGTTCATTCGGCGCGCCGTCAAAGTCCTGGATATACAATGCTATAGGGCTTGTTGTTCAAAACAATGATCTTAAAAATAACAGCAGTGAAGAATCTTTCCACACGTTTGGAAAGCTCCCCGTTAGCCATAAGATTCGACTTTTAAGCGTTAAAGGCCTTGATGATAAAATCAAGTTGATTAATGAAATTAACGATAATAATCTCTCGGTAAGATCACTGGATAAAAGGAAAAAAGAGCTGTTATTGGGCAAATCGGCCAGTACCGCCCTGCTGTCATTATTGGATTTTCCAGATCAATTATTTGATGACAAACATGAAAACATGCGGTCTTTAGAGGCGCTTAAAAAATTATCGGACGAAGAGCGAAATGCCATCAAAACGAACACATTGGAAAAGGCCAAAATTTTGGAAAAAGACGTCGCAGCTTTAAATAAAAAACTAAAAAAGCAAGACGACTTAATCCAAAAATATAAGCAATTATCCAAGACGATTGAACAAGCAATGGAATAACAATTCTTAATTTCTTTTACGGCCAGAGAAAAGCCTTCTCTCGTTTTTATTATCTTTTTTTTCCGCGTTATCTTCATAGCGGATACTGGCTTACTGCCAGTTCCGCTATGCGATTTACTTTTTATTTGTGTTTTAAAATTTTTAAAAACTGATGTTCGACAAGGGCAAAGCCCTTATCGACTAAACCCAGTGGAGAATCTTTGTTGGGATAAATCTTATGGATTTCGATACGTTACACCTTAAGTACAAACAATTTTTTTATCATTTTAAGAAATATAGCAGGATCAAATACGATAATGTGTTTTTTATCGCCATTGACGCAGAGTGGCACAGAAAAGGTAATAAAAATAACGTATTATCCTACCAGGTAGCGACCGCATCCAATCGCAGAACTGAAAACATTTTTATAAAAATGAAACCCGGAGAAAGGCTTAGACTTAGGGATTTAATAGAACGGGGCATACGATCAGTCTATTTAGGCGAACTTCCATCGAAATTAAATAAGGTTAAAAACCTTGTCATTCTCATCAGTCATCATTTTTTAGGAGAGTGGACAGTCCTTGCTGACAGAGACGACAAAGAGATTACCAAAAGACTGATGTTGGTCAGAAAAACTGTGGTCACTGACGCACATACCATCAAGCAGACTATTGATAAAAGAGTGAAACTGGACATCAAATTTTTCGATACAATTTTGCTGGCACCGGCGAAGTATAAATCGTTGAAAAATCTCTCAGCATTATTAGGAGAACCTGATAAAGGGAAAATCCCCATTTCTCAATATCACATAGAGAATATGCACATTCTTTGGGAAGAAGACCCCGAAAGATTTAAGGAATACGCCCTTAGAGATACCGAGGTGACTCTACAACTATTTTTTTTGCTGCAAAGCTCATTGATTGAGTTGGCAGGGACAAGGTTCCGTTTATACAAAACCATAGCATCTGCCGCTGTGGAAGGATTCCTGAATGCCAACCCTGAATTTAAAGAGTATAGAGAGCGCCTGGAAAAGAAGTTTGAAGACATCCATAAATTTGACAGAAAAAAGGAAGACAATTATCAGCAGGATTATGAACTTTATAAGGCCTTTGTCAGCATAAAAAGTTCCTATTACGGTGGCCGCAATGAAGGATTTTTTGTAGGGAATACAGCAAATTACCCAGAAACTAAAAATAAATTTTACGTGGATATTGATTTCACCGGGTGTTATCCGACTGCTATGACTCTATGCCCGCAAGTCGATCTAAATGGAGATATCACCCACATCCCGATCAATTACAATCTGTCTGATGAAATAATCAAAGAGCTGGAAAAAGAGAATATCCCTTTAACAAACCTGTTAAACGCCAAGGAGGCTTTAGACCGTATATCCATACAAGCCTTTAACAACAATTTAATGCGTCCTGAAAACAAGAACCATGGAGAAAAAATCAGGAATGCCGCAACCGTCAAAGACGACACCTTGATTAAGAAATGGCAGAAAAAATGGGATAATGCAAAAAAGGGCAAGGACAGTTCCATTGAAAGATATTTGATACCGGGCGCTGCACAGATATTATTTAGATTCCCTGAAGGTACAGATTTTCCATGTTTACCCGTTCATCACAAAGATTACGGCCTGATTTATCCACTTGAAGGCAAGACCGTAGCCACGGCATCCGAGATATTATTAGCCTTGGATGCTAACGCAGACATTACTCCGATCACCAGCATTGAATTCCCGATGGAGATGGAAACATATTCGGATTTGGAGGACCCCAGCGATCAAGATGAAATAGGTTTACCATTACGATTTGCTAAAAAACATCTCAGTCGATTAGCAAAAGAACGAAAAGATTATAAGGATAAACTAAAAAACCTGAACAAGAAAAAACACCTCACTGATAAGGAGAAAAATGATAAAATAACGTATCAGATTTATGAAAAAATGATCAAAGAGATAATGAATAGCTTTTATGGTAAGCTTGCGCAAGGGCTCAATATGAAAAGAAGTTACCGCCCGAGCACTGGAGAAATAACCGCATTGCTTCCCTCAAAAATCACTGATCCCCTCACAGCATCCTTGGTGACCTCATTGGCCAGGGCGGCTCTTTCAGCCACCCTACTCAGCATCAGTGAATTTAATCGTAACAGGAAGGATGAAGACAAGATTACTGTGATCTCTGCCACAACAGACGGTCTTCTCATCGGTCTCTCTTGTGAACCTGGTTTTTCTGTTGAAGACAAGTTCTATAATGACAATGACGGAGAACCAGAACTGAATAGTGGTGATGAAGAAGCATTGATTGAAGTTTTGAAGTTTGCCGGTTGTGACGGCCTTATGGACATCATCAACAACCACCTGTCCATCAAGCAGATGCGGTATTCCAGACAAAAGTTAACCGGCAGCAATCAGATCCTTGAAATCAAGCACATGGCTGACAAGATTTATTCAGTGAAAACCAGGGGGCAAATAGGTACCTTTAATTCTGGCAAATCCTCAATATTGGCAAAATTTGGACAGAAACCACCCTTGTCTGAAATCATGGAAGAGAAGTTTGATGATAAAAGATTAGCTGGGGAGGAGTATAAAAAACTTCAGGATAAAGGGGGATTTAAAAGACGAAAAGTTGAAGCAGACTGGCTGTTGGATCAACTTATAAAAACTGAAAAAGGTCAAGAAATCATAATTGAATATCCATTTCATAAGCTCATGGGCTTCAGGGATATTATTGAAAGCGACGGCAAATTTGATCTGATCGGTACGGTTGATCAACGTAAACTCAACACCGATTTTGACTGGAAACGCAAGTTAGAATGGACTGATGACGAGCAATCGACAGTGTCACCTTTCAGCAGGCCGTTTAAAAATTTAAAGGAGATGCTGCTTTACCGGAACCATATGGAAGCTATTAGAAAAACCGGATACATTGCTAAAAGTGAAAAAGTCCTTCATCGTGTTGAAACCCAAGGGCGGAGAACACGATTTAGATCCGGCGAGGCAAGTGCTGTAACGGTTATGTTTCTTAGAGGATTGCTCCAGGAGAAGATACCAACGGAAAAAACATTACCACCTTACAAGCTCATCGCTGAAAAACTTAACAGCATCTGGGAAGAAAAGGACTTATCCAGGATATCACCCAGGACCTGGAAGACCCATAACATCCAGTATGCTAAAAAAGGAGCATGGGAACCTGGTATCGTGCGCATGACAACGGTTTTGAAAGATCTGGTAGAAACATTATCCATTACATTTGGAACAGATCCTGAAGAAACCATCGCCTTACTTTTTGACAGCAGCGAGTTTAAACAGCACCAATCCGAACTTATAGCAGAGGTCATCAGTGCCATTTTCAGCGGACCTAAGAACATTATTCCACCTTTCTCCGATATGCATGCTAAAGGGCAGTTACCGAATTTGGAACAGATTAAGGACCGGTTTAGAAATCAGCTGACGGAAAGACAATTGAAGGAAATGCTAAGAAAAAAATTTATTCCACACAGTCGTCCCTTTTACGATTTTCAGGAACTGAAAGATATCTTTAGATCTTTGCATATGAAAGCCAAAGATGCTGAGAGATGCGCCAGGGCTATAGCAGAGACAGCTAAGCCTACTGGTTCCCGGAAAAATCCGAGTGAAAAATTATGCACTGACCATTTTTATTTGGCATTACAAGCTTACCAAAAAGATCACGGTTTTTCCTTGAATAAGGAGGTTTTTAGAACGTTGAAATTTTTTAAATTATCTCGGGACCAATATAGGAGACTACGGGATCAACGCCCAATTTACCATGGACTTAAAGATACCGCAGCAAATAGACGACAAATCAAAAAAATGGCATCAAAGCTGAATCTTGAAGCCTCTTACTTTTTAGACAAACTGATAGGAAAATGAACGACAATTCAGAGACTACACTATTTTTGATAGAACCCGGTGATCGTACCTTTAGGCTATTTGAAAAAATACCGACGGATCGTGGGTTTAAAACGACCCCCCTGTCATTATCAACAATTTTTGACCGGTGGGCGGAGTTCAATGATGACCATCCTCATTTTGACTTCTTCCCGCCGATCATGGTAGTGTTAGCAGTTGAATTTCATCAAAGATATGTCATAAAAAGAAAATTAACGAAAAATAGCAGAAATATCCGATTCAAAACAGAATCCATTTACAAATATCTATGGAAAGCGCTAAGAGAGTTGAAAAAAAATAAAACTGGAAAAATTAAACAGATCGAATCTATTTTAAATACATCTCTCGCTGATATAAAAAAGGTGCTGGGAATGCCTGTTGAAGCCCCTTTTGAATATTCGTACATTATGACGGATGAAGTCATCACCGAGGCAGGAAATGATGAGGAATGCAGAAAATATTTATCTACCGAGCAAACTGGTGAATTTCTGAACCTCAAACAATACCGAGATCTTTTAAATAAGGTTTATGAGAAATTTCCAGACAAAGCAAAAGCGATTAAGCGGGCTCTGACGCAAACACAAAATAAGGATCATTTGTCAATATTCTCCATTGATGTTGACGATGACGTTATATATCTTCATATCGTCAGCCCTGAAAAAGATCAACTCAGGCTGGAAAATCATAAATTTTTGGCCTTAATCGACGAAGCCGGTACCGCTTTACGGATACATGAGTTTGGAAAACGATCATATCAAGATCCACCCGATAAATTCATATTTAACAATCATACAGAAGGAAAAGTTAAGGCATTATTCCGTCCTGACACTTCGATTTTACAGGTAATTTGTTATAAAAAAAAAGAGAAGGGTATAGATGAAAACGCGGTATTTATACTGGACAGCTCATACGTAGTCTGCATGTACATTATGTTGAAAAAGCTAAAAAGTGATCAGGTGAAGTTTGAGATGCTTAAAGAAAAAGCCGACACTAATATTGAAAATAGAGATATTTTTGACCAAATATTCAACCAATATGGGAAATATATAAGCTTGGAGGGAGACGATGAGTAAACCCGAAGAAACCGAAGCAAAGAATACCCCAAAAACTCAACCAGTGGCATCAAATCCGGCATCCCTTTTAGATGGATTATTAACGCCATTAATCAACAAATTTAAGGTCAGTGAAGATGATGACGGAAGCCTGCAAAGGGGGTTGGAAAATTTGAATTTGATCAAGCCATTTTCTGGCGGTTCCAAAACCATCAAAAACACTGACTTTGTAAAGGGCGTGATGGGATTTAGAAGATTCGGCGACGGAAGCCTGAGTCTGACAATCGCCTGCGGCAAATCCATGGTTCGTAAAATTACACTGAAAAAATACATCGCCTTGGTAGAAAATCTGCATGATGAGGAAAGCTCCACGATTATGCTGCAGAACTTCGAAACCACTGAAAGCAGGAAAGAAGCGAAGGGGCAAATATTGGCAAGGATAAACCCGGAAGCCAGCGCTATATCAATCATTCAGGGTGTTACCGGACGTGTCATCAGAGGTCCGAGAGATATCGCCTTGTTCGACAATTATTACATCGACCGCAGTGAAATGACTGCCTTTTACATTGCCGCTAAAGCACAAATTAATAGCCAGGATTCACTTGAAGAAGCAATTACAACCTACGAAGGCTGGAAGGATTTTGTTGTTCCATTAGATCCTACCAACCCCAAAAAATAACATAATCAAAATTGTGAACTGTCCCAGTGTCTTCCAAAAAGTATTATAATTACAAGAGATCTTACGCACAGATCAGATATCGTAGCGGCGAGTTAGGGTTGCACATGGTTAGCCCCCAGGCCAATGATTTCTTTATTTTTGCCGAATATCTGATTGCTATGGCTGAATACCCGGATGAGTATATTCAAGTCAAAATTCGGGACAAGGAAATAGAAAATGATACTCATGATTACCAGGGTGAAATTTGGGGAAAGATGACCATATCAGACCTCATTAAACCAGAAGACAGTGAAATGTACGCGTCAATTTTATTATGTTTTGGTCCAGCTGGGAAGGCCATGAGATTCGACGATAGTGAAAGAAAATTCAAAGACGTGGTCGAAGAACACCGATATACATTCCCCTTTGATGAGTTTGAAGGTTTTTTAATCGCCGTTGAAGCTATGGCAGTGCAGGAAAAAGACTTTAAGGCCCTAAAAAGAGGGTCAAGCATCCTAACAAAAAGAAAAATCAAAGCCAGAAACCTCCGCCAACAGTTCAGAGATAAATTATTTTAACCCCCGCCTTTTTTCAAAGCTACGGGCTTGTGGCCCCGCTTTGAAAAGTCGGTTGTTAAAATAATTATCGTCATCAAACCAGTTTATATTCACCGAGTATTGTTGTCCTTTATGATTTGAAAGTGTATAACCATTGAAAAAAGAACGGGAAAATAAAATACATACTACCCTACATTCATAATTGCAGTTTGCTATAAAAATGTAATAAATACAACGTTTAATCACATAAGCTTTGTAAGTAATAAATATTATACATTTAAATTCAATCCCCGAAAGGGGATATCATATAATTCCACTCACCTTTAAAAATATCTTCTGTCATGTTAATTTTTTCTGTTTTTAAAGGTGCTTCACTGATATCCACCGATTCTCTTAGATTTTGCGCAGGAGAAACAACGCTGACGATTGAACAAAAGCCTACAGATTTCTCGTTCGTTTTAGTGACTATAAATGAATACGTTTGCGATACGATATTATCCCATTTTCGAATCCCAGGAGGAAAATGACAAACCTGAACCGGCATCCCTATGGAATTTGATAAATCTTGAATTTTTTGATCCCATCTTGGAGATCTGGAGCCGTCAATTATAATAAGGAGCCCCCCGGCATCAGGATATGATTTTTTACCTGTTTCTACCCACCATTTTTGAATGCTTTCGGCTGTAATTTTTATCGTATTGGAATCAAGAGCTGTGTACCCCCAAGCATCGCTTGCCATTAAATCCTGCAACGTAAAATCATCTTTCGAACCTGTATAGCTTTGCAGTTCCAACGATACAGCAGGGAAGCCTTGACCACGATACTCTTTGACCTTCTCATGGATATAGTCAAACTGCATACCAAAATGAGGGCCAGATTTTTCTGAAATTTTTTTCTGATTGCTATGCATAATGTACCCGGCGGCCAGCATGATCGAATACACCGTTTTTTGAGATATCTTGTATCCCTTTTTTTCCAGCTGCCGTTTTATCTCGTAGGTGCTGTCTTGGGTCCAGCGAAGTGTAGGGACTGGTTCTTTATGCTCAAATGGATAGATCAAACCATCGAGGTCTCTAAGCAACTTCGGATGCTTTTCCAACAATCGTTTACGACCTCTGTCAGGTTGTTGCGTCTTCTTACCCGACTTGTTAAGCTCCACCTCCTTTTTACCCTTGTCTATTGTGGCTCTGGATATCCCTGTGGCTTCATGGATAATAATATTGCCACCCCGACCTATTGAAATAGATTCGACAGCTGCCCAGATCCTTAGTTCATCCTGGGATAAATAAGGTTTTATTAATCTTAATTTCTCTTTGACCTGAGAAATTAAGATTTGTTTTTGTGATTTATCCATACAATCATTCTATAGACAGGAGAAATTTTGAGGTCAACAGCTTTATAGATTGAATGATCTCGTATAATATTCTCCTGCCAGCAAAACAGGGGGCAGGAATAACAAAAGTAAGGCTCACCCGCAAAGGGACCCAAAGAAAAGAATACTTGTTCATCTAAACCTGTCCCTATGGAATAATGATTGAGCGAGTCTAAATACCATTAGTCCGTTCTTAGGAAAAATTCAGATTTATAGGAATCAGGCACTGGGAAATAAATGTTGTATTGTGGACCGTGGTCTCACCTAGTGAACCTAAATATCGTGCTTATGAAGCTCATCTATAGAATAAAAAATTGTAACCGATTTCAAATGATGATAATTAATTCATCATTGACGTTTGAAAAATTATGCCGGATCTGGATATCCTTACATTTCGGGTGTTATCCCGTTAGATAAGCGAGTATGAAAGATAAACAGAAACCACACAATTACTTGTTCACACTGGACAAGCCAGTGATTTAAATATTCCATCAACGACTCTAAACAGCCAACTCAAAAAGTTCTAAGGATTATTATGATTCAAGATGATTGGAGAGCAGAAACACAAGTCAGATTAAAAAAGAGCACAATTTATCTTGAATTAAATGAAAAGTGTAAAGATGATCCATCTGGCTGCCAAGTATTAGAACTGATCGACGAAGCCATTTACTACGCATATCAAAGAACCAAAACAATTCTTATTAACATGGGAGAATTTACGCTCCATGACGGAGATCATTTGTTTAGAGTTCTTTTTTTAATGAAAAAGTTATTATCTCCAGAAACACTAAAGGCACTTTCTGTTCCAGAATTAATGTTACTGATATTAAGTGCATTTTTTCATGATATTGGTATGGCCCCTAATAAAAAAGAGGTTCTTTCCTGGAAAAAAAATTGGGATAATTCTCCAAATTTTGATGATCAAGCAGATGAAAACGAATACAAGAATTTTAAGAGGTACTATTTTGCAAGGCCAGATGAAAAATCAAAACTCGAAGAACTTTTAGCCCGTGGAAATAATAGTGGTGCTGAGCTAATAAAAAATTATCTGATTGCAGACTATATCAGAACGACACACGCAAAAAGAGCTGTCGAAATCCTTGAAAAGGATTGGTTGGGAAGAATTAAATATAGAGATACCGACTTTACAGTTGAATTTGCAAGTATTTGCTTCAGCCATAATGAAGACCCATTTTCAATCTTGAATTTAGACCAAAATTACCTTTGTGGGCCTGAAATATATGCAAACTTACAGTTAATTGCCGTTATGTTAAGGCTTTCTGATATTCTTGATTTTGATGCCAAAAGAACACCCTCTATACTGTATTCTCATTTATTTGTAAGGCATCCAGTTTCAATTTCTGAATGGAATAAACATAGATCTATTGAGGCGTGGAGCATAAACAGTTCTTTGATCCAGTTTCATGCAAAATGCGATCACCCTGCAATAGAGGCATCTATTCACGCTTTTTGTGACTTGATTGATAAAGAACTGAGTGCATGTAACAATATCATTAATTCAATAAATGATTTTAACCGAAGTAAAGGCCGGCAGATTTCAATTAAGATCCCATTTAATGTAGAGCGGTCAAAAATTGAAACAAGAAAGAAAATCGATGGGACACCCAAATATATCTATAGAGAAACGCATTTTAACTTGAGTAAAAACCAAGTAATTGATCTGTTGATGGGCACAAAATTATATGGAGATCCAGAAGTAGCGCTTAGAGAATTATTGCAAAATTCGATTGATGCCTGTTTGCTGAGAGGCGCGTTAGAACAAAGCTGGGGAACTCAATATACACCAGAGATATTAATCCGCTATTCTACTAAAAATGATGAAGACATCCTTGAAATAATAGATAATGGAACCGGTATGGATCAAAGCATAATTGATTCATACTATTCAAAAATTGGTTCTTCCTTTTATATGTCTCCAGAGTTTTTTGATTTAAAGTCACAATCAAATGCACAATTTACACCAACTTCACGTTTTGGTATTGGAATATTGTCGTGCTTCATGGTGGCTGATACTTTGGAAGTGGAGACTAGAAGAGTATATGGCCCGCATGATTCTAGTACTCCCATTAGTTTAACTATTGAAGGGCAAGAAAGTATATTTTGGATTAAATCGGGGGTAAGAAAAATTCCTGGGACATCAACAAAGCTATTTCTTCGAAAAAGAAAAAACCCATGGGATCGCATGGATGAAGATGAATTTATCAAATCCGTTGAAAATGTAATTCCTAACCCTCCGTTCAAAATTCAGATTGAAACAGAATCACATAATAAAACTAAAGACGAAAATAGTTTCAAAGAGGTGACGGCTGAATTACTTAAAAATCGTTCATGGGATAAACATGATAATATTAAAGAATTTAGTTTTGAGTTTAATGATCCCAATTTGGGGTTTGTGGGATCTGCCATAATTGCAATTTTAGAAAGTCATGGAAAACCAACTTCGAAAATCGAAATGACATCTAGATCAATAGAAATTGAAGGGGACTCATATGATCTTGATAAATACATAAGAGCAACAGGGAGTGAAATCAGTGAGTCAACTACGTCAATTACAATAGATGAAAATGGAGATATTGATAGTTCACCTTCTTATCATGATCTTTGCAAATCTATATCTCGATTATCATTACATGGAATAGTAGTGCCATCTACTTTGTTTCCAAGATCTTGGAATATGCAAAAGAATCAAGTTAAATTAGATTGGCCTTTTCCCATACTGCTTGTTATTGATGTCTGTGGAGAAATGGATCTGGACTTAAACTCTTCAAGAACTCAAATCATTATGAGTGATAAATGGCAAAATTTTGAGGGAATACTTTCTTTTGAAATTTGTTCAAGAATTGCGAATTCGGTAAGTCCTGAATATTGGGAAGAATTGAAGAACGTATTAAAAAAGAATACAGAAAATGAAATATTTATGCGCAGCCTGAATAAGATCGAGAGTAAAGACTTGGTATAACCTTTCATTTGCAGAGGATCGCAAAAGGCCGCGACCGCTGCAAGAACCTGTTGTTCACTGAAACATTAAAAATAAATTAGAGGAGATTAATGGAAGGCACCTCAAAACCATATTCTGACTTTTTTCGAATCGATCTCCACATCCACACCGATAAGAGTAGAGTGACGAAGGAGAATGACTATAAAGGTCTCTTCTCAATCTCCAAGGTTCATGAGAAGATAACAGAAAATAGTGTTGGTATTTTTTCATTAACAGACCACAACATTATCAATGTTGATGCATACACTGAATATTATGGAACCTATGCGGGAGATGAAAACCCTCTTCTGTTGATTGGGGTTGAACTCGACATTGATGTGGACGGGACTCGATACCACTCACTCATCATCTTCTGTCACCATGATGTAGAAAACCTGAACAGAATCAGCGGAACCCTTGAACAATACTATCATGAAAAGGGGTATGCGCCGTCTGAGCGTCAAATCACATTGGATGATATTGTATCATTATTTCCTAATGACGACTTCTTCTTTATCCCACACGCAGGCAGCGGTTCCAATAGCCTTGTCGATGCTTACAGTCATGATATTCCATATGCTCAAAAGATGCTTTTATTGTTACCCAGTTGTGCATTAGAGAAGGTGAAGCAAAAAGCGATAGCGCATTACAATGACTCATTCGGTAGGCAGATGCCAGAAGAGCAGCGAGACAGAAACGACATCGCCTATATCCAGTTTTCAGACAACCACAATATTGAAGCGTACCCTCGAGTCCACAAGGGAGAACCTGTGAATCCTTTGCATGAGTTTTACTACGTCAAAGGAGGGAAAAACTACGAAACACTCAGGCAGGCGTTCATAGACCCAGAGTCACGCATAAAGTCCGAGGTTGAAGTGGCGGCTCTTCCCCGCAATCAAAACTACTTAGAGGGTCTCCAAATTTCAGGGAGTGAACGGATCTCGGACACGAGCCTTGTGTTTAGTCCTCACTTGAACGTCATTATTGGAGGTCGTTCAAGTGGAAAAAGTCTATTGATGAGTTTGTTTAGCAGATGCATCGACAGAATCCCAGCAAACAATACCTACGACGAATTACTCACCACCGCAACGGTGCAAACAAAGACTCAACGTGAAGCTTCATACTCAACTGAATCCGCACTATCCTTTGAGCCTGTATGGATTAGGCAAGGCGACATCATTCGTTACTTTGAGCAATTTCATCTCGATGAGCTTGCTCACAAAGTCGGAAAAAGCCAAGAAAGAGATTCAGCGCGTCAGAAGCTGGTTGATAAGCGTAACGAACTTCAAGATGAGGTTGACCGCTTATCAGATGCCTACAGGAATGCCCACGAAAGTCTGAATGAAAGAAGCTTTGTACTTCATGAGCAAACAGTTACTGAAAGCTTAAGCGATGAGTTCACCGTGCGATTTGATAAAGAAGAAATCCTTGATTCGATTGGAAATTCAACGGAACTCCTCGATGTAGCTGAAGAGCAGATTAAGTTTGTCTTGGATTCTGTCGGAGTTTTGAAAGAGAATGACTTCATTACATTCACCGCAGAAGAATCTGAGCTTATTGAGAGCTTTGAGCAGATGATACAAAAAAAACAACAACACTTTCGGAACAAAGGGCTGCTTTCAAGAAGACAGAAAACTTTTATCGACGGAGTAGAGGAAGCCCTTGAACTCAAGAACGGTGAAATCGGAAATGCTGCGGAGGATAAAGCCACAGCAATAAGGACAATCCGCTCCATTGCTACTGAAGTAAAAAGTCGGCTTAAATCTGCTGCCAACCTCCAGCATGCCTGCGAACGCCTAAGCAACTTGACATGCCATGAGACAGAAGAGTTCGCTCTACATGGAAAAACAAAGTTCGTAGTAGAGGCTATATCTGAAATCACACCATGCAGCGCCGTGCTGGATGCCATTAGAGGTGCTGATGAAACCAAGAGCCTTTACCTGAACATCCTTAGGTTGGTTTCAGGACAAAACAGCGTGAAAAATCTTGGAGGGAATGCCCCCGATGTTCTGGGCCGTAAGCTATGCACTGTTTTCTCTCCCCTGTATGACTGCTACAACAAGCCGGAGGAATCATTGAAGTACGAAGACAACTCTACTTCGAAGGGAAACAGTCCCGGATACAACTCTGAAAAATATTTGGAGATTCTTCTTTCACAGGCTGGTAGCAACCTCGTTTTTATTGACCAACCAGAAGACAACTTGGGGAATAATTTCATTGCTGAAACCCTCGTTCGCATGATTCGTGCACAGAAGTTTAAGGGACAGGTTTTTCTCGTAACGCATAACCCTGCCATTGTCGTATATGGCGACGCAGAATCTATCATCATAGCAGCCAATGATGATCAACGGGTCAGCTATCGACAGATCGTACTGGAAGACCGGCAGTCTCAAAAAGAGGTGTGCCGGATCTTAGATGGTGGCGAATACATATTTGATCGAAGAGCAAAAAAATATAACATCAAACGCATTCTAACTGAAGCGGGGCAAGACCATGAGTGAAATAGCTTGTACAGCAAGCATGTCCACTGAAGCCATTGAGATTAATTTGGATGGCAATACTATTTCTATTTCCCTGGAAGGAGATATAGATTTCACAAACTTGGTGAAGCATCTAACCAACCTTATCGAACGGGAAAGCAGCATAGAAATCACTTGGACTGAAAGCGAAGAAGCAACAACAGATAAAGAGAATGTCGCCAGAGGGGTCATCAATGAAGTCATAGATTCCTTCAACAAGGTGATCGAAGAAGAGTTTGACGAGAAGGATGAAGGGGACGAAGACAATCCTTCTTAGCCATCAACTGTCAATTCTGAAAAAGGGGTATCATCTACGTTTGACCCTTAGTCGAAAGTATTCCAACAACGGACATGCTGACGGGCAAGCCGCAGATGTCCAAAGTTCAATAGGCGAGCCATACTTAACATATTGAACAGGCCAGGTTTCCTTGATTTTTCGGTTTTTTAGGATAGGAATTGGGAGAGCCCTATGTCTATTTATCAACGCTCAGGGACATTGTCATGAGAGCGTTGGATGAATAGTCTATCGCTCTATCCATCTTAGCTTTAGGATGTGAGCTTTTGCATATCAAATCAACACTTTGAAATTACATGAAAATATTCATTTTTCAGAAGCAAGAAGGTAATCAGGGTACATTATAGATGGGCATTAAAGTATCAGATAGATGCACAATAAATATAAAACTGCAAAATCTCTATCGCTTAGAACCCTCTCCCCATAGTCATCTTGGTGAATTTGGTGGCATTTTTTGATCATTTTTATGAAACAATGACCCGGGATTGACCCGGGGCAGCAAAAAAATTTATATTTGGTTAAAATTTTCCTTGTCAAAACCACTTGAGTTTGTTAAAAGATCTTTCTGTTGCGCCCGTAGCTCAGCTGGATAGAGCAACGGACTTCTAATCCGTAGGCCACAGGTTCGAATCCTGTCGGGCGCACCACTCAAAAGGCAACAGCCGCAAGGCTTTCAGAGGCATCCTTGGTCATCCGAGGGTGCCTTTTTTGTTCTCAAATTGAGCGATTGTGCCCGAATTTGTGCCCATTTGATTATCCAGGTATTTTTCCTGCTTTGCCGTTGCCATCTTCAAATCAGAATCATTGACGATGTTATACCTGTCAAATACGGAACGGGTTTTATGACCGGATACCATCATTGCTACGCGCTCCGGTACTCCAGCCCGAACCATGTTTCTGACAGCGGTCCTTCGGAGATCATGAAAAATGGGGCCTGGGGGAAGTTTCCCTTCCCACTTTTCCACGTAGTTTCCTTGAAGTTTGTAGCCGTATCCCATGCCAATAGTCCGGCAAGCTGTATTCCAGGCCCGCCTGAAATTACCGATTTTGCCAGTACCATTCTGGCTGGGAAATACATAGGGGACTATTTTGTCACTGCTCCGTCTCAAAGCCCACTGCTGTTCAAATAGTTGTTTCAACTCTTGATCCAAATAAACCGTCCGAGCTTCCTTGTTTTTGGTTTCACCAACCATCAAGGTCACAATCCCGTTCTTCAAATCGACATGTGCCCAAGTCAAAGAGGCTATCTCCTGGGAGCGCCAACCGACCTTATACCCAAAAGTCACAAAGGATTTCAGGTATCCAGTCAACAGCTCCCTCAGTGCCAGAAACTGGTCATGCTCGAAAAACCCTTGCCTGACATTATTTTCTTTGAGCATTGGGATATGGGGCACCCGGTTAACTTTTACTGGAGTCTGCTGTGCTCCCAAGTTAAGAATCCTTTTCAGTGCTGATAACTCCCGATTAATTGTTGCGTTTGAAGCCCCTTTCAGAATTTTATCGCTACAACACATCGGGCAAGTCGTCTCTGCTCCTATGTGAAATTTTTCATTACACCTTTTGCATGTCCACTGTTTTCGGTTCTGGATATAGACATTTTGGATCAAAGGGGTGGTGATATTGATGACATTCATGCCTTCAAATTCAGCCATGAGGTGAACCAAGCACTGCTGGGCTCTGTTTAATGATTTTTTTGCATTGATTTCATAATCCGTCAGGAAATCTTGGGCAAGATCATCAAACACGACCTTGCTGAAATCAATCTCATGGTATTTCCCTTTTGCGATGTCTATAGTGGACCCCGAAAACTGGACAAGATGTTAAGATAAAATATAACAGTCCAGAAACCAGAAAGGGATTCATTTTGAAACGGAAAAACTACAGTAAAGAATTAAAAAGTAAGGTCGCATTGGCAGCCATAAAAGGGAATCAAACTGTCAATGAGATTGCCTCTGAGTTCGGTATTCATACAAGCCTTGTAAATAGATGGAAAAAGGAAGCAATAGAAGCCCTTCCATTGGTATTTGGCAATAGCCAGGCAAAACAAACCAAAGAAACAGAGATTGAACGGGACCGTTTATATCAAAAGGTCGGCCAACTCCAGGTAGAACTGGATTGGCTAAAAAAAAACAGCGGGCACCTCTGATGAGTATTGAAGAGAAAAGACAGCGGATTCAACCCAAGAACTCCAAACTCAGTATTCAAAGGCAATGTGAACTGATAGGGCTCCCACGTTCTATCTATTACCGTAAAGGCCTGACTGGACAGGAAACGCCTACAAATTTGGAATTCATGAGGTTGATTGACAATGAATATACCGCCCATCCTTTTTATGGCACCCGCCAAATTCGTAATGCCCTCAGGCGTAACGGATATAAGATTAACCGCAAACGGGTTCAACGACTGATGCGGAAAATGGGAATTCAGTCCATTGCACCGAAACCAAATACCAGCAAGGCTCATCCCCAAAATAAAGTGTATCCATATCTTTTGAGGAACGTTGAAGTAACCAGATCAAATCAGGTGTGGTGTACGGATATAACATATATTCCACTTTCTGGTGGCTTCGTTTATTTGACGGCGGTCATGGATTGGTATAGTCGTCATGTTCTCTCCTGGGAACTATCAATGGGCGCATTCCCATTTTCCCGGTTTGAAAAAAGCCTATCTTTGAGAACAAAAAACGTGATAGTTTCTGTTCGCTGAGACGACTATAAAAATGGACTGTGCTGATGAAAAAAGCTGAAGATTGCAATACTGTTGAGGAAGTCTATGCTTGCCTGAAAGAACTGGAAGACGATCCGAGGTTGGTTCGCAATGCTCAAGAATTGGAGCAGGTAGAACGTGAAATACTTGGGTATACGAATCGACTGAGTGCCTTGCTTTTAAAAAAAGCATCCAGGGCTCATTAAATTCCTATGATCAGGTCGATCAAGAAAAAGAATTGATGTCCAGCTGGCCGGGCCGGATGAAAAGCGAAGGGCTTGAGACCGTTTCGATTCAGTGTTGTACAGGTAGTTCTGTTGATGTTCGTGTTCGATATTATCGGCGATCCTGTGACCGTCGAAATCGAAAAAGATATAAAGGTGCCTACGCCGGTTTAATCCTTCTTGGAATCCATGATCGCTGCTCACCAGCTTTGGCTTCTATGGTGAGTGCCTGGTCGGCCTTATTGAGTTCTTTTGAAGAAGTCCGTCAAGTGCTTTGTGATCATGGTATGGTGTTGGATATAAAGGTTATCCGTAAACTCACCTATCGTTACGCAGAACGGGCCCGAGCCGAGCAACAAGCGGGGCGAATCCCACTAAATGAGAGAGATTCACTTGAAGGGCGACGGGTGGTTATAAGCACCGATGGTGGACGCACACGGTTAAGAGAGAAGAAAAGAGGTCCCAAAACCCCAAAAAATAGAACCCGATTTCGTGGGGCGTGGCGAGAACCCAAACTTTTGATTATTTATGTGGTGGATGCCCAGGGAAAACAAGAAAAAAGCTTCTCACCATTTATTGATGGCAGTTTCAGCGGTCCGGATGGCATATTCCTCCTGTTAAAGGGGTATTTGAACGCCCTTCATATCCAGAAGTCCGATAAAATACTGTTTGTTGCAGATGGAGCACATTGGATTTGGAACCGGATCCCCGGACTGATCAAAGCATTGGGTTTGGCTCCTCAGCGAGTATATGAACTTCTTGATTTTTACCATGCCGTGGAGCATTTGGGTAAAGTATCAGCCCTAAAGAAGACCTGGTCATCCAAGGAGCGCAAACGCTGGGTGTCAAAACAGCGGGGCTTCCTGCTGAAAGGAAAAGCCGCTGACGTAGTACAGGCCGTCCAGACACTTTGTCGAGGCAGAAACAGTAAGGCTATTAAGACGGAACGGGATTATTTTGTGCGCAATGAAAGACGGCTTGATTTCCCAACTGTAAAAGCGTTGAATTTACCTATTGGCAGCGGTGCTATTGAAAGTTCAATTCGTAGGGTGGTGAATTTACGTCTGAAAGGTCCATGCACTTTTTGGTATCGGGAAAATGCAGAAAAAATGATTATGCTACGATCATACTTTAAAGCAGGGCGTTGGGATTGTTTGAAACTCATGGCAACCACGCACAATCCAATGCCGGCGGCATGACCGGGAAAATGGGAATGCGCCCCTATCAATAACCATGGACAACGAGTTTTGTATATCCTCTTTGGAGAGAGCGTTACGATGTCATGGAACACCCTATATATTCAACACGGATCAAGGATCTCAATACACAAGTCACGAGTTTACAAAAGTATTGAAAGATAAGGACATTAAAATCAGCATGGATGGAAAAGGCCGATGTCTCGATAATATTTTCATCGAACGACTGTGGCGCAGTGTGAAGTATGAAGAAATTTATGTAAATGAATTTCGTTCTGTTGAACAGTTGCGCAACTCCCTGAAAAAATACTTTGATTTTTACAACAATGAACGACCTCACCAAAGTTTTAACGGCCAGACGCCTGCCGAAGTGTATTATGGCGAAAATCAGTTAAGTCTTGTGGGATGAAGAAGCCAGAACCCGCTCCAGCGGAAGCCAACCCCTTCCGACGGGCAGTTTTTATGGTGCCCATTCTCAGGACCTGGCTTCCACTTCCGCTGGGCACCGAGAAAAATCCGACTATGACGCTTAAATTTTAAAAAAACTGTCTTGACATTGGGGTCCACTATAGTCACCTTCCTTTCTGGCCAAAACTTTTTTGGCCACCATCTTTTTGGTACTCCCGGAACTTTCCCGAAAGCACTTGCCATTCCTGTAATACTTAATCCAATAAATATTTCCGCGCAGATAAACACTTCCCATATATACCTCCATCGTGCCTTGACGGGCGCAAGATGGACAAACCTGTTCTCCCGGCTTCTCTCCTGGAATTGGGCCTGGAGAACATGATTTCACCATTGAATATCCCATCTGTAAATTTTAAGATCAAGAAGAAAAAAATGCCCCCAGCCAGAACCAGGGACATTAAGAATCAATCATTTATTTCGATTATTTGGTAAAGCTCGTCAGAACTTTATTTATCCACAGGGTGCCCCTTCTCCCCCTGTGTCAGGATAGATGTCGCCTCAATTGAAAAACAAAAGTGGGGCATTGAGGTGATGATATGGGACATTCTATTCAAATTAAAAAAGCTGTATTACAAAAGGTACTCTCGGGGAACAAAACCCATGATGAGATATCAAAAGAATTTGGGATTGGGCGGTCAACTATTGGCAAATGGTTAAGAGAATACAGAAAAGGCGGTAACATCAACTTGAAATCAAAAGAAAGACGCCCCAGAGACTGGACGCCGGAAGAGCGCGTCTCAGCCTTGATGGCGTCGGGGTCTATGTCCTCCGAGGAGAGCGCCTCCTGGTGTCGTAAAAACGGGATTTTCCTCCATCATCTGAAACAGTGGAGGCAAGATGCTGTTTCCGGAATGGCAACTGATTTGAAGAAACAAACCTCCGTAATCGAGACTCAGTTACGACGGGAAAATTCGGCATTAAAAAAAGACCTTTCCCGCAAAGAAAAAGCCCTTGCGGAAACAGCAGCCTTATTGGTTCTTAAAAAAAAAGCCCAGGTAATCTGGGGGGAGCCAGAGGAAGATTGATATTACCTGCAGACAAACAAAGGGTATTACAACTGATTTCAGAGGCCCAAAAAACAGGTGCCAGGAAGCATAAAGCCTCAGCATTGCTGGGGCTTACCCTCCGAACACTTCAACGCTGGAGCAAAACCGGGACTGCCGATAGGCGTCAAGGATTTCGTGCCACACCCGCTAATAAATTGTCCGGTGAGGAACAGCAACAAATCCTTAACACCCTTGATTTTCCTGAATTTGCGGATTTGAATCCGAATCAAATTGTGCCCAAACTTGCAGATCAAGGGATCTATCTCGGTTCTGAATCTACAATATATAGAATATTAAGGCAGCATAACATGAATGCTCACCGACAGGACAGCCAACCTGCCAAAAGGACCAGTCCGGAACCTTTGTCGGCAACTGGTCCGAATCAATTGTGGTCCTGGGACATCACATACCTGCCAACAAGAGTAACAGGCCAATTTTATTACCTTTACATGATAATGGATTTGTACAGCCGTAAAATTGTCGCCTATCAGGTGTATGACTGTGAGTCTGGAGAATTTGCTTCTGATCTGATAATGGATGCCTGCCTGCGGGAGAAAATTAATAAAAAACAGGTCACCTTGCATTCAGACAATGGTGCTCCTATGAAATCCGTAACGATGCTGGCCAAACTTCAGGATTTGGGCGTGATACCATCCTTTAGCCGACCATCTGTCAGTAACGATAATCCTTTTTCTGAATCATTATTCAAAACCCTGAAATATCGGCCTGAATATCCGGCCAAGCCATTTGATACGATGCAGGAAGCCAGGGAATGGGTTCATACCTTCGAAGATTGGTACAATAACGCCCATCTGCACAGCGGTATTGGATTTGTCACCCCCGCTGACCGACACAATGGCAATGATGTAGCCGTTCTTGCCAACAGACATCAAATTTATCAGAACGCCAGATCGAAACATCCTGAAAGATGGCCTGGAAGGACAAGGAATTGGGAACCTGGAACAAAGGTTACTTTGAAAAAATTTAAACGTCAAAAAGTTGAAAAAACGGCAGGTAAGCAAGCGGTATAACCGTTTGAGTATGGCACGGTATAGCTTGGGACTTCGTTTGAAAAAAAGGCGACAACTTGCTTGACACACACCGTTCTCTTCATGTCCTCTATGGGAACTCTCAGGGGAAATCCAATACAGGAGCACCAAATGATTCATCAACCATCATCGATTTGAAAGTCGAAAAAATCACCTAAGCTCTGATTAATGAACCTGAAGGCAGAAACTAAATCCCAGAAATGAGAATATGGGTCATTGTACAAAAGTCTGATCTGATAATCAGAAATCTTTTCACCCTTGGTAAAAGAAACCTCCTGAACATAAGGCGTCAAATCCTCCAAATTTCCCTTTTCTGGCAAGTGCTCGCATTTGACTCTAAAGCAATCAAAGAAAAATGCATTTGGATCATCAATAGACAAATTAAGCCTTTCAGTGAGATTGATTCTGATAAGATGATTGGGATCAAATTGTCGTGAAAAAATATTTCCGAGACCATGCCATGCATCGTAATATAGGGCAAAGCGAATATCGTTAATATCTGCTTCATTTATTTCTGCCAGGCTATTACTTTCAAACAAAATACACGGAGATATTCGAATTTCATATTCGCATCCTTTCAGCATTGGTTCGTCATATCCATAGTACACGATTGAATCAATTCCAAAATCTGCCAATATCAAATTAAAAATGGAGTACTCGCCGAGAGAGGCATGGTAATTATTCTCCTGATCGACTTTTTCGATCAGCGTTTTATCATCATTTTTAATTCCGGGTGTATTTTTTCTAAAAAGTATTGGTACATTTTTTTTAATATCGATTTCTATCATTTTATATCTCCATAACCTTGAAGTTATTTTTCCAAAAAAACTATCGACATCCTGGTGGTCTATGAGCTGACTTAGACCCACTTGGATATTTTGATTAGTAATCTATACCTTTGATACCGCGAAGCGCATTTAGCTGCTCAACATCAATAATCCTCGCTAAATCTTCAGGCATCTCTAATGCATGCTCATATAAGATGTTGATTTCTTGACTGGTAAGCGTAATCGTCAAGCCACCCATTTCTTCTTTGGCATATGGTTCTCTATGCAAAATATTTGAAATGACTTTGATCAATTTAGATTTATGATTATGATTGACAATTTTGATTTCGGCATGATCCGCTGTTGTTAAATTCGTTATATAAAGACGCATGTTAAATACTCCTTAATTTTTGTATTTGTTTTTTTCGATAAAACTTTCGACATCCTGGTGATCTACGAGCTGTTTTCGGCCAACCTGGACATATGGCAGTTGACCATCCCAGATTTGACTACGCCAGAACCATTCGGTGGCCCCGATCAGGGCGACAAGCTCTTTGATGGAGTAAAGTCTTTTTATGGGCACAGTCTGGGCACATAGGGTTGAAGACACTTGTCAATCCTCCGTCTTGAGAGGAGCGAAGGATACACAATCCCCCGCTCCCCTGGTTAAAATTAGGCGTGTTCCAGCGCTTGTTCATGTTTGGCCAGAATTTCTTCAGCAGCTTCCTTCATCCCCTCGGACATAATTACTGTTGCTTTGGGTTCCTCAGGCTGATTTGCCTCAAGATCGTCCAATATTCTTTTTGAATGTTCAGTTAAAGTTTCCTTGGGCTCGGAATCTTCATTAGGAAGAGTCCCTTCCAGTTTTGTCGCAATAACATCTCGGTAAAGCTCCTCTGCCCGTTCATACCCGAGTCCTTCCCGTTCCAACTCCCGGGCCACTTTGATGGTAGTGCCGCTGCCAAGGAAGGGATCAAGAACCGTTTCCCCTACGAAGGAGTACATCTTGATGATCCGTCGAGCCAACTCATCTGGAAAAACAGTGGGATGCCCATCATTCTTTCTGACCGCAGGTATAGTCCATATGCTGGGGATGTATCTGGACCATTCCTCCTTGGTCAGAGCGGATGCAAAACTTGCTTCTTCAGATGGGGCAACCCGCTCTCCTTTTTTTCTAAATATATAGACGAAGTCATGTCTCTTGATATGTCGATATGTGCTGTGGACAGTATCCGCAGAAAACGCCTTAGACATATCCTTGCTATGTGGGGTCTGATCTTTTACCCAAACGATTTTGTCTTCCAGGAAAACACCGTGTCTCTTCAGGTAAGTCTGGTATTTGTGAATCATGAGCTTAACGTGAGGATATTTGTCGTTACCACGTTTCCCTTTGAAATTATGGATATCATCCACATTCAGGGCAATAACCCCACCAGGGACAGTTACTCTGGCGCACTCCTCCATTACCGCTTTAATATTGTCCAGGTGTTCCTCAAAGGTGTAGCCTTTTTCATATTCCATTCCCACAAAATACGGGGGGCTGGTGAAGATGCATCCCACGGATTCATCAGGAAGTTCAGACATATCCTTAGAATCTTTGAAATAGACTCCGGGAATAACTTGGGCCGGGAGATCTTTTTTACCGACAGATTTCCTTGGTTCCTTGGGTGTAAGGTGTCTACGGATGGCATTTTGAAGCTGATTGGCTGACCATTCGTGATCACAAGCTCTTTTCGCCATACGGGTCATCTTTTTCGGATCACCAAGTTTCAGAAGCTCTGTACCATGGGCCTTTGATAGACTGCCGGATGCAATCAGTCCCTGGACCTCTTTGGACAGATCAAGGAGCTTGACTTGTTTGGAAATGTTGGCGCTTGAACCGTAACCCATGATTTCAAGATCCCGGAAGGAGTAACCAAAATCATCGCGCATTTTTTTAATGTGCAGGGCGATTTCAATTTCGCTCAGCTGGCTGCGTTCCGTGTTCAAGATGAAGGATTTATGAGCGGTGTCCGCATCTTTAAGGTTTTCGTAAAGAATGCAGGCAACTTCAGTCTGCCCCATTGCCTTCAGGGCTTCAACTCGTCTCCAGCCTTCAAAAACATGATACTTATCATCGGACACCTTCGCTATGGAAACCGGAGTCATCAGTCCATCATGCCGGATACTTGAGATTAATGATTCCAGATTGCCGGACGTTAGTCTCGGATGGTTTGGGTCCTTGATTAATTGTTCGATCTTAATTTCTGCCTGGTTAGAAGCTGTAACGTTTCTCATTGTGTTTTCTCCTTGCTAAAAAAAATTAATGGATCTGGGTTCCCTTAAGGGCCTGAAACATAGCGAAAGAAGATTCAAATATATGTTCTCTTTCTCTGTGTTTGTTAGCGCAGTCGTTGAGAGAAAATAAAAGTGACTTCTTTTTGAAGAATATTAAAAAAAATGTATAATTTCTGAATTAATGATCATCTCTAACACAACGCAGAGTGTTACAATTAGAGGCTTTTAGGATGGTTCAGTGCCTAAAAATAAAAACAAGATGTTGACAGGTGAGATCCTAACGATATAGATGAGATAATATAATTTCAGCTCGCAGACGGTTTAATATTGACTACCTGGCTCTTTACAGGAACATCATAATTAACAGAAACTATATATGTTAAAAAACAATCCTTATTTGGAAGATTTTCATCTCGCTCAAAAAATTTGTCAGGAATTACTCAATAAGAATAAGAAGGCCATTCATGAACTTTTCTATAAATTTCAAAAAATGTTTGTTGGCATAGCCAAAAAGCGACTTTACAGTAATGACCTGAATCAAGCTGAGTCTATTTTGTCGAATTTTTGGGTCGAATTACTGAACGCTAATGCCATTTGCAATTATAAAGCCCAAGCCTCTCTTAAATCTTATTTAATAAAAATTTTATTCAGGCGTATCATTGATGATAATCGTTCATACCTCAGGGAAAATTCAAAAAAAGACTATTTAGAGGATAACGCTACAAAAGTCTTACAAGAAAAAGATAACAATCCTTCCCCTGAGGATAGAATACTTGATGATGACAAAAAGAGAATAATCAATGAGGCTTTATTGATATTAGAAGATGTTTCACCCAAAGATGCGGACTTGATCCGAATGCATTTACAGGGCTTCGATTATAGACAAATGGCTGAAATGCAATTGACAATTTCACAGCCTGATGAGCAAGAACTGGGAAAGAAGGTTAATTCATTAAAAAAGCAATTCACACGAAAAAGGACAGGTTCTCTTGCAAAATTTAAAATTTGTTTAAATAGTGGTTGACCGAAAAATTCGAGCGGCCCTATTTTAGGCTCTTTTGGTTGCTATAATGACTTGAAATTATTACTAATTTACTTAAAAACTACTGTACTTGTTTGAGTGGATCATATATAATAAGTCACTGTAATAATTACGTATATAGCCAACAATATAGATAAACGATCTATTTATAATTGGCACAATGCCCAAAAACTTCGAGGTTATTTTGCGTAAAACAATTGAGCCACAGATGACATTTGGACAAACACCAATTGACCAAATTAAAATTGATATGAGAGCCAAGGATGAAATTCCAAAACTTCTTTTAGGCCTGCAACACATTTATTGCGTGAAAGAGCTGCGCCTAAAAGTTTTCGATATTCTTGAAACGATGATTCCGGACAATGTTAATTCAAAAAACGGCCGCCCGGGAATGGAGTTATGGAAAATTCTTGTGATGGGCACCATTCGCCTCAATTGTAACTGGGATTATGATAAACTCCAGGATATCGTAAACAATCACAATACCATACGGCAGATGCTCGGTCATGGCTTGATGGACAAAACCAAAGCATACCCACTCCAAACATTGAAGGACAATATTAAACTCTTAACGCCTGAAATTTTAGATAAAATCAACACCATCGTTGTAAAATCCGGCCATAAGCTTCTGGTTAAAGAAAAAGACCAGGCGTTGGCGGGACGGTGTGATTCATTCGTTCTCGAAACGGATGTCCATTACCCCACAGATATTAACCTGCTTTTTGATGCCGTTCGTAAGATGATTCAACTTGTTGCAGTTATCTGTAAAGGCCTAAGAATGACCACATGGCGGCAATCCGATTATAATATCAGATGTTTCAAGAAGCTTTATCGCAAGGCTCAGCAATTAAAACATTTGACGAGCTTCAAATACTGTAACGGTGTTGAGGCTTGCCCCACCAAACAAGAAGCATATATTTTCAATGTGATTTAAGTGAGTTAAACGAAAGTGCCATCAAAAACGAAGTTACAAAATAATGTAACGGTACACTAAAAAATCAAAAATGATCTGTGGTTTCAAAATTTTAAAGGTAGAACAAGCATCAAGCGGCATCCTTAATATAAGAAAGAGACACCACCAGGCCATCCTCGGCGTAACCAAAGGTGGCCTGTTCGTACAGATAAATTGTGATTGACCTGGTCAAGTAAAAGTGGGCACTTTGTTAAGCGGCTTTTTCTAAAAACCACAGTTTTTCAAATTCTTTTGGACTGATATACCCCAAATAGGAATGACGTCTGTTGCAATTGTAAAACATTTCGATGTAATCAATGATGTCTCTCCGGGCTTCTTCTCGGGTCATGTAGTTTGTAAAAAAGACCCTCTCAGTCTTCAAACTACCGAAAAAGCTCTCTGCCACGGCATTGTCCCAGCAATTCCCTTTCCGGCTCATGCTGCTAACCATCCCAAGGGTATTCAACATTTTCTGGAAGTTTTTACTGCAATACTGACTTCCCCTGTCTGAATGAAATAGCAGGCCAGGGGCAGGCATTCGACGCCTGATTGCCATGTGCAGGGCATCCATGATCAACTTTGTGGTCATTCGATTACTCAGGGACCAGCCGACAACCCGGCGTGAAAAAAGGTCTATAACGACGGCCAAATACAACCACCCTTCGTGGGTCCAAATGTATGTAATGTCAGAGACATAAACCTTGTCCGCTTCGACAACTTCAAACTGTCTGGTCAGTAAATTCGATGCAACTGGCAAATTGTGTTTGCTGTCTGTCGTCGCTTTAAATTTCTTTTTCTGCTTGGCGGCAACACCGGCCATTTTCATCAATGACCCAGCTTTGTACCGCCCGCAAGGACTGCCGGATGCTTTTATCTCTTCTGCAATCCGGCGGGCGCCATAGGTACCCCTTGATGCTTGATGAGCCGCTTTAACAATAGGAATTAGTGTCTCTACTTCCCTCTGCCTCAATGATTTTTTACATTTACGCCAGGCATAATATCCACTCCGGGATATGAGCATGACAATACATATCAGAGCTACTGGGTAAGCCTTCCTCTCAGCATCAACGAATTGATACTTCAGCTCATTTCTTTCGCGAAGAAGGCTGCTGCCTTTTTTAAGATTTCACGTTCCATCTTCAAACGGTTGTTTTCTTTTCGAAGACGGCTCAACTCTGCCTTCATTGCCACACTTCCTTGTAAACCAGTGGCACTCTCTCCACTACCTTCAATCTCACGTTTCCAGCGACCCAGCATGGTTGGATTGACTCCGAGATTTCGGGCTGCCTCGGTAATCTGATATCCCTGTTCGGTTATCAGTTTAACTGCTTCTTCTTTGAATTCAGGTGCATACTTCTTTCTGTCTTTCTTCATTTGACACCTCCGTGTGGATTATTAACCCACTCTTAGAGAAGTGTCCACAATTACCCTACCACCTCAATTTTGCCTGGTAGGTCTTTCGAAGCAAAAAAGAAGTTGTACAAATTAATTTTTGATCATTTAAAAACACTTGGTTACCAAGATAACGATGCGGCAATCGTTTTACATGAGCCGGAGTTGAATAATTGGGGGGTAAGAGGTGGCCGTCCGGCAAGTGAAATAAATCTGGGTTTCAATTTGAAAGTTTGAAGCGCTAACATATCATCGCACTTTGACTGGGAACCCGGGGGCCTTTTTTACATAAGGGCTTTAGTTTTAAAAGTTCCTTTCAGGTAAATTCGCATTGAGTTCCTATCAAGCGGACTCACCACTATTTTTCAGCATGCAAAGCAACTATAGGCAATATCAATGTCAAAATTTGAAGAATCTCGATGGACTAATAGTAAATTTTCTCAGAATTACATAGATAAAGCAAACATTTACCTCCCTTTCCGCCGTGAATTTATTGAAATTACAAAATCCCTCTACGCCTATTTTTTTGATGCAAAAAGCGAAAATAATGTATTAAAGGGTGTTGAAATCGACCACCTAAATTTAATAAAATCAGACATATTTTCAGTTTGTTAGGAGTTGAAAAAGCCTCTGTTTAGTTGTACTTTCAAGCGACCAAACACAAAAGAAAACAACGCCACAGAGGCTTTATGCATAGAAAAAATATCAGGCGGCTCATCACAAAGCAATTAAAAAAGAGTTTTCCGAACTGGAAAACGATGACAAGGGCGTCCAAAAAAGAACTGACAGAACAAATCATGATGGAGATTGTGGAGCAATACGATTATTCTCAATCTCTGGACATCCCCATCGAGGACCTCATAGGTATTGAAGCTCAATCCCCTACAGCAGGCATTCGTAGTCTTCCTGAAATGGCATCTTACATTGAGAATTTTCATTCCGATAACCTGTTTAATTTTGACACCCTGAAAAAGCCATACCCTGAAATTGTAGATCAGGAATTGCAGTTTATTGACCAACTCATAGATGACCAGCTTATCAATAGCTTGATCGCGCCCGATGGTTACTCCGCTGCACACAGGGATATTCAGCCCTACCAATTATTTCGGATGGAGCTGTTAAAAATTATCAAATATCCTGAAATCAGTTACAGGAAATTTTGCAGCGATGAATATTTTGGCAAAGAGCGAAAGCAAAACAGGCGTTTTATTCGGTTGTCGTTAAAGGCTAAAAAACAGGTAGATCATACTGAATTATGTCATTTCCGGAGCGACCTGAAATTTAATCAATTGATGAACGTCCTGGTATATTTCCTCCACCATTTTTATAAATCGGGTTGTCTTGAGAATACCGTTATTCATGGTGTTGATTCCAGTGAACTGCCGTCCGAAGTCAATTATCCCCTTTGCGCCATTGAAATCAACGGCAAAAAAGTACGAATTTATTCCGATCTGGACTGTGATTGTGGGAAACGCCGGAACAAAAGGGATAAGTCGCATTATGTCATTGGATACCGGATGCATACACTAACCGCTATTAATCCCACAAACGGCCATAGCTTTCCATTGGTATCCCTTGTGGGGGCAGCGAATCATCACGACAGCCTGTTTCTGAAACCATTGATCAAGCTTGCTCAAGCATTAGGCATTGATATTAAATTGATAACCGCAGACCAGGCTTACCACGATAGTGATGGTTCGGTTCTCAATGAAACAGGTGTCTATGTCGTGGCCCCTGCATCGGAGCAAGCGAAATTGCCCGAGAATGTATTGCAATCTCCGGTGAGAGTTACCTGCAATGATTCTTGTGAAATTCCAATGGATTATCTGGGTACAACACTGGATGGCCATGAATTTAGGTGTGGAGCAACGCCCGGCGAATGTATGTTTGCATCAAGTTGCCCTAAATCGAGAATAATTGGTTTTGATAACGGTCATTTCCAGCCAATGCCAACTTTTCATAACGGGTCGCAATCAGCAATCGAAATTCGAAAGAACTGCGAACGGCCTTTCAATTTGATGAAAAAAAGAGAAGGCCTTGAACAGACGAGAGTGAGAAGCCAGCATGGTGTAGTTGTCCGATCAGTATTGACGACAATTGTAACATTGTTGATTGAAATGGCTGGGACAAGACATAAACCGCAGAAAAAAGATAATAAACAAAAGGAGTTGTTTGCCTCAACAGGATAGAATTTAATTTCAATGCTGATTTTTTTGAACCGATTGATTCAGTTAATACCGTTGTATCTGAAGTATAAGCAAGGCCACTATCTAACATAAAAATTGCGGCAAAAAACAAATTTCAGATTTTATAACGATAGAAATGGACTACCGGGTCTTAAAAAATCGAAATTCAAGCGCGTAGGCAGTTTAGACTCAGTTGAAAATTTGATTGATTCCAACACCCTTTATTAGACCTTGGCTGTGGAGATGGTTTGTTTATAGAAGAATTATTAAAAACATTTTCCCCCAAAAGCATAACACTTGTAGATGGCTCAAATGAAATGCTTGAAGCGGCCCAAAAACGTTTAGGAAAAAAGGCAAATATCAATTTTATCCAGGCGAGCTTCCATAATTTATTTTCCAGTGAGTTGCTGAACCAAAATTATGATTTTGTTTATTCTTCATTGGCTATTCACCATCTACCATTGGAAGAGAAAACTCTCTTATATTCGCACATATATAAACTTTTATCTCCAGGTGGATGCTTTGTTCATTATGATGTTGTTGCCCCGGTTTCTACAAAAATTGAAAATTGGTTTTTGGCACTCTGGCGTCAATGGATCAGAGAACATCCAAGCAAAGAAATGAGCGAAAACTTACTTGGAATTCCAGACCAATACAAAAAGAATACAGACGGGCGCATTCCCATTTTCCCGGTCATGCTGCTGGCATTGGATTATGCGTGGTTGCCATGAGTTTCAAACAATTCCAACGCCCTGCTTTAAAGTATGATCGTAGCATAATCATTTTTTCTGCATTTTCCCGATACCAAAAAGTGCATGGACCTTTCAGACGTAAATTCACCACCCTACGAATTGAACTTTCAATAGCACCGCTGCCAATAGGTAAATTCAACGCTTTTACAGTTGGGAAATCAAGCCGTCTTTCATTGCGTACAAAATAATCCCGTTCCGTCTTAATAGCCTTACTGTTTCTGCCTCGACAAAGTTTCTGGACGGCCTGGACTACCTCCGCGGCTTTTCCTTTCAGCAAGAAACCCCGCTGTTTTGATACCCAGCGTTTGCGCTCTTTGGATGACCAAGTCTTCTTTAGGCCTGAGACTGTACCCAAATGCTCCACTGCATGGTAAAAATCAAGAAGTTCATATACTCGCTGCGGTGCCAAACCCAATGCTTTGATCAGTCCGGGAATTCGGTTCCAAATCCAATGTGCGCCATCTGCAACAAACAGTATTTTGTCAGACTCCTGGATATGAAGGGCGTTCAAATACCCCTTTAGCAAGAGGAATACGCCATCCGGACCGCTGAAACTACCATCAATAAATGGAGAGAAGCTTTGTTCTTGTTTTCCCTGGGCGTCCACCACATAAATAATCAAAAGTTTGGGTTCTCGCCACGCCCCACGAAAGCGGGTTCTATTTTTTGGAGTTTTGGGACCTCTTTTCTTCTCTCTTAACCGTGTGCGTCCACCATCGGTGCTTATAACCACCCGTCGCCCTTCAAGTGAATCTCTCTGCTTTATTGGAATTCGACCTGCTTGTTGTTCGGCTCGGGCCCGTTCTGCGTACCGATAGGTGAGTTTACGGATAACCTTTATATCCAACATCATACCATGATTACAAAGCACTTGACGGACTTCTTCAAAAGAACTCAATAAGGCCGACCAGGCACTCACCATAGAAGCCAAAGCTGGTGAGCAGCGATCATGGATTCCAAGAAGGATTAAACCGGCGTAGGCGCCTTTATACCTTTTTCGATTTCGACGATCACAGGATCGTCGATAATATCGAACACGAACATCAACTGAACTACCTGTACAACACTGAATCGAAACGGTCTCAAGCCCTTCGCTTTTCATCCGGCCCGGCCAGCTGGACATCAATTCTTTTTCTTGATCGACCTGATCATAGGAATTTAATGAGCCTTGGATGCTTTTTTTAAAAGCAAGGCGCTCAGTCTATTCGTATACCCAAGTATTTCACGTTCTACCTGCTCCAATTCTTGAGCATTGCGAACCAACCTCGGATCGTCCTCCAGTTCTTTCAGGCAGGCATAGACTTCCTCAACAGTATTGCAATCTTCAGCTTTTTTCATCAGCACAGTCCATTTTTATAGTCGTCTCAGCGAGTAGAAGCTATCATGTTTTTTGTTCTCAAAGATAGGCTTTTTTCAAACCGGGAAAATGGGAATGCGCCCATACAGACAATCTACCGGATACACTTGATTCTCAACTACAAGCTTTAACTCAAATTGGTTTTAAAGAGGTCGATTGCTTTTTTAAACATGGCATTTTTAGCTTGTTTGGTGGTTTTAAGTAGCTTTTTTTGAAAAATTTAAAACAAAAGCTGTTGTCTGCCAATAATCAAATTCAGGAATTCGGGGGGACAGCATACATAATTTCAACAAGTGAAATACTGATATCGACATTGAGCAGTTGAATTTTAAAAAATTTGAATATACCCTCTTTGCACCATCATAATCAACACAAGCAGAGGGCCAAACACCAAACATTGGAAACTGTTAAAGTAGAACGTATTGACCACTTGGGTATTGTTGCTGGCGTTATCAAGGATTTGAAAATCATCGAAATGATTGACTCTCGCATACCAAAAGATGAGAAGGAAAATATCAGTGCCGGAGAAGCTATTGCCGGCATGGTTTGACGAGCTTCAAATACTGTAACGGTGTTGAGGCTTGCCTCACCAAACAAGAACCATATATTTTCAATGTGATTTAAGTGAGTTAAACGAAAGTGCCATCAAAAACGAAGTTACAAAATAATGTAACGGTACACTAAAAAATCAAAAATGATCTGTGGTTTCAAAATTTTAAAGGTAGAACAAGCATCAAGCGGCATCCTTAATATAAGAAAGAGACACCACCAGGCCATCCTCGGCGTAACCAAAGGTGGCCTGTTCGTACAGATAAATTGTGATAAGGATTACTGGGGAGGGAGATCGGATATAAATTCCAGAGCAAGGTTGATATCAACAAAGTTGTGATTCAACTCCTTTGCCCTGTCCTGGCAGTCTGTACAGATTTCTTTAAATTTTCTCATGTCGCCTTTGACGGCCATATAAATTTGTTCAACGGCTTCCTGCTGGATATCTTTGTATTTTTCGATGAAGTCTTCGACCTCTATGGGGTATAAAATCAGAGTTTTGAGCCGGCTGAGTATATCGGGATGATTCCGGCTCAGATGGGTTCTGACCTTTGGGAGCCCTGCAAATACGATGGGAACACCGGCATCAATAATTCGTTTGAGATATGGCCAGACCCGGGAGTCCAGGTCATTGGCTTCATCTATGATGATAAAACAATTGGATAGGTTGCAGATCGTTTTCAGGTACTGGGGAGTCCGGCGGTAGGTGGCGGTGGCCTCATAATTCAATTCCTTGAGTATGGATGCCAGGGTTTCATGGATGTTGAACAGAGACTCGACCCATACGGCATGGAGCTTTTTAGGCCGCAGCAATTTTAAAAAACGAGTTTTTCCTGCGCCAAAATCTCCTTCAATGAGTACGCTTTGGCCCCTGTATATCCTATTATAAGTGGCAGACAGGTATGAGACTCTTCGTTTATCACTGATAAAATCCTCTTTCATGTCATATCTCCGAGGGATGCATAAGTCGCCACTCGATTCGTAGTTAACGATTTTTGGCAATCAAGCATAAATGCATTGAACAAAGCCTGTTTTTTACGTTCCTCAGGCTGGTCCATTTTTTTCATGTAATCTGCGTACCTTGATTGATTATGATGAAGTACTTGCTCCGCCCGGGCCAGGGAAAGGCCTTTATGGTAAATTTCGATTAAAATAGGCCGATCAACGGCCATATTGTGCTTTTCCAAAAGAGCGATAATAGTGTCGAGTTCGTCGGGCTCAGGAGCAGGCACTGGTGCAGGTGGCCTGTCAAACGGCTTTTTTGCAATGGCTTCGCCCAGAAGTATGCCGTCTTCACTGGGCTCAAAGATAAAAAGTTTGTCCCTGTATCTGGATATCTTTACCGACGTACTTTTATGCTTGCTGAACCGGTCTGCACCACTGGTCACATAAAAATCGCGTTTGTCATGGCGGATGGTTCTGTTCTTGGATACGGTGGCTTTGATTTTTCTGTAACCATATTTCATATATTCTTGAACCTGCTCCGGGATAAAGTTCAGGGTGTCTGCCTGGTTTGACAAAAAATTATCAAACTTCTGTGCCGGCACCCAGGCACTGACCACGCCGTCTTCAGTAAAATAATGTTGTGTATGATTATGTTCGTCTCGGTATTGGCGGAGCACAGTGCTGCTCCTCAATTCATCAAGGGTGATATCAAGAAGGGTTACAGTAACTTTTTCCTTTCTTCCCCGTTTGAAGTTATACTCGGTAACGGTTTTCACAATCCTGTCCTCAAAGGCTTTGATAATCCGTATTTCAAAATTATGCAGGCTCCGGTGTGAAGATTCCAGGTGCGCCTTATCTTTTGGTGAATGCGCCCTTGAAAAATCCGGCGCTAAATAAAAACCGCCTGGCGTAGAATGCGCAAGGTTCATGGCATTAATGGGTCGCTTTAAATTTAAAAATCCCTTTGCCTGGTCGGGCCTGATGCCGATTGTTTTCAAAGGAAAAGGGGTGCATAACAAAAAACGGGTAAAAAGGTCCACAGAGTTCAGATTACTTTCGGTAAAATAGAATTCCAGGATGAACAGCTTCCTGGAACCGGTATCAAATATTTCAATCACCTGCGGTTTCTGCCAGTTTCCACGTTCATCTCTGATTCTTAAATATTGGAACTTGCAACCGTCAACCTGGATCAAGGCAAACACCGGAACCGATTTGAAGCTATAACGTGCCGGTGACGGCTCCTGATCGTCCTCTTTTTCCAGATAAAATTTGAGATTCTCCCTTTTGGCGCATCGCCGAAGTGCCGGAAGGCTGATTGTTTTACCCAACTCTTCCTCGAGCCAGCAGTGGTAATTTTTAATGGTCCTGGCTCTTCGGGTGATAAAAATGAACCCCTGAGATGACGGATCGCATGACGCCTTGACCATTTCAATAAACCGCCTTTTTGTTTGCTCGTCTATAACCTTGGGGCGCCCGCTGCACTTGCGGCCATCCATAATTCCTTTTTCAACCAGCAAAAGGGGTACCGGGATAATCCCGGTTTTCTTGTACTGGTCCTTGTAATATTTTTTGGATCTTCTCTTGGCAGATCCGATTTTATTCATGATTTTTTTATGCAGCAGTAAATGGAAGCGGTCGTCAATGCTCAGGTCATCCATTATCTGCCCCCGTTGATACAATCTTTTCGTGTATGACCCGATGCCACAACAATGCAGCCGGGCGAGAGGTCTGCTGCCAATGATCATGCTGTGCCACACGGACCTGTTCAAGCATTGCCTTTACAACAGCCATGTATTCATTCGAAATTTGATCCGTCAGATCCGGTTTGGTTACCGATGCCGTTTTTCGGGAGTCGATAAATTTTTTGATGTTACGCGCGGTTAACTCCATGCCGCTTTCTATAATCTCCTTCCAAAGTTGGCGCTGTTCTATGGAATCCAGTTGAGTAAGAGGCCGTGCCTGGGATTCGTTGGCCGGTAATCTGTCCCCAATTGGGGACAGATTATAGATGACTTCATAAAATTTGATCAGGCGGTAAGCATGGGATTTTCCCATATCCCATCGCGCCCTGGTATATGTTTCGAATGATTCAAACAGAGCCTGCTTATACAAACGATTGTCACGAATTTCTTTCAAGGCCTTGCCGATTTTGGAAAAACACTCCTGATTCCGGGCAATCAGGGTTTCAAGCTTGGCCAACCGTTTCATACTCATTGCCCTCCCGGCATGGGTTTGCCGATTGCAGCGACCAAGGCAGCTATCTTTGATGCCGGAACCTGGTGGGCAGTATTTATCTGCTTCAAAAACAGGACGCTGTCCCGGAATCCATATCCCTTGATTTTCATGACAAGGTCGATGGTGTTAAAGTTTTTTTCGCACCGGAAGCACCTGGCCAGGTTCGTGGTTGAATTTACAGCCGTTTGAAATTCATTGCACAGAGGGCATAGAAAACGGAAATAGCCATCCCTGATTTTAGATGGAATCTGTAAATGATCCCTGATCAGCATATCCACAGGGATATTGTTCCTCAGTTCAAATAATTCCCGTGATGAAAACCTGTGCGCCATGAGACATCTCCTTATTTTTAGAATTTCAGATGCCTTTTTATATCACCGGCCAGGGTCGGTTGTCAGTTGCCTCTTGAACTGGGATGCTGATTACTCTGTTTGTATCCATATATATTATCAATAACTTACGCACATGATGTCTCTTAGAATCAAAATCCGATTAGTATGTTCATATATCCTAATATTACAAGAAGTTACTCCAATCATGTCTCTTGAAATCAATATTCGATTAGTCAGAGGCGTTTATGGGAATTCTCGAATTTTTTCTTTGGTGTGGCTGATAACCTGGGTGACCAGGTATTGGGCGATAATTGCCGGCTTGATACCGTATTCTATTTCAATAACTTCCAATGGTAGAACAGGCAATTTTCCGGATGTTTGAAGGTTCTCTGCCTCTTCAAGCTTTTTTGCCAGATAATTATTTTTGGAGACAGCTTTATTTTTCCTGTTCCAGTTTTCACATTGCCTTCGATGAAGCTCATTTTGGCAAACCGGGCTACATGTTCTCTGCCTGCCTTTTTGTCTTACATCAGGAGCAAACCATTTTCGGCAAATAGAACAAGGGCGTTTTCCACGAGAATTCTTTGCCATCATTTTTCTCCAAGATTCGAATCAGGGAGATTATATGTAGCAAATTTTGAATGAATCAACGGCGGGGTCTATCGGCGGGATAGGCATGCGGGGTATGATTTTATGATTTTCTTGGCGGGGTATGGCGGCGGGGTATCTGGCCGTTACATTATTTCGTTATGAATATCGGGGATAAGCGTTACACTTTTTAAAGCTGGTCATTGGGTCTGGACAGTTTTATCTATGCATTCTAAATGATGGACAACATCCTTCTCCATAATACCAACAGATTGTGAAATATCCCCTACAGTCATGGGACCACTTGCAAGGTGATTTATAATTTCCTGCCTGATGGTTTTCGTTTTTTCGTTCATTACTGTACCTACGGCTGATTCTTAAATTTGTGTGTTTCAATATACTGTTTGACTTCATCAGCTGGTTGAAAAATCCCAAGATGACCTTCGCATAGAATGTCTGCACTCAGATCTAACAATTTTTGCATAGACAATTGATAATCCTGTAAATTGGATAAAAAACCGTCATTAAAAGGACCGTGCAGATCTTGTCCGAACAATAAATACCTTTTACCCTTCTGACTAAACAAGAACCGATTGAGCAATGATCAAATGTCAAAATGAAATAAGGCTTGGATCGTTCTGTTCCCGTTCGGTCCCTGAACCCTTCCAGTTATAAATGGCTGAATATGTGACTTTAAAATACATGGTGAATCTGAATTTTTAATCGTGAATGATCTTAACCCTGCCAACAAGGCCATTTTCCAATCGGACTTTTATGCCATGGGGATGAAAAGACGATTTTGTTAAAATATTTTTTACGACGCCTTGGGTCAGGACGCCCGTTTTTTGGTCTTTTTTTAATACAATGGATACGGTTTGTCCGGTTTTGATTTGCGTTCTATTTTGTCCGCCAGTCATTATACTTTTCACCCTATATAATTATAATCTTTTACACTTAAACTCATCGATAGACGCATCTAAGATATTACGTTCAAGTTGCATATCAGGTTTCCACCATACAGCATGATCTCGTTGCCTTTTTGCAAATTCCTGCTGTGCATTTATTACATTTCCTTGTTTCTTTTCTGTGAACATGCTGGTGATCTCATCACCTGCAGCGAATACAATATCGCGACTTTTTATTAAAAACTCTTCATCAAGGACGCCTTTTTCATTGACGTGCCAATAATAATAAATAGCACGTATAACCTCAATTGGCTGTCGGTTCTCAAGCTTTACACAAATTTCTGCAACACGCACACGCTTTCCGGCAAATCTTTCTAATTTTTCCTCACTTGTTGCTTCTATCAGACGTTGGAATTTATTGATTGAGACGCGGAGAATTTCGGATTCATCTGTGATAATAAAATATCTAACTGATGCAGAACTCATATGGTCACCCCATTTCATTTTTAGTTGAAGAGATCGATAAATTGCTTCTGGATAAATTAAACAATGTTTTGGATAATGAACAAAAAAAAATGCCAATTTTCTTACGGAAACTTCCAAGATCAGGAAAAATTCAAAGTGAAGGCTTTAAAAAGCCCCTCAGTGGAAAATTTCAGAATAAAATACATATTTTTCAGAATAAATGCAGAATAAAATATGCTAAGGGGCTTAAAATTAAGCAAAAATTTAGAAAACAGGATTATCAAATAATCGCAGGTGATTCTGTTGTGGATTGTTTTAAAGGATGACCAAACACAGCCGCAATCCCTAAGCTTGATCAAAAATATGCTGTTATCATTAAACATTGACAATGGATAATTAAATCCAATCTCCCTAGTTTCGTGGATGGGCTTTGTCGTACACCGCCATCAGGCGATCCATGCTCACATGAGTGTACACCTGGGTGGTAGACAGGCTGGCATGGCCCAATATTTCCTGAATACCTCGAAGATCTGCACCGGAATCCAACATATGGGTGGCAAAGGTATGCCGTAAGGTGTGGGGTGATATTTTTAGGCCTAACCCGCATTCCAAGACCACCTGATCCATAATACGTCGAATGGACCGCCTGCCAAGCCTTCCAAAATTTTTATTTAAAAACACGGCAGAATAATTTTTCTTAAGATCAGCGCGGTAGCTTTGGATGGCATCAAGGGCACTTTTACCCACTGGTATGATGCGCGTTTTATTTCCCTTGCCCAGTACCCGGATCAATCCGGCATTAAAATCAATATCCTGGATGTTGAGCATGTGAAGCTCACCGATTCGCATGCCCGTGGAATAAAAGGTCTCAAACATGGCAAGATTGCGCCTGTCCTTCCAGGTATCTCTTTTCATAGTGTCCAGCAGCCTGAAAATGTCATCAATTTTCATAGCCTTGGGAAGGGCTTTCTCAAGTTTTGGAAAAGGGATGGCATCAGCAGGATTTAGCGTGATGAGCCCTGATCTGACCAGGTAATTAAAAAAAGATTTTAATGCGGATAGACGCCTTGAAAGGGTTTTTTTACTTTTTTTCAAGGCAGTCTGGGCGGCAAGATATCTGCGCACGATCATTTTGTCTACCTGTCGGGCCGTTTTTTCAAAGGCCTGTTGCCAATTTTCGTCCCGGTAGTTGCAAGTCTCCAGATAAAAAAGGATAAAGCTTCTTATATCCGTAAAATAGGCACGAAGCGTATGGGCAGAATACCCTTTTTCAGCTTCCAGAACAATCAGATAGTCATCAAGAATCATAACGGTCTATTCCTACGCAAGTCTTATGTTTCAGAGCAGAGTGTTCACAAGCGCCGAAGGCGGTATGTGGATGGCCGGGAACCCGGTGACATTGAAGGAAATATACTCAAAGCCCGGAAATAAATACTATTCGTTTTGCTTATAACCATAATTATAAGCTCTAATACCTTGAGCGGGCGTTTCCTGGTCAATAGTCTTGACAATTCCCTGTCGTTCCATTTCATTAATCAGCTCTACGGATTGTTTGTAAATAATTCCCAGTTTCCTGGATAATTCGGAAATTGAAGCATAACCACTATTCTTGACTATATTCACGGCTCTTAAAAACTCCCGACCATTAAATTGTTGATAATTGAACAATTTAGCAACACTATCAAATTTTAATTGGATATCTACAAATCTATCCCTGACATCATGGCTAAGATCAGGGGAATCTTCATCAACTGACGTTTCAATTATTTTTAAAACGACATAAAGAACGGGCGCATTCCCATTTTCCCGGTCATGCCGCCGGCATTGGATTGTGCGTGGTTGCCATGAGTTTCAAACAATCCCAACGCCCTGCTTTAAAGTATGATCGTAGCATAATCATTTTTTCTGCATTTTCCCGATACCAAAAAGTGCATGGACCTTTCAGACGTAAATTCACCACCCTACGAATTGAACTTTCAATAGCACCGCTGCCAATAGGTAAATTCAACGCTTTTACAGTTGGGAAATCAAGCCGTCTTTCATTGCGCACAAAATAATCCCGTTCCGTCTTAATAGCCTTACTGTTTCTGCCTCGACAAAGTGTCTGGACGGCCTGTACTACGTCAGCGGCTTTTCCTTTCAGCAGGAAGCCCCGCTGTTTTGACACCCAGCGTTTGCGCTCCTTGGATGACCAGGTCTTCTTTAGGGCTGATACTTTACCCAAATGCTCCACGGCATGGTAAAAATCAAGAAGTTCATATACTCGCTGAGGAGCCAAACCCAATGCTTTGATCAGTCCGGGGATCCGGTTCCAAATCCAATGTGCTCCATCTGCAACAAACAGTATTTTATCGGACTTCTGGATATGAAGGGCGTTCAAATACCCCTTTAACAGGAGGAATATGCCATCCGGACCGCTGAAACTGCCATCAATAAATGGTGAGAAGCTTTTTTCTTGTTTTCCCTGGGCATCCACCACATAAATAATCAAAAGTTTGGGTTCTCGCCACGCCCCACGAAATCGGGTTCTATTTTTTGGGGTTTTGGGACCTCTTTTCTTCTCTCTTAACCGTGTGCGTCCACCATCGGTGCTTATAACCACCCGTCGCCCTTCAAGTGAATCTCTCTCATTTAGTGGGATTCGCCCCGCTTGTTGCTCGGCTCGGGCCCGTTCTGCGTAACGATAGGTGAGTTTACGGATAACCTTTATATCCAACACCATACCATGATCACAAAGCACTTGACGGACTTCTTCAAAAGAACTCAATAAGGCCGACCAGGCACTCACCATAGAAGCCAAAGCTGGTGAGCAGCGATCATGGATTCCAAGAAGGATTAAACCGGCGTAGGCACCTTTATATCTTTTTCGATTTCGACGGTCACAGGATCGCCGATAATATCGAACACGAACATCAACAGAACTACCTGTACAACACTGAATCGAAACGGTCTCAAGCCCTTCGCTTTTCATCCGGCCCGGCCAGCTGGACATCAATTCTTTTTCTTGATCGACCTGATCATAGGAATTTAATGAGCCCTGGATGCTTTTTTTAAAAGCAAGGCACTCAGTCGATTCGTATACCCAAGTATTTCACGTTCTACCTGCTCCAATTCTTGAGCATTGCGAACCAACCTCGGATCGTCTTCCAGTTCTTTCAGGCAAGCATAGACTTCCTCAACAGTATTGCAATCTTCAGCTTTTTTCATCAGCACAGTCCATTTTTATAGTCGTCTCAGCGAACAGAAACTATCACGTTTTTTGTTCTCAAAGATAGGCTTTTTTCAAACCGGGAAAATGGGAATGCGCCCTAAAGAACCTCCAAAAGTTTAGTGATTTCAGATTCCATCGTAGAAAATATGTAACGTCTCAATAAAAATAGTGTTAAACCAATACACTGCAAAGCATTAAAGCCATGTAGCACCCAAATACAGCAGAATTCATACCAAGTACTAATAATTCAAATTATTATGATTTTATGCCAAAGTGATATCGGTCCAAAAAACCTATGAATAAGCTGTTTCAATAGGACCAAAAAATTTGGTATTAATAAAAATTAATATTTATAACGATTTGTTATGAAGTTACAAAAATTTCACCCAAAACTAATTATTTCACTTATCACAATCCATACATTTTTTTTAAACAGCAAGCGATGCTTGTTTCTAAAAAATCCTTCAAAAAAAACCGACCAAAAAATTTTATAATCGTGGATTTCCATAAAAATTTTTTAGCACAAAAGGTGGTGGTTCAAAATACAAACATAGAAGCTACTCCTCAGATACTAAATAATGGTAACAAAAGGCTTCGCATGGAGTGATCTATTATGATCTGTCTTATGTTGATACGCAAATGTTTTTTTGGAATTTTAGATAGTTACGTTGAACAGAGTGAATAAGTTTCCGTTGAGCAGAGCGAATAAGGCAGGACGCAAAGTAGACCTCTTTGAAAAAGTGGGCCTACTTTGCATGTCCTGCCCCCCTACCCTCATATAATAATCTTCATTTTCATTTATTTTTGTTCATTTTCAGATTTTTAAAGAAAAATAAAGTTAATTAAAGAAAAATAAACGGAAATAACGGTTTTTAAATATTTATGAATTGAAATAATCGTGGCTCGCGATTTTCGAGTAGTTAAATCAACTTTCTCAATACTGAAAAATCCTATTTATTTAATTTTATTATAATAATTAAATATTTCTTGACATATGAATATCAATTTTATTATTTAAAAATTTAATGGATATCTTGCTTATCTGTCCATTTTCTCAAGAAGTTTACCTCATATATATTATCAGACCTTAGAGGTGGAGAAGATAGGGTGGAAAAGCAAGGGTTATAGTTAACCTTAAATAAATTAGCGGAGGGTCAATCTTAAGCTAATAAGCCGCCCAAAAAAGAAAATCCTTAATGGCTGGCACCATTAAGGATCTCCCAGAAGCCTTGGGCTTCTTAATATGAATTACATATTGAGAAGCTAACTCAACGAATAGAGTTTGTCAAGCTTACAGGTGTAGTATTTTCTTTTTTTCGGCTCGAAAGGAAAATATGAATTACAGTTTGATATCGCATGGTTATGCGAATGATCTGGATCTATGGTTCCCGAAAATAACAATAAATGGGGGCAAAATGCCGGCAGGTGTACAAAATACATTTAGAGCTATGATTAGATGTGCGGTTGGTAAGGACCATACGTTTGTAAATAGAGATTAATGACGAGTGTCATGCCGCGGATCGACAAAATGTCGGCAATTTGTCGGATCATACCTTAGATAGATTATATAAGAATACTCCCCCCCTACCCCACTATTCAGAATCAGTCCAAGGCAGCCAGGAGCCTGCCTCTTGGGCAAAAATCAGAGAGAGTATTATTTCTAAAGACCAGTTGAATTTAGCGGCCAAGTACCTTCCCTGCCTGGTGGCTCAAATCGAGAACGGCAGTGTAATCCTGTCAGGGCCAAACAAAATAGCATTACAAAGAATCGAAAAACATTACGGTCAAACCCTCAAAGATAATTTTTCTTTTTTTGGCGTTAAAACCATTGTCTTTGATGTCTATTCGGAAGAACTCCAAAGAAAAAAAGATGAAGAACAAAAGCGGCAAGACCATCTACAGCTGCAGCATCAGGCGGCAGGAAGCGGAATTAGATAATTTCCCCCTCAAAAAACAATTCGATATAATGGCCGCTGGATACCGGGACTATCAAAATTTTTGAAAGAAAGAAGATGGTTAGATTATGGAGAATGGACCTAACCCAAGTTTTCGATTATAAATTTTAACTTACTGTAATCACGGAAATTATTGTTTTTCATCCATTGATTATGGCACTACTTTTGTTTAAAAATATTTTTAATCACCGGTCCTGGATATAGACTTATCTCCAAAGCTTTATAAATTTCTTGTTGTCTGGGTTTTGGCCGTGTGCTTTTTCTGATATGAACGGTTTGACCATCCTTGCATTGCATTGAAACTGTCACCCGGTTTTGGCCTTCGAGCTGATTTCTCAATTGAGACCAACTACTGTTAATCTGTGATTGTTTCAGTCGATATCGAACGCTATGAACCAAATGGTACGCCAGAACACTTATAAAAAGATGCCCGGTGACACGTTCGGTCACCTGATGGAATACCGGCCGAATGCCCAATTCCGATTTCAATGAACGAAATACGGCTTTCAGGTCAGTCAACATTGTGTACGTCTGCCACAGCGTTTTCTCGTCCAAATCTTTATGGGATGTTCTCAAACAATATACGCCCGGCAGATCATTGCGGTTATCCTGGTCGGTTTGGCGTTGCCAGGTTAGTTTAGTAGCGTTGTCGGTTTGCTCATCTTTGACGACATTGATTTGGTATTGACCGGAGACCCTTGAATACCGTTGCTTAAGGCGTCCAATTTTTTCCAACACCTTATGGTATTTTTTCATGCGTCGTGGGATATGAAGACCTGAGGCCAAATACGTGAGTGCCTCCTCAAAGCCTGATGTAAAACGGTCCTGGATGGCCCGCTCTTTTGCTTCACGCTTTTCAGAGTGGCAGAACAACTGCACCTCATTGCTTTCAGGGTCAATCACCTTTTGCACCTTTACGGTACCGTTTTTATCCTGTTTGACCACTACCGACTCTTCCTCGGCAAATTCCCTGTGCCGTCGTCGGCTGACAACGATATATGGATATTCCTTTTCATTAATCCACTTGATATTCTCTTCGGATGCAATCCCTGCATCCATAACAATTGTGGCTTTGGAAGCATCAAACATGTCATGTGATTTTCGTCCGGCGTCCATAGTACTGATTATGTTAGCCAGGGTACCGGCTTCACTGATATTGCCCTCAAATACTTTGCTGCATTTTGGGAAACCACTGCTGTCCAACACCAGGGCTAAGGTTACCAGCGGGCAATCTGATCGCTTTTCTTTCGAATGACCACGCTTTCCAAGCTTGTTACGCTTACTTTGACCTTCGAAATAGGTATTGGTCAAATCATACAACGTGATGGTCTCCTGGAACCCAAACAGCTTCTTCTCCTGTAAATATAGATGCCTCTCTATTGCATCCTTATTTTTTAGAAGTTGATCAGATGCTGAATACATTTTGTATAAATTCATCTTGCCGAAATCATACTCTATTAACTCGCCCAACCCTGAAATATCCTGAAGCCAATGAAGCGTTGCCCGTTCACTGGCCGGTCGGCACATACGGCCAATAATGCTACCGGTAGCCGCAGCTAACTGTGGGCCATTGAACCCAAACTTTTTTAGATGCTCTCCCAAGCCCAGGGCGTTAAACGCTTCTAATGCCACATGCTCACAGCTGATGCTACGAGGCCGGATTACTTCCATGCTGTCAATATCCACCTGGCAATAATCAGGCTCTGTCGGCTCAGAAGTTTTCTTCTTAGCCTGTATAAGTTGAGCAGCATAGTTTTGCGCCAGTTCCTCAACTTCTTGAGGCGCCTCAAATAGTGGCTCTTGACCGCTTATTATTTCTTGAATCCGTGAGGCCAGTTCCGACCACTGTTCTCTTGGCAATGAGAAGGCCGAACCCAGATTAAGCAGGGTATGCTGGCGTACCCCTTTGACGGTACGTTCAGACTCAACCAGCCTGTAGGTATAATATTGTGTGCCGTCTTTCCGGCTTTTGATAGTCGTCCTTCGTATATACATGGAACTGATTATGCGCACATTTACAATGGGAAAGCAACTATTATTTAATTTTATGGCACTACATTCATGGTGATTAAAAACTCTTCGGGTAACATGCTGTATTTATAGAAACCAATTTTTCGTAGGGCCATAAAAACTAAAGATTAATAGGCGTTTTGTCATTTTTTTTTCGAAAAGATGGGTTAATAGGTTCAGATAGTTTCTCCTATTTACATTCGATTTTTTCTGGTTATAACGGATTTGGGGGACCCGTCCGTAAGCCTCCCAATGAAGCTGAAATCAAAAGGTTCTGAAGCCAATTCTCGTGGTATTGGAATCCGTTCACTCTTTCAAAAGAACTCACATGGCCCTTTTGCTTTACCGTCCACGGATTGAGTGGAGCAAAATTTTGGATAAGAGCCCAGGCACGTATACTGAGATTGGCCGATTTCATAGTGCCATGAAAATACTTGGTGCTGAATAAATGACGGTCCATCCGTTGCATCAGCCGGTCAACCATGTTGCTTGTTCTATGTGCACCAGGAAAATCATAAGCTTCGGAAAACTGTGGAAGATTATCCTTGAGCTTCTTGATCTTGGCTGAAATTACGTCTGGGATTTCGTTCTGCGTATTTTGACAATGTTCGGAAAGCCTCCGAACTCTCTGTGAGAATGCCCCCTTAGACTCTGCCCGAAAGCAGTCCCATAACCTGGTCGCCATATCCAGGAAATGCTCCTTATATTTTTTGCGTGAGCGATCACGTATGCCAATATATATGTGTAAGAAGCAGGATAACACAGTTATCTTGGGGAACAATTTTCTCCAGGCTTTCTGCGTTGACCGCCATCCGTCGGTATTGACAGTTTCTGGCTGATATCCCGGATTAATACATTCAGCCTCCTCTTTAAATACCCCGTAAGCTTTTTGGAGGTCTTTGCCGGAGGCCGTTTCGGAAACACTGGCTCCTAAAATACAGTTTTTCCCAGCCGTCGTTGCAATATAGGTCTTTTCTCCCAAAAGACGAGTATGCTTTTCATCAGCAGAAACATGTTGGGGTAATGTATCTGGGGATTTAATCGTGGTTCCCACAAGACTATGTCGGCCAAGGGATGCTTCAAGGCGATACCAATACATGGAATTTTTACCGAAGCAGTAACTCAAAGCCCAAAACGGGACTGCAAACTTCCGCAAAAATAACGGTTTCTCAACATCTTTTACAAGACCACTCATATAGGGCATGGCAAACGAAGGTCGTATGGTATAACTGACACCTGCTATTACAATTCTCCTGATTTTCAATTTCAGTTTTTTGGAGAATCGGATCTCCTTCATTTTGTATCCGTTAGTGATTTCAACGGGGAAAAGCTCGGGATATTTCATGATTACCATGTCTAATACCATCCGGAATTGGGCTGCCTGCTGGATAATGATGTAATATTGTGCTTGACAAACATTCATACAAATAGTTCGATTCAGTCGGGGAGCGGTGGTAGAGGAGGAACTCATCATTTTCCTTATTTGTTATCGTTGCTGTTGGCGCTTCAACCATAACTCAGGAAATGATTTTTTTCAGTCTATTTCATCGCTCTCCGGCTCTATCCCCCAAATCCGTTATAATCAGCGCTTATTGAGGTCAAACTTTGCTCCACTTGTCGGGCCTTGCTGATATTTTTTTAAATCAGAGTATAAATCCCAGATATCGGATCGGATGACCAGCTTTAAAAAGTGTAACGCTTATCCCCGATATTCATAACGAAATAATGTAACGGCCAGATACCCCGCCGCCATACCCCGCCAAGAAAATCATAAAATCATACCCCGCATGCCTATCCCGCCGATAGACCCCGCCGTTGATTCATTCAAAATTTGCTACATATAATCTCCCTGATTCGAATCTTGGAGAAAAATGATGGCAAAGAATTCTCGTGGAAAACGCCCTTGTTCTATTTGCCGAAAATGGTTTGCTCCTGATGTAAGACAAAAAGGCAGGCAGAGAACATGTAGCCCGGTTTGCCAAAATGAGCTTCATCGAAGGCAATGTGAAAACTGGAACAGGAAAAATAAAGCTGTCTCCAAAAATAATTATCTGGCAAAAAAGCTTGAAGAGGCAGAGAACCTTCAAACATCCGGAAAATTGCCTGTTCTACCATTGGAAGTTATTGAAATAGAATACGGTATCAAGCCGGCAATTATCGCCCAATACCTGGTCACCCAGGTTATCAGCCGCACCAAAGAAAAAATTCGAGAATTCCCATAAACGCCTCTGACTAATCGAATATTGATTTCAAGAGACATGATTGGAGTAACTTCTTGTAATATTAGGATATATGAACATACTAATCGGATTTTGATTCTAAGAGACATCATGTGCGTAAGTTATTGATAATATATATGGATACAAACAGAGTAATCAGCATCCCAGTTCAAGAGGCAACTGACAACCGACCCTGGCCGGTGATATAAAAAGGCATCTGAAATTCTAAAAATAAGGAGATGTCTCATGGCGCACAGGTTTTCATCACGGGAATTATTTGAACTGAGGAACAATATCCCTGTGGATATGCTGATCAGGGATCATTTACAGATTCCATCTAAAATCAGGGATGGCTATTTCCGTTTTCTATGCCCTCTGTGCAATGAATTTCAAACGGCTGTAAATTCAACCACGAACCTGGCCAGGTGCTTCCGGTGCGAAAAAAACTTTAACACCATCGACCTTGTCATGAAAATCAAGGGATATGGATTCCGGGACAGCGTCCTGTTTTTGAAGCAGATAAATACTGCCCACCAGGTTCCGGCATCAAAGATAGCTGCCTTGGTCGCTGCAATCGGCAAACCCATGCCGGGAGGGCAATGAGTATGAAACGGTTGGCCAAGCTTGAAACCCTGATTGCCCGGAATCAGGAGTGTTTTTCCAAAATCGGCAAGGCCTTGAAAGAAATTCGTGACAATCGTTTGTATAAGCAGGCTCTGTTTGAATCATTCGAAACATATACCAGGGCGCGATGGGATATGGGAAAATCCCATGCTTACCGCCTGATCAAATTTTATGAAGTCATCTATAATCTGTCCCCAATTGGGGACAGATTACCGGCCAACGAATCCCAGGCACGGCCTCTTACTCAACTGGATTCCATAGAACAGCGCCAACTTTGGAAGGAGATTATAGAAAGCGGCATGGAGTTAACCGCGCGTAACATCAAAAAATTTATCGACTCCCGAAAAACGGCATCGGTAACCAAACCGGATCTGACGGATCAAATTTCGAATGAATACATGGCTGTTGTAAAGGCAATGCTTGAACAGGTCCGTGTGGCACAGCATGATCATTGGCAGCAGACCTCTCGCCCGGCTGCATTGTTGTGGCATCGGGTCATACACGAAAAGATTGTATCAACGGGGGCAGATAATGGATGACCTGAGCATTGACGACCGCTTCCATTTACTGCTGCATAAAAAAATCATGAATAAAATCGGATCTGCCAAGAGAAGATCCAAAAAATATTACAAGGACCAGTACAAGAAAACCGGGATTATCCCGGTACCCCTTTTGCTGGTTGAAAAAGGAATTATGGATGGCCGCAAGTGCAGCTGGCGCCCCAAGGTTATAGACGAGCAAACAAAAAGGCGGTTTATTGAAATGGTCAAGGCGTCATGCGATCCGTCATCTCAGGGGTTCATTTTTATCACCCGAAGAGCCAGGACCATTAAAAATTACCACTGCTGGCTCGAGGAAGAGTTGGGTAAAACAATCAGCCTTCCGGCACTTCGGCGATGCGCCAAAAGGGAGAATCTCAAATTTTATCTGGAAAAAGAGGACGATCAGGAGCCGTCACCGGCACGTTATAGCTTCAAATCGGTTCCGGTGTTTGCCTTGATCCAGGTTGACGGTTGCAAGTTCCAATATTTAAGAATCAGAGATGAACGTGGAAACTGGCAGAAACCGCAGGTGATTGAAATATTTGATACCGGTTCCAGGAAGCTGTTCATCCTGGAATTCTATTTTACCGAAAGTAATCTGAACTCTGTGGACCTTTTTACCCGTTTTTTGTTATGCACCCCTTTTCCTTTGAAAACAATCGGCATCAGGCCCGACCAGGCAAAGGGATTTTTAAATTTAAAGCGTCCCATTAATGCCATTAACCTTGCGCATTCTACGCCAGGCGGTTTTTATTTGGCGCCGGATTTTTCAAGGGCGCATTCACCAAAAGATAAGGCGCATCTGGAATCTTCACACCGGAGCCTGCATAATTTTGAAATACGGATTATCAAAGCCTTTGAGGACAGGATTGTGAAAACCGTTACCGAGTATAACTTCAAACGGGGAAGAAAGGAAAAAGTCACTGTAACCCTACTTGATATCACCCTTGATGAATTGAGAAGCAGCACTGTGCTCCGCCAATACCGTGACGAACATAATCATACACAACATTATTTTACTGAAGACGGCGTGGTCAGTGCCTGGGTGCCGGCACAGAAGTTTGATGATTTTTTGTCAAACCAGGCAGACACCCTGAATTTTATCCCGGAGCAGGTTCAAGAATATATGAAATATGGTTACAGAAAAATCAAAGCCACCGTATCCAAGAACAGAACTATCCGCCATGACAAACGCGATTTTTATGTGACCAGTGGTGCAGACCGGTTCAGCAAGCATAAAAGTACACCGGTAAAGATATCCAGATACAGGGACAAACTTTTTATCTTTGAGCCCAGTGAAGACGGAATACTTCTGGGCGAAGCCATTGCAAAAAAGCCGTTTGACAGGCCACCTGCACCAGCGCCTGATCCTGTGCCCGATGAACTCGACACCATTATCGCTCTTTTGGAAAAGCACAATATGGCCGTTGACCGGCCTATTTTAATCGAAGTTTACCATAAGGGCCTTTCCCTATCCCGGGCGGAGCAAGTACTTCATCATAATCAATCAAGGTACGCAGATTACATGAAAAAAATGGACCAGCCTGAGGAACGTAAAAAACAGGCTTTGTTCAATGCATTTATGCTTGATTGCCAAAAATCGTTAACTACGAATCGAGTGGCGACTTATGCATCCCTCGGAGATATGACATGAAAGAGGATTTTATCAGTGATAAACGAAGAGTCTCATACCTGTCTGCCACTTATAATAGGATATACAGGGGCCAAAGCGTACTCATTGAAGGGGATTTTGGCGCAGGAAAAACTCGGTTTTTAAAACTGCTGCGGCCTAAAAAGCTCCATGCCGTATGGGTCGAGTCTCTGTTCAACATCCATGAAACCCTGGCATCCATACTCAAGGAATTGAATTATGAGGCCACCGCCACCTACCGCCGGACTCCCCAGTACCTGAAAACGATCTGCAACCTATCCAATTGTTTTATCATCATAGATGAAGCCAATGATCTGGACTCCCGGGTCTGGCCATATCTCAAACGAATTATTGATGCCGGTGTTCCCATCGTATTTGCAGGGCTCCCAAAGGTCAGAACCCATCTGAGCCGGAATCATCCCGATATACTCAGCCGGCTCAAAACTCTGATTTTATACCCCATAGAGGTCGAAGACTTCATCGAAAAATACAAAGATATCCAGCAGGAAGCCGTTGAACAAATTTATATGGCCGTCAAAGGCGACATGAGAAAATTTAAAGAAATATGTACAGACTGCCAGGACAGGGCAAAGGAGTTGAATCACAACTTTGTTGATATCAACCTTGCTCTGGAATTTATATCCGATCTCCCTCCCCAGTAATCCTTATCACAATTTATCTGTACGAACAGGCCACCTTTGGTTACGCCGAGGATGGCCTGGTGGTGTCTCTTTCTTATATTAAGGATGCCGCTTGATGCTTGTTCTACCTTTAAAATTTTGAAACCACAGATCATTTTTGATTTTTTAGTGTACCGTTACATTATTTTGTAACTTCGTTTTTGATGGCACTTTCGTTTAACTCACTTAAATCACATTGAAAATATATGCTTCTTGTTTGGTGGGGCAAGCCTCAACACCGTTACAGTATTTGAAGCTCGTCAGCCGATGGACAGAATCTTCCATAGTAGTTGATCCATCCCTGAATTGCTGGATTTGCAAATTCTGCAAGATCCTCCAAGTCCATAGGTGTCCGGCTATTGCACTGCCAGTCACGTATGACACCAAAGATTCGCACCACCGCCTTCCTGGAGATGGCGGGGGAAAAGTTAACAAAATATTTCCCCCATCGATTCTTGGACATGCGCGGCCGGAAGGTATACCCAAGAAAATTAAAACTGACCGTGTCATAATTGCCAGGCCGATTGGCGTCCTTGCAATAAGCGATCTTTGTTTTCTCTGGGTGAAGTTCCAGTTTGCAGGCTGTCATCCGTTTTTTCAGCTTTCGGTGGATGGCCAATGTCTGTTCTTCAGACTTGCAATGAATAACGATATCATCGGCATATCTTTCGAAAGGTACACCGGGATAGGTTCTTCTCATCCATGCATCAAATGCATAATGCAGAAACAGATTGGCCAACAAAGGACTAATGACCCCACCCTGCGGTGTGCCGAGATGCCGCGCCATCTGTTTACCATCCTGCATTTGCGCCGGTGCTTTCAACCACCGCTCAATGTAAAGCCGTATCCATTTGCAATCCGTATGAAAACATACCGCTTTCATCATCAGATCATGATCAATGCTATCAAAGAAGCCTTTGATATCAAGATCCAAAACCCAATCAAACTGCCAGCAACGACTACGTGTTGCATTGAGTGCATCCAATGCAGATTTCCCCGGACGATACCCGTAGGAATCTTCATCAAATACCGGTTCCAATTCCGGCTCCAGATACAATTTGACTGTCATCTGTGCTATTCGGTCAGCCACGGTTGGAATGCCAAGGGTCCGTGTTCCGCCCGATTTGGGTATCAAGACTGTTCGGGCAGGAGGTGGGAAATAGCTCCCCGAGGACATTCTGTTCCAGATCTTGTAAAGATTGTTCTCAAGATCTTCCTCAAACATCTCAAGGCTTACTGCATCCACACCGGCTCCGCCATCATTGCGTTTTACCCGGATATAAGCATCCCATACCGCCAATTTAGAAATATCAAATGACTTTGCTTCTCCCAATCAGTTCCTCCTATAATTCCAGTTGACCAAAAGGTAAAGCTGAACAATGCCACCCCTTCGCTCCAGCGCCGTTACAGCACCTTCATCACTACTACGGGTGACTCCGCCCCTGTTCATTGCATCGGTACTCAGATTCTCACAGGTCCGCTGCTTGAATCGCTTCCTTAACATCAATGTGACAGGTTCCCGGGTTCCATCCCAAAGCCTGGGTCAAGTTCACGCCATCTCTATGCCGGTCGCCGATCGGACAATCATCAGACACCCTCCGATCTCATCCCGGGATAGTTCAAGCCCCCCGGTTTTGACGACAATATTCGGTTTTTCGACACCTCATCAATGGTTCACTTACGTTCGTCTCCTTGATCCAGACCTGACATGTTTCTCATGCCTTTTCCCCTGACGCTCATTACCATGGCTCTTAACCACAGCAACTCAGGGTGGTTTGAAGCCTCCTCCTGAAAGGCGGCTCCGAGGGGCCTTCCCTCATCTTTGGGGCAGATTGCCCGGCACACTTATTCCCTCGAAAAAGTTTATCGCTTAAGTCTAACAATTTGCGAAAAGTAGAAGATTTTGTATCACGTCTGGAAGTCCTTCCCTATGATGATAATGCCGCCGCCCACTATGGAAATATCAGAGCGGATTTAGAAAAGAAAGGTACACCTATCGGGGTCAATGATTTGCATATTGCAGGCCATGCCCGAAGTGAATCTCTAATCCTGGTTTCTAACAACATACGTGAATTTGTGAGAGTCGATGGTTTGCGGCTCGAAAATTGGATCGAAATAAAGTGAAGAGATAGGGTTCCAAGAAAGGACTGCCTTTGCGCCAATGTCGATTTTTCAAGCAAATGGGGTTGCAAAATATCCCTGTCTCTCCGGATCTTTTCAAGGACGATTCAACCACAATATGTGGGCTTGTCCAAATTTCAAAAAAGAGAGCCTTACAAATGCAAAAGCTCGCTCTTAAAATTTTAGCCACCTGAAAATTTATACCATAAATAATCGCTCGATCATAAATTGCGTTTTAGTTATCCTCTGAATTCAACGATAAAATACTCTGAAAAACAAATACGGTTGAAAAGTGGTCTTGTATGACCATTGATCATATATGATCATTCCTTGATTCCATATTTAACTCTCACGCAGATCCGTCATATAAAGATTTTTGCATATAAAACAGCCTGTTGTATGAAAAAAAAAGATTCTCCCACCTGGTATGAAACTTGAATATATTATGTTGATCAAGATGAAAAAAATATTGCGATGTCTGCAGCAACTCCTTTTTCATATATAGGGACACTATGCGGACCCGTTGATTAAATTGTTAGACGCATCCATTGAACGGGTTTCATTGGATGCAGCCGTTAATTACAATTACACCAACCCAAAGTCACAAGGAGTTTAAGATGATGAAACGAACACTGATGATGTCTACCTTGGTTTGAGGTGGTAGGGTAATTGTGGACACTTCTCTAAGAGTGGGTTAATAATCCACACGGAGGTGTCAAATGAAGAAAGACAGAAAGAAGTATGCACCTGAATTCAAAGAAGAAGCAGTTAAACTGATAACCGAACAGGGATATCAGATTACCGAGGCAGCCCGAAATCTCGGAGTCAATCCAACCATGCTGGGTCGCTGGAAACGTGAGATTGAAGGTAGTGGAGAGAGTGCCACTGGTTTACAAGGAAGTGTGGCAATGAAGGCAGAGTTGAGCCGTCTTCGAAAAGAAAACAACCGTTTGAAGATGGAACGTGAAATCTTAAAAAAGGCAGCAGCCTTCTTCGCGAAAGAAATGAGCTGAAGTATCAATTCGTTGATGCTGAGAGGAAGGCTTACCCAGTAGCTCTGATATGTATTGTCATGCTCATATCCCGGAGTGGATATTATGCCTGGCGTAAATGTAAAAAATCATTGAGGCAGAGGGAAGTAGAGACACTAATTCCTATTGTTAAAGCGGCTCATCAAGCATCAAGGGGTACCTATGGCGCCCGCCGGATTGCAGAAGAGATAAAAGCATCCGGCAGTCCTTGCGGGCGGTACAAAGCTGGGTCATTGATGAAAATGGCCGGTGTTGCCGCCAAGCAGAAAAAGAAATTTAAAGCGACGACAGACAGCAAACACAATTTGCCAGTTGCACCGAATTTACTGGACAGACAGTTTGAAGTTGTCGAAGCGGACAAGGTTTATGTCTCTGACATTACATACATTTGGACCCACGAAGGGTGGTTGTATTTGGCCGTCGTTATAGACCTTTTTTCACGCCGGGTTGTCGGCTGGTCCCTGAGTAATCGAATGACCACAAAGTTGATCATGGATGCCCTGCACATGGCAATCAGGCGTCGAATGCCTGCCCCTGGCCTGCTATTTCATTCAGACAGGGGAAGTCAGTATTGCAGTAAAAACTTCCAGAAAATGTTGAATACCCTTGGGATGGTTAGCAGCATGAGCCGGAAAGGGAATTGTTGGGACAATGCCGTGGCAGAGAGCTTTTTCGGTAGTTTGAAGACTGAGAGGGTCTTTTTTACAAACTACATGACCCGAGAAGAAGCCCGGAGAGACATCATTGATTACATCGAAATGTTTTACAATTGCAACAGACGTCATTCCTATTTGGGGTATATCAGTCCAAAAGAATTTGAAAAACTGTGGTTTTTAGAAAAAGCCGCTTAACAAAAGTGTCCATTTTTACTTGACCAGGTCAGTTGCTGCCTTGGTTTTGTTTAGTGGATTCGCGTTCGCGGCCGACCAGGACAAACAAATCTACGGCAGCCAACTCATGACGCAACAAGAGCGAGCTGAGTATCACGCAAAAATGCGTTCCGTAAAAACAGTCCAGGAACGAGAGCAAATCCGGAATGAGCATCACGAGCAGATGCAAGAGCGAGCCAAGGAACGCGGTTTAACACTGCCCGACGAGCCACCTGGTAGAGGGGGGGGGATGGGTCGCAGTGGCGGAGGTATGGGATCGGGTAGTGGTCGTGCCCTCTGACATCGCGTGTACGATAAGAATCGTTGGTGGGTTGGAGGTGGGGTTTGCATCTTTTCTCAATTTCCGGGGAATAGCTTTGAACCCACCGATAGATGGTCGTGTGGTCAACCTTTACCCCCGTTCCAACATCATTTCTTCCAGATCCCGGTAGCTAAGGGCATAACGCAAATACCACAGAACATTTAGAAGGATAAGCTCTTTTTCAAAATGTCAGTCCATGGCTGTTATAGCACTACAGCGACACTTGTTTTTTTCACACAAAAAAGGGGGGAGAATCACCATATTTTAGCTGATTTAGAGCTATAAAATGCTCCATCGACAGGGGCGATTTCGGAAGTGTCGCTGTAGTGATAGGAAGCTTCAGTTGAACATAAACAACGCCGAATTTTATTCGGTACATAAGACAGATAGCCCATTATCTTCATGGGTATTCGAGGAGAAAAAGATGAAACTTTGCATAACATCAACAGGGAAAGAGATTAATGCCAACGTTGACCCCCGATTTGGCAGGGCACCTTGGTTTTTAATTATCGATACAGACACTGGCAATATCATTGAGGCCGTTGAAAATCATGCTGCCACCCAGGGGCAGGGGGCAGGAATCTCTGCGACCAACCTTTTGTCAGATAAAAATATTGATGCGATTCTCACCGGCGCTGTCGGCCCCAATGCTGCCCAGGTATTTCAAACAACCGGGATCTCTCTTGTGGAGGGTTTATCACCCCAGGATACGGTACAAGAGGCCTTGGCCAAATTCAAACAAGGTTCTTATGCCCAGGCTAAGACCTCCCAATCAACTGATGCACCCCAGGGTCAGGGTGGAATGAAAGGGCGGGGGATTGCTGGCGGCGGCCGTGGTATGGGCGGTGGTGGTGGTAAGGGTATGGGCGGCGGAAGCGGTCAAGGCAGAGGTAAGGGGGGTGGCGGGGGACAACGCAGATAATCCCGAATATCGGGTTAATGGGTGCAATTAAACATTTAGGGGAAAAGCCCCACATAATTTTGGGAAAACTTTTGAATTTATTAGATTTTGTTGAAGTTCATACTTCCCGATTTTTATCCATTTATTAACCGGGGTTTTTTGCCCATCCCCCGAAATTTGCAACAAGCCATTTAGTTGAACAACAATGAATACCACCAGTAAACTGGTGGTTTCATGAGGCCCCCCTAAAGGGGGGTCTCCGACCAACTACCTTTTTTAGTAAAACTTAAATACCTGTTTCTTCTTCGAGAATGTCTTTACGTTCTTGGTTTCTTATATATTCTCGTATCTTTTCTTCATCAAGACCAACAGTGCTAACACAATAGCCACGAGCCCAAAATGTCCGGCCTCGCACCATTCGACTACTCTTGTTTCCAAAGCTCATCACTTCCGATGCACTCTTCCCTTTCAAAAGACCAATGACATGGGCCACCGCATATTTTGGCGGAATCGAAAGGCAAAGGTGAATATGGTCAGGCATCGCACGCCCCTCAATGATTTCTATACCTTTAATCCGAGCCCACTGCTTAATCGTATCTACAACTATTTGTCTCTTTTTCCCGTACAACTCTTTACGACGGTGTCCCTTCGGCAAGCATGCGTAGAGATTTTTAATCAACAAAATTTATCAAAGGATGGGGGATAAAATCATGACCCCCTTCCTTGTTCTCAATTCATTGAAGCAATTTTATAGTTCCAGGGCATCCAGAGGGAAGGATTCTTTTTCAGCTCAACAGCATTTTTCAGCAGTGTGGTAAGATAATCAAAAGCGTTGATTTTCATCAGATCACAGGTATGAATAAGACTCATGAACATGTCTCCGATGAAAGCACCATGCTCCGTCTTGTAAAATAACGAATTTTTACGATGCAATATGGCCCGTTTCAGCCCTTGCTCACAGATGTTATTATCCAGTGGGGCACCAGGCACTTCCAGGAATCGGGTTAATTCCGTCCAGTGCTTGATCATGTATTGAACGGCTTTGCCCAGACCGGAATTAGGTTCCACTAAAGGTTCATCAATTTGTTTGTCCAGCCAAGATCGTAGCTCGGCCATTAAAGGCCCGCTGTGTTCCTTGTGATAAATAAGGCGTTTCTCCGGCGTCATGGACAGTTCTTTCGTATGGGTGTCATTGTGATACACTTCAGCCAGCACCTCTATGAGATGTGTACATTCATCGGGAAAACATTCAATGACATTCACAAAATTACGCCGTCCGTGTGTCAGACAGTTACAGAGAATCACCTTAAATTCGTCAGCGGTGTTGCGTGAAAGTGCATCACACATTTGAATCGGAGGAAGCCGGCCTTTATTTCGCTTTTCATAGACCCTGGCAATATTTTCACCGGCATGGTCCCGCCCTGTAAAAAAAAGAGCTATCCGCCGGTCCCCACCGATCAAAGAGATGATGCCCGTAGTAAATATCCCTGTACGCTTATTGTTAGTGTTTTCTTTGTTTTCCTTTATCAAAGAAAGAATTTTCATGGTGGTGTCATCATTATGAAGGACCTCGCCCTGGGCTGCCTGACGAATAAATTCATTAAATATCGGGTAAATAAGATCTGCGGCCGCTTCCGTTTTCTCCCATTGTGTAGAAGCTGGAAGCGGTATCCCCATACTTTCCTGGAGCTTTTCCAGCCGGTACCAGGGCAAACCGCTTCCATATTTTAAAATGGCCATCATCGCCATTGCACTGGGATCATAGTTTCTGCCGCATTTGTTGCCCGGAACCTGTGCTGTAAATATTTCGCCACACAGGTTACACCGCAGCTTTTCGGTTTCATAAACAACGGCCTGAATCGGCACCTGCCCGGTGAAATGGATCACAACCCCTGGTGTTTTTTGGCGATAGACAATGCCCTTGGGACATAAAGGGCAAGGGGATTTGTGAGTCAGTGTTTCGTGGGGCACGACAACCTTTTCCGCACCCGTAAATTTTTTGACGGAACGTTTACCATGTCCTTTCTTTTTGGCGCCGATTTTTTTGCCATTATCGCCAGGGGCGTGGTTACAAACCGATTCTTTTTTTTCCGTTTTTGAGCCGAATACCATGCCAAGCAGGCGCTTGATGGACGCGGCTTTGTCATTGACGGACTGACTCAAGACCTTGACCGCATTGACCATAGCTTTAATAATATCAACATCTGCCTTCTCAAGCCGTCCTGCTTCCGCCCGTTTAATAAGCGCATCAAGCTCGTTTTCTGTCAGGCTAATTTGCCTTGACTTTGACGGATGGTTTTTTCTTTTGAGGCTTTTTTTTGACCGAAGGGAAATCTCTGATCGTGGTTTTCCATAATTTTTGCCCAGGCCACATACGACATATGAATCTTATCTTTTTCAATAAAATGATCGTATATGGTCTTTTTTGAGTAACCCTTTGAAAACAAAGCGTTTGCCTCGTCGTGGATAGCCAGATATTGACTTTTACATGAAGGTTTCATAATTCGTCTTTCTTTTGTGTAAAAGGGAAGGGTTTATGGTAATTTTTTAATATTTTAGTCCAGGAATTATATGACATATGAATCACACCCTTTTTGAAGAAATAATCATACACAGCTTTGATCGTATAACCCTGCTTAAGCAGCGTTTGGGTTGACGAGCTTCAAATACTGTAACGGTGTTGAGGCTTGCCCCACCAAACAAGAACCATATATTTTCAATGTGATTTAAGTGAGTTAAACGAAAGTGCCATCAAAAACGAAGTTACAAAATAATGTAACGGTACACTAAAAAATCAAAAATGATCTGTGGTTTCAAAATTTTAAAGGTAGAACAAGCATCAAGCGGCATCCTTAATATAAGAAAGAGACACCACCAGGCCATCCTCGGCGTAACCAAAGGTGGCCTGTTCGTACAGATAAATTGTGATAAGGATTACTGGGGAGGGAGATCGGATATAAATTCCAGAGCAAGGTTGATATCAACAAAGTTGTGATTCAACTCCTTTGCCCTGTCCTGGCAGTCTGTACATATTTCTTTAAATTTTCTCATGTCGCCTTTGACGGCCATATAAATTTGTTCAACGGCTTCCTGCTGGATATCTTTGTATTTTTCGATGAAGTCTTCGACCTCTATGGGGTATAAAATCAGAGTTTTGAGCCGGCTGAGTATATCGGGATGATTCCGGCTCAGATGGGTTCTGACCTTTGGGAGCCCTGCAAATACGATGGGAACACCGGCATCAATAATTCGTTTGAGATATGGCCAGACCCGGGAGTCCAGATCATTGGCTTCATCTATGATGATAAAACAATTGGATAGGTTGCAGATCGTTTTCAGGTACTGGGGAGTCCGGCGGTAGGTGGCGGTGGCCTCATAATTCAATTCCTTGAGTATGGATGCCAGGGTTTCATGGATGTTGAACAGAGACTCGACCCATACGGCATGGAGCTTTTTAGGCCGCAGCAGTTTTAAAAACCGAGTTTTTCCTGCGCCAAAATCTCCTTCAATGAGTACGCTTTGGCCCCTGTATATCCTATTATAAGTGGCAGACAGGTATGAGACTCTTCGTTTATCACTGATAAAATCCTCTTTCATGTCATATCTCCGAGGGATGCATAAGTCGCCACTCGATTCGTAGTTAACGATTTTTGGCAATCAAGCATAAATGCATTGAACAAAGCCTGTTTTTTACGTTCCTCAGGCTGGTCCATTTTTTTCATGTAATCTGCGTACCTTGATTGATTATGATGAAGTACTTGCTCCGCCCGGGATAGGGAAAGGCCCTTATGGTAAACTTCGATTAAAATAGGCCGGTCAACGGCCATATTGTGCTTTTCCAAAAGAGCGATAATGGTGTCGAGTTCATCGGGTACAGGATCAGGCGCTGGTGCAGGTGGCCTGTCAAACGGCTTTTTTGCAATGGCTTCGCCCAGAAGTATTCCGTCTTCACTGGGCTCAAAGATAAAAAGTTTGTCCCTGTATCTGGATATCTTTACCGGTGTACTTTTATGCTTGCTGAACCGGTCTGCACCACTGGTCACATAAAAATCGCGTTTGTCATGGCGGATAGTTCTGTTCTTGGATACGGTGGCTTTGATTTTTCTGTAACCATATTTCATATATTCTTGAACCTGCTCCGGGATAAAATTCAGGGTGTCTGCCTGGTTTGACAAAAAATCATCAAACTTCTGTGCCGGCACCCAGGCACTGACCACGCCGTCTTCAGTAAAATAATGTTGTGTATGATTATGTTCGTCACGGTATTGGCGGAGCACAGTGCTGCTTCTCAATTCATCAAGGGTGATATCAAGTAGGGTTACAGTGACTTTTTCCTTTCTTCCCCGTTTGAAGTTATACTCGGTAACGGTTTTCACAATCCTGTCCTCAAAGGCTTTGATAATCCGTATTTCAAAATTATGCAGGCTCCGGTGTGAAGATTCCAGATGCGCCTTATCTTTTGGTGAATGCGCCCTTGAAAAATCCGGCGCCAAATAAAAACCGCCTGGCGTAGAATGCGCAAGGTTAATGGCATTAATGGGACGCTTTAAATTTAAAAATCCCTTTGCCTGGTCGGGCCTGATGCCGATTGTTTTCAAAGGAAAAGGGGTGCATAACAAAAAACGGGTAAAAAGGTCCACAGAGTTCAGATTACTTTCGGTAAAATAGAATTCCAGGATGAACAGCTTCCTGGAACCGGTATCAAATATTTCAATCACCTGCGGTTTCTGCCAGTTTCCACGTTCATCTCTGATTCTTAAATATTGGAACTTGCAACCGTCAACCTGGATCAAGGCAAACACCGGAACCGGTTTGAAGCTATAACGTGCCGGTGACGGCTCCTGATCGTCCTCTTTTTCCAGATAAAATTTGAGATTCTCCCTTTTGGCGCATCGCCGAAGTGCCGGAAGGCTGATTGTTTTACCCAACTCTTCCTCGAGCCAGCAGTGGTAATTTTTAATGGTCCTGGCTCTTCGGGTGATAAAAATGAACCCCTGAGATGACGGATCGCATGACGCCTTGACCATTTCAATAAACCGCCTTTTTGTTTGCTCGTCTATAACCTTGGGGCGCCCGCTGCACTTGCGGCCATCCATAATTCCTTTTTCAACCAGCAAAAGGGGTACCGGGATAATCCCGGTTTTCTTGTACTGGTCCTTGTAATATTTTTTGGATCTTCTCTTGGCAGATCCGATTTTATTCATGATTTTTTTATGCAGCAGTAAATGGAAGCGGTCGTCAATGCTCAGGTCATCCATTATCTGCCCCCGTTGATACAATCTTTTCGTGTATGACCCGATGCCACAACAATGCAGCCGGGCGAGAGGTCTGCTGCCAATGATCATGCTGTGCCACACGGACCTGTTCAAGCATTGCCTTTACAACAGCCATGTATTCATTCGAAATTTGATCCGTCAGATCCGGTTTGGTTACCGATGCCGTTTTTCGGGAGTCGATAAATTTTTTGATGTTACGCGCGGTTAACTCCATGCCGCTTTCTATAATCTCCTTCCAAAGTTGGCGCTGTTCTATGGAATCCAGTTGAGTAAGAGGCCGTGCCTGGGATTCGTTGGCCGGTAATCTGTCCCCAATTGGGGACAGATTATAGATGACTTCATAAAATTTGATCAGGCGGTAAGCATGGGATTTTCCCATATCCCATCGCGCCCTGGTATATGTTTCGAATGATTCAAACAGAGCCTGCTTATACAAACGATTGTCACGAATTTCTTTCAAGGCCTTGCCGATTTTGGAAAAACACTCCTGATTCCGGGCAATCAGGGTTTCAAGCTTGGCCAACCGTTTCATACTCATTGCCCTCCCGGCATGGGTTTGCCGATTGCAGCGACCAAGGCAGCTATCTTTGATGCCGGAACCTGGTGGGCAGTATTTATCTGCTTCAAAAACAGGACGCTGTCCCGGAATCCATATCCCTTGATTTTCATGACAAGGTCGATGGTGTTAAAGTTTTTTTCGCACCGGAAGCACCTGGCCAGGTTCGTGGTTGGATTTACAGCCGTTTGAAATTCATTGCACAGAGGGCATAGAAAACGGAAATAGCCATCCCTGATTTTAGATGGAATCTGTAAATGATCCCTGATCAGCATATCCACAGGGATATTGTTCCTCAGTTCAAATAATTCCCGTGATGAAAACCTGTGCGCCATGAGACATCTCCTTATTTTTAGAATTTCAGATGCCTTTTTATATCACCGGCCAGGGTCGGTTGTCAGTTGCCTCTTGAACTGGGATGCTGATTACTCTGTTTGTATCCATATATATTATCAATAACTTACGCACATGATGTCTCTTAGAATCAAAATCCGATTAGTATGTTCATATATCCTAATATTACAAGAAGTTACTCCAATCATGTCTCTTGAAATCAATATTCGATTAGTCAGAGGCGTTTATGGGAATTCTCGAATTTTTTCTTTGGTGCGGCTGATAACCTGGGTGACCAGGTATTGGGCGATAATTGCCGGCTTGATACCGTATTCTATTTCAATAACTTCCAATGGTAGAACAGGCAATTTTCCGGATGTTTGAAGGTTCTCTGCCTCTTCAAGCTTTTTTGCCAGATAATTATTTTTGGAGACAGCTTTATTTTTCCTGTTCCAGTTTTCACATTGCCTTCGATGAAGCTCATTTTGGCAAACCGGGCTACATGTTCTCTGCCTGCCTTTTTGTCTTACATCAGGAGCAAACCATTTTCGGCAAATAGAACAAGGGCGTTTTCCACGAGAATTCTTTGCCATCATTTTTCTCCAAGATTCGAATCAGGGAGATTATATGTAGCAAATTTTGAATGAATCAACGGCGGGGTCTATCGGCGGGATAGGCATGCGGGGTATGATTTTATGATTTTCTTGGCGGGGTATGGCGGCGGGGTATCTGGCCGTTACATTATTTCGTTATGAATATCGGGGATAAGCGTTACACTTTTTAAAGCTGGTCATTACACAGGCTCTTTCCGGAATGAAAAATCATATTGTGTTATTGTTGTGGCATCCATATGAAAAAATCTGTGATATTGTAACAAAATCACAGGCTCTTATGCTTACATGTATAGAATCCATAAGACCAGGCAGAACATATGAACGTAATTTCAATAAAAAGAATAAAAAATTCCATCTGGAATACAGGCAACCGGCTTGATACTTTGAGGTGTCTTAAGTCAACGGCATTGAGTGCGTTGGGCAACCTGTAGATATAAGAAACTCAGGGGACGTCAACAAAAGGCCACAAGATGGTTGACACATATTGCTGAACGACAGCCGAATCTTTTTGTTCATTGGCGCGTCCTGTATAAAAAAACGGCTGAACGATAGGGGCCGGATGAGTCGAGCGATTCACGTCCGGTTGTGCGTCCAGCTAAGGCTGGCATGTTCAGCAGGAGTCAGTCCTGCCGGGGTAGAAGTCAGAGCCCCCGTAGCTTGAATGGCAGATAACAGGGAAACCGAATTATCTGAAGCCCATTGACAAAGCCATCTTTAAGGGTGGTGAGCGAGTTGCCGGGCCGTAACGAGAGTGAACGCCCAGGTGGCCCCGAAAGTGAGAAACCCCGGAGGTCGAACCCGCAACCGTAGGGTGAAGACAGCATGGGTAGTCGAAGTCTGACCGATACGACTGCTCACTCCGGCGGGGTGGTAGCGACAGCACGGTAACAAGGACATGCCGAGCAACTGGAGAAACCCTCCTCGTCCCGGGAAGAAATTGTCGGAGCAAGGTAGATGCTATAACCGTAAACAGCGGGAAGTGTGTCGAAGACGAGAGGGTGGCGGATAGGTTCGTAGTAGCTGTGAATCGGAGTAACATCCGGGGAGCGAAGGAGCCTTGCTGTTAACAATTTTCCAACAACATAGGGAGGTAAGGACTTTATGATAAAGAAGTCCATTAGGTTACAAGACCTGAGAAGGAAAATATATTTAAAAGCGAAGTCTGACAAGACATCGCGGTTCTGGGGACTGTACGTTCATGTTTGCAAGATGGAAACGCTTCATGAATCCTACCTCATGGCAAAACGAAATAACGGAGCGCCAGGGATTGACGGTGTAACGTTTAAAGCCGTCGAAGAGGGTGGAATTGAAGACTTCCTCAAACAGATCCGGACGGAATTGGTCTCCAGCACGTACAAACCATTACGGAACCGAAGGAAAGAAATTCCCAAAGGCAATGACAAAGTCAGAGTCCTCGGGATTCCTTCTATAAAAGACCGAGTGGTTCAGGGAGCCCTCAAGTTGATCTTGGAAGCCATTTTTGAAGCCGATTTTCAAGAAGGATCGTTTGGGTATAGACCCAAACGAACCGCCCATACGGCGGTGAACCGAGTAGCGGAAGCAGTTGTGAAGTCCAAAACCCGAATTATTGATATAGACCTCAGTGCCTATTTTGATAATGTTCGTCACCACATTCTTCTTGATAAGGTAGCGGAACGGGTTAACGACGCCCAGATAATGCGGCTGTTGAAGTTGATCTTGAAAGTTGGTGGAAAGAAAGGTGTTCCACAAGGTGGAGTCATCTCGCCTTTGCTGAGCAATATCTATCTTAATGAGGTAGATAAAATGCTGGAGCGGGCAAAAGAAGTCACGCGTAACGGTAGATATACGTATATTGAATACTCACGTTTTGCCGATGACCTGGTGATTTTGGTTGATGGCTTTAGCAAGTGGAATTGGCTGGTTGATGCCGCCAATAAGAGACTCCTTGAGGAGTTGGAAAAGCTCGATGTACAGCTTAATCGGAAGAAATCCAAACTGGTAGATCTTACCCGTGGTGAAACATTCAGTTTTCTCGGATTTGATTTTAGACGGGCTAAAACTCGTCGAGGCAAGTTGGGTGTACTTGTCACTCCAAGAATGAAAGCACGAACAGCTCTTCTCAGCAGACTTAAGGAGGTGTTCCGTCGTTTTCGTTCGCAACCGCTTGATAGGATAGTGGCTGAGATCAATCCGATTTTGCGTGGATGGGTAAACTACTTTCGGATTGGAAATTCCAGTCAATGTTTTGGTTATGTAAAAGACTGGGTGGAAAGGAAAATTCGCAGGCACCTGATGCGTGCAAGGAAACGTAGTGGCTTCGGCTGGAACAGGTGGAGTAGAGCATGGCTTTATAAAACTTTCGGGTTATTTAATAACTATAAGGTTATACGATACCAGGCTTGAAAGCGCTTACAGCTGATAGGTCCCATAAATTTTTAAATGAAGTTAACAGGGAAGCGTAGTGCGGGAAATCCGCATGCTGCGTTTGACGTGGAGGGGATTGGAAACGGGCTTAATTTGAACCGCGCCAGTCCTCGACCCTACCTGTGAGAGCCTGAGGGGAAAGGTCCCTCGGGCTACTTGACTATACATTTTAATCCTCCATATCATTTAATGATTAAACTTGAAGTACTTCCGGCAGCTACCTTGCGCGTGGATTTGATCAAGTCACTTCAGGCACAGCGTTGACCACTGTGAATTTATCTTTTTGACAATCAGGCAAGAAATGTGCAACTCCATAATGGGCAGCTCCAATGAGACCGGCTTTAGGGGTTGTAATCACATGCAGCGGGATTTCTTTTATCAGGCTGCTCATTCGCCCCTTATGATAAAAAGCCTGCAGGAACGCTTTTTCCTTTAAAAAAGACAACACCCTTTCAGGAAGTCCCCCACCCAGATAGACGCCTCCCCTGGCCAACATCCGCAATCCAAGATTTCCGGCTTCCGCTCCTAAAATAGCTGCGAAAAGAGTGATGGTTTTCACACATATCCGGCATTGTTTACCCGTATTAAGGGCGGTCTTTATGATCACCGGAACCGGGTCCTTTCCTGCGGATTCGAATTCTTTGGTCAGCCAGATTGGCTCTTTTTCATACTTTTGGTCTTTGAAAAATCGGTAAATATTATAGATGCCTTGTCCCGAACAGACTCTTTCGTAACTAACATGGCCGTATTTTTTTTGTAAATACGCAAACAGATCGCACTCGATCTTGCTATTGGGGGCAAAATCACCATGGCCGCCTTCGGAGGCAAAGGAGTTGTAAGTCACTCCATCCCATATTAAAAAAGATTCGCCAAGGCCTGACCCCGGTGCAATGATCGCCTTGTTTCCCTTACTCTCTTTTTTTCCGGCACTCAGCGTAAAAATGTCTTTGGATTTAAGCTCGGGCAACGCATAGGCGGTGGCCTCAAGATCATTGACGAGCCTAACCGTCGTTAGATTCAAATCCCTCTGTATTTTTTTTTCATCCAATACCCATGGAAGGTTGGTTATTTGAGCCCTGCCGTTATAAACGGGACCGGGAACCCCAAACACACAAAAACTTAGATCGACCTTCCGGCCGGATAAAAAATTGGGAATCAATGCTTCAATGCCTGAAAAATCAGCCGTTCTGAATTGAACCAGTGGTGAGTTAGCAACCAAACGCCCGGGAAACGTGTACAGGCATATATTTGTTTTGGTGGCACCGATATCGGCGGCAAGAAAGGCAGGATGATTCATCTTATCTTCCGTGGGCTGCCGCTCTAATTTTATCAAAAAATGGGGTTTGCTTTAATTTAATGCATTCAGCCGCGTATAAATACATGGCCGCAGACCACGTCTGCCAATCCTGTCCTTTGGGTTTACCATCCTGGGCTTTAAACCATTCATTGAACCCGAAATTCACTTTGGCGATCCGGGCTGGCTGTATCAATCGGGTCAGGGCTTCAAACTTTTTTTCGGCAAGTTTGTGTCGGCCTGCTGTCGTTAACGCGGCAATATAAAATCCACAGACAAAAGGCCAGATCCCGCCGTTATGGTAATCTCCGGGAAGGTTGAATTTTGTATACCGATGCCGCCAGTCATCATCGCCCGGATGAATATACGGGAAAAAATTAGGTGGCAAATCAACGGCCAGATCTCCATTGCTTCTTAGTTTTTGACACGTTTCTTCTATCCAGGAAATAATTTGTAACGATCTTGACGGTGATGCAATCCCCGAAAGAATGGCCAGGCTGTTTCCTAAAAGGTCAAACCGTTCGCTATTGTACATTTTATAGGACCAGAGGGCATAGTAAGGTTTAAATCTTATTCTCAAACCACTCTCTTTGTCACGCTTGCCGTCCTCTTCTTTTATGGAAAGACGAGCGGTCATCCTTTTTTTTAATACGCCTGCCTGATCATCCAGGCCGAATAATTTCAAGTACGTGTATACGATAGTATTCACAAACAGCCCAAAACCCAACACCCACTGTTCATCCCGCCAGTCGCTGGTGGGCAGTTGCGCCACCATAATCCGGCTGGATGGAGACTGGTAGGACATCCAGGTCAGGGCCTTTTCTGCCGTTTCTTCTAAAAAGTCAGCTTCGCCTGTAACATCACGGAATATCTGTAGGGCCATGAGAAACAAGGGCGTTGTATCACTGGCACCGCATTCTTCGGGATCATGAACAATGGAGGGGATATGACCAAGCCGTGTCTGATGTTTTGCCAGAACCTGAAAGACATGTCGCAGGGAATTAATTAATGTTTCATTCCCAGTGACCAGAATCCCAAGGCCTGCAATCATCAGATCCCTTGTATAGGGTTCGGGATAGCCCCATCCTGCGGTTCTGGGTAGGTTGAAAAACGGCCCTTTGCTGTTATGCATCAACACTTCAAGTGCCGCCTTTTTTGCTTTTTCTATCAATACAGCCATTTTTTCTTCCATTAAGATATCCCCAGCCGGGTGGAAATGATTTCCACAGAGCGCTTGGCAACAACCTTATAATCAAACTGTTCAACCACTCTTTTTCTTGCAGCTTCACCCAATTTTTGGCGCAGATCAGGGCTTTCCATTAAATCCATCAAATAAGTGGCAATATCATGAACACTGGCGCGATAATCAACAGTGCGGGGACTTGGAAAAACGATCTTCTGCCTTTCCTTTGAATCGGTTTCGGCGAATACCATGGTTTCCTTTAAGAGAATTTCCTGGGCGATTTCGGCCAAAAGAGCGGTTTCCCCATGGACCAGGGTATCCAGCATTCCCATGGCCTTTATTCCAATTACCGGTTTTCCACAGGCACCAGCCTCAACCTGAGGCATGCCAAACCCTTCCAGTCGTGACGGGGCCGCATAAATATCGCAGGCATTTATTAAATGAGGCATGAAATTTCTGGATAATCGATTCATCACATTGATGATGTTCAGGCTGATCCCAAGCTGGTTGGACAGTGTATGATCAGATGCATTCTGTACCTCGGTCCTTTCCTGGGGCCAGACCTTGCAGACATATTTCCAGGGAGGGGCTTTGGGGTTATTGATGGCCAGAGCCTGCATCACTTCCAGGGCCCCCTTGGAAGCAGCATCCCCGCCAACGGTTAAAATCATCATGTCATCCGGAGCAACTCCCAATGATTGTCTTACCGCCGCCACCTTGGGATCTGCCCTATCCATGGGATGAAACGCGTCTGTATCACATCCCACGGGCAGCACCTCAATAATATCTGGATTGATACCGTCCCGGATATACACCTCTTTCACCCAGTTTGATGTCACCAAAATGAGCGGCAGACTGTTTAATATTTCACGATAATTTGAAATATAACCGTCTGCAACCAGCCAGGGGACAGGCTGAACGCCATACTGCTGGGGATGAAGAATTAAATCCGGGGTATGCCCCCAATACCCGACCCCGAGAACCACATCCGGTTTAAACCATCTGTAGTACCACTCTTTTTCCTGGGCCGATTCAAAATTTACAGGATACGCATCCACTCCCATTTCCTTTAAACCTCTGTATAACAATTCTCCCTGTGTGGCCAATCCGCCGGGGGAGGCTGGATAGTCATATAAAACCAATACTTTCATTTTTCTCTCCCTTTTTAAAACACCAAAAAGCCTCTCTTTTCGGTGTTGTCATTGCTTCAAAACTCTCTTTTGAAAATCCGTAGGTCCGGGTGATCATCTTATATTTTTTAAGCCGGATCGGTTCTGAAAGTTCAACGATCCTGTCGGCATGCTGAATCGCCCGGGGATAACCGGTTGTGTTATGGTCTTCATAGGCAAAAAGCCATAATTCACCTGCATTTAAAATATTTTGCTCCCATGAATCTGACACGGTCCGGCCGATTTCCTCATGCCTTTTATGCCGGGTGTATTCGCCGGCCGGGCTGTGGGTGATAATCAAATCAAAATAAACCGGGGGTAATAATAATCGAAGGTCTTTTTTGATATGATTTTGAGTGATCGTTTTTTGTTCCGGGCCGTCGTCAAGGTTCCCCATGGCCCCGGTTGCGCCGTAAAGGGTTAACGCGGCAGAAAATTTCGGTGCCCGGTCCAAATCATTGCCCCGACAAAGACAGATGATGGTCCAGTCGCACTGGGGATTCATCAAGATCAGCCCCCCGCACCATAATGTTTCATCGTCGGGGTGGGCGACAATGACGGCAATTTTCTTAAAATTAAACAGGCTGCTCATATTCATTGCCGATCTTCCTTGCTCTTTTGGGATGATCCAGATCCATCTTGAGTTCCAACGCGGTTTCAATTAATAAATTCCAGCCCATGGCCAATTGCAGATAGGGATTAAATTCTCCTAAATCCGGTATCTGCAGCGTCGGGAAAGATGTTTTCCGGGTGGATATGGCAATGACGATCACACCAATTGTCTCTACCAAGGTTTTCTGTATTTTGGCTTCTTGTTCCGGGAAAGGATCTATCAGGATGATCACTTCATTTTTGGACATGACCTCTTCAATTCCATGGACCGCATAGGTGCCTTCCAGGTAATCTGATTTTTTTCCGACAATTTCATTGGCTTTCAGCGCCAATTCTTCTGAAACACCGTTATTTCTGCCTGAAAAATAGATCATATCGGAAGCGACCAATTGATTGACAATGGTTTCAGGAATCTTTTGTTTCAGCACCTGGTCGATGAGAACCCCGGTCTCGTTTAAATCCGGAAGATCCTTAAGATTGGATTTTCGGAACAGAATATCGTAAAACAATGCCTGTTCAATCACTGTTTTTGTTGCAGCCACAGCATTCTCATGACCACTTCTTAAAAGATAGGTATAATCTGCCCCATTCATCAGTACCGAATCTTTATGGGCCACAATGGCCATAATATTTTTATGGTTTCTCTTTTTCAAGGTTTCAAGTAATTTTACACTCTCTTTTGTTCTGCCTGAATTGGAAGCGATAAAAACCGTATGGTCATCAAGATCATATTCTGCGGACTGACTTGCCCCTTCTGTTATGATGCTCTCTTTATAGTCGTGATGCCGGGCGTCATAAATCACTTTCTTTGCCGGAAAAATCCGTGACGAGCCTTCACCGGTTAATAATACTCGCTTGTGTTTAATGTGTTTTACAAAATCAAAAATCTGCAAAGGCGCCATGGCAGCCAATACGGCTTTAACCTCCAGCATTTCCCTGACAAGGAAATAGTTTTGATACTTGCTCTCTTTTTTGTTCATTGTTTATTTCCTTTAAAATCTGAACCTTAAGTGGTTGTATGCATATGCTGAATCAATGCTTTGACTTTGATGGTTGCAATGCCCGAATTTATATCTGACATGGCATAGGGAATGACCAATTCATTGCAATGGATAATAGAACCGCAGGAATAGACAACATTAGGCACATACCCTTCCCGCTCTTTTTCAGTGGGCGCTAAAATCGGTTCCTTAAGCCGGGCAATGACTTTGCACGGATTTTCAAGGTCAAGGAGCACAGCCCCAATGCAGTATTGGCGCATGGGTCCCACGCCATGGGTAAGAACAATCCAGCCTTCACCCGTTTCTATGGGAGAACCGCAATTGCCGATCTGGATAAATTCCCAGGGATATTCGGGTGTCTGGATAACTTTAGACATACTCCAGAAGTGCAGATGCTTTGAAAACATAATATGGTTGTTTTCGCCATCCTGACGGGACAGCATGACAAATTGGCCTTTAATTTTTCTGGGAAATAACGCCAAACCTTTATTCTGTGCAGCCTTTCCGTTCAACATGGTTATTTTAAAACTGATAAAATCTTTAGTTTCAATCAATTGGGGGAGAATGGCAAACCAATTATATGCGGTATAGGTCGCATAGTAGGTCGATTTACCATTATCATCAAAAAACTGAACAAACCGTGCATCTTCAATTCCCCGGCTCTCATTTTTAGAAACAGGAAAGAGAACCCTCTCGGATATACGATGATCTGAGTGGAAGTCGACTTCATAATTCGAATCGGCAAGCCAGTTGATAATCTCAAATGTTCTGTTCTGTTTGCTTTTTGAAAATTGCGGATGTTTATCAAGCCTGTCCATTTGCTTGATTAATTGCTTTTTGCTGAATTTTTCAGGCAGTTCATTGAGAACACGGGTGCAGACATCAGTGTTCGCATTCATTTCTTTAAGCTTGTGCTGAAAAATACGGCGCTTGTAGGAAGGATTTACCTTCAGATCCGGTGTTTCCACAAATTCACTGACCGGATCAAACCGAAACGTGTTATATCGGTTAAGCACACCACTTCTAAAAACAATGGAAGAAATATGGCCTTCCCCGGTGGCCCGCAAACTCATGACAAAACGCAAACTGCCCTTTTCAAGGTGACTTTGATCCGGATGGGGAACAATGGACGGATTAAACAGCGCTGCTGATTCAATGGAATACTCCTTTGTAAAGTAAGCGCCGATCAATGCCTTTTGAATATCACTTGGGAAGAAACCTTTATCAAGAAAGCCTTCAACCAGGTTAAAGTGTCGTTCAAAAATGTGAGTCAGGTCTTCATGCCGTCTTGAAAAGTCCTTCATTATCTGTGTTAATAATTTTTTGGCTTCTCCTTTTGACAGACCACAGATTCGTTTTATAATCAGCGTTATACGCTTGGAACTACCGGGAGAATGGGGGCTTGTAATCACACGGGAGGTATCCCCGACAATCGCGTTGGGTTTTCTTTTTACTTTAAGTTTTCGATTGCGTTTCAGCAGCATGGGTGTATTTCCTTAAATTCAAGTCAGAACTACATGTGTGGGCGACTCGATAGAAGACACAGTGAAACAAGGTCGCAGATCTTTGCCGTACCCACGCACATGACTGTATCCGCTCCCCCCAGTAAATTTTCACCGTGCCGTCTTCTTCCAGAACAGCACCGCAGGTAAACACCACATTGGGGACATAGCCGGTCTGCCCCCTGTCGGTCTTGAACGGCGGAGCACCCGGACCGATCTTCCTTTTACGGATCAAATTCTTCCGAAATCATCGGCCAGTCGTTCAATATCATCCTCACCAAAATAATCACCGGTCTGAATCTCCATAAACACCAGATTTTCCAGTCCACTGTTTTCAATTCTATGGATGGATTTCCGCGGGATATCAACCGACTGCCCGGCGGTCACCTCTATGGTTTTGCTCCCAAGTGTCCATTCCCCTTTGCCGCTGACAATATACCGAGGCAGAAAATCAAAATTATTGTGGATGATGTCAAATTCTTCTGCATGATCAAACAATTCGGAAATATGGAGGCATTCATACACTTTCGGAATAATGCTTGAATCCTCTTCATCCCCCTTGGAGCACACAGCACGCAGGGTGCTGCGTGTAATCGAATCTCCCGTGGCATACAAGGTGACATCATGGCCATATTCGACAAGGGCTTCTGTTAACAGTGAGGCCACTTTTTCCCATGGGCCATAGTGCCGTGGCGGGGTGCGCCAGGCAATGGGTGACAGCATGGCAATGCGCATTAAATTTTCCTTTATATTTAAGCCAGTAATCCGGGTGAAGACTGATGCAATAGTTCATCTGCATACAGTTTTTGCAGTGTCATTAATGACAAGAGCCAAGCAAGCGTTGATTCAGCGCCCTGGTTCTGGTTGATACCGTCCACCATCAGGCCGTCCATACAGCCCCCGGTTTTCGGATCATAAAGTGGCATATTTAAATCATTATGGCCCAGAAACCAGTTAAAACACAGGACGGCAGATTCAAACCATTGCCGATCATGGGAGATGTTATAGGCGGCGGCACATGCTTCAACCATGGCTTTAGCTTCAATGGGCTGCTGATCAAACCGGGCTCTTTTTCCTTCTTTTCTATACCAGCCCTTACACCCGATGGGGGCGAAATGATTATCCGTCGTCTGGATGGAGAGCAGCCACTTGAGACTATCTAAACCCATCTTTACCATCTCACGATTTTCCATTTTATGACCGGATACCAGAAGGGCATGGGGCAGTTTGGCATTGGCATAGTTTAAGCTATCCTCTGCCCAGGGCCAGTCATCGGTTTTATTTTCCTTAAACTGGGTGAATAATCTTGTGGCCAGAACATCCCTGATCCTTCGAGCATCACGGTCACCGGAAAATCTTTCCAGGTAGGCATCCAGGCCCACCAGACAAAATGCCACGGCCAGGGGGGATCTGAAACTTTCTGCTGCAATGATTGCCTTTTTAAAAAGAACGGTGCTCATTTCCAGGTGACCTGAATTTTCCAGAAAGGCCACAGCTTTACCCAGGCACCAGAGCGCACATCCATGGGGATCCTCAGACCAGGCCTCCTTGCTCCACTGTCTTGCATAGGTCATAAAATTGCGAAACCGCCCGGTTTTTTCATTGTATGCATATAAAAGGAATCCCAAGTAATGCCCACATAACGCATCCAGGCCAAGGCCATTGGTCGGCAAATATTTTTGCCCCAGGGCCGCTACCAGTAGTGCCCTGGCATTATCATCCGTGCAGTATCCATGCAATCTGTTGGGGATGGTATGATCGGCATGCTGCAACATGCCGGTGTCATCGGTCATGGACTTTAAGTGATTCAGTTTGATCTCAGGCAGATCAAAACGGGTAATGGCTTTGATATTTCCAACATAGGAATGCCGGGGCCGGGGACACAGGATGCGATTTTGTCTGACCTCACTAAACACTTCAAGGTATTTTTGCGAAACTTCTTTCCAGATAGCTTCACGAGTGAAGGTGTATGCTTTTTTGCGCATGGCATGCCGCTGGGTATCATCGACCAAAAGCTCATTAATCTGTTCTGCCAAGGCATTGGGATTGTTGAACGGTACGATTTTACCCCTACTATCAGCCAGCATTTCAGTGGCATACCAGTAAGGGGTTGAAATAATAGCTTTGCCGGTTCCCATGGCATAGGCAAGGGTTCCCGAGGTAATCTGTGCCTCTTTAAGATATGGGGTGATGTAAATATCTGCAATGCCCAGGAATTCACAAAGGTCTCTTAAGGCAACAAAATTATTCTGAAATATCACATGGTCACTGATATTCAGTTTGTGAACAATCTGCTGGAGCATAATTCGATATGCTTCCCCTTCAGTCTTCAATACATGGGGATGGGTGGTACCAAGAATTATGTACATCACGTCTGGAAATTTTTCGATGACAGCCGGAAGGGCATTCAGCACAGTTTCAATTCCCTTGTTCGAAGAGAGCAGACCAAAGGTGAGCAACACCTTTTTCCCTTCCACCCCGAATTTATCTTTATGAAAACTTGAATCGATAAAAGGCATCTCCGGGATGCCATGATGAATAAAAGCAATTTTTTCCCGAGGAATACCGTAGATATCATGAAGAAAATGTTCGGCTTTGCGGCTCATGACCACCAGCTTATCTGATAATTTCCCCAGCTTGATCATTACTGTACGATATTCGACAGAAGGATCTTTTAAAACCGTATGCAGTGTTGTTACCACCGGCATATGCAGATCTGATAACAGCTTGAGCAGATGGCTGCCTGCAGGTCCCCCGAAAATGCCGAATTCATGCTGGAGGCAGACAATATCGGGGTGGCTGATATTCAAAAACTGAGCAGCAATAGCATAATCAGCATATTTGTTCTGATGGATTTCAAAACGCACTTTATCAGGATATGCATATCCTTGAACTTTATCATTCATTGCAACCGCCCAGGTAGAGATGTCCGGTGCCCGGGCTGACAATCCTTCAACCAGATCTTTTGTAAAGGTTGCGATACCGCATTGCCGGGGCAGGTAATTGCCGATGACGGCAATGGAATTTATCCCTTCAAAGGGTTGTATTTTTGTTATCATTTTTTCCTCCTGCTTGTTAGTTGGCTTTTTGTGAGAAAAACCATTAGATAATCAATTTTGCCCAGGATTAACCAATGATGCAGGATGTTGTTACAGAAATCAGGCCGGGCAACATGAAGCTATGGTTCAGGAGATACTTGCCAATCTTGGTGGTACCGGATCGGTCGAAGTTCATGGCGGCTATGTCACGCGGGTAGTTGGGAATAAAGAAATAGCCATATACTCGATGATCCAGTTTTTTTATGTTACATTTTTAATAAGCCCATTTATCAGTGCTTTGTGGCTTTTTGTGATTTATTTGACAGCTGCATGGTATTTGCTGAAACACCTGTTATTTGGGCCTTTCTTAAAGTCAAGCTCTAAAAACTGGATCATCGAGATATACCGACGGTAAAATTCCTACAAGTACTGACACGGGAATACCAAGGGAAAAGCCGAGTGGCATCACGGCGAGGACGGTACCGCCCTGGGTGTTGATCAGGATGGAAACTCCGAACAGAGCGAAAGCAAAGGCCCACGGAGCTGTCTGGACCATTCCGCTGATTGATTCCTTCATGTCACCAATGTAAGTTCCAAAGTATGTATCGGAGAGCCATGCAATTCCATAGATGGCAACAACCGCCACCATACCTGCCTGAAAGACCGAACCCTGTACGACGTTGGTGGAATTGTTCCCTAAACCCCTTAAAAGACAAGGTGTTTTGAAACCAAAAGATACGTAATTTTGGAGCCGATCCTTAGTTGATTATATATGCGCAAAATAAGAGCATTAAGAATCCACATGGACCTCGGATTTTAAGTAGAAAATCACATCATTCCGCCCATTCCACCACCTGGCATTCCGTCCCCTGCTTTTTTTCCCGGTTTGTCAGCAATCATGGCTTGTGTGGTCAGCATAATAGATGCGACACTGGCTGCATTCTGGAGGGCAAACCGAACCACTTTTTTCGGATCCATAACGCCGGCTGCAATCAGATCTTCATAAACATCGGTTCTGGCATTGTAGCCAAAGGCACCTTTACCCTCTTTGACTTTATTGACAACAACTGCGCCTTCAACACCGGCATTGTCGGCAATTTTACGCAGGGGTTCTTCAATGGCTCTTGCAATAACGTTAATGCCCAGTTTTTCTTCTCCTTCGAGACTAAGCGCCTTAAGGGCAGGAAGGCACCGGATAAGAGCAACCCCGCCGCCCGGGACTATGCCTTCTTCAACCGCCGCTCGGGTTGCGTTAAGTGCGTCTTCCACCCGTGCTTTCTTTTCTTTCATTTCAGTTTCAGTGGCAGCCCCGACATTAATGATGGCAACACCGCCAACGAGCTTTGCAAGTCTTTCCTGAAGTTTTTCCCTGTCATAGTCAGAAGTGGTTTCTTCAACCTGTGCCCGGAGCATTTTAACACGGCCTTCAAGGGCTTCTTTGGTACCTGCCCCATCAACAATAGTGGTGTTGTCTTTATCAATGGTAATGGTTTTTGCCTGACCCAGATCCTGGATGGTTACATTTTCAAGTTTGATTCCCATATCTTCGGAAACAACCTGTCCGCCGGTTAAAACGGCCATATCTTCCAGCATCTCTTTTCTTCTGTCACCAAACCCTGGCGCCTTTACGGCCGCAATATTTAAACTACCGCGAAGTTTGTTAACAACAAGGGTCGCAAGGGCATCTCCAGAGACATCTTCAGCAACAATTAAAAGCGGTTTGCCTGATTTGGAGATTTCTTCAAGAACCGGAAGAAGGTCCTTCATGGAGGAAACCTTTTTTTCGCAAATTAACACATAGGGATTATCAAATGACACACTCATTTTTTCTGTATCGGTTACAAAATAAGGAGAAAGGTATCCGCGATCAAACTGCATACCCTCCACAACATCAAGGGTCGTATCAATTGATTTGGCTTCTTCTACAGTGATAACACCTTCCTTGCCTACTTTATCCATGGCTTCAGCAATAATATTGCCGATGGTCTCATCGTTGTTGGCCGAGATAGTGCCAACCTGGGCGATGTTATTTTGATTTTTAGTGGGTGTGGCCATTTCTTCAAGGGTTTCAACAACCTTGGCAACGGCTTTGTCAATGCCTCTTTTAATCCACATGGGGTTATGGCCTGCAACCACCAGTTTCTGACCGTTTTCATAAATAGCCCGGGCAAGAACGGTTGCCGTGGTTGTGCCGTCTCCGGCCATATCAGAGGTCTTGCTGGCCACCTCTTTTACCATCTGAGCGCCCATATTTTCAAACTTGTCTTCAATCTCAATCTCTTTTGCAACAGTTACACCGTCCTTGGTGACAGTCGGTGATCCCCAGGATTTCTCAATCACCACGTTGCGGCCTTTGGGTCCCAGGGTCACCACCACTGCATCTGCTAATGTCTGCACACCTTTGAGCATAGCTTGACGCGCTTTTGCATCATATTTTATTTCTTTTGCCATCGTAACTAACCTCCATTTTTTCACGGGTTTTTGATTATTCAATTATCCCCAAAACATCATCCTGACGCAGGATAAGATAATCTGTGCCGTCAACTTTGACATCGGTTCCGCCATATTTACTGAAAAGAATACGGTCATCCACTTTTAAATCCATTGCAATCCGTTTTCCATCTTCACCCATTCGGCCGTTTCCTAAGGCCACCACTGTTCCTTCCACTGGTTTCTCTTTTGCTGTGTCCGGGATAATAATACCGCCCTTGGTTTTTGTATCCTCTTGCCCACGCAGAACCAGAATTCTGTCACTTAATGGTCTCAAACTCATGATCACTGTCTCCTTTATTCAAGTCTTTCACTGTGGTTAAAATTATTTGTTTTTGAGATTTACCTGAAATTTTTGTTCAAAGGCACAGGCAATAATTTGAGCAACCTGGTGTTCTGATTTAATGTGATCCATATTAATAATCAGGTCGAATTCATCGGATGAGATTTTTTCCCTGAGATAAACAGCTTTAAAAAATTCATGATGTTCTTCATCAATAATATTTAATCTTTTTTCTGCTTCGCTTTTGTCGATATCCAGCATAATGGCCAGTTTCTCAATCCGGCGTTTTTTGTTGCATACCAACTGTACTGACAAAATCGAATGTCGGGGCAGGATCAAGTGGGTTCCCCGGCCGACAAATATCGTCGGATCCGTATGCGACAATGCTGTAACCGTTTTTGCCAGCTGTTTAACATAATCGTTTGCAAGGAATTTCTTTTCAATGGAGAGTGCCACAAGCCGTTCATTCATTTTTCCCGGGAGCCGTTCATCAAAAAATTTAATGATCTTTTCGGTTAAGGAAGAATCCTTTGCCATATGTTCTATAATCTCTTTATCAATCACAGGATATCCTGTCCTTTTAGACAGGAACTCTGCCACTTCCAGTGCGCCGGCCCCGATACCGCGAGACAGACAAATGCAGTGCTTTTGTGAAAAATCTTTCCCCTTTTTTCTTTCTGCTTGCGCCCTTTCCCATTGTCTGACTTGCGTACCTGCCCAATCTGCGGCATTCATCATTTTCCTGCCGTAATATCCAGGCGGATAAACTGTTTCATCTGACGTTTTTTTCATATCTTTTTCCCATTTTAGCGATTGCTTTTAATGTCTTTCTTTAAACATATATTACAACTTGTGTGCCAGGGCTGTATTCTCATCATAACTTATTGATTACTTATGATAATTACATTTAATTAAACAATGATGAGAAGCCTTTTACCATCGGATAAAAGGGTCATATGTATCCAAATGATCTTATTTGGCCGAATTTAAAAGCTTCGCCTTTCCATCAATCGGCCAATTAAGAATCCTGTTTAGCAGCAATCGATTTTTTTATAAGAAAGTCTGTGTAACCTGCACAGATCTTTCAACTTTCGTTGTGGGCTGAACCACGGTGAAAACCCGGGTCAGCCCATGGCTGTTATATGAAAGTTTCCAGCAAGCAACTGGATTCTTTCTATCTTTGTTGTGGGCCGAAGCCTGGGTTTAGACAGATCAGGGACGGCCCGTGGCCGTTTATATGAAAGAATACATGGCTTTTGATAGTATCCTTTGTTAGCATCAGCTCTATCTATGAACGCTATAAAATCCTATTTAGTAAAGAATAAAGGAAAACCCATGATTGAATCAACGGTCCTCCTTACCGGTGTCCTTGTTTTTTTTGCAAGAATTTGTGATGTGGCTATCGGAACCGTCCGTACCATTGTTACTGTCCAGGGCAGAACTCTTTTAGCGTTTTGTCTGGCTGTATTTGAAATTATTATCTGGCTCCTGGTAGCCAGCACGGTAATCAGTCAGGTAAAAGACCAACCAATTTTAGTAATATTTTACGCATTAGGTTATGCGACTGGAAACGTTGTCGGCATTAAGGTTGAAAAAAAATTAGCTTTTGGATCGATCATTTTAAAAGTTATCTGTAGAGAATCCGCAGACATGATTACCAAAACCATAAGGGATCTTGGACAGCCGGTTACTAAATTCGTTGGTGAGGGTATAAACGGGCCTGTCAATGAACTGTATATTGTCTGCCGGCGGAGGGATCTGAGAAGGATTCTATCTGAAATCGAAAAGATCGACAATCAGGTTTTTTATGTGGTGGAACAGGCAAATTCTATGAATAGAATTCTGAGGCCTGTGAACACTCCGATAGGTGGGTGGCGTTCCAGAAGTAATAGAAAGTAAAAACAGACTATTTACAACGACCTAATAAAATTTCACCAGCATCTGAGCAAAGAATTAAAAATCCTGGAGACGGTTGAATGCGATCAGAATCATTCGACTGCTTGAACAGACCCGTTGGAAAGTCAGTGGGAAAAACAGTGCCGCCCGCCTAAAAAAGGCGTTATATGGCCTATTGAATAAATAAGGCCTTTTTCAGGTTCTCAAATCCTTTTAACAAACCCCGTTATACACAGTATTTATCCTAATAATTCAATAATTTATGAACAGCTCTTCCCGTTTTGTAATCTTGGCACAATGGTTGCTCTATATGATTTTAAGAAACAACAATTATGGGTAATTATGGGTGGTAAAGGCAAGCATGAAAAACGGGTGTGTCCCACCTTATCTCTGCATCTCTGCAAAAATTAGACCAATTTTTGAATGCCCAGAATTCCTCTAAAAAGGAAATATTTTCATGAAAAATGGTTACTATTCCTATCCTCAAGGGTAAAAAAGCGATCAAATTTTCATAAAATTCGATTTCGGCTTAATTTTGAGCCTGCTTTGTCAAATCAAATAATCACCTTATGTAAAAGGTGGGACACACCCTGAAAAACAAAAAAAAGCCAAGCATACGCCAAAAGAGAAACGCAGACGAAAACAGTCAAAGCAGTTTTTTCAGAGCGAATCTAAGTTGTGAATCAAAAAAATGATAAAATAAAAAAGCAAATGGCAATGTATAATTAGGAGAATTAAAATGGGAAAGATTATTGGAATAGACTTAGGCACCACCAATTCATGTGTATCTGTAATGGAGGGCAGTGAGGCTAAAGTTATTATGAACCGAGAAGGAGCACGCACCACTCCATCAGTGATGGCAGTGTCTGAAAACGGTGAGCGGTTGATCGGGCAAATCGCAAGAAGGCAGGCTATTACCAATCCGGTAAATACAGTTTTTGGGGTTAAAAGATTGATTGGAAGAAAGTTTGATTCAGCCGAAGTTCAAAAGGATATAAAAAACCTTCCTTTTGCTATTGAAAAGGCCGTAAATGGAGATGTTTGTATCAATCTTCGAGGGAAACAATACAGTCCGGCAGAGATTTCCTCTCACATCCTTTCAGATATCCGGGACTTTGTAGAAGAATTCCTAGGTAAAAAAGTTACAGACGCGGTCATTACCGTACCCGCATATTTTGATGACAACCAAAGACAAGCAACTAAAGATGCTGGGAAAATTGCAGGACTTAATGTACTTCGAATTATTAATGAGCCGACAGCAGCTTCTTTGGCCTATGGACTCGATAAAAAGAAAGAAGAGAAAATAGCAGTGTTTGATTTAGGGGGAGGAACCTTTGATGTTTCTATCCTGGAGATTGGCGATGGTGTTTTTGAAGTTAAATCTACCAATGGAGATACTCATTTAGGAGGAGAAGATTTTGATTTCATTCTCATTGATTTTCTTTCAGAAGAGTTTAGCAAAGACCAAGGGATTGATTTAAGAAAAGATAAAATGGCACTACAGCGATTAAAAGAAGCTGCTGAAAAAGCCAAGATGGAACTGTCCACATCCATGGAAACCGATGTGAATCTTCCATTCATTACAGCAGATGGCTCGGGTCCTAAGCATTTGAATATAAAAATTACCAGGGCGAAATTGGAGGCTTTGGTTTCTAAACTGTTGGACAGACTTGAAGCACCCTGCCGAACAGCATTGAAGGATGCAGGACTTTCTTCTAATGATATTAATGAGGTTATTCTGGTTGGCGGAATGACCCGAATGCCTGCTGTTCAGGATCGTGTAAAAACAATTTTTGGTAAAGAACCCAACAAGGGGGTAAATCCGGATGAAGTTGTGGCCATGGGTGCTGCAATTCAAGGGGCTGTTCTCAGGGGAGATCTAAAGGAAATTTTATTGCTTGATGTTACACCACTTTCCTTAGGAATAGAAACCTTAGGTGGTGTCATGACCAAACTGATTGAAAAAAATTCAACCCTTCCTATAAACAAGAGTAAAGTCTTTTCCACAGCAGAAGACAACCAGCCTGCAGTTTCTATACAGGTTCTTCAGGGTGAACGGGAGATGGCTTCTGACAACAAAGCTCTGGGTAGATTTGAACTGGTTGGAATCCAGCCGGCACCCCGTGGCATCCCTCAAATCGAAGTTACCTTTAATATTGACGCCAATGGTATTGTGAATGTTTCGGCCAAAGACAAAGCTACAGGAAAGGAACAATCTATCCAGATTACCTCCTCATCCGGTCTTTCCAAAGAGGAGGTTGATCGGTTGATAAAAGATGCAGAGCTGCACGCAGAAGAAGACCTTAAGTTAAAAGAACAAGTAGATGCGCGAAATAAGGCAGATGCATTAATTCACACAACAGAAAAAACCATGACAGAAATGGGAGATAAGGTTGATGGAAATATTCGGATGGAAGTTGAAGACGCCATCAGCAATTTAAAACAAGTTGTAAAAAATAAAGACACGCAAAGCATTCTACAGCGAACTGAGGCCTTGAATCAAGCAGCGCACAAACTGACGCAAAATACGCACCAGCAACCGGGCGATTCAGGAAGTCCTGGCTCTGCAAAGCCTTCTGCAAACTCTGATGAAGAGGTCGTGGATGCGGATTACGATGAAGTAGTTTAAATGCAGATAAATCCATAAAGAGCGAAACGGAGAAACGGTTTTAGATAAACCGTTTCTCCGCTTATTATTAATAAAAATTTGTTAGTTGGCCGTATATTAGAAAGGAACTAAAGAAATCGAAGATATGGCTCAAAATTATGCAGCTCAAATCATCCAGGCGCAAACTCAAAACGAACCTGAAGATGATCAGCCTGATTATCTGTCCAGCCACTAAAACGGTTCTCTTTGTTCCAGAGGCTTTCTCCGTGCCTTAATAAGACAAGTTTCACCATAAGGCTCCTTGTTAAACGGTGTTGGTTTGTGAAACAATCAACCATCCAACATAAAGGACATAGGACAGCAGCAGGGCCAGCCCCTCAAACCGGTTGATAATCCCGGGGCTTCCCCTGAAACCGTATCCGATGACAAACAGGGAAAACGTCAACCCGGTCACCACCGGAAGATCCCGTGATAACAGTTGCGGCTCAATTGACATGGGGTGTATCAGCCCGGCAACTCCGACCACTGCGATGGTATTGAAGAGATTGGACCCGATAATATTTCCAATGGCAATATCGTGTTCGTTTCTTCTCACCGCCATTATACTGGAGGCCAGTTCCGGAAGAGAAGTTCCAACAGCCACGATCGTCAAACCGATCATCAGGTCGCTGACCCCGAAAAATCTTGCAATTTTAACTGAGCCTGTAACCAGAATTTGGGAACTGACAATTAAGAGGATTAACCCTGAGACAACTAAAAAAACAGCCTTATGAAAAGAGACAGGCGAGTTTTCCAGTTTGTTTTCCACTTCAACCGCCAGGGTATCTGATTCGGTCTTTTCGTGCTGAAACAGGCTCCATGCCAATAGTCCGGCAAAAGTAAAAATAAGGAAGGCGGCTTCGACGCGGGTTAAGAAGCCGTCCATGAGTAGGAAAATTGAGATGAGAGTAACCAATGCCAGAACGGGCAACTCTTTTTTAAGGATATCCGATTTCACAAGGATCGGCTTGATTAATGCTGTAATACCAAGGATCATTGCAATATTGCAGATATTGCTTCCATATGCATTTCCCAAAGCAATACCTGGATTCCCGTTCACAACGGACAATGCAGAAACCAGCATTTCCGGTGCAGACGTGCCGAAGCCCACAATAATCATACCGATTAAAAGCGGCGGCATGCCCAGGTATTTGGCAGTGACAGCACTGCCCTCAACAAACCGGTCTGCGCTCCAGACAAGAAGTATCAGGCCGAAAACAACAGATAAAAGAGGAAGCATCATGGTCGCAACCATCATGATGGCTCCTGCCTGGGCTGTTGCAAATTAATTTGTATGCTTAAAGCACGCGAACCTCTGATCTCCAATACTTCGGCAACAACACCATCAAACTCTATTTTATCTCCAACCTTTAGAACCCGGCCTGTCTGTTCCATTAACAGGCCGCAAAGGGTTTCAGCTTCAATGCTTTCAAGGTTCAGATTCAGTTGCTTGTTGACGGTTGAGATCAATGTTCCACCAGCAACAATAAATTTGTCAGGGGCAATTGACTCAATCTCAATTAGATCAGTTTCGAATTCATCTTCAACCGGACCGACAATCTGTTCCAATACGTCTTCCAGCGTGATACAGCCAATGATAGTCCCATACTCGTCCACCACAAGTGCCATCTGCTGGTGTGTTTCCTGAAATTGCCGCAGAAGCAGGCTGATTCGAATGGTTTCAGGTACAGATATCACCGGTCGCGCGATTGAAAGCAAGATGTCTTCTGCGTCAGAAGACACGTCGATCAAATCTTTGATGTGAACAATTCCCAGCACAGAGTCCAGCGACCCATCGCATAAGGGGTAGCGGGAATGTTTATTTTCTTTTGCCAATGTTTTTTAACAGAAAAGAGGTGGTTGTATTCAAAGCAATCATGAACGGATAGGAAAAAAAATAAAACAGTTTCATGGGAATGGCCAACCACAGCAAAACTTTTTCCGGGCGTCGCAGGGCATATATTTTAGGCGCCTGTTCCCCAAAAACAAGATGGGCAGCAGTAATGGCGGTAAAAGCGATTGTGAAGGCGATACCATGTACCCAGATCTCAGAAACTACCCATAGGGCCTTTAGCAGGGGCCGCAGCAGGTGAGCTATGGCCGGCTCTCCAATCCAACCAAGACCAAGTGATGCCATAGTAATGCCAAGCTGGCAGGCTGACAGTGTGGCATCCATTCGCTGCACCATCCAGCGCGCTGTTAAAGCAAAGGGGACTTTTTTTTCTACCTGCTCATCGATCCTGGCAGGCCTGACTTTCACCAGTGCAAATTCAGCAGCAACAAAAAATCCATTTATAAATACGAGAACAACTGCAAAAAAAATATTGGCAAGGTCAGTTGCTAAGGTTGGCATAGGGAATCCTAATTCGTTTCTATAAAAAAATTAAGTATCATTTAAGGCGCGGCACCTTCTTACCTGGATCATATTTGTCATACCTGCCGTCCAGACAGGTTGTCCTCCAGTAATTATGACCAGATCTTCTTCTAAAACATCTTTTGCATCAAGCGCTGGTTGGCTTACGGTTTCAACAATTTTATCTGTACCATCCAGAACCGCATTGGCCACATCCGCATAATCTTTATCTGTTATGGAAGGCATTTTGTTTGAGTTATTCTTGAGGGTCTGAGTCAGATTTTGCTATCTGCTCTCTCATTCTGGTATCAGCAAAAATATTCTACAGTTTATAATTATTCTTAATACCCAGGTTACCACTTATAAAAGCTTCTGCCATGGCCAGAGGTATCTGGGCTTCTGCTTCAACAACTTTGGCCTTCATTTCCTGAACCCGGGCTCTCATCTCCTGCTCCTGGGCAAAGGCCATAGCACGCTTTTCCTCGGCTTTTGCCTGGGCAATCTTCTTGTCTGCCTCTGCCCGGTCGGTTTCCAATTCAGCCCCGATATTTTTGCCCACATCCACATCGGCAATATCAATAGATAGGATTTCATAGGCCGTTCCCGCATCCAACCCTTTTTTCAGAACTGTTTCTGATATTAACTCCGGATTTTCAAGAACTTGCTTATGGGTGTTGGCTGACCCGATGGTGGTCACAATACCCTCTCCCACCCTTGCAAGAATCGTCTCTGCTCCGGCCCCGCCGACAAGGCGGTCTATATTGGCCCGAACCGTGACCAATGCGATGGCTTTCAGCTGAATACCATCCTTTGCCACGCCCGCCACAAGGGGGGTTCCAATGACTTTTGGGTTGACCGACATCTGAACCGCCTCAAGCACATCCCTGCCGGCCAGGTCAATGGCAACGGCCTTCTTAAAGGTGAGTTCGATATTGGCCTTATCAGCTGCAATGAGCGCCTGGACTACACGGCTGACATTACCGCCGGCGAGGAAATGGGACTCAAGGTCATCTGGAGAAATTTCAATGCCGGCTTTAACGGCCATGATTTTGGATTCAACAATCAGCTTAGGCGGAACTTTTCTGAACCGCATGAAAATAATATTGAATAATCCAACCTTTGCACCGGACACCAATGCCTGGAGCCACAAGGCTAAATATGAAAAAATAAAATAAAACAACACGATACCGACAAGACCTGCAATTATTATTAAAACGTATCTAAAATCCATTTAAACCATCTCCTATTATAAAGTTCTTCAATGATAATTCGGTTCCCTGTGGTGTCTGTTACAAGCAATGAATCTGCATCAATATATTCTCCATTGGTCAACCGCAGCTTCATTTCAAGAATCGTCTCCTTTAGCTTCTCGGGCATCGGTACCTTTTTTTTGAAATAACTGCTCGGACTGTTCTGGTATTCACTGATTTCACTGATTTACCTTTTTATAAAATAAAATCAGTGGCCAGAAATTTGCTCTTACGGTCTCTAACAATTCGGGTGATGATTTTTTTGTTCAAATCTGTCTGTTTGGCCGCGACAAGTGTTCGAATCGAAAAGACCCGTAAGGCGTCCGAGACAGAAAGGGTTCCTTCGGCTGAGTCTTTCCGGGCGCATTCCCATTTTCCCGGTTTGAAAAAAGCCTATCTTTGAGAACAAAAAACGTGATAGTTTCTGTTCGCTGAGACGACTATAAAAATGGACTGTGCTGATGAAAAAAGCTGAAGATTGCAATACTGTTGAGGAAGTCTATGCTTGCCTGAAAGAACTGGAAGACGATCCGAGGTTGGTTCGCAATGCTCAAGAATTGGAGCAGGTAGAACGTGAAATACTTGGGTATACGAATCGACTGAGTGCCTTGCTTTTAAAAAAAGCATCCAGGGCTCATTAAATTCCTATGATCAGGTCGATCAAGAAAAAGAATTGATGTCCAGCTGGCCGGGCCGGATGAAAAGCGAAGGGCTTGAGACCGTTTCGATTCAGTGTTGTACAGGTAGTTCTGTTGATGTTCGTGTTCGATATTATCGGCGATCCTGTGACCGTCGAAATCGAAAAAGATATAAAGGTGCCTACGCCGGTTTAATCCTTCTTGGAATCCATGATCGCTGCTCACCAGCTTTGGCTTCTATGGTGAGTGCCTGGTCGGCCTTATTGAGTTCTTTTGAAGAAGTCCGTCAAGTGCTTTGTGATCATGGTATGGTGTTGGATATAAAGGTTATCCGTAAACTCACCTATCGTTACGCAGAACGGGCCCGAGCCGAGCAACAAGCGGGGCGAATCCCACTAAATGAGAGAGATTCACTTGAAGGGCGACGGGTGGTTATAAGCACCGATGGTGGACGCACACGGTTAAGAGAGAAGAAAAGAGGTCCCAAAACCCCAAAAAATAGAACCCGATTTCGTGGGGCGTGGCGAGAACCCAAACTTTTGATTATTTATGTGGTGGATGCCCAGGGAAAACAAGAAAAAAGCTTCTCACCATTTATTGATGGCAGTTTCAGCGGTCCGGATGGCATATTCCTCCTGTTAAAGGGGTATTTGAACGCCCTTCATATCCAGAAGTCCGATAAAATACTGTTTGTTGCAGATGGAGCACATTGGATTTGGAACCGGATCCCCGGACTGATCAAAGCATTGGGTTTGGCTCCTCAGCGAGTATATGAACTTCTTGATTTTTACCATGCCGTGGAGCATTTGGGTAAAGTATCAGCCCTAAAGAAGACCTGGTCATCCAAGGAGCGCAAACGCTGGGTGTCAAAACAGCGGGGCTTCCTGCTGAAAGGAAAAGCCGCTGACGTAGTACAGGCCGTCCAGACACTTTGTCGAGGCAGAAACAGTAAGGCTATTAAGACGGAACGGGATTATTTTGTGCGCAATGAAAGACGGCTTGATTTCCCAACTGTAAAAGCGTTGAATTTACCTATTGGCAGCGGTGCTATTGAAAGTTCAATTCGTAGGGTGGTGAATTTACGTCTGAAAGGTCCATGCACTTTTTGGTATCGGGAAAATGCAGAAAAAATGATTATGCTACGATCATACTTTAAAGCAGGGCGTTGGGATTGTTTGAAACTCATGGCAACCACGCACAATCCAATGCCGGCGGCATGACCGGGAAAATGGGAATGCGCCCGTCTTTCCTTCCTGTGAAAGGAAAGGTATCCGGTCCTCTCTGGCACTGGCTGTTAATGTTGACCCTGCAGACCTGGTTGACCAACGGATCAATCAAACTGGCGATCTGGTCCGGGTTACTTCCGAAAATGGAAACCTGCTGGCCATAGTTTGAATTGATCATGTACTCAACAGGTTCGTTAATGTTCTTGAATGCAAGAACAGGGATCACCGGCCCAAACTGTTCTTCATGATAAACCCGCATTTTGGGGGTGACCGGATAAAGAATTGCCGGAAAAAAGAAACTGCCACAAACGGTTGGCCGGTCGGTGTTGATGATTTTGGCACCCTGTTCAACTGCATCTGACACAAGGGCCTCAAGATAGCTGGTTTTATCTTTTTCGGCAACCGGTGTAATAAAAACCCCTTCCTGCCATGGCATGCCAAACGTTAACGCATTCACGGCAGCGGCAAAGCGTTCAAGAAAGACATCAACAATGTCGGTCTCTACAAACAGGATCTTAAGCGCTGTACACCGTTGCCCGTTAAAGGAAAGGCAGCCTAAAACGCATTCTTTTACCGCCAGATCCAAATCGGCCCCTTTGAGAACAATGGCTGGATTTTTGGCCTCCAGCCCCAGCACGCAGCGAAGGCGGTTAGGATGGGGATGAAGTTTTTTTAAAGCATTTGCCGTTTTACTTGTGCCGATTAGTCCCAGAACATTGATTTTCCCCGAAGCCATGAGCGGCGGAATTAATTTTCTGCCCTCGCCGTAAATAATGTTTATAACCCCTTTTGGAAAAATCTGGCAAAACGCTTCCAGCAGCGGTGCATAAAGAAGCGCACCATGCTTGGGAGGTTTTAAGATGACCGAATTTCCCATGACAAGCGCAGGTATCAGTGTGGTGAAGGTTTCGTTGAGCGGATAATTGAACGGTCCCATGCACAGAACAACGCCTAAGGGGGCACGCCTAATCTGGCCGATGATGCCTTCCTCCATGGAAAACCTGGAAGAAGTTCGATCCAGATCTTTAAGGGCGGCAAGTGTATCGTTGATGTATTGAATTGTCCGGTCGAATTCCTTTTGAGAATCCACTAAAGATTTCCCAATCTCCCACATCAGAAACCTCACCACCCGTTCCTTTACCTCAATCATTCGAAAAACGAACTGCTCCATATGGTCAATTCGATCTGCAACGGAAAGGGTGGGCCAGAGGCCACGCCCGTGATCATAAGCTGCGACTGCTGCATCAAGTGCCTGTAACGCTTCCTTTTCCGTCAACAGCGGATATTCACCAATTAAAAAGGGCTTCGGGCCAGTATCGCCTGCCACCCAAACGGGCGAGAGAACCTCCTGACGCGGGCCGTCCCAAACCTGAATCTCACCATCCACGAGATAACCGGTCTGAATGCAGGGCATGTCCTTTAGAAGGGGTTGGGGTATATCTGTGATTCGCGGAAACAGGTTTGGGTTTTTAATCAAATTGTTTTTCTGCATCTTTTCCTTCTTTTTTTTAATCATTGGTTTTCAGACGAATGCTCAACAACGGAATGGGACACCGACGAAACATTTTCTCGGCGGTGGAGCCATAAAAAAAGTCAGCCAAATCGGTCCGGCCTTTTGTTCCCATGACGAGAATGTCCGCCGTTTCTTCCTCGATTGCGGCCAGGATCTCCTCGAACGGGACACCGGTCCTGAAAACCGTTCTGTATAGAGCCGGATCACGCTTGGAGGCGGCAAGGACTTTTGCGATCTCTTCGGATCGATATTCCCTGGTTTCACTGATATATTTGCTAACTTCCCTCTAATTGAATAACTAATTTATATCCATCGGTATCCAGATCTTTTTCTATTTCAAATCCAAGCTTTCTCCCAAGCGCCAGCATATTCCTATTCGTTTTTAGCACAAAGCCGTGAACCACTCTAAATCTTCTTTTCGCAGCAATGGACAAACATTTCTCTAACAGACACACCCCAATGCCTTTGCCGTGCCAATTGTCTCCCACCAAAACGGCGAACTCACCCGTCTGCGAATCTGCATCTCCAATGATCCTGGCAACACCCAGCATCCTATCAGTTTTGGATGTTTCATCTATGGCAACCAGAGCGATCTCCCGATCGTAATCAATCTGGGTGAACCGGGCCAGCATTTTGGGGTTTAATTCTTTTACAGCGCTGAAAAATCGGTAGTAAATTGTAGTAGGAGAAAGTACCTTGAACAATGCTGTAAAAAGTGGGGCATCCTCAGGCTTGACCGGCCGGATGAAAAGGGTTTGCCCATCAACGGTTTTCATAAGGAATTCATCCTCGGCCGGATACGGACTGATCACCAGATGCAGGGGGGAAGGAATTTTTGTTGGTGAAACAAGTATACGGGCATCTACAGCAATGGGGTTGCCATCCCTTATTAAAATCGGATTCATATCCAGTTCAGAAATTTGCGGAAAATCGATCAGCAGTTGGGATAGTCGGATAATTATTTCTTCTAATTTTTCCAGATCAGCTGCCAAACGGTTCCGGTATCCTTTCAACAGGGTGTAGACACGGGTTTCCTGCATGAGTCGTTGCGCCAACAACCGATTCATGGGGGGAAGCCCCAGGGAGCTGTCTTTTAATACTTCAGTATATATTCCCCCCATACCAAAAAGAACCACTGGGCCAAAATTAGGATCCCGCTTTGCGCCCAGAAGAAGTTCAAAGTCAGGGTTTGAAAAATAAGACTGGATCGTTACCCCGTCCAACCGGGCATCGGGTTTGTATTGACGTGCAGACGACATGATTTGACCAAAGGCCTGGCAAATATCTGTATCACTCCGCAAATCCAAAAGAACACCGCCTGCATCTGTTTTATGGAGTATGTCCACAGATTGAAGTTTCATGACCAACGGATATCCGATTTCCTGACCAATACGAGACGCCTGGGCTTCTGTCTTTGCCGTGCGCGTCTCTATGACGGGCATCCCATATGCCTGAAGCAATTTTTTTGATTCTGATTCTGTCATGAATTCATTTACAGAAGCACTGGCAAAAAGGTCTGCGGCTTTTTTTTGATTAAAGACCAGATTTCTATTCAGTTTTGGCGGGATTTCTAAAAGGACTTCTTGATTTTTCGTATACTCAACCATATAAAGAAACGCTCTGACCGCTCTTTCCGGTGTATCATAGGTCGGGATTCCTGCTTCATTCAAGCTGTCCACAGCCTTACTGATACTTTTTCCTCCCATCCAGCAGGCAACCACAGGATACCCGCGATTCTTTACAGCAGCGGCCAGGCTTTTGGCCACCAAAAGGGGTTCTGTAAGCGCTTGAGGTGCAAGAATGACCAAGACCCCGTCTATAGTTTTTGAGTTAAAACAGATTTCCAGAACACTGGAAAAGCGATCTGGAGAGGCATCCCCGAGAATATCGATGGGGTTATTTCGGCTCCAGAATGGCGGCAGTATATCATCCAGAGCTTTCAGGATACCTGCATCAAGTGGCGCAGGTTCGTGGCCATAGCGCCCAAGCGCATCCGTTGCCATTACCCCCGGCCCGCCGCCATTGGTAACGATGGCCAGTCGGGAACCTTTCGGGCGTGGTTGCTTGGCCATGAGCTCTGCGCAGTCGAAAAGTTCTTCTATGGTATCCACGCGAACGATACCGGCTCGTTTAAAAGCAGCATCATATACGGCATCTTCTCCTGCCATAGCGCCGGTATGGGACGCAGCAGCCTTTGCTCCTGCAGAGGTGATACCGGATTTTAGGACGATAATGGGTTTGATCCGTGACACCGAGCGGGCCGCACTCATAAATTTGCGGATGTTTGTCAGACTTTCGATATACAATAAAATGCTCTTTGCCGCCGGGTCATTTCCAAGGTAATCGATCATGTCTCCAAAATCAATGTCCAGCATCGACCCGATACTTACAAAATGACTGAATCCGATGTGTTCCTTGAAAGCCAAGTCAAGAATTGACGAACAAATCGCACCACTCTGGGATACAAAGGCAAGGTTTCCAGCATCAGGCATCTCAGAGGCAAAGCTGGCATTGAGACTATTGCCTGGGCAAATAAGCCCCATGCAATTTGGTCCTAAGATACGAAGACCGCCTTTATAGGCAATCTGGTGAATTCTTTTTTCTATCTTACGTCCTTTTTCACCAACCTCTTTCCCGCCTGCTGAAATGATAATGGCTCCGGCCACTTTTTTTTTAACACATGCCTTGATGATATCAGGAACGGTATGAATCGGTGTTGCAATAATGACAAGATCCAATCCCATTTCCAGACTTGAAACCGCCTTAAAACAGTTATGCCCATGCAGCGTGCCATACTTTGGATTTACAGGCAGCAGCCTGCCGGAAAACCCACCGTCAATCAGATTTTTCATCAACGCATTGCCGATGGTTCCTTTTCTCTCGCTGGCACCCACTACGGCAACATGGCTTGGCTGGAAGATACGATCCAGATTATATTGTCCCATGGAACTCCTTTTAATTTAGATCAAGTTATCTTGTAATGATTTCTAAGGTATTGTCATCATTTGATAATCATGTCCAGTTGCCGGCGAAGACTTAAGATTTCAGCCTGATGCACCTTTTCTTTTTGGCGGATATCCGCTTCCATCCTGCCAAGCTTGAGATTCAATATTTTAATTTGCCGCTGATATCGCAGCACAAAATCCACCGCCTCAAGGTTCAGGCCCATATCTTCATGCAGGTGGCGAATCATTTTTAATTTGCAGACATCTGAAAAGCATAGGCCTTTCTTTCCGTGTAGCATTATCCGGGTTGTGATCAAATCTTCCTGCTCACACTGGTGAATAAACGCCCTGGAAACACGTGCCAAACGAATGACAAACCGGTATTCGAAATGAATTTCCGGATAATCGACATAAGGTGAAATTGGATATCTATTCATTGTTTTTCTCCTATACAGCCACCCTGGTTTAGTTCAGCATAGTGCAAATATGTGGTTAATGCATATCCTTCCACTGCTCAATCAGTTTTTTTTCCCCGGCACTCAGATTCTCAGGCAATTTTGTTTCCACGGTGACATACAGATTGCCGCGCTGGTCCTGGTGTTTCATCTTTGGCATTCCCATTTTTCCAAGTCTAAAAATTCGACCATTCCGGGTTTCCGGAGGGATATCAAGAGTTACTGTACGGTCGATGCCGGATATCGGGATTTTGCCACCCAAAAGCATGGTGAACATGTCCACAGAAACGGTGATTTTTAAATCATCGTTTTCACGCAGAAACTGTTTATCAGGCAACACGTTGATCTTAAGAAACAGATCCCCAGAATTATTTTTACCGGTCCCCGGATGACCTTGACCCTTGATCCGAACCCGCGAGCCGGACCTGACCCCCCGTGGGATTTTGACCTCTATTTTACGGCCATTTTCCCATTCCAGTATACGACTGCCCCCGTTAAACGCTTCATTTAAACTCACCTGAATCGGTTGTTCAATGTCACCGCCCTGCTGCGGTTGCATCCCATGAGAGAATGTCTGATTTCCACTATCCGGGCCTTGGTTGCCCTTGCCGAACAGGGTCTCGAAAAAGTCAGAATATTGACCGCCAGTTCTAAACAACTCTTCAAAAGCTTTGGGATCAACTGACTGGTAGGAATGCTTTGGGTCGTATGCGGATTGTGTCCTGCCCCAGTCAAAGCCTTCGGATTGTTCGCTGGTGTGCTGGTGGCTTTTCCACTGAGAATCTAACTGATCGTACTTCCGGCGTTTTTTAGGATCTGAGAGGACTTCATATGCCTCGTTGAGATCAGAGAATTTTTGGGCTGCCGTACTATCATTTTGATTGACATCAGGATGACATTTCCGGGCCAGCTTGCGATAGGATTTTTTTATCTCCTTGTCGCTTGCCTTGCGATCCACACCCAATGCCTTATAGTAGTCTTTGTATTCCATAATGGTCCTATATAAGCTCCAAACAAAGAATTTATCTTTTCCGGATTAGTGACTTAACCGGCAGACACCAACACCTGTGATGGGCGCAAAAGTTTCTCATGATACAAATATCCCTTTCTTTCGACTCTAACCACAGTATTGGCAGCAGCTGAAGGGTGCTGAACCATGCCAATGGCTTCGTGAAAATTAGGGTCAAACACTTCTCCAAAGGCGGCAATCATTTTTACATCATATTTGATAAAGAACTTATCAAGAATTTCCCGGAGCAGCTCAATACCCTGAAGGATCTTCCGGCCATCCTCTTCACTGGAGATATGGATCAGTGCTAAATCCAAACCGTCAGCGATCTGGAGTACGTCTATCAATAATTCTTCTTTTTGGCCCTCCGCCTCCTGGGCATAGGATCGAGCATTACGTTTTTTAGTGTTTTCAAGGTCGGCAAGTAAATGAAGATATTTGTCTTTCCAGATAGATGCTGCTATATCCGTTTTTTTCTCCTCAGAATATCTTGACTCTGAATCTTCTTGATTAAAGTTGTTATTTGCCTGGGGCTCTGAATCATTGGCCCCGGCAAGCGTATCTTCCTGTAATTTATCAGCCATCTTTAACCCCTTTTAAAAAAAGACTTTTAGGCCAGATTGAAAAAGAAGACGGCGATATCTAAAAACGGGCCATCTCCGACGAATAAATCGGGACCCATTCTCGATTGCTCGTATTCCAGCAGGAACCGTATCAGACGACAGGTGCTGTAACAGGTTCCTGCTGGATCTTTTTATTTAATGGAAATCTGCCGTGGTTCTGCTTCAGGAACCTTGAGCAATGCCAGGGTCAGAACACCATCCTTTAAAACCGCATCAATATTGCTGGTATCCACGGTATGGGAAACGGTAAACTTTCTGGCATAACTACCGATGTTGTACTCCGTGTAGACAGGATTGAGTTTTTCATAGGGCAAATAATCAATCCGCCCCTCGATCTCAAGTATATTTTTCTCCAATTTTATACTTACATTCTCTTTTTTTACACCGGGTAGATCCATCGTTATTACCAGACTTTCCTTATTTTCAATAATATCGGTTTGTGGAATAAAAAAACGTCCGGCATCCGTTCGTTCGTCTTTATGCTCTTGTTTTTGAAGATCTTTAGCGTCGGTTTTGGTGACGACCTTTTTTTCAACCATGGGTTCCTCCTTATATATCCAAATTAACTGATTATAATTTTTTTTGGTTTATCCGACTCTGCCCTTGGCAGGAACACCTGCAATAATCCATCTTTGAATTCTGCCCGAATTTTATCACTTTCGATGCGGAAAGGCAGTTTCAAGGAACGATCAAAATTTAATCCTTTACGTTCCAGGCGGTGGCAACTGCAATCAGCGCCATACTCAATTTTGCGGGCACCGGACAATCGCAGCACATCTTCCCTGACTTCCAGTGTTAATTCCTCTTTTTTGATTCCGGGCAATTCAGCTGCCAGCACCAGGTTTCCGTCTGTCTCAAACAAATTAATAAACGGATAAACCCCTCGGCCGGTAACACCGGTCTGAAAATAATTGGTGTCCCTTGCCTGGGCCACCGCCTTCTGGATAGCTAAATACTGATTACTTGATTGTTTTTCAAACATAACGCCTCCTTTGTTTGTTGTTTTAATCCCCCAGCTATCATAAAGGATGGCCGGATCTATTTATTTTATTGGATAAATTTTAACGCGGCGGTTCAAGGCCCGACCTTTTTCCGTTTTATCGGAAGATGCGGGTTTGGAAAATCCGAATCCCTCGCAGGACATGCGGTTTTCATCAACCCCTTTGTCCATGAGATAGGCCCGCACAGCCTGGGCGCGTTGCAGGGAAAGGACATCGTTGTAGGCTTTGGTTCCCACACTGTCGGTATGCCCCTGAATTTTAACAAAAGCTTTCGGATTGTTTTTGAGAAACCCGGCAATTTTATTTAGAAAATCAAAAGCACCTGGTTTGACGGCAACTTTATCAAAGTCAAAATAGGCTTCATCAATGATCCAGACGTCTGGCATTGGTGGCACAATTTTTTGGGCTTTGGGCGCCATGGGTTTTTCGGTAAGAAAAACTTTTTTAACAAAGGGTGTCATGCCGCTGCCGACTAAAAGCGAATCCGCATTTGAGGCAAAGCCACACTTTCCAATCCGGGCGATCTCATCCATGAGGGCCACGCCATCCTTATCATCTCCAACAATGATTGGATAAAAGCAAAAATCAGATCCCAGTTGATCCTTCAACGTTTGTGCAGCTTCCAGAGTCACAGGAAATTCTAAACCGACCCGGGCCTGACCGTCAGAGAGAATGATCACAGCTGTTTTTCCGGACAAACCGGCAAGATCCTGTCCGGCTTCGGTTATTGCCTTATGCATCGGACTGGTGCCACCGGGTGATGAAATCAAACCTGTTTTTTCGTTCAGACCCTTCTGGGTGTAGTTTTCCATGCCATAAAAAAGAACCGTCTGTTTATCAGACACTTCCGGACTGTGCCCGAAAGATCTGAGCCCGGCATTCTGATCCAGTTCCGGCAGGGTTTGACCCATGCGATTGACAATCTGGACGGCAATCGCAAATTTTTGATTCCCCATGTAATTGGTATCCATAGAACTTGATGCATCAAGGATAATCAAAAAATTATCCACAGCAGCAACATAGTCCTTTGAATTAAACATGGCTGGGGTAAAATCGGCAATGGGCTGAGCCGGTTGCCGGACTGCACATCCGACTGAAAACAAAACAATCATGAGTGGTAAAGCAATCATGGTACTAAAAAATTTCATTATTATTCTCCTGTTTTTTATTTGGGTTGATTTTTGAGAATAAGGCTGTTCATAACAGATTTTACCCCCTTCACTGATTTAGTCACTGCCACAGCTTTGGCAGAGGCCGCAGCAGAATTCACAAAGCCGCTTAGCTGAACCTCTCCCTTGAACGTTTCAACATTGATCTGGAGCATCTTGAGCATGGGGTCTTCAAATATTCTTGCCTTCACCTTGGTGGTAATAACGGAATCATCAACGTATTCGCCTGTGCTTTCCTTTTCATATGTTCCGGCACAGCTGGCAACAAAGGTAAACAGAAAAAAAACAATGATCAAATAAGTAATAGTTTTTTTTGATTTCATAATCGTTCCTCTACATAGTGTATTTTTTACATTTCCAAGAAAGTTTCTCCGGCTCATTTGCCCCTTCTTTGAATAGGGTATAACTCAATTTGTGTGCCGCAGGTTCAGTTTTAAGCACATTAGAAACAAAGCACTGATATATATGAATAAACTTTTTCTAACGATTTTCTTTGCCAGTGTGAAAACCCATTGAAAAAGGCCTTATTCAACCATTCGGCCATATATGATCTTGTATTTATGCCGGTTTGATCGATGAGTTGCACCTTGGACTAACCTTTTGCGTTGGAACAAGAAGAGGATATGAATTCTATTTTTTATTCAAGGTGAGATTTAGCCGTTTTGACAGCGAACTCTTTGTCCTTTGTAAACAGATGCCACTTCATGTCAGAGGAATGGATGCCGGCTTTTTTCCCCTTCCCCATCCTTTGTTTACCGATATGAATTCAGGGCAGAAAATTAAATCCGGAAAACTGGCTGCCCACCCATAAAACCACGACAATGACAACCACGATGTTTAGAATCTGTTTCATTTTCCTGTCCATGGGAATGGAATTGTTCACCATCCATCGTAAGAGCAAATTTCTGGCCATTGATTTTATTTTATAAAAAGGTAAATATATGACCCCAAGAATCCAATTACTTATTAACTTGATGTTCGAGTGAAAGGGTTTCAAATTTTGCCTCGGCGCTGGGTTGTTGAAAGAACTTTCGGCTGGTTTAATAGATTTCGGAGGTTAAGCAAAGACTTTGAACATTTGTTCATAGTCAGTGAGAGCTTGATGTATATTGTTATGATATCAATCATGATTCGGAGATTAATCCCATCGAATGACTAATTTTCAAACAAGCTCTAAACTATTATAATTTGGGAAGACTACTTTGCAAAGAAAAGCGCACAGCCTCTTTTTCACCTTAAAAACCCCTGTATAATTGTGTTGACGGCCTGGTCATAATCCAGACCCAGGCTCATTAATTTCATCAACTGGTCGTTTGCAATTTTACCGATGGACGCCTCATGGGTCAGTTCGGCATCGGGATGCAGGGCTTTCAGGGCCGGAATGGTCTGGCTCTTTCCATTATCCATAATGATGGCATCACATTCAATATGGCCGTAACAGCGGGCCTCTGCCGTTAAGTTGACCTCAAAATCCTGGGAAGAAGTTCCCTTGATCACAGAGCGGGAGACAATATTGGCCCTGCTGTCAACGCCGGAAAGCACCACATCATTTTGTGAAACCGCTGTCTGGTTGTTATCGGTCATTACCCGCTCGGTGATCATCAATGATGCACCCGGCCCCACAACAGCCTCGTTTTTTCGTTTGGCTTGATCGACACCTTGAAGCTGGGTCAGCTCCATTTCAGCTTTTGCATGCTCCTCCAGAAAAACCTTTGTTGTCGGGTTGAGGGTGCGTTTCCCTGTCCCGCTGCCTAGTGCGGTATGTTTTTCCACATACACCATCCGGGCATTTTTTTTGATCACAAATTCGTGGATACCGGAATGACCTTCCGGCTCACTGCTGCCGCAATGGATGCCGCAGCCGGCAATAATGGTAACATCAGCATCTTCTCCAATGATAAACGTGTTGTATACGGTATCATGGAGTCCGGCCTGGGAAAGGATCACCGGAATGTGAAGCGACTCGTTTTTTGTACCTGGTGCTATCTCCACAACAATCCCGCTTTTTTCTTCATGGGTGCGGATGTCGATATTCGCAGAGACTTTCCTGCCGAGCAGTTTTCCGTTTTTGCGTATGTTATAAGCCCCCCGGCATAAATCATTTAATGTACAGACACCCTGATCATCCAGCATCGATTCGGCACCGTCCATATCGCCTGTATAGGCGATTTTCCCGTCTTTAATTAGCAGAAGAGTATCGGCTGCCTCAAGAAATGCCCTGTTATGGCTGACAACAATGGTGGTGGCGTTGTTTTTCCGGTTCTCCCGGCGGATGAGATCCACCATGGGCTGGATAGTCCACAGATCAATACCCGTATCCGGCTCATCATAGATCGCCAGTTTTGGATTTCTTGCAATAATGGTGGCCATCTCAATCTTTTTGATCTCTCCGCCCGAAAGTTTTGCATCCACAGGCTTGTCAAGAAAATCCATGGAACATATCCCCACCCGGGAGATAATTCTGGCCAGTGTATCTTCATCGTCCTGTCCCGATGCAATGGCCAGCAGATCCCGGAAGGTGGTGCCCTTGAACCGGGCTGGATGCTGAAAACCATAGGCTATACCGGCCCTGGAGCGCTCATCAATGGCCATGCCGGTGATATCTTCATCCATGAACCGGATCATACCCCGGCTGGGTGCATGAATCCCCATGATCAGCTTGGCCAAAGTGGACTTTCCCGAACCATTGGGACCGGTAACCGCATAAATCTTGCCTGATTCAAATGTAAAACTGATATCGCTTATAATTGACCGGACCGCAATGGTATCCGACCCATTATTTGTTTCATGTACTTCAAACGAAAGATTCTGTAGTTCTATCATAATCTGTTTTCTCCTTCATGATCATTACCAAAGACAGGGGCCGGTCATGTACATCTGCATCCATGTTTTATGAAAAGCAAAGTTATCTCAATATGCCGGCATCCGGTCAATGCTGTCTTTTAGTTGCGTGATTTCTATCCCCAGACTCAGGCATTGTTTATCGTCGATACACAACTCGGCATCCCCGGTCTCCAGATAGGTCTTCAGCTCCTTGCCGTTCCTTATGAGGCTGACGCACCATTGATTGATCTTGTCATCGTAATTTACATTTAGGTCAATACCGCATCTACCGATACCTGGATAAATCTTCCTGATTTTTTCACAAAGTTCTTCCTTATTCATAATAACTCCTTGTCATTGATTGTTAAAATTCCCCAGACTCAAAATCCCGGGCAGATTGTTTCGATGTCCGCTATCACGGGTCATCAGTTCTTTGTCTCCGTCCTTGACGTCTCTTTCGATGGAAAACCCCGGTTTTTTCCCCCTGGGCTCGCCTGTTTGATATATTGATAGAAGTCGCTGTCCGTGGTGAGAATCAGTACTGAATTCTTATTCGTTTTTTCCTTGTAGCTTTCAAGGGTGCGCAAAAAGGCGTAGAATTCCGGATTTTTATTGTACGCGTGGCCATAGATTTGCGTCGCTTCAGCGTCGGCTTTGCCTTGGACCTCCTGCACCTGGCGGTAGGCTGTTGAGCGAATCTGGCGTAGCTCTTTTTCCATTGTGCCGAGGATCTCGGCGCTGCGTCCCTCGCCTTCGGAACGGAACTGTGCTGCAATGCGCTTACGCTCGGAAATCATGCGCTCATAGACCTTTTCACGGACGCTTTCAACGTAGTCAAGTCGCTTGATACGAACATCCACAAGTTCAATACCGTATTGCGGGATGATCTTCTGTGCTTCAGTCAGTATTGTTCGGGTGATCTCCTCCCTGCCCCGGGCAATCTCCCTTTTAAGTTCCTCTTCGCGCTCCTTTGGTATCTCCTTCAGGGCCTCGCCCTCGGGCACTTCCCACGATGCGCTGCGCACGAGTTCAACGAGTTCGCTGCTTGACACCTGGTCGCGTACCACCGAATCGAGAATATCGTTCAGACGCGACTGGGCCCCTTTTTCGCTGGCTACATTCTCCAGAAATTTTTTCGCATCGGCAATCCGCCATCGGGCGGTGGTATCCACCCAAATGAACTCGCGCCCCTTGGTGGGAACCTGGTTCGGATCTCCGTCCCAGACCAGCAGACGCTTTTCGAATCGCCGGACCTCCTGCACAAAGGGCAGTTTCATGTGCAGCCCAGCCTCGGTCACCGGTTCCCCAACAGGCCGGCCAAACTGCACGACAATGGCCTGCAACCCCTCTTCCAATGTATATAGACCGCCATAGAGTACTATAACGATCGCCATCGCTATTGCGACGGTTACTGCTTTCAAAGTAAACTTCATGGTTGCCTCCCTTGTGCGGTTGGTTGTCCACTGGATTCCAATGGGAGCCAGGGCACCATGGCCTTCTGGTCCTTATCCACGATATAAAGTCCTTTCATGTCTGACAAAAAACCGGTCATGGCTTCAAGATACAACCGCCGGCGTGTAACCTGCGGCGCCTGTTCGTATTGTCCTAAAATGGCCTCAAAACGATTGGCCTCACCTTTGGCCCGGTTTACGCGTTCCAGTGCGTAACCTTCGGCCTCACTGATACTTTGGGTCGCCACGCCTCGGGCTTTGGGGATTTCCCGGTTGGCCTGTTCCTGGGCTTTATTGATCGTTTGCTCTTTGTCCTGACGCGACTCATTGACTTCATTGAAAGCGGGTTTTACGGTATCTGGAGGAGTCACATCCTGAAGTTCTACAGTAACCAGACGTACGCCTGACTTATAGGTTGTCAGAATTTTCTGAATTTCGTTTTTAGCTTCACTGGCCACCGCTACCCGTCCGGTGGTCAGTACATCGCTGCCCAGACGGTTGCCGACCGCGCGGCGCATGACCGCCTCGGTAGTGTCGCGAATTGTTTTTGAAGTGTCGCGGACCTGGAACAGGTAGCGGATCGGGTCTTCGATGCGGTACTGGACGATCCACCGAACGTCAATGACATTCAAATCCCCGGTGAGCATCAGTGACTCGTCCTTGTAGTTGCCGCGTGAATCATAACGGGTTTTTTGACCGGGAACGGTGGAAACCGAGACCGTCCGAAACCCGAACTCTTCTTTGAGCACGCGAGCCGTGGGCAGCAGACGGACCGTTTCGATACCATAAGGCAATTTGAAATGCAATCCCGGGCCGGCTGTGCGCATGACCTTGCCGAAGCGCTGTACAATCCCTGTCTCCTCAGGTTGGACGGTGAACCATGAAGTCCATAAAACCACCACCATCACGCCAACGACAAGGATGAGGATCGGACCGCCTTTGAATCTATTAAACTGCTGTAAAATTTCCTTTAACACATCATTCACCGCCGGTTTGGATACCCCCGGTGGGGCATTCTCTTCATTCATAACTTACCTCCTAATTAATGAGTCGATCAGCTTCATCAACGCTTGTTTGTTCAGGGCGAATACCATAACAGGCTATATGGATTCTTGCTCGTTCTCCTGTTCTATTTTCATCATTATTGTCTCTGCATACAATTTTTTCTACATTCCCGGAAACGTTTCCCTCCGGGTGATTTGGTTGCTCTTTCTCTGTACTATCGCAACTTGTGTGCCAGACATCCATTGCCTGATCTTCCATAATCATCTTACTGATATATATAGCGAATTTGATTTATAAGGCTTGATTTTACAGATCAAGTAAATAGCAGAAAAAAGGTCATATCCAACCTTAGGTCATATATGGTCTTTTTTATTTCAGATGTGTTTTAGGGCTGCAAATTTTGTAAAATGATTTGGCCTTCCATGCTGACCGATCACTTCTGCTTGTTCTTCTTGCTGAAGGCCGAATCCGACAGCGTTTCATCCCGTTGTTTTGGCTGCCAGCGCTTTTCCAATTCACCCAAGTTTTTGCTGTGTGTCAAAATTACAATCTCGTCGCCTGTGTGCAGCGTGGTCTCCTCATCGGCATGGGCGAACTTGTCTTCCCGATAATAGCAAACGACGCGGGCTTCTGCGGGCAGCGTCAGCTCTTTGACCACGACAGCATCTTCTTCCTTGGCGGTGAACGTGAAAAACCGGGCCTCGTTTTTGAGAACCGTGGACAGCTCGACGTTTTCCCTGCCGCCGATCATGTCCGCCAGATAACGGCTGATCGTACGGGATGGGATGATCGTGTCCTTCAACCCCAACTCGTGGCAGATGACCTCGAATTGTTCATCATGAATGCTCGTCACGACCCGCTTGAATCCGAGGGATCGGCCCACGAGGCTGGCAATGACGTTGACCTGGTCGCTATTGGTCAAACAGAACAGGAAGTCGGTCTGTTCGGGATTCACTTCACGCAGGATGTCGGGGCGGCTGCCATCACCTTGCAGAAAGCTGCAGTCCATCTCTTCGGACAATTCGTCTATTTTGGCCTTGTCGGTCTCGATGATGATGACTTCTTGGCCTTTAGTGGTGAGTGCCTTAGCGGTTTCAACGCTGACTTCGCCGGCTCCAATAAACACAGTTCTCATGTTCCCTCCATTCTCCTGCCAAACCAGGTCCCAGGGTAAAACATCACAAGCCACGCGATGATTTCAAGTCTTCCCATCAGCATGTCAACACACAAAATCCCCTTAAGCAGTGCGGGCAGCTTTGCACTCGTCAGCCCCACAGAAAGCCCTGCCGTTCCCGTGGCCGAAACCACTTCAAACAAGGAGTCGAGCGGGCTGTATCCCATTGCAACAAAGGGAAGCCAGGAGAACACGACGACGGCGACGAACATCACAATGAGGAGAAGGGCCGCGTGGATCTCGTCATCTATCAGTCGACGGCCAGCCAACCGGGGCTCGATGACGGCGTGTTTCGACAGGCCGGTCCGAAGGAGGATCAGCCGAAACACACTCGCCACGATCAACAGCCGCAGCAGTTTGAATCCGCCCGCGGTCGACCCTGCGCCTCCGCCCACAAGCATCGAAAAAATCAGGACCAGCTTCGAGCCCCCATCAAGTTGTGCACACGGCATCGAGGAAAATCCAGCAGTTGTCTGCGCGGAAATGGCCAGCAAGGGCGCGTGGTGGAGCACTTGCGGCCAGGCCATGCCGGCGCTCAGCCACATGGTGGCACCCACTGCCAGCGAAACGACCAGAGAAGCGATTATGACGGCCTGGAGTTGCAGAAAGTCCACTGCAACGCGCCGCTTCTCCTTAAATAATCGGTAATAGAACGCCAGCGGGATCGCACCGGCGAGGCAGAGCAGGGTAATCCACAGCTGTGCGGGTCTGCCGAACGTCGCGAGACTGCCGTCATTCGGGGCAAAGCCCCCGGTAGAGACCGCCGCAAATGTATACAGCACCGCGTCCAAGAACCCGACTCCCACCGCCAGGGAGCCGATGATGCCGAGGGCGGTCAAACCGCCATAGACTTTCAGGGCTCGCCGTGCGTATGCCCGTGTGCCACCGACCAAATCATCTGTTTCGGCCGCTGTTGCAGCCAGGCCTTTGGCCACCAGACCTGGTTGCATAATGAGCGCCAGTGAAAATACAACAACGCCCAGACCACCGTACCACTGCATCCAGGCGCGGGCAAAAAGAAACGTCTGCGGCGCGCCAGCAAGCGTCGCCTTCGTGCTCAGACCCGTGGTCGTGACGCCGGAGACGGCCTCGAAGAAGGCATCAAGGAAATCCAACCCCGAGCCCATCATTGGATAAGACATCACGAGCGGAGTGAAAATAAACATCAGTGCAACCAACACCATGCCTTCATTGACCTGCACCCTTGAAGGGGCGCGCAGTCGCGCCAAACCGAACCCGGAGGCTGAAAGCCCGACGATCACAATGCCATACCGAAGGCTGACTGGTGTGTCACGAAAAATAACCGACATCACCAGCGGTACAAGCGACAGTGCGGCGAGCACGAGGCTCAGTTGACCGAAATACTTGAAGACCACACGAAGCCGGACAGCGTAGCTGAGTTCAATTGCTTGTTTGCCCACTATTGCCCTCTCTCTCCGTTACACCCGGGATTGCAAGTGATATTCCAACGCCGAATCCAGATAGATGTCCCAATCCGATTCTAAATAAACGGATTTGTAATCATTGTTCAATAAGATGACCACCTTTTTTCCTCCCTGCGGCCAGTTCCTGGCATCCCCCCCCCCGCACATATCTGAGAACCCTGGTTTTATTCTCCAAATTTCCTGGCACAATGTTTTATTTGAATCTTGAAATTGCATTTTTTATACCCTCTGTAAAATCCTCCAAAGCACTTGACGTTCCTTTACCCAATTCTTTCCAGGCCTCTCCGCTTGCCTGGCGGATATTATTCATCCTTTTATTTAACGTGCGGTAGCGTTCCTCTATCACCGTGCGATCCTCTTCAAACTTTACCCTGAACCCTTTTTCCAGATTTTTACTTTTTTCTGTCATGTCCTCCATAATGGATTTAAGTGATTTGATCTGCTGCTCCAGCTTTTCGATATAAAGCGTCTTCTCACCTTCAGGCCTGCAGGTGTCTACAGAAGAGGATTCAATGCTCATTTTATCCATCAGAGACTGGTGATATTCTTGTCTTTCAAAAATCTGATCGGTTTTTAGGTTTGTCATGGTTTACTCTTCCTTTTTTTTATAAAACAGATTTTATAGTGTTTTCCGGTTTTAAAATACCCTGCATAATCAACCAAAAAGGCCGTGTCACAAAGCATGAAGATCAACAGAAGTGTTAACGCCGGCCTTTTTGGTATAGGTTAATGCGTTTTTTTTGCAAACGCTTAATTCTTGTTCGCAAAGCCAGCTTACTTTTTGTTTGTTTTTTCTATTCCTTCTTTCCCTCCAGTCATTGCTCCTTGACCAGTTCCTTTGCTCTGACCCTTGCCCTGACCTTTTCCTTTTCCATGTCCGTCTTTCGGTCCATGGCCTTTGGGTCCAGTTCCGTCTTTATTTGGCATATTAATCTCACCTCCTTTCTTCTGGCAAATGATTGTGACAGCTAATTTGTTGTCACCTGCATTCACCTTATTTACAGGTATAACCGCCATCAATAACTAATTCACTTCCAGTAATAAATTTTGATTCGTCAGATACAAGATTTTGAAAGCACCATCACTTCGGCAAAGTAGCTCAGTTGGCGTCGTTCATTGCCAGGCTCCTGTATCTCACTCACGCTGTAGTAAAGGATCAGCCATCCAAACAAGCGATGATCGTTTCAATCACCCGTTTCGACTCATTGGGATCCCTGACCTGGATGGAAACAACCCCTGCTTCTTTGGCCGGATAGTCGTTCCCGCCGGGGAACAAGGCGTCCCCGATAAAAATCATCTCATCAATGGCAATGCCGAGGATGTCCTTAAGTTTTCCAATTCCATATGCTTTATCAATCCCAGGCTTTGTGACATCAATGGATGTGGTGCCACCCAGGCGTACTGAAAACTCTGGAATAAACGTGTCAAGGATTGATTTGATCTTTTTCCGCTTGATGAAATCAGGATCCCATTTTTTCTTTTCTTTTAGAGGAGCCTGTTGCCCCAATGCTGAAAATGTTATCTGACTCCCCCGGTCTTCAATAATCTCTCCCCAAATTTTTCCGTTCGTGAAACCGGCTGCTTCTATCGCCTTCTTTAAAGAACTGATGATTTTTTCCTTTTCATCCGCAGTGAAATCTTCGGAATAAATTTTTTTCCAAAGCCCAGTGTATTTGTAGAACTTTGTTCCACATGTCGGAAGGAGAATCAGATTATTGAGGCGTTCGTCCTGGGGAAAATTCGAGAGCAATTGTTTATCAAATTGAGACCAATCGCCTCCGGAAATCACAGCCACTTTTACGATGCCGAGAAGATCATGCAGCAATGCTGACATTTCAGGATCAAGAGATGATTTGCTTTCGGCAATCGTGCCATCCAGATCAAAAACAATAAGTTCTTTCATAAAGTTACGCCCTTTTCCATCGTGGAAGAACATTTTCCGTGACGTCTATAAGCTTTTGTGCGTTCATCTTTGATCCCTCCACTCAATTGTTAACAGGTCATGCTCCGGCCCTGGTTTTAATGAATTTACTTGTCCTTTGGCTCATCTTCTGCGTTGCATCAAAGGCCCAATAGGCAAGCTATTGAACCTTTGATGCACCTTGTATATGAGCCAACGTTCGGCGCAATTTATTTCATCTGAGGTCCTTATTTATTTTTCGACGCCTTTTTTATTGGCTGAAATGGGCCGTATTGATGCTGTTGCTGTGAAAAATTATCAGCATAGGGAGGATACGGGCAGTCCAGCGCTTTTTTCTCCAGTTTCGGATAGTCTTTCTCCAGTCCGCCCATCTGCGGACGTTCCTGGGAACTGAGATAAGCGGCGACATCGTAGGTGTCTTCATTGATGATTGCCGGATGGTTCCACACCGTTCCCAATGGCATGTTGCTGTGAATAAACGCGGCGTTGGTCAGCAACCGGTTCATTCCCGCGCCGTTGTTATAGCTGTTCTCTCCCCACAACGCCGGGGCGACATAGCTGCCCGAATCTCCGGCCGACATCGACTGATAACCGTTCCCGTTTTCACCATGGCATGACATGCAGAATCGATTGTACACCTCTTCGCCTTTTTTCACATCGGCCTTGCGGTTCGGACCTTCGAATTTGGGTGTTGCCAGACCATAAACATCCTTGGACAGGTCTTTTGACAACCAGTTTATATAGGCGACCATTGCCTTCATTCCCCTGCTGTCGAGTGCTATCGCCTTGCCGTTCATGCTGCGTTCGAAACAACCGTTAATCCGCTCCTCAAGCCCAGCCACCTTGTCTTCGCGGCCTCGGTATTGAGGGTACATCTGGCTAACCCCCATCCAGGGAAGTCCGAACTGCTTGGTGCCGTTATCCTGGTGACAGCTCGTGCAGTTCAGGGTATTTCCCGAAAAACGCATTTTTTCATCCTTTACGCCAGCGCCGAGCTGAGAATATGTATCGGTCAAAAGCAATGCACCGTAACGGATAAGATCACCGTCGTCTCCCTGGGGAAGATCCTTCATTAACGGTGCTGCCCAGGCAGTAGAAGATGCTTTTACCTTTATTGGCGGCGCGGTGGTACGCTCCGCATCGGCCAGGGTGGTCAAAAATCTGAGAGTATTGTTGATTTCTGCGTCATTCAGTTTCTTATCTAACTGCAGATATCCCATCTGATCCACTGCCTCTGCCAGACTGCCTGCCCCGCCGTCATGGAAATAGGGGGCGGTAAGGGTGACATTGCGCAACATCGGAACCTTGAAGACATATTTATCACTTTCCAGGTTGGTGACCTTAAATCGTCCGGTATCCTCGTCGTTGGTGTATTTATGGAACACGCCCATTTTCTGGAAGGTCATCCCACCCAGGTTGGGGCCGCTGTGGCACTGCACACAGCCGACATTGATAAAGGTGCGCATCCCTTCCATTTCCTGCCCGGTGAGGGCCTGTTTGTCCCCGTCCATAAAACGATCCAATCTGCCATGGGTAATCAGTGTTCGTTCAAAGGCGGCAACCGCCTTGGAAAAGTTGTCGAAAGTCACGGGGTCTTTCTCGCCAGGAAAAGCTTTTTTGAAATCAGAGGGGTAATTTTTTATGCTTTTCAGCCGTTCGGCCACAGCTTCGGCATTGGGCATACCCATTTCAATAGGATTGAGTGGGGGACCTTGGGCCTGATTTTCCAGAGTGGCCGCGCGGCCGTCCCAGAACTGAGCAATCTGAAAACCGGCATTCATGGTTGATGGATCGTTGCGGTCGCCGAATTTTCCTTCCGCGCCTTTGCCTGTCTTGAGATTGTCAGCGCCTGCACCTTTGTTGTCAATAGGATGGCAGGAGTTGCAGGATTGGGTTTTGTTAATCGAAATGTTTTTCTCAAAATAGAGTTTTTTCCCCAATGCAATCATGGAGGGCGTGTCTTTCTCACTGCCGGGCATGGTCGAGGGAAGTTTGCCGAAAAGCGCATGCGCCTGCATTAGCAGCACTCCATCCGGGGTGCCTGGAACCGCTTTAATTGTGCGCAATACCGCAGCTTTCTGGGGCATGTCCGCTTTTTGTACCTTTGCTGTTAAATTGTCAGCAGTCTGTGAGGTCAGGTCACTCCCCATACCGAAAAACATCAGTACGCTCAGCCCCGTTACCAAAAAAATAACTGCTATCAGCTTCTTTTGCATAACAAACTTTCCTTTCTTTGTTGTTTAATGCCATAGAACAAGTCTTCATGATACACCTTTGGCCCATGCCGTCTTTATTTCCATGATCTTGTCTCTTATGTTATAAAATTTGATTTCGCTTTTTTGAAAATCTATTCATTGCTACATTCTCAAGTTTCGGGCCAAACGTAACAAATTTTAATTTTTCGTCTTAGTACTTTAAATTATTAGAGAATAATTACATCAATGGATCATGGTCGGAGAAGAGAACCATTATAAAAACAGGTCATATTGGATCATATGACCATATATGACCTGTTTCGAACATCTACATTTCAACGCGGTATCGGGTAAGGATATATGAATTAATAGGTTACGGTTTTTGAATGCCGAGTTTTTCGCATACGTGCCCAAATGAGCGGATGGGGAGTATTATCTTTTCATTATCATTTTGCCTTTCCCTGTTTTACAACTGCGGCCATTGCGTCCTTGAGCATATCCTCATCTGTAAGATAATAATGACGTACAACCTTGAGATCGGAATCAAGCTCGTAAATTAAAGGAATACCAGTAGGAATATTGAGTTCAATAATTTTTTTGTCCGTAATTTGCTCCAAATACTTGACAAGTGCCCGAAGGCTGTTGCCATGTGCAACGATGAGAAGCTTTTTGCCTGATCGTATCTCTTTGGATATTGTTTCGTTCCAGCACTCGACTACCCTGTCAACCGTATTTTTGAGACATTCAGTTTTGGGAAGCCTGCTCTTCTCAATGCCGGTGTATCGTTGATCATTGCCAGGGAAACGGTCGTCATCTTCAGAAACAGGCGGCGGTGAAATATCGTAGCTTCTTCTCCAAATCAGTACCTGGTCTTCGCCGTATTTGGCTGCTGTATCGGCTTTATTGAGCCCCTGCAATGCCCCGTAATGTTTCTCATTCAGCCTCCAATCGCGGACAACTGGCATCCACATTTGGTCGAGTTGGTCAAGAATCACCCAGAGCGTACGTATAGCCCGCTTAAGCATCGACGTATGCGCGGTATCGAATTGAAACCCTGCGTCACGAAGTGCTTGTCCAGCCTGGCGCGACTCTGTCATGCCTGCCTCTGCCAGATCGACATCATGCCAGCCGGTAAAGCGATTCTGTATATTCCATTCACTGAGACCGTGGCGAAGCAAAACAAGTTTATACATGAAATTTCCTTTTATCCTTTGACCATATATGAGCGGCACAAATTGATCAAACGCCTCTATCGTTTGCCGTTTATAAAATAAAATCCGTTGCCAGGAATTTTCTTTTATGCTCCCGGACGATGCTGGTGGGGATCAATCAGGATGGATTTTTTTTAGATGCCCATTTAATTATAGCTTCTTTTTCATTCTCAGACATCTTGGCATCCGGATGTCCCAATTTGTAGATAAACGGGGGCATGGAATCCTCAGAAACCTCAAGTTGAATCCTGTTCTTGAGGTTTTCCTGTTCCGCCTTAGCTAAATTCTGCCAAGTGGAAAAATTTAAATTTTGTCTCCCTTCTTTCACATCCCTTGCCACAAGCCAGGAAATGGGTGCAATCCTGCTGTACCAGGGCCATTTTGTTTCGTTTGAATGGCAGTCATAACAGGACCGCTTGACAATCTGTTGGACTTTTTCAGATACTGCTATTTCACCTGTTACAGGAGGATTATCCTTGGTGATGGGGATGAATTGGACGACAACACCTGCAAAGCAAATGGCCGCAATAATTTTCAAAATTGTTTTCATTGATATAAAATTCCTTTTGTGTATTGCATTACTCTCGAACGTTATGGTTGTTGTTTAGGGGGTATTTTAATAATGACCGGCCCTGTGGAACCATGCATATTGCAATTGGCCTCTGCGGTAAGTTCTACCGGACCGGATATCGTATAATCAACTTCCTTGGAAAACGTCCCTGATTCAGGCCTGTTAAAGGCGCTAAAGTCCCACCGGGCGATTTCTTTTCCATCGGCCTTAAGGACGACCCAGTTCACATGGTGCATAAAATTGTTACCATTATGCATGATGTTGATTTTAATTCGGAAATCATGCGCTCATAGACCTTTTCACGGACGCTTTCAACGTAGTCAAGGCGCTTGATACGAACATCCACAAGTTCAATACCGTGTTGCGGGATGATCTTCTGTGCTTCAGTCAGTATTGTTCGGGTGATCTCCTCCCTGCCCCGGGCAATCTCCCTTTTAAGTTCCTCTTCGCGCTCCTTTGGTATCTCCTTCAGGGCCTCGCCCTCGAGCACTTCCCACGATGCGCTGCGCACGAGTTCAACGAGTTCGCTGCTTGACACCTGGTCGCGTACCACCGAATCGAGAATATCGTTCAGACGCGACTGGGCCCCTTTTTCGCTGGCCACATTCTCCAAAAATTTTTTCGCATCGGCAATCCGCCATCGGGCGGTGGTATCCACCCAAATGAACTCGCGCCCCTTGGTGGGAACCTGGTTCGGGTCTCCGTCCCAGACCAGCAGACGCTTTTCGAATCGCCGGACCTCCTGCACAACGGGCAGTTTCATGTGCAGCCCAGCCTATGTCACCGGCTCCCCAACAGGCCGGCCAAACTGCACGACAATGGCCTGCAACCCCTCTTCCAATGTATATAGACCGCCATAGAGTACTATAACGATCGCCATCGCTATTGCGACGGTTACTGCTTTCAAAGTAAACTTCATGGTTGCCTCCCTTGTGCGGTTGGATACCCCTGCGGGGTGATTCTGTTCAGTCATAACTACCTCCTGATTAATAAGCCGATCAACTTCATCGACGCTTGTCTGTTCAGGGCGAATACAACCCATTCAATATAACAGCAGCCACCACAGGCGGACCTGGTCTATTGACACCCAGACTCAACCCACAACGAAACATGAAAGTAATTCAACAGCTTATTGTGACTCTCATATGGTTTATAGGCAATGTTTGTGCCAGGCCGCAAGTATCAAGGATGCCGTCACCCATCCTTTTAATTTTTACGCCTGATCTGAAACGCCCTTGGCATGGTGGCCAGGGGGGGGGGAGTTAAAAAGAGTTTCCGTTCGGGTATTGATTTGTTAAAAAGACACTTTCAGAACATGCCTTGATCAGTACATAAGTAGGTCATGCTTGTTCAATTAGTCATATATGACCTACTTAGGGTACGATTTTTTATTTTCAACATAAAACATCAGGGAAAAGGAAGGTCATTTCAGCTCATTTCTCTTCCGGTCAAATTCCTTCGCGTCCATTTTACCACTTACATAACGCTGCTTTACACCCGTGAATAGGTAATCCTGTCTTTTTCAAATTCTTCAATTACTTCTTGGCTCAGAGAGGGGGGAACTTTTGACATTATTTGAATGAATGTATCTGTGCTTACCCGGTAGTCCTTTTTATCAATAATCTCCTGCTCAAATGCAAAATATGCCACCTGATCGAAAAGATACTGGATGTCAGCAGGGGTGAGCCCGGATGTCATTTCAATAAGTTGATCCATATTGATTTGCCCGGTATTAAGCTTTGCAATATAATACTCAAGGATGGTTGTCCTTCCTTGCCTGTCCAATCCGCCAACCGGAATAACACAGTCAAACCTTCCAGGTCTGAGCATAGCAGAATCCAGCTGCCGAATATAATTAGTGGCGCAAACCAGGAGTATTTTGTTTTTTTGATTCTTGAGCAGGGGAATCTGTTTTAAAAATTCGTTAGTAATGGACTTATCAATCCTGTCTGCCCTGTCACGGCTGCCGGCTATTTCTTCGAATTCATCTACAAAAAGGACAACTTTATCAAGATTTCCTGCCTTTTGCATGACTTCACGCAGATTTGCCCCGACTTTTTCAACGCCATCCACCATAAGCATGCTCGGTAGAATCTCAATGTACCACCAGGACAAGACACCTGCTATGGCCTTTACAAAATGAGTCTTTCCTGTGCCTGGAGGTCCGAAAAATATGATTGCTCTGGGATGAACAACGCCATGTTTTTGTGCAAGGGTTTCTTCTTTCAGGGGCAGAATTATTCTGCGCTGCACCAGTTGCTTTGGGGGCTGAGAGTCGGCTATGGTATCCCACATTTCCCTGCTGAAAGTCTGTGCTCCCATCTCCATGAGGATATCTTTGTGTTTATAGGTCCTGTATTCATCATGAGCCTGTTCCATATTTTCTAAAAAATCAATGCAGGCTGTCCGTAAACCGACGTCCCGGCCGACTTTTTCAGAAAGAATCCACTTATGATTTAATATTTTAGACCACATTTTAGCAGCAATATCCGGCTCAAACTCAGCTCCGCTCATTTCAAAGATACTGGTCGCAGCGGCTTTCGGTAAAAGAGTTTGCGGTGTCTTTTGCGGTGTCTTATTGTTCATAATACAATTTTCCTTTTACGCGGACCAACATAGCTGGCTTGGCCAGTTTTTTTGCATAAGGGCTTATGTTCATGTGTCTCTTCCTTTGGTCATATCTGATTATGTCTTACCCGACACCACTCCCGCATTCAGCGGTGAATGGAATATCCGTGAAACCGGTCCTTTCTAAATTTTGAACTGACGGAGCATCTGATTTAAATCTATAGCCAATTTGGAGAGCTCTTTGGCACCTTTATTGACTTGGGCACTGCCGGAATTTATCTGTGCCGCATCCTGGCTGACCTTTGAAATATTCTGGGTTACTTCAGCCGTTGCCCCCAAAATCTGGCCCATATTGTCGTTGACATCTTCCACTCCGGAAGCCGCCTGACTCACATTTTTGGAAATTTCCAGCGTTGTGGCCGATTGTTCCTCAATGGCCGTGGCCACGGTGGTCATAATATCATTGATATCATTGATGACACTGACAATCTCTTCAATGGCCTTGACAGAATCAGTTGTGGTGGCCTGAACATCGGAAATTTTGGTATTGATTTCATTGGTGGCCTGCGCCGTCTGGTGGGCCAGAGCCTTAATCTCTCCTGCAACCACGGCAAACCCCTTGCCGGCATCTCCGGCCCTGGCTGCTTCAATGGTGGCGTTCAATGCCAGCAGATTGGTCTGTGCAGAAATATCGGCAATGGCTTCCGTTACCTTGCTGATATCTCTGGCGGCTTTGCTCAGGTTGAGTACTTTTTGGGATACATTATCTGCTGTTTGGACTGCTTTTTGGGTGATCGTATTGCCCTGGGAGGTGTTGTTGGCAATTTCCTGGATGGTGGATGTCATCTCTCCTGCTGCTGATACGATCATCTGGATATTCGCCGATGTATCTCCCATAGCCGAAGATACATTGTTCATATTGGTGCTCATCTCTTCTGCAGCCGCAGCAACAGCCTGTGAATTTTCCGCTGTATTCTCGGAATTTCTGGTCATCTGGTCAGAAATCGCTGTCAATTCAGTTGATGCCGAGGCCACAGTATCGGCATTGGCTGTAGCACTACCAATAATGCTCTGCAATTTCTCGATGAACTGGTTGAAATACAAAGCCAGCTCGCCTAGCTCATCGTGACTTGTAGCATCCAGTCGCCGGGTCAGATCACCTTCGCCCTGGCTGATGTCTTTGACCATCTCCATTGTACGTCGGATTGGAGAAGTGATACCTCTGGAAATCAAAACAACGGCAATGGATATGAACGCTAAAACGGCAACCCCGATTAGAATGGTAAAATACATCATCGATTTCACCGGGGCCAGGACTTTATCCATGGGAACGCCCACGGTAAAGGACCAGGGTGTCACCGTATTCCCTATGGTAAACGGTGTGGCTATAACTTGGATAGTGGTTTTCATCTGTGGTGAATATATAGAAAAGGCGTATTCCTTACCCACAGCAACCTGGTCGGCGAAGCTGTCGCTAAATTCACCGTTCATATCCTTTTCCGATTCACGCATCTGTTTTCCCAGTCTGGATGGGTCAAAGTGTGCTGCTACGATTCCTTTATTGCTGAAAATGGCTGATACACCTGTTCCATATGGTTTTATCCCCTTAACAATACTCTGCAAAGACGACAACCCAATATCTATACCGGCAACACCTACAACGCTACCGTTTTTTTTGATGGGTACGACAAGGCTGGTGAGGAGTACATTCTCACCAGCAATTGGATACAGGTAGGGATCAATGATGGATTCTTTTCCCGTTTTCAGGGAAATCTGGTAATAGTCGCCAGCCCCGTTCTTGTCATAATCGACCAGCGGCTCTAAGATTATGGTTCCGCTGGCCCGGTTCCAGTACGGGATGAACCTCCCGGTGGCGTCCGTTCCCGGAGTATTGGCGAGGCTTGCGTCAAGCCCGTCCAACGCATCGGGTTCCCAACATGTCCAGACACCGAGGAATTCAGGATTTGCAGCAAGAATGCCCTTTAGAATATTGTTATAGTCCCTGCGTCGCTCATCCGGGCCAAGGGTCTCAAATCCTTCCATGATTTGGGCCAGGTTCCTTGCGGCATTCATGGGCAATTCAAGTTTGGCCTCGAGATCCTTGGAATACTTTTCCGATAGGTTTCTGGCATTCTCCATTGAAATAGAAATCTGAAAAGTCCTTGACCGGCTATAAATGAACACGGATAAAAGGGTTATCCCCAAAATACTGACAAAAAGAATCGATACGATAAGTTTTTTACCAATGCCCATGTTTTTGAAAATATTCATTACGCCACTCCTTCTCTCTTCCCTCATTCTGGCGGGTTTAAATCGCCCGATTTTTTGGCGGGTGATGACACGCCAATCGGGTCGAAAATCCTGTAGGCCAGCAGTTTCAAGCAGTCGTTCACCAGAAACCAGATCAATGCATAGCCCCAGACAAAGAGGGCCCACTCCCAGCCCAGCGGTGTCATGAAGAACCCGTAAACCGCAATCAGCGTGGCAACAATCTGGGTGCCAACCACGGCCAGCCATAAAATCTTTGCAGGGCGGATCGACCAGAACGGTCCGCGGGTGCGGGTGAGGAAGATTGTCAGATGTCCTGCCACGGAAAGTTTTAAATACATCAACGTCTGGATATGCATACGGTCGAGATGAAAAACGCGCTCACCCAGATAAAACAGGCCAAAGGCGGAGACAACCCCGATGATACCCAGTACGGTGGAGATTCCCAGCACCATCCGCATGTTCCAGGACTCGGGCTGGTCTTTGTAATGCACATTGTCGTAGGCGATGGACAGGATGGCGCCGTCGTTGAGCAGGGCCAGCATCACGATCATCACCGCAGTCACCGGATAAAAGTTAAAAACCAGGATGGACAGTGTCATGAACAACAGCACGCGCAGGGTCTCGGCAATCCGATAGATGGCATAGCTGTTCATCCGCTGGAAGATTCGGCGGCTCTCCTTGATTGCGTCGATGATCACCGACAGGCCGGGTGTCACCAGCACGATGTCCGAGGCCGCACGCGCGGCGTCCGTAGCCCCGGATACGGCAATGCCGCAGTCGGCCTTCTTCAGAGCAGGGGCGTCATTGACCCCATCGCCCGTCATTCCGACAATGTGACCGCATTTTTGCAAAACATCCACAATATGGAACTTATGTTCGGGAAACACCTGGGCAAAACCATCCGATTTTTCGATGGACTCCGCCACTTGTGCAGTCTCATCATGTTTGACGTCGCCCAGGCCCGAGGCATCAAGAATGTCTGCGCCCATGTTTAATTTCTTGGCGGTTTCCCGGGCGATTGCCAGGGCATCACCCGTGACCATCTTGATTTTCACGCCCATTGCCAATGCAGTGGCAATAGTAGCCTGGGCATCTTCACGCGGCGGATCAAACAGGGGCAATACACCCAGAAACTGCCATTCGCCGTCTCCATCGGCCCGTGCCACACCCAGCGAACGGAACCCTCGCTGTGCAAACCCGCCTACCGCCTTTTCAACCTCGGCCTCTATTGGCCCGGCATTGGTCGATAACGCCAGGATCACTTGCGGAGCACCCTTCGTCACTTTAAATTCCTTGCCGTTTTTGGTCTTGACAGTGGCCTCGGTGCGCTTATGCACCGGGTCGAACGGCTGGAAATGAACCACCTCAAAATCCTTTAACGCATCTTTGTCTTTCAGACCATCCAGTACGGCCAGATCAATGGTGTCGTTGTTTTCGGCACGCGATGACAGTGCACCGTTCAGGATGACATCCCCGGCAGAGACAGGGCTAAGGGAAAACGGATTGCCAAGCGTCAATTTGTTCTGGGTCAGGGTGCCGGTTTTGTCCGCGCACAGCACATCCACGCCTGCCAACTCCTCAATTGCCACAAGCTTGCTCACAATCGCTTTTTTTTTGGCAAGCAACCGTGCGCCTACCGCCATTGTCACAGATAATACCGTCGGCATGGCTACGGGAATCGCTGCCACGGTCAATACCAGGGCGAACTGCAAGGTGGTGAGGATTTTGTCTCCTCGAAAGATTGCAACCCCAATGATCACCGCGACCAGTACCACTGCCAGGATGATCAAATAATTGCCGATCTTCAACACCGCTTTTTGAAAGTGGCTGACGGTGTCGGCCTGCTGAACCAGTTGCGCTGTCTTGCCGAAATAGGTGTCTGCGCCCGTGGCATAAACAAGGGCGCTGATTTCCCCCCGGCGGATGATTGATCCGGAGAACACTGCCTCGCCGGACTTACACGTTGCGGGCAGGGATTCTCCAGTCAGTGTCGACTGATCTACCTCCACGGGGTCGCCGGTCAGCATGCGCGCATCAGCCGGCACAATGTCGCCTAACCGCAGGCGGATCACGTCTCCCGGCACCAGTTCCCGCGCCGGCGGTGTCTCCCACTTTCCATCCCGTTTGACCCGGGCTTTGATGGCCAGTTTGGCTTTCAAGGCGTCTATGGCATTGCCCGCCTCATGTTCTTCCCAGAATCCGACCACGGCGTTGGCAAACAGCAAAAGAAGGATGATGAAAAAATCCGGCCAGTGTTGGACCGCGCCCGAGAGAATTACCGCGGCCTCTATCATCCATGGGATAGGTCCCCAGAAGTACGACAGGAACTTGAGCAACAGATTGGTTTTTTTTTCTTCGATCTCGTTGGGTCCGTATTGGCTCAACCGTTTTTCAGCCTCGGCCTGACTCAGGCCATCCGGCGAGCTGTCCAATTTTTTCTGCACTTCGGACAGGGGCAGGGATTTCAGGTCGTACTTTGCGTCCGGCTCCGATGGTATTTTGGATTCAGGTTTATTTGTGGTAGTCTGCGCCTTCATCAGGAAACTCCTTCCTGGTTTACGATTGCATTCCACAAATCAATGACAGGTATTTCGGGATGGTGGGGGTTGAAGCTGAAAATGCTGAGAGCTGCCGTGCCGAGCGGAAAATGCCACGCTTCGATTAATGGCAATCCGATCCATCGTGCGGCCAGGACCCCGCCGAACTGGCCATGGGAAAAAAGCGCCACCTTTCCATCCATCGTTCGAAGGCGGGCAATGAGTCGATCAGCCCGCCCGGAAACCTGTGCGGGCATTTCACCGCGCGGACAACCGTCCCGAAAAACATTCCAGTCCGGTCGTTCCTTGAAGATATCCACAGTTCGCTTTCCTTCATAATCGCCATAGTCCCATTCCGTCAGATCTGGTTCGATGATTGATGCTTTATCCAGCCCGGCCAGCTCGCAGGTTTGCCGGGCACGCTTCAGCGGACTGGTCAGCACATGGTCAAACCGGATGCCCAAAAGGTGTTTGCCAAGGGTTTGCGCCTGGGTTTTACCGTTGGCGGTCAATGGAATATCCGTGAGACCGGTGTGCCGGCTGGATAGCGCCCACTCGGTTTCACCGTGCCGGATGAGGTAGAGGCGCAACGATCCAGGGCTGGTTGCGGTCATGCTCATGGCTTTTCCATCAGGTCTTTCTCCGGCACTGGTTTCAACGTATATGCGTTCTATTTTTTGGTTTGATTCCATTTCCAGTTCCTGATTTCCGGCAGATCCTCGCCGTGTTTATCAATATATATTTTGTGTTCGACGAGCTTGTCTTTCATCATCTGCTTCAGATAATTCCCTTTATTGCCCAGCTTTGGCAGCCGGTCAATTACATCCAGTACCAGGTGAAACCGGTCCAGATCATTCTGTACCCTTATGTCAAAGGGGGTTGTAATCGTACCCTCTTCCTTGTACCCGCGGACGTGCAGATTGCGGTTCGTCCTGCGATAGGTTAACCGATGAATCAGCCAGGGATATCCATGAAAGCCAAAAATAATGTGCTTATCCTTTGTAAAGAGCGAATCATAATCTGTTTCGCTAAGCCCGTGTGGATGCTCGCTTTCAGGTTGCAGCCGCATCAGATCGACAACATTGATGACCCGGATTTTTAAATCAGGCAAATGCTTGCGCAGAATAGAAACCGCTGCCAGTATTTCAAGTGTTGGTGTATCCCCGCAACAGGCCATGACCACGTCAGGTTCTTTGCCCTTGTCGTTGCCGGCCCATTGCCAGATGCCGATTCCCTGTGTGCAATGCACAACTGCCTCTTCCATGGTTAACCATTGGGGAAGCGGATGTTTTCCGGCAACCACCACATTGACGTAATTACGGCTGCGAAGGCAATGATCAAAGACCGACAACAGACAATTGGCATCAGGCGGCAGGTAAACACGCACGATATCGGCCTTCTTGTTGATCACATGGTCGAGGAAACCGGGGTCCTGGTGTGTAAATCCGTTGTGGTCCTGCTGCCACACATGGGAGGCCAGCAGATAATTAAGAGATGCAATTTTCCGACGCCACGGCAGTTCATTGGTCACTTTCAACCACTTGGCGTGCTGGCTGAACATCGAATCAACAATGCGGATGAACGCCTCATAGCTGTTGAACAGCCCGTGCCGTCCGGTCAGCAGATAGCCTTCCAGCCAGCCTTCACATTGGTGTTCACTGAGCATCGAGTCCAGCACCTGCCCGTCAGGTGCAAGGCATTCATCATTTTCCATAACCCGGCCGTCCCACTGGCGGTTGGTGACTTCAAACACGGCACTGAGAAGATTTGATTGGGTTTCATCGGGTCCGAATATCCGGAAATTATGGTGATCCTGATTTAACCTGGCCACGTCGCGCAGGAACTTGCCCAGCACGAGCGTATCCTGACCGTCAACAGCCCCGGGGGAAGGTACCGTGACCGCGTGGAGACGAAAATCCGGCATGTTCAGATCACGCAGCAGAATTCCGCCGTTGGCATGGGGATTTGCGCCCATCCGCCGATCGCCCGTTGGCGCTAATTCGGCCAATTCCGGCATGAGACAGCCTTGTTTATCAAACAGTTCTTCCGGTTTATAACTCTTCATCCAGCTTTCAAGCAGTCTGACATGATCGGGGTGCTTGGAATCGACAAGAATCGGTACCTGGTGAGATCGGGATGTGCCTTCTATCTGTATCCCATCAATCACTTTCGGCCCTGTCCAGCCCTTGGGGGACTTGAGGATAATCATTGGCCAGCGGGGTCGTGTGGTGTCGTTATTTTTTGTTGCGTTGTCTTTAATCTGCTGAATGTTCTTGATGACCGTTTCCATTGTATCGGCCATGAGATGGTGCATGGTTTCCGGGTCATCGCCTTCCACAAAAAAAGGCGTCCATCCGCAGCCCCGTATAAACTGCTCCAATTCGTCATGTTCGATGCGGGCCAGGACGGTCGGGTTGTTGATCTTGTACCCGTTAAGATGCAAAATCGGCAGCACGGCTCCGTCGGTGATCGGGTTGAGAAACTTGGTGGAATGCCATGCAGTGGCCAGGGGGCCTGTTTCTGCTTCACCATCACCCACAATGCAGGCGACAATGAGATCCGGATTATCGAATGCCGCACCAAAGGCATGGCTGAGCGAATATCCCAGCTCACCCCCTTCGTGAATCGACCCCGGGGTCGTTGGCGCAACATGGCTGGAAATCCCGCCGGGAAATGAAAACTGCTTGAACAGCTTTTTCAGCCCGGCTTTATCCTGGCTGATATCCGGATAAATCTCGCTGTAGCTGCCTTCCAGGTATGTATTGGCAACCAGTGCCGGACCGCCATGACCGGGTCCTGAGATGTAAAACATATCCAGGTCATACTTCTTGATGACCCGGTTTAAATGCACATAGATGAAATTCTGGCCTGGCGTCGTGCCCCAGTGTCCGACCACCAGCGGCTTCACATCCGACAGTTTTAAGGGCTTCTTCAGAAGCGGATTGTCATAAAGATATATCTGGGCTACCGACAGATAGTTGGCAGCGCGCCAGTAAGCATCTATCTTGACGAGCTGGTCAGGGGACAGGGTTTTAGTTGGTATCATTCATTTCTCCTTTTTGCCGCCAAGGGCCCAAGGACTCGGTAAACCAAGGTGGCTATCATTAGTTCTTCGTCTGTACGGATGGCACGAACCGTAACCTGTCCGGTCTCCGTGAAAATTACATCTGCAGTCACCGTCACCGCGTTTTTTTTCTTATAGCTTTCATCATCGCTGCCATAGAATACGGCTATTTTCCAGAGGGATCGCAACGCCATCGCAGTATGGTATCAGTCGCACGGTATAATCATCTGGTGGCCGATCATCGGACACGGCCGCATTGTAAATGACCCAGCCCGAAGCATCGGCAAAAATTGAATCACACATCATCTCCTGCCGTACCGGTACGCCGTCGTTTATTCCTTCGGCATACAATTCGACCCGCACCGCCATGGGGTCAATCTCCTTGAGAATGACTCGGGCCTCATACAGGTGCTGTTTGCCTTTTGTTTCAACCGTTACTTCACCAAACCGCAGTGCAGCCCATTTTTTTTCCAACTCGTGCCGCCATTCAACCATCTGTTTGCCGATTGTGCCTTTATCGGCGGCGCGAGTTCGGAAGGCGGCGGCAGCCGGAAGGTAGTGCTGTTCGGTGTATTCACGCACTGCGCGGTTGGCGGAGAAGCGCGGCGTCAAGCGTGCCATGCTTTCCCGCATCCGGGATACCCATACAGCAGGGATGCCGTTCTCATCCCGGGTGTAGAACTCCGGGATCACCTCCCGCTCGAGCAGGTCATAGAGCGCATTGGCCTCAACAGCGTCCCAGGCCGGATCGTCGCCATGCTCCTGCCCGTCCCCCAGCGCCCACCCCACCTCGGGGGTATAGGCCTCGGCCCACCAGCCATCCAATACCGACAGATTGATGCCGCCGTTGACGAGCACCTTCATGCCGCTCGTGCCGCATGCCTCCCAGGGCCGCCTGGGCGTGTTGATCCAGACGTCCACGCCGTGTACCAGCTGCTCGGACAACAGCATGTCGTAATCATCAAGGAAGACGACATGGGCCCGGGCCTTGGGTTGACGGATGAATCGTATCCATTCCTGGATCAGGGCCTGCCCTGTCCGGTCTTCCGGATGGGCCTTGCCGGCAATGATTAATTGCACGGGTTGTTCGGGATTGGTGAGCAGCAGCAGAAGCCGATCAGGGTCGTGCAGCAGCAGGTTCGGTCGCTTATACGTGGCAAATCTGCGTGCGAATCCCAGTGTCAATACTCCAGGATCAAAGAGATTTCCCGCCCTTTGCACTGTCTCGGACGCCGCGCCGTAAGCAGTAAGCTGACGGGATAAACGCTTGCGGACATAATCCACAAGAGACCTGCCGGCCGAGAGGCGAAAATGCCAGAGCCCGGCATCGGAGATCTCGCGGATATCCTGTTCCAGGGTCTTCATCGTCCCCACCCAGCGGTCCTTGCCACAGGCTTCTGTCCAGAGGGCATCGGCCGGTGCCGAATCCCAGGTCGGCATATGAACGCCATTGGTCACGTGTCCCACGGGCACTTCATCTGCAGGCCACCGAGGAAAAAGAGGCTCAAAAAGATGTCGGCTGACCTTTCCATGCAATTTGCTCACGCCGTTCACGGCCCCGCTCCCCCGGATTGCCAGATAAGCCATATTGAAATCCTCTAAGATATTATCGGGGTCCCTTCGGCCCAGGGCCATAAGGTCATGGAGGGGTATCTCGAGACTATGTTCAGCATAACCGCCGAGATACTGCTTGATCAGAGCCGGAGTGAAACGGTCAAAGCCTGCGCTCACGGCAGTGTGGGTGGTGAAGAGGTTCCCGGCCCGGGTGGCTGCCAACGCAACGTCAAAGGGCTGCCCGGTCTCCTGCATAAACGTGCGTGCGCGTTCCAGAACAGCAAAGGCCGCGTGGCCTTCGTTCAGATGACAGACTTCCGGCTTAAGGCAAAGGGCATTTAGCAATCGCCAGCCGCCGATGCCGAGAAGCAGTTCCTGTTTCAGACGCAACTCCGGCCCGCCACCATACAGTTCGCTGGTAATCCCGCGATGTGCCGGGATATTGGCCGCGTCGTTGCTGTCCAGCAGGTACAGCTTTATCCTGCCGACTTGAACCTGCCAGGCCCTCAGCCATACCAAATACCCCGGCAAGGCAATTTCCAGCCGCAGCCATTCGCCATCTGCCCGGCGCAGGGGCGTAATCGGCAGTTGTCCGGGATCGTTATATGGAAACAGGGACTGCTGGGCCCCGTCTTTATCGATCACCTGGCGAAAATAGCCCTGCTGGTACAACAGCCCGACGCCCACCACCGGCACGCCCAGGTCGCTTGCGGCTTTGAGCTGATCACCGGCTACATTGCCCAGCCCTCCCGAGTAGATAGGCAGGGCCTCACTCAGCATGAATTCCAGACTGAAATAGGCGGCACAGGTCAAAGGACTTTTCGCGTGATGCTGCTGAAACCAGGCCGGAGCATCCAGATTCTGTCGTTTGATCTTAACCAGGTCATCGACATTTTTACGGTAAACTGAATCGGTCAACATATCCTCGATCCGGCTGCGCGAGACCGTCTCCAGGACAACCCAGGGGTTATGCGTGATTTCCCACAGTTCAGGGTCAAGCTGCCGCCACACTTCGTCGGTGGAATGATCCCATGACCATTGCATATCCAGGGCCAGCTCAGCCAGGAACTCAAAACCCTCTATATCTGTGGCGAGTAGATTATATATTGGATGGCTGACACGTTTTTGTTTGTTCATATGCTCTCCTTTGATTCCGGCTGTAGCGGGGGGAGGAGGGGGGGGGGGCGCTATCGGCTCCCGATCAGTTTGGCAACCACCCCCTTTAGTTGTAATACTCCCGGACTTTGGCTGCAATCTGGCGATCTGTCATCTGATCAACTGTTTCCACAGCTTGGATGAGGCTATCAAGATGGGCATCTTCTAAACGTTTCTTCAGCTCACCTTTTGCCTCTCCAGGGCCAAAAAGCAAAATGGAATCAGCGTCACGAAGAATCGAAATGATCTCATCGTAGTAGATATTGAGTTGATCGACAAATTTTATATCCTGTCTGCCATCCGCTTGAACCTTTTGAGATTCATACGGGGCAGTCGAACGTACCCCGTCAAACCGTCCGGCCTGTTTTTCTGCTTTTGACTCGATAACGTTTGTTTCCTCCCCCTTGCCCGAAACTGTCACAATCACAGCCTTGCGATGATCTATCCACAACCCCAAATTTGTTTTCATATATTTCTCCTTATTTCTTGTGATGAATATTTATGAAACGGGTCCCGATTTGAAGGGAACAGCCCGTTGGTTTTCTTTCTATGCTTTGGCGTAACAATAAAAGGCGGACTTATGGCAGGTTTCATAATCAGCCAGACCGGCACGGCAATTGGTCGTACTTTTTTAGAATGTTCTTTCATTTTAGAATAACCTCCACATTTAACCTCAAGTTTCGGGCCAAACATAACCTATTCAAGTTTCGGACCAAACATAACAAATTTTGATTTTTCGTCTTAGTCTGTTAAATCATCAGAGAATAATTACATCAGTGGATCATGGCCGGAGAAGAAAACCATCATAGAAACAGATCGCATATGGCCACATGATCATATACGATCTGTTTCTATCATCTACATTTCAGGTTTTGGCCAGGGCTTGGGCCTCGGTTTGGAGCCGGCTTTGATGCTCCCGGAAGTTTCCGTATGCGAGCAGCGGCGAAACACCCAGTGACCTTCCTTATTTGGTTTCCTATTAATCAAAGATTAACAATGGTGTATTTTTCAGGCCATGCAACACTTTCTGGGTCGTTCCTGTCCTTCACAAGTATTCGTACTTTCTGAAATCATTGACAAATTTGTATACGCCTGCCGAGTTGGAGTCATGATGAAAATGCTTGGAAATTTTGTTTTATTCATATGGCTGAAGTTCAAAGTCACTTCGAATCTCGCTGCCGAAAACTTTGCGCTTCGCCACCAATTGGCCGTAATGAAAAGGACGAACAAGCGGCCGAAAATTCGAATGGTGGATCGGCTCTTCTGGGGTTTGCTTTTCCGAATTTGGACTCCTTGGCGTAAATCTCTCATCATTGTAAAGCCGGATACTGTTGTCTATTGGCATCGCAAGGGTTTCAAACTTCTCTGGAAATTCAAATCCAAAGGCCCGGGAAGGCCTCAAGTCAGTCGTGAAATCCGTGATCTGGTCAGGAGGATGGCTGCAGCCATTCCAAACTGGGGTGCGCCCAGGATTCATGGGGAATTGCTCAGCCTCGGGTTCGAGGTTTCCGAACGAACCGTATCGAACCTGATGCCCCGACATCCGCCGAAGTCAAAGCCGTCTCAAACCTGGCGGATTTTCTTGAAAAATCATAAAAACATTCTTTGCGCGTATTTCCAATATTATCATAACGACAGAACACATTTGAGCCTTGGAAAAAATACGCCCAACGGTCGGCCGATCCAACCCAGACCTGTCGGCAAATGCAAGATAATTGATTTGCCGCGTATTGGTGGATTACATCATCGATACGAGTGGAAGAAAGCGGCCTGAAAACTCAAATCGTTCTGATATCAAAAGCATCGAACGGTCTTTGCTGATCTGTGCTCAGAATCGACCTCAATTAAAAATTTCACATTGAATCCGTCTTTTCAAATAAACTGGACAGTGGATATTTCATTCAATCGCTGCACAGAGGAGAATATTTTTTCGACAAATTTACCACGGATTAATTTTTGCGAAGGACAGGTTAAATTAACGCCCACAAAAAAATGATGTTCGTAAATCGAACACTTGACTTGCCTTCTCATGGAAGACAACCTCAACAAGTTTTTTAAATTTAGGAGACACGGGAGTTGAACCCACCACCGCCCTTTATTCATAAGGCTACCTCTAATAATGCTTGTTTTTTGAAGGATTCGGTTCATAAGTTGCTGATTTTATAGCCTCTCATTTTTTAAAAACCCGATTATTCGAAGTGGCCATAAGGGTTTCCGAGGTGAGTGGCCAACATCTGGCATACAATATTAATAAAAATGGCAACCCCGGTTCAAGTTAATGTCCGCCTAATTTAATCCAGGGTCATCAGGAATGTCCGAAGATTTGTTTTTTTATTCTTCAAGCCTGTTTTTTTCCGGATATTCTCCCGGTGCCGGGCTATGGTATGAACGGAGGAGTTCAACAAAGATGCTATTTCTTTATTGATTTTTCCGGCTTTAATAAGATTGGCAACATGAATTTCCGTGGGGGTCAAATTTATCATCTGGTCAGACAATTTTTTTGAAAATGGCGATATCAGGTTTTTCAACTCTGCTTCCAGGATATCTATCATTTCCCTGTCGTGTTCCCGCGAAAGACTTTTTTTCAGGTTATCAAGAAGAGGGGAAATTAATAACCTATTATTGGTAAAAATCCTGTCTTCCATCTCCCCTTTATCGTCCTGTCTTTTTTGCAACAGAACCTTCAGGGCTGCATTCATATCTTCCAGTTCCGCAGTCCTTACCTTCACTTTTTTTTCAAGATTTTTTTCTATCTGTTTTTGTTTTTCTTCGAACCGCTTTCGCTCCGTAATGTCCGTTGCAATACAGAGATGCACAATCGTGCCGTCTGTCCATGGGATAGCCGAATCATTCTTTTCCTGCCATGTGTTTTGTTCTTTGTTGTAAACCTCCGATATAAAGGGTGCCAGAGGCTTCCCAACTGAGTCTGTCAATTTTTCCTTTTTGCAGTAGTCGCAGGGGCCGTTCTGATTTTCATGAAACGATTTCCAGCAGATCTCGCCGGTCAGGTCTTTCGGATAATGCTGTTTCAGGTATTTGTTCATAAAAAGGATCTCATTTGAATCTATATCCGTAATGTAGATGGACAATCCAATATTGTTAAGGACGGTCTCCAATTGAAGCTTGTTCCTTTCCAATAAGCTGCGGCCCTGTTTGAGATCGGTGCTGTCACGTGCGTTGACAACAAACCCCTTGATCTTTTTGTCTTTCCCTGTGTACGGTGAGTACTCAACATCGAGGTACCGGCGTCCCATGGCGGGGGATTCAAACCATTCGCTGTAGCGGACATTGTGTCCGTTCATACATTTTTCGGCATTGGGTTTGATCGTTTCAATGAAAAACGCTTCGTTGAAAATGTCAGATATCGAATGCCCGATGACCTCACCTCTGGTTTTATCATGAAAATTCAAATAGGTTTCATTAACGGCAAGATATCTGAACTGGGTGTCAATCAGGGCCATCAGGTCAAAGGAACTATACACGATGCTTTTAAACTGCCGGAGTTTCTCTTCTGCCTGCCTGCGCTCGCAAATATCTGTGGCCACGGTCCGGACCTGAATCGATCCCTTTTCTTCATCCTTAATAAGCGTGCTTTCCAACTGTACATCAAATATACTGCCCTCTGTATTTTTCATGTGCAGCTCGCAGAGGTGTCTTTTTCTGGACCCTGCCAGTTCGTTTAAGTGCCGGTAAAAGATATCCTGATCCTCAAAAACAATATGGTCTGACAGCGGCCTTTCCAGCAGGAGACTTCTTTCTGTCGACAGCATCTCGGCAACCGTTAAATTTGCATTTAAAACCACGCCCTTTAAACTCAGGGACAGATACCCCACAGGTGAAAAATCATAAAGCCGTGTATATTTCACCTGGGTCTCCATCAGGTCCTGCTGGGAACGTTTCAGTTCTTCATTCTGCAGTTCCAGTTCGATCTGATAGGTTTGGAGTTCGTGGATGAGTTTTATGGGATCTTCATCAACCACCGGAGAGGTAAACGCCTTGCCTCTGATTAATTCTTCAGCTTGTCTGCGCAGTTGATTGAACTTGCCCTGGACTTTTTTGTTCTCTTTCATATGCACACCTTCACGTTTTAATGGGCGCCTTTAATCTTTTCGCAGGATGGGTCATTCTTTGATATCCCTTTCAATCGTGATCATGCTGTTGATACCGCTTTTTTCATCCCTGAGAGCTGCTGCGGTAATCCCTACGGTTACGGGTGTCTTGTTTTTGGAAAGTCGCCGGGTTTTAAAGACAGAAGAACGTTCACCTGAGATTACAGTCTTCATGAAGGAACGGAAGGATTCTTCCTGATCTTCCGGTACCAGATGACAGAAATTCATGGTCAGCGCTTCTGCCTCGGTGAATCCATACAATTTTTCAGCCCCTGTATTCCAGAAGGTAATGGTACCGTCTTTATCCTGGATGATGACGGCTTCCGATGAATTCATCATCACGGACAACCGCTGGGCAGTCGAGCGGAATTTCTTGAACTCCGTAATATCTTCAAAGGTCACAACCACCCCGTCAATGACATTCTGCATGGTACGGTAGGGCATGATCCGGGTCCTGAAAAACTGGCCGTCCAGGCTTTCCACCTCAAATTCCTGGGTAAGCAGATCTTTGAGAACCTGCCGGGCATGATCCGCCAGCTGAAAATCTTTCAGCTCCGAGGAGAAATGACTGATGGGACGGCCAATATCCGTAACTGCCAGGGGAATCAACCGGGTGGCCATGTCGGTGAAACGCCGGATATCCAGATCCATATTTAAAAATATCGTTCCGATCTGGGTGGAATTCAGCAGGTTCTTCATGTCGTCATTGGCGTTGGACAATTCATCGATCCGGCTCTGCAGTTCGGCATTCACCGTGGCGGATTCCTCATTTAAGGACTGAAGCTCTTCTTTTGAGGTTTCCAGTTCCTCGTTGGTGGACTGCAGCTCTTCGTTTGTGGATTGAAGTTCTTCATTGGTGGACTTGAGTTCCTCATTGGAGGTTTCCAGTTCTTCAATGGTGGTCTGGAGATTTTCCCGGGTATGCTGCAGCTCCTGTTCAAGATGGATTACCGTCTGAGTCTTTTGAGAAACTCTGGACGCTTTGGTTTTTTTTGTTTTGACGACATCATGGAAGACAACCATGAGCATGCCGCGGATAGCCCCATATTCGAGGATCGGTTTTACCTTCAGATTGATCGTGATAAATCCGCCATTGTTTTCGATATCAATTCCATTCTGAATCACCTCATGTCTGAGTGTGGCAGCCTTTCTGATGGCCGACGCCAATGCAATCTTGAGTCCGGGTCTTGCCATTTCCAGGATATTATTGGACATCCTGCCGGCAGCAGGCTCCAGATATTTACCCGTGCGGCCATGAACATAAACGATATCCGATTTTTCATCAATGACCACACAGGGCGGGGTATCACTCTGCTGCAGGATAATTTCCACCAGCATGAAGGCGTCGATTTCTTCGGCCCTTTTGACGGCGTCCGGAGTCTTTATCGCCAGGGAATTATCCATCTCCTTTGGAGCTGAAATGGGAAAGTTCAACGCCGGGCGGGCATTTTCCTGATGAGGCTGACGTCTGAATATTTTCCATTTCTTGTCGGAATATTCAAACAGATTGGCTTCCTGGCCGACTGACTCAGCCGAGCCCAAAAACAGGATCCCATGAGGCTTCAGGCTGTAATAAAACATGGGGAGCAGTTTTTTCTGCAACTCGGGCCCGAGGTAAATCAAAAGATTCCGGCAACTGAGCATATCCAGCTTCGTGAAGGGCGGGTCCTTGATCAGGTTTTGTGGTGCAAAGACCAGCATTTCCCGGATGGCCTTTTTAACCCTGAAGAAACTGTCCTCTCTGGTGAAAAAGCGTTTTATTCTTTTCGGATTGACATCAGACACGATACTGATGGGATAGAGTCCGGATCTCGCGGCATTGATGGCATCTTCATCCAGATCAGTGGCAAAGATCTGGATCGTAAAATGCCGGTTCATTTTCTCCATGCATTCCTGCAGCACAATAGATAGGGAATAGGCTTCCTCACCAGTGCTGCACCCCGGCACCCAGATTCTGACACCGGCGTCTTCGGGTTTGTTGACAAGCAGGTTGGGTAAAACCTTCTCCTGAAGAACATCAAAGGCCTCGGGATCTCTGAAAAAACAGGTCACACCGATGAGAAGATCCTTGAACAGGATATGGACTTCTCGCTCGCTTTTTGCAAGATAGGTGACATAGTCATTGATATCATTGATCTGGTGGACATTCATCCGTCGTTCAATCCGCCGGATAATGGTATTTTTCTTATAAAGGGAAAAATCCTGATTGGTCCGGGACCGCAGGAGGATATAGATTTTCTGCAGGGCTTTTTGAAATTTTCTTTCATCCGTACCGACCTTGTTTCCGGGTTCAATAATGGCGTGCCGGGCATATTTCATCAGTGCTTCCGGCATCTTTTCCACGGGCAGAACGTAGTCGGCAAGTCCTGTAGCAAGCGCACTTCTGGGCATACCGTCATATTTGGCAGAGGCCTCATCCTGAACCATAACCATCCCAAGTTCGCCCTTGATCTGTTTTAATCCAAGGCTGCCGTCACTGCCGGTGCCGGACAGGATAATACAGACGGCATTGGCCCCCTGATCCAGAGCCAGGCTTTTAAAGAAATTATCAATGGGCAGATTAAAGCCCCTGGGGCGGTGCAGATCCATGAGATGCAGAACGCCGTTTAATATCGCCACATCCTTGTTGGGTGGGATGACATATACGGTATTGGGTTGAATCTGCACGCCGTCTTCGATCAGCAGTACTGTCATCTGGGTTCTTTTCTGTATCAGTTCCGGCATAAGGCTGGTATGGGTTGGGTCCAGGTGAGAGATCAGGACAAAGGCCATGCCGCTGTCCTTTGGCATGGCACTGAAAAAGGCTTCAAAGGCTTCCAGTCCGCCGGCAGAAGCGCCCATACCAACGATAGGAAATTTTTTTTCAATGACCGGATGAGCGGTTTGATTCGCTTCAGATTTTTCTTTTTTTACCATGAAAGCATCTCCTGAACCCGTAAATTTGACAGCCGAAACGGCATACTTGCACTTTATCTTTCAATAGGTAGAAATATCAAGTAATACTATTTTGGAATCTGATCGTGCGGACAAGACAAGTATCTCATATTATTGGTAACTTTATGGTGGCCATTTCCACAGCATTATTTGTTCGTTAATAAAAAATGGGGAATAAATCTGGGGTCAATATTTTCAGGATCGACTGCGGCGTATTCCTCATTCAGTTCGTTTATCAAATCGGTCAGGATCTCAAAAAAATCTCCCAGTTGCACTTCATCCTTACCGCTTGTTTCTGATATCCATAGAACCAGGTCTCCCAATTGAATCCCGCTGGAATCCTCAGCCTTTGATTTTGGAAACAACGCCGCAAAAAATGATTTAAAGACCTTTATATGAATCGGTTCAAGTGTTGATGAAAGGTTTAACCGGCTTCTTGCCCACAGGGTCAAAATAAGTGTTTTATAAGTTAAGATCCCTTTTTTAAACGATTTGAGGTTCACATCAAGGGTACCCAGAACCTGATCAAGCGCAATGATCTGGTTCAAGTTCTTCTCGGTTCGGGCAATATCTGAAATAGATTTGAAGTTTCGGTATAATTTTCCTGTGACATAATTATCGTAATAAAGCGGTCTTTCGATGAAAAGACCGCCAATAACCCCCAAAAACATTTCCCCCAGAAAACTCAATGGCAGATTTTTTGTGTTGATCAAACTGTGTTTGAACCAGTTATCGGCCTTGGTCTTTAGTGTAATGCAGGCCCTTGACCCGGTTCTGAAAATATCTTCAAGAAAATATTCCTGAATTATTCTCCTGGCTCTTTCGGGTGACGGGTCTCTTTCAAGCATGACTTCAAGACCGATATTCAAATAGGCACACGCCTTTAAAATCGCTTTTTCAAGATCTTCCTTATCCCTGAGTTTGATTCTGTCAGCGGAAATTATTTTATTGATCAATGCGGCAAGTTCGAATTCAAGCGTAAGTAAAAATGGCGGTTCAAACAATTCCAGAGTTCTGACAAACAGATCGTCCCCTTCAAGAAACCGGGAAAAAAACTGGGGCGGCAATGGGATGTCGGAGTTTAATGCATCCTTATCAGGTAAGGCTTTTTGCGGTCGCTTACGAAGAAAAGGAAGTTGGGTCGGTTGATAGATACCGATCGCCTCATGGGCGGGCAAAAACCCTTTTTCAGCAAGTCTGAGGGTTTTAAGACGGAATTGTTCCTCCTCGGTTTCAGCCGTCAGTATGGCACTGGTTTCAAGCAGCAGTCCATGAAAAACAGACAGGTCCATTCCGGCAACAGTTCTGACCATTTTTTCTATCAGTTCCCAGGCATTCTGATCGTTTTGGTGCGCAGGCCTGTCCTCTTCGGCCATTCTGGGTTTATCCGGAAACCTGAAATAGAACTTATCATCAAGCGTGATATAATCGTCAAAATCCTCCGGAGGTACCTCGTCATGCTCCCGGATGATAATATCCATGTTTTTGAACAGATAAAATTCAAAATAATCCGGTTTCTCTTTCATTATCCATCGCAAAAATCTTTCAGGATCTGCCTGGAACAGCAGGTCAAAGGACAGGGTCATGAGTCTGGTATCCAGCCTGTCCTCATCCCAAACTTCCACATCCAGGATATATTCCCATTGTGTTGATCTGGCTATGGACAGAATTGGAATGAAATCATAGGGGCCTATTTTGTGCATCAGATAATAAAGATCTTGATCCGGAAAAGACTGTATCAGTGTGGCCGGTGATGGTGCATCAAGAATCAGTTCCAACGCTTTTTCAGATTCACTGACAAGGATTTCCTGACGAAGCGTCCGAAGCTTAAGGTCTTTTTGCTGTATATTGACAAGTTTATAATCCTCTTGCGGGTTCATGCTGTTCACCTGTTATGGTTCTCGGACAAATAAAAATACAGTGGCCCATCCACTAAATTGGGTCTGCTTATCACCCCACGTTTTTTAAAAGATGATCTTTAAACCCATCTTTGAATTTTCCGACATAATGAATCATGATCCTGTCTTTAAAGACTGATTGTATCTCTCTTTCTTTAAACTTGTATCTCAATTTGCATGCCAGGACACTATCTTTGGCATTCTGCCTCATAACCATTTGATTCATTAAGGCAATTGCATTTATAAGAAATAAACCAGACGCCCGAAACAGACGGATAAAAAGACAATATAACACCAAACGGTCATATTCGACCGAATTATCATAATTTGCCGCCCTCTGTAAGTTGCAGGGCATGTGTCACGCAAAACCGTAACGCGACGGTTGTTTTCAACCGGCCTTATCGAACAGGGGCTGACCGGCCCCAGGGCAATTGATATTTTTTGTAAAACCGCAATACGGGTTAAAAACATCGAACACGAAAAGTGACTGAAATTCACCGGTACGGTTGCCTGCCTCTTTCCTTTGCGACCTAGTATTTTTTGGAGGCAGGCAATACCCTGTCCGTCAGAATACGCATCATATCACATGTAATTGTCGCCTATTTTGAATAGGTGATATGTGCGCCTTTTTATGTGCTTTTTAAGTGTTGACCCGGAGCTTGCCGACTTATTATACTAGCTTAGAAAAGAGACCAATATTGATACGCCACAACTGATATCGTGCTTCTGCTCTCTGTCGCAGCAACAATTTTTCAGCTCAGCATACCTGAAATTTTAAATCGTCATCACAAAACAGGAGACCCATAAAATGAACCCCTGCACCAATTTTTCATTGGATGAACATCCTGTCCGATTTACCGATGGCGGGAACGTGTATGTGATAGATGCAATATCTGCACTGTCAGAAATTGATAAGGCAAATACCATATGGAATAATCTCAGAACCAAAAAACCGGAAATCAATCAATACGTCAAGTATCATCAGCTTACAGGGGGAGTGAACGTACCGATAACGGACAGCGCCGGCTGGGGGAAAATACAGATTATCTTATTCGATTATTTAATCGATACGGCAACCCGGTAAATTTTTAAATCAGGGATGTTAAATGAATCATAAAATAAATGCACAGGAAAAATTTCATCAATTGCGCAAACAGGCGGAAACCATGATGGCCAGTAAGGCTTTTTCCGGCACGCCCCCTGTTGTGGATGATCCGCTCAAATTAATCCATGAACTTCAGACCTTCCAGATTGAACTGGAACTGCAGAATGAAGAACTGCAGCGGTCGCAGCAGGCCTTGATGAAAACCCAGATAAAATACACGCAGCTCTATGATTCTGCGCCGGTGGGGTATCTTACCATCGACTTCAACGGCGTGATCCGGAATGCGAACCTGACTCTCGCGGATATGTTGGCAATAGAAAGGAGTTCTCTGATAGACCAGGCGTTATCCGTCCATATCGTTTCTGAAGATCAGGACATTTTCTATCAGCACCTATGGCGCCTTGCTGATGAAAAAACAAAACAGGGCTGCGAACTGCGCATGGAAAAAACAGATGCAACCCCATTTTATGTACAACTTGAAAGCACGGTTCTGTCATACCAAATCGGCAAACCCGGACCATATCGAACCGTGATCATTGACATCAGCGAGCGAAAACAAAAGGAAAAAGAGCAGGAACACATACAGAAACAGCTTTTCCAGACCCACAAGATGACAGCCATGGCTACTATGGCCGGGGGCGTCGCCCATGATTTCAATAATATACTGTTCATCATTCTCGGGAATGTTGAATTTCTCATGGAAGACATCCCGGAATGGGAACCGTCATATTCTAAGCTTGGCACCATTAAAACCGCCGCTTTAAGGGCGGCAGGCATTGTAAAGATGCTGCTCAACTTCAGTTTTATGACTGATCAGGAACAAAAACCGATGGATGTTGCCGTTGAGATAAATGAAGCCTTTAAATTATTACGGTCATTGATTCCATCTACCATAAATATCCGCACAATTGTTCCGGATACCGAAGTGATGATCCTGGCAGATATCATCCAGTTCGGTCGGATTCTGATAAACTTGGGCACCAATGCCGCCCAGGCAATGGAGGAAACCGGAGGGTCCGTTGAAATAAAATTGGAAACTCAATTTTTAGAACAGGGCGCTGTGGAACACTATCCGGCTCTGAAAGCCGGAACCTACGCTAAAATATCGGTATGTGACAATGGTCCGGGCATTGATCCTGAAATCATGAGCCGGATATTTGATCCTTATTTTACAACCAGGGGGTTTGGGACCGGGGCGGGGTTGGGCCTGGGCCTGGCCGTTGTTCACGGCATTGTTAAAAATCATAATGGCGCGGTTACGGCAACCGGAGAACCAGGACAAGGCGTCTGTTTCACCCTATTTTTTCCCGTGATTGACCAATAGCCGTGCTATCCTGCTTTTTACACATATTTTTATTGGCATACGTGATCGCTCACGCAAAAAATACAAGGACCATTTTCTGGATGCCGCCACCAGATTATGGGATTGCTTCAGGGCAGAGTCCAAAAGATCATTCTCACAAAGAGTTCGGAGGCTTTCCGAATGGTGTCGAAATACTGAGAATGACGTTCCGGACGTCATTTCAGTTAAAATCAAGAAGCTCAGGGATAATCTTCCACAGTTTTCCCAAGCCTATGACTTTCCTGGCGCACATAGAACGAGCAACATGGTTGACCGGCTTATACAGCGGATGGACCGTCATTTATTCAGTACCAAGTACTTTCACGGCACTATGAAATCTGCCAATCTCAGCATTCGTGCCTGGGCGCTTACCCAAAATTTTGCCCCACTCAATCCATGGACGGTAAAGCAAAAAGGCCATGTGAGTTCTTTTGAAAGAATTAACGGATTTCGGTACCACGAAAACTGGCTTCAAAACCTTTTGATTTGGGGTTCATTGGGAGGCTTACGGACGGGTCCCATAAATCCGTTATAACCAGAATAATTTCCTATTAGATGTATTGCAGTCTAAACATGTTAGGATTCATATATGCAAAACTTTTTAGACCTTTTCACTAATATTCTCAATTCAGTGCGTGAACCGCTCGTGGTTCTTGATGCCGATTTAAAAATTGTCAGATCAAATCATGCGTTTTACATGGCCTTTTGTGCCAAGCAGGAAGAGACAGAGGGCGTTTTAATTTATGACCTTGGCAACGGGCAGTGGAACATCCCCAGACTCAGAGAATTACTTGAGAAGATCCTCCCTGAAAACACCGTGTTCAATGATTTCGAAGTGGAGCATTCCTTTGAAGGCATCGGGCCAAAAATCATGCATCTGAATGCCCGAAGAATTGATAACGATTTCAAAAAAGTGGAGTTGATTCTGCTGGCCATTGAGGATGTGACCGAAAAAGAGCATTACAAACGGAATCTTGAGGATATCGTAAAAAAAAGGACCGAACAGCTTGTTTTGGAAAAACAGAAAACCGTAGAGGAAAAACGAATTGTCGAAAAATCTTTAAAGGAAATCGAAGTACTGAAAAAGCAACTTGAAGATGAACAGGCGTATCTTAAAGAAGAAATTAAGCTGGAACATAACCACGAGAGCATTATCGGTCAGAGTGACGGGCTTAAATATGTGCTCTTCAAAGTTGAGCAGATTGCCCAAAGCAACACAACGGTAATGGTTCTCGGTGAAACAGGGACAGGTAAAGAGCTTGTGGCCAGGGCAATTCACAGCAACAGCAACCGGAAAAACCGGGCACTGGTCAAAATCAATTGTGCGGCATTGCCCTTAAATCTTATAGAGAGCGAACTTTTCGGTCATGAAAAAGGCGCGTTTACCGGGGCCGACCGCAACCAAAAAGGGCGATTTGAAATTGCTGACAAAGCCACCCTGTTTCTGGATGAAATCGGAGAACTGCCTCTGGAATTGCAGCCAAAGCTGCTCAGGGTCATTCAAGACGGTGAATTCGAGCGCTTGGGCAGTTCTCACACCACCAAGGTGGATGTACGGATCATTGCCGCGACAAACCGGAACCTTGAGGATGAAGTTGAAAAAGGGCGTTTCAGAAAAGATCTGTGGTACCGGCTCAATGTCTTTCCAATTACCATGCCGCCGCTGCGTGAAAGAAAAGAGGATATCCCCCTCCTGACAGATTTTTATATTGAAAAAATATCCCGGAGACTGGGCAAACGAATCAAGGTGGTTCCCCAAAACGTAATGAACGCCCTTTCAAATTATCACTGGCCGGGAAACGTCCGGGAGATGGAAAATGTTCTTGAACGGGCAGTGATCAATTCATCAAGTCCTAAACTCCATCTGGCGGATGATCTGGAAAAATCCTACAGGCATTTAAGCAAAGACTTCAAAACCCTGGAGGCGGTTGAACGAGATTATATCATCCGCGTGCTCGAACAGACCCACTGGAAAGTCAGCGGCAAGAACAGTGCCGCCCAGATCTTAGGCCTTAACCGCAGCACATTGCGTGCCCGCATGCGCAAACTCTCAATTGTCCCTCCCGAGCGCCTTCCCTTTGATTCCCAATGAGGCCCATTTTTCTTGTGGCCGATCCTGCAGCTGATTCCAAAAAGGGAACCTTAAAAAGGTACCATATGACCCATTGAACAAATAAAACCGCCTTTGAGGCCATCCGACTTCTTTAAACAAACCCCTCCTTTGAGTCTTTCCCTTTCAATGCCGGCATCATCATAGAATAACTTCCCCAACCCGTCCCTTGGCACAATGATTGCTCTATCAGGTTACAGCAATCCCGCCCCGAAAAAACGGGTAAAAGGAGATCCCAAATGAATATTTTACTGATTTATCCCGAATTTCCGGACACTTTCTGGTCCTTTAATCATGCGGTCAGTTTCATCGGCAAAAAAGCTGCGTTTCCCCCATTGGGCCTTCTGACGGTGGCGGCGCTGCTGCCAGAAAAATGGTCCAAGAAACTTGTGGATACCAATGTGGAACGCCTGAGCGACACGGACCTTTTATGGGCGGACATGGTCTTTATGGGGGGAATGACGGTTCAGCGCGAATCCGCCTGCCGGATTATTGACCGGTGCAAAGCCTTGCTGGTGCCCATCGTCTGCGGCGGTCCTCTTTTTACGGCTGAACCGGAGCAATTCGGGACTGCGGATCACCTGGTGCTGGATGAAGCCGAGCTGACACTGCCCCTGTTTTTATCAGATCTGGAAAAGGGCCAGGCAAAAAAGATCTATCGGGCGGAAGGGTTCAGTGACCTTGGTGAGACGCCGGTTCCCCTGTGGCATCTGCTGAAGGTAAACCGGTATGCCGCATTGAGCATCCAGTTTTCCAGGGGATGCCCCTTTAACTGCGATTTTTGCAATGTCACCGCATTGTTCGGACACAGTCCCCGGCTGAAAACCCCCGGCCAGATCATTGGGGAACTTGACCGTATCTATGATATGGGCTGGCGGAGCAGCATATTTTTTGTGGATGATAATTTTATCGGCAACAAGCGATTTCTGAAAAGCCATCTGCTTCCGGCCCTGATCCAATGGCGCAGTGATAAAAAGGGATGTGTCTTTTTCACGGAATCTTCCATCAACCTGGCCGATGATCCGGACCTGCTTTCCCTGATGGTAAAGGCGGGATTTGACTCGGTCTTCATCGGTATCGAATCCCCGGATGAAACCGCCTTGAGCGAATGCCATAAAATTCAAAATAAAAACAGGGATCTGCTTGAAAGCGTGGCCATCATCCACCGCAGCGGCCTGCAGGTGATGGGCGGGTTTATCGTGGGATTTGACAGTGACCCGCCCTCCATTTTTCAACGCCAGATCGATTTTATCCAGAACAGTGGAATCGTCATGGCCATGGTGGGGATGCTTCAGGCCCCTCCCGGAACCCGGCTGTTTGACAGGCTTCAGCGCCAGAGCCGGGTGGTCAGGCCATTTACCGGCGATAATGTGGACGGCACAACCAATATTCTGCCCCGGATGGGAATGGAGGCGCTGTCAAAGGGGTATCAACGGATCATGAAACAGATTTATTCCCCGGCAAATTATTACCGGCGGGTCAAGACCCAGTTGCGGGCCCTCACGCCCCCGGAGGTGTTCCAGCCCCTGGATTTCCAGCGGTTTCTCTCTTTTTTCAGGGCAAGCCTCAGGCTGGGTATCCTGGGAAAAGAGCGGTTCTGCTATTGGCAGTTGATTCTATGGACCCTCCTTAGAAAACCCCGGCTGATTTCCCTGGCCGTGACCTTATCTATATACGGGTATCATTACCGGAAAATCTGTGAACGTTATATTTATATGAGGAGTAAAAATGGTCAATAAAATTCAAAAAAAACTACATGCTGCACTGAAAGATTCTTTTTCCCAACCCGGCTACGGTCTGGAAGATGAATTTTCAGGGCTGAGGGGGCCGGAGGCGCAAACCTCAGATCCGGCATCTGACTGGGAGGAGAAATATTATTATCTGCTCGCTGATCTGGAAAACACGAAAAAGCGCCTGGCACGCGCCTCCGCTCTTGAAATAGAGGGGCAAAGAACAGAACTGCTCAAAGATGTGATCAAGCTGGCTGACGGGCTGGATCTTGCTTTGAACCATATCTCCGGTGAAGATGACAGCCGCAATATCTTCCAGGGAATCCAAGGGCTCAAAGGCATTCTGGATCAGTTTTTCATCAAACATGAGGTCCAGCCAATTGAGGCTTTAGGCGCCGTGTTTGACCCGAAGATCCATGACGCCCTTGGAGTGGTCCGGAATCCTGCAGCAATTGCCCATACCGTGGTAAGGGTTGAAAGAAAAGGATATTTATATCACGGCAAACTGCTGCGCCCGGCCCAGGTCATGGTGGCGGCGGGGTAAAAGCACTCCCGCCCCCAACCGCTGCATCCGGGGCAACCAGTAAATCGGTCCGGCTTTGGGAGAACTTGGATCGGACTTCCGTGGAAAAAGAAAACATAGAAGGATCAAGGCCAAGTCCAGTGGTAGAAACTGCGTTGTCTATGATTGCTGAAAAGGATTCAGTCCATGTCAAACAAACCCAATCCGATTAACACCATCCAGGAAAAATTGCGCAGCCTCTTTGGTCGAACACAGGCCGCATCAGACAAGAAACCCGGGGCGCCTCTTTTAAATTTCTGGACGGTTCTCATCATTTTTTGGGGGCTTGTCTATCTGCAGCAGTCTTTTTTTGCTCCTAAGACAGAGACGATTCCCTACAGCCGTTTCAAGCAGGCCATGGCCGAGGGCAGCGTGGATGACATTCTGATAGGTCCCGAGAAGATTGAAGGTATTCTCAAGGGCGTACAGGGGCAGAAATTTGTTACCGTCCGGGTGAATGATCCGGGCCTTGCAAAAGAGATGGATGAGCGCAAGATCCAATATTCCGGCCGGACTGAGAACCGATTCTGGGGCATCCTTCTGTCCTGGGTTCTGCCCCTTGGCTTTCTCTTTCTGATCTGGCGGTTCACCGCAAAAAATATGGGCGGCTCAGGGGTGATGTCCTTTGGTAAAAATAAGGCCAAGATTTTTGCAGAGAGCGACACCCGGGTCTCTTTTGAGGATGTGGCCGGCATTGACGAGGCCCGGGAGGAACTGGAAGAGGTTGTGGATTTTTTAACCACCCCGGAAAAATTTCAGAAACTGGGGGGACGGATCCCCAAAGGCGTCCTTCTGGTGGGACCGCCTGGAACCGGTAAAACCCTTCTGGCAAGGGCGGTGGCCGGTGAAGCAAAGGTGCCTTTTTTCAGCATCAACGGCTCCGAATTTGTGGAGATGTTTGTGGGGGTTGGCGCGGCCAGGGTCCGCGATCTTTTCTCCCAGGCCGCGGCCCAGGCCCCATGCATCATTTTTATCGACGAACTGGATGCCCTGGGCAAGGCCCGGGGAATGAATGCCATGGGGGGCCATGACGAACGGGAGCAGACCTTGAACCAGCTTCTGGTGGAGATGGACGGCTTTGATACCAATAAGGGGGTCATCATCATGGCCGCCACTAATCGGCCGGAAATCCTGGATCCGGCACTCCTGCGCCCCGGACGCCTGGACCGGCAGGTCCTGGTGGACCGGCCGGATATCAACGGCCGGGAAGCCATTCTGAAAATCCACTCCAGACAGGTGGTTCTGGGGGATGATGTGGATCTTTCCAAGATCGCCGGCCGCACACCCGGTTTTGTGGGTGCGGATCTTGCCAATATTGTCAATGAGAGTGCCCTGCTGGCGGCCAGAAGCAACAAGGACATGGTGGAACCCAGTGATTTTGACGAGGCCATCGATCGGGTGATCGGCGGGCTTCAAAAAAAGAACCGGGTGATGAATGCCCGTGAAAAAGAGATTGTGGCCTTTCATGAGTCCGGCCATGCCATTGTGGCCGAATCCGTTGCCTTTGCCGACCCTGTCCATAAGATATCCATTCTTCCCCGGGGGATCGCAGCCCTGGGATACACCCAGCAGCAGCCCACCGAAGACAGGTACCTGATGACACGGTCTGAACTGCTCGACCGGTTGGCCGTGCTTCTGGGCGGCCGGGTGGCAGAGGAGTTGGTATTTAACGAGACATCAACCGGGGCCCAGAATGACCTCCAGCGGGCAACGGACATCATCCGGTCCATGGTGGCGGAATACGGCATGAATGAAAAGATCGGTCTTGTCAGTTATGACCGTCCCCGAACCCCCATGTTTCTGCCCCAGGGCTATTCTTCCGAGAAAAATTACAGTGAGGAAACCGCGGCCCGGATGGATGAAGCGGTCTCACTGATGATGGAAGAGGCGCATCTGCGGGTGAAAAAGATCCTTTCAGACAAAAGGGCGCTGCTGGATAAGCTGGCCGCACTTCTCGCCATCCAGGAAACCGTCCGGGGGGAAGAACTCAGAGACATGATGTGAGCTCATCCATTGTTGCGCGGCGGCAATGGCATGACACTGACTGGAAAACCATGGGAGGGCATGATGAAAAAAAAAAAACAAAGAAAAAAATGAACCGGGTGACCAATGACAGCAAAAGCGACTGGATCGAATTCGGCAAAGAAGAAGCGGAAAACTGGATCAAAAACCTGGCAAATGATGATGCCCTCAGGGTGGCGGTCTATGCATCGGATTTTGATGATGCAGAAGAAACCCTGAACCGGCAGGATGACTACCAATATGACTATTTCAAGAATGATTTCAGATACAGATTTAAAGAACTCTGGTCAGCAGTAAATAAAACCGAAGCCGCTGATTGGGATCTTGAAGAATATCGGTTTTTCAAACAGGGATGGATCGATGCGGTCAAGGAATTTGGCTGGGACATCATACAACATTGATGAATTGACAATCCCGTTGCAGCCCGCTACCTGCTATATGACCATTTGGATGCATGTAATCTTTTTTATCCAGCCGTTAAAGGGCTTTTGTCTTCTTTGTCAGGCTGAATTCCAATGATCAATCAGTATGTTATCTACTAAATGCCGGGGTGGTCTATCCTGGCACACAATGTGAGATATACGATAACCGTATGAACTATCTTGTTATCCGTCAGGGGGATGTCTTGGGAATAATTGAGTAGCCAAAAACAAGCAGTCAATGAAATGGAGCGTACCTACTATGTCAAAAGAAATTAAATATGATGCAAAAGCCCGGGAAGCCATGCTTCGGGGGGTGAGAACACTTGCAGGTGCCGTTGTGGTGACCCTGGGGCCTAAAGGCAGAAACGTGGTAATTGAAAAATCCTGGGGATTGCCCATCGTCACCAAGGATGGTGTCAGCGTTGCAAAGGAAATCGAGCTTAGGGACAAGTTTGAAAATATGGGCGCCCAGATTGTAAAAGAGGTGGCCAGCAATGCTGAATGGGAACCTTATTGTTGACATCCAAGGGAAGTGGGAAAAAAAACTAACCATCAGTAATTCCAAAGGAGAAAAATGATCATTCTGCTGTGTATCGCCACCTGTCTCAATATGACCGTCCGTATGTTCGCTACCGCTTTATGCTTTACGATCCTTTTTTCATCTTTCTCCGCAGTGGCTGCGGACAGGACCATTGATGAATTTCTGACCGGTTATGTGGCTTCTATCCTTGAACGGGATCTTAATTGGAAAAGAGACAGCTATATTTTGGAGATTGTTAACGGTGCGACCACAATCACCGTGTATAAAGAGGATCCGGTGCGGCAGGAAGCCGCAGAGACGCAGCTGCGCGCCATCGATGGAATTCATGAGGTAACGATTGTGGTAAAGCCATCGAATGATGCCGAGCCGGAAGCAGCAGGCAGCTTTATGGCGGTTACCGGCCAGGGGAAAGCCTATCCGGTTGGCGACCTGTTCCAGTCACTGATTGCAGACCCGAAGCAACCGCAGTTCTTTGTCAGCCTCCGGAGCTTCAGCTCAATGGATGTGAGATATACCATGGCGTCGGTTGGTTTCGGAGAGACATTCGGTATGTACCGATTTTACGGTATCCGCGAGGGGGATGGGCTTCAATTGAGCCTGGAAGGTGCCTTGTTCGCCCAATTCAACCTGGACAGTGCCTCCTCCGATCTCATCAATGCGGACTACACCATCGGCATCCCCGTCACCTACCGGTATGGCGACAATTCGTTCCGTTTCCGGCTTTATCACCAGAGCTCGCATTTAGGGGATGAGTTGCTCCTGAGTGCCAATCATCCGAATCGAGTTAACCTCAGCTACGAATCCATTGAGCTAATCTATTCCCGGGAATGGCACGCATGGCGGGTGTACGGAGGTGGGGAGTATCTAGTTCACAAGGAACCAAGTGAACTGAAGCCGGCAATCGTCCACTGGGGGCTCGAGTATCGAGGTGACAAGCCTTTCTTATGGAGCGGAAGGCCCATTGTCGGACTGGATATGAAGTGCACCCAGGAAAATGACTGGTACGTCGATACCAGCATCAAGGCCGGCCTTGAATTCGGTCATCATAGCACGGGCCAGCGCCGCCTGCGGCTCATGGCTGAATGGTACACCGGATATGATCCGCACGGCCAGTTCTACAACAATAAGGTTGATTCCATCGGCCTGGGGGTCGCGCTGGGATTCTAATTGCGTTTGTTGTGAAAATTGATCCGACAGCTGGTCTATTTGTCATTCTTATCCCAAGGCCGGTAACGGTGATAATTCGTTACCATGATCGAGAACGTTTATCTGCCTCCCTCATAGGAAGTTCGTTAGAGCTGGCGGGATAGAAAATTTTCAGGGCAACTTAGCATATCGGCTCATATTGCGTATCCGGGTCGTATAATGAGGGTATCAAATCTCACCCCTGGCAAGCGCCTCGCATTGAGTTTCGACCAAATCTGACCCTTTGGGAGAATGTGACCGTTTTAATAGGTGGGTTTAATGGATCTCAACAAGACGGACTTTGTAAATTTATCCTTATAAATCGGAATTATAGAATATATATCCGGGTTCTGATCATCCGGGTACGGAACTTGAGTAGTACCTTGAGTAGTACAATGGAATCAGGCAAGGGACAGCGACACTCCGCACACAGACCTCTGATGAAATGCCATCTCATTTGTGTACGGCCTAAAAGGTCACGGGTTCAAGAATTTAACATTGAAGACAGAAGAAAGAGAGCTTCATCCATGCTGATAAACAAGATCAGGACAGGAGGGTACATGGTAATTTTGAATGACCTGGCAAATCAGGTGAAAAAAATCAGAGGGTTTCAAACCAAGACCATGCGGCATGCCAGGAATAGAAATATAATAATCGGCGCCAGCATCGGATCTGCCTTGGGATTGGCCGCAGGGATTCTGTTCGCCCCGAAATCCGGCAGAGAAATCCGGCAGGGAATTTCTGATCGAACCTGCGAAACCGTTAAAAATCTTAAAGAAAATGTAACAGTAACCAGAGCCAGGATGTTTGATGCGGCTTCGAAAAAAGAGGCGCATTTGCATGACGCAGGTAAAAAAGGCGGGGATTCAAAAAATGAAAGCACAAAGAAAACCGGTGAGGACAAGGGGACAGAAACCTCAAAATAGAGCCTGTTTGATGTCGTCGGTTTTCAAAACGTGAAAGGACAAGTTTATGCAGGGATCGATCACCTTGAATGAGTTGGGTGCCTTTATTGTGTTTGCTTTAATCGTGGCGGTGAGTGTATACACCGTCATAATGTTGAGAAACATAAATGGCCTGATCAAAGACGCTTCGTCCATGCTGCAAAACAACAAAGATAATTTGAATCGGATCATTCCCAACATGGCTGTGGTTTCAGAAAACACTGCAAGGATCAGTGAAGAATTCAAAAACAGCCTGGGTGAAGCCGGTGAGGCCATCAGGACCATTTCCCATGACACCGCGGATACGGTATTGACGATCAACGAAACCGCCAGCACCCTGGCAACCTATGCCCTGGTACTGGGTGAAATTGTCAAGATGATCGGTGCGATGTTTTCTTCTAACGAAAAAGAGGCGAAATAAGGGCGCAGGATATCAGAGAGCCTTTAGACGCCATTTATAAAAAGGAGTCGGTAATCATGTCACTGGGCACAATCTTACTCATCATTTTGGTATTGGCGCTTGTGGGAATAATCCCAACCTGGCCCCACAGCAGATCCTGGGGGTATGGTCCCAGCAGCGGCATTGGACTGGTGTTGATCATTGTTCTGGTGTTGCTCGTCCTGGGCAAACTGTAACCCATCATCCATGGGTAGGCTTGGGTGCCCTTGCTGCCGGTTTTTCCAGGCCCCAAGACACTCCGGATAAACCTGATGATCAGGTTGAATAATTTTTAACAGGAGGTCTTTTTATGAAAATAAGAATTTATACCTTGGCATTGCTGGTCAGCATCATCGCTTGGACCGTCACCTATTCCAGTCTGTTCGCATCCGAGACCGATGACCGCATCGAATCATCGGCAAGGCAGTCTTATATATTCCAGACCTATTTTAAGGATGAAGATATTAAAATCCATTCCCAAAACGGTGATGTGACCCTCACAGGGACAGCATCCTCGGATGCATATAAAGCGTTGGCCCGGGAAACGGTTGCGGGCCTGCCCGGGGTCAAAGGTGTGGATAACCAACTGGCAGTAAAGGGGGAGGCGGTTTCCGGCTATTCAGATGCCTGGCTTGCGGCCAAGGTCAAAAGTACCCTTTTTTTTCACCGAAATGTGAGCGCCGGGAATACAGAGGTATCTGCGAAAAACGGGACCATCACCCTGGTCGGAGATGCCGAAAGCCTTGCCCAAAAAGACCTGACCACAGAATACGTCCTGGATATTGACGGTGTCAAACATGTCAACAATGAGATGACGGTCCAGGGGGCGGCAATTTGGCCGAAAAAAAAACAAGCGGAAGAGAAAATGGATGAAATCGTCCAGGTCATAGATGATGCATCCATCACGGCCATGGTTAAAATGACCCTGCTGTACCATCGGTCAACCAGTGCTGTGGCTACCACAGTGGAGACAAAAGACGGCGTTGTCACCCTGGGAGGGAAAGCCGGAAACAAGGCAGAAAAAGCCCTGGCCACAAAACTGGTAAGGGATGTCCATGGGGTCAAAAACGTCACCAATCTGATGACAATCGCCGGGTAGTTTTTAGGAATCCATAAAACCTCAATGGGGTTTAAATGAAAATTTCAGACTGGCTGGAGGAGAAAATGGCAGAGGGGATGGATGTGTCCCGGAGTTACCGGGGATTTCAGCCAGCACAGCGTCTTGCCCGGGACTGATACAAAATAGTTAGTGCCAACCAAATTGCTTGCAGCGTCAATGAATTCTGGACTTACTCCGTAAAAAAAATCTGCCAAAATGTATTTAAACGGGAGGATACCTTCATCGGCTAAATTGTTTAACATTTCCACTGCTAATTGAGGCTTCGTTTTAAATATAGCTTCAGCAGGTAACTTGCACTTTTTTCTACGCGATTCAAAGTCATCGCCAAACCATTTTTCCGGAATGAAAAGGCGTTTATCAACCAAAGAATATCCTGTTTGAGAGGCGTATGCGGCAAACACCCCGACTTGGCAGTTATCAACCTTACCAAGATTACCGCAATATTGCTTTGAAACGCCTATGGATTCTATACCAAAACGTTTTCTAATGGATACATCTTGCAGTCAAGCCGGTTATCTTATCAATGGCTGTGTCTGCCCAGATACTTACGACCGCAGATTAAAGCAATTCCAGGTAAATTTCAAAACAAACAAAAGACTCAGAGAAAGGAAAAATTGATCATGAATTTAAGGCCATTAAGTGACAAAATCGTAGTTATGCGCGGGCCAGAGAATACAGAAACCAAAGGCGGAATTATTATCCCAGACACAGCAAAAGAAAAACCAGTGGAAGGAAGGGTTGTGGCCGTGGGAAACGGGCGAATGGGTGACAATGGAAAATTGATTTCAATGGATGTAAAACCTGATGACCGTATCCTTTTCAGTAAATATGGCGGAACCGATGTGAAAATCGATGGTACAGACTACCTTATCCTTCGGCAGGACGATGTTCTTGGGATAATTGAATAATCAATAAACCGTGTAATCAATGGAGATTTATTAGGATGGCCAAAGAAATTAAATATGATGCAAACGCCCGTGAGGCAATGCTTAAGGGTGTGAAGACACTTGCAGATGCAGTGGTGGTGACTCTGGGGCCTAAAGGCAGAAACGTGGTGATTGAAAAATCCTGGGGCTCACCCAATGTAACCAAGGACGGTGTAACCGTTGCAAAAGAGATTGAGATTAAAGACAAGTTCGAAAATATGGGCGCTCAGATGGTAAAGGAAGTGGCCAGTAAGACCTCTGATATGGCCGGGGACGGTACAACCACGGCGACCGTTCTTGCCCGGGCGATTTATGAAAATGGTCAGAAACTGGTGGTTGCCGGTCATAACCCCATGTGGATTAAAAGGGGTATTGACAAAGCCGTTGCCAAGGTCGTTGAAGCGTTAGAAGCAATGGCAAGACCCATCAAAAACCAGAATGATATCGCCCAGGTTGGCACCATCTCGGCCAACAACGATGAGACCATCGGCAATATTATTGCCGAAGCCATGGATAAAGTCGGAAAGGAAGGCGTTATTACGGTTGAAGAGGCCAAGTCAATAGATACGACCCTTGAGGTGGTGGAAGGCATGCAGTTTGATCGGGGATACCTTTCTCCCTACTTTGTAACCGATACTGAAAAAATGAATGTCTCATTTGATAGCCCCTATGTGTTGATTTGCGAAAAAAAGGTCTCTTCCATGAAAGACCTTCTTCCGATTCTTGAAGAAATTTCCAAAACGCGAAAACCACTTTTGATCGTAGCTGAAGATGTTGAAGGCGAAGCCCTCGCAACCATAGTTGTCAACAAACTTCGTGGCTCTTTAAATGTTGCGGCAGTCAAGGCGCCAGGGTTTGGTGACAGAAGAAAAAACATGCTGGAAGATATTGCCGTTTTAACTGGCGGAGAGCTTGTTTCCGAAGATATCGGACTCAAACTTGAAAATGTAACGCTGCAGGATCTGGGTCAGGCAAAAACCATTACCATTGATAAAGATAACACCACAATCGTTGATGGTGCAGGTTCCAAGGAAGCCCTTGAGGGGCGGGTCAAAATGCTTCGGGCACAGGTTGAAGAAACGAGTTCTGACTATGATAGGGAAAAGCTTCAGGAACGGTTGGCAAAACTCGTTGGCGGCGTTGCCGTCATTAGTGTCGGTGCTGCCACTGAAACTGAAATGAAGGAAAAGAAAGCCCGGGTGGAAGACGCCCTTAACGCAACCCGGGCGGCGGTGGAAGAGGGCATCGTTCCCGGCGGCGGTGTCGCCCTTATCAGGTGTATTCCTGACCTTGAAACCCTTACCCTTGAGGGTGAGGAAAAGTTGGGTATTGATGTGATTGCCAAAGCCATTGAAGAACCACTGCGTAAAATTGCCAATAATGCCGGAGTTGAAGGTGCTGTCGTTGTCAATAAAGTAAAGGAGGGTCAAGGCGCTTTTGGCTACAATGCGCGGACAAACGTTTATGAAGATTTGATTTCAGCCGGTGTTATGGATCCGAAAAAGGTGGTCCGTTTTGCCCTCCAGAATGCGGCCAGTGTCGCATCTGTCATGCTGACCACACAGGCCATGATTGCTGAAAAACCGGATAAAACATAAGGGCTGCCTGGTGGCTAAATGGGCGGCATGATGTAATTTGAAATGCGTGGTGCCAAGACGATTGATCCTAATAGGAAAGGAGGTAAAAATGCGAACGAGCACACAATACGTTGAAGGGATCAAATCCATTGCTGTCATCGGCAACTATCTGCCCCGGCAATGCGGTATTGCGACCTTTACAAGGGATCTGGTTGAAGGGCTGTCTGCCAGGGTACCGGATACATTTACCTGGGCTGTCCTTCGCAAAAATTAATCCGTGGTAAATTTGATGGTCTCGTAAAAAGTCGAAAATGACAAATTCACTATTAATAATTTCAGTATGTTACGGCTTGAAAAATGCTAAAATCGGACTTTTTACAGGTTCATCAAATTTGTCGAAAAAATATTCTCCTCTGTGCAGCGATTGAATGAAATATCCACTGTCCAGTTTATTTGAAAAGACGGATTCAATGTGAAATTTTTAATTGAGGTCGATTCTGAGCACAGATCAGCAAAGACCGTTCGATGCTTTTGATATCAGAACGATTTGAGTTTTCAGGCCGCTTTCTCCCACTCGTATCGATGATGTAATCCACCAATACGCGGCAAATCAATTATCTTGCATTTGCCGACAGGTCTGGGTTGGATCGGCCGACCGTTGGGCGTATTTTTTCCAAGGCTCAAATGTGTTCTGTCGTTATGATAATATTGGAAATACGCGCAAAGAATGTTTTTCAGATGTCCTTGGTTCAATACGATGACATTGTTTGTACATTCTCGTCTGATCGAGCCGATCACCCGTTCAACAAAAGGGTTTTGCCAAGGGCTTTGCGGGGCCGAGACCACTTCTTTGATGCCCATGTTTTTCACTCGATTGCGGCAAAAAACGCCATAGATTGCATCCCGATCCCGCATCAGATACTTCGGTGCCGTATCCCAGAAGGCCTCCACGATCTGTTGGGTTGTCCACTCGGCCGTCGGATTTGAGGTTATATTGAAATGTACGACTTTGCGGCGGCTGTGGCTGAGGATCACCAGGACGAACAGAATATTAAAGGTGACTGTTGGAACAGTGAAAAAGTCAATCGAACACTTGTTAATATGATTTTTCAAAAAAGTCCGCCAGGTTTGAGACGGCTTTGAATTCGGCGGATGTCGGGGCATCAAGTTCGATACGGTTCGTTCGGAAACCTCGAACCCCAGGCTGAGCAATTCCCCATGAATCCTGGGCGCACCCCAGTTTGGATTGGCTGCAGCCATCCTCCTGACCAGATCACGGATTTCACGACTGACTTGAGGCCTTCCCGGGCCTTTGGATTTGAATTTCCAAAAAAGTTTGAAACCCTTGCGATGCCAGTAGACAACAGTATCCGGCTTTACAATGATGAGAGATTTACGCCAAGGAGTCCAAATTCGGGAAAGCAAAACCCAGAAGAGCCGATCCACCATTCGAATTTTCGGCCGCTTGTTCGTCCTTTTCATTACGGCCAATTGGTGGCGAAGCGCAAGGTTTTCGGCAGCGAGATTCGAAGTGACTTTGAACTTCAGCCATATGAATAAAACAAAATTTCCAAGCATTTTCATCATGACTCCAATTTGGCAGGCGTATACAAATTTGTCAATGATTTCAGAAAGTAAGAATACTTGCGAAGGACAGGGCAATGAGTATGAAACGGTTGGCCAAGCTTGAAACCCTGATTGCCCGGAATCAGGAGTGTTTTTCCAAAATCGGCAAGGCCTTGAAAGAAATTCGTGACAATCGTTTGTATAAGCAGGCTCTGTTTGAATCATTCGAAACATATACCAGGGCGCGATGGGATATGGGAAAATCCCATGCTTACCGCCTGATCAAATTTTATGAAGTCATCTATAATCTGTCCCCAATTGGGGACAGATTACCGGCCAACGAATCCCAGGCACGGCCTCTTACTCAACTGGATTCCATAGAACAGCGCCAACTTTGGAAGGAGATTTATAAGAAAGTCTGTGTAACCTGCACAGATCTTTCAACTTTCGTTGTGGGCTGAACCACGGTGAAAACCCGGGTCAGCCCATGGCTGTTATAGAAAGCGGCATGGAGTTAACCGCGCGTAACATCAAAAAATTTATCGACTCCCGAAAAACGGCATCGGTAACCAAACCGGATCTGACGGATCAAATTTCGAATGAATACATGGCTGTTGTAAAGGCAATGCTTGAACAGGTCCGTGTGGCACAGCATGATCATTGGCAGCAGACCTCTCGCCCGGCTGCATTGTTGTGGCATCGGGTCATACACGAAAAGATTGTATCAACGGGGGCAGATAATGGATGACCTGAGCATTGACGACCGCTTCCATTTACTGCTGCATAAAAAAATCATGAATAAAATCGGATCTGCCAAGAGAAGATCCAAAAAATATTACAAGGACCAGTACAAGAAAACCGGGATTATCCCGGTACCCCTTTTGCTGGTTGAAAAAGGAATTATGGATGGCCGCAAGTGCAGCGGGCGCCCCAAGGTTATAGACGAGCAAACAAAAAGGCGGTTTATTGAAATGGTCAAGGCGTCATGCGATCCGTCATCTCAGGGGTTCATTTTTATCACCCGAAGAGCCAGGACCATTAAAAATTACCACTGCTGGCTCGAGGAAGAGTTGGGTAAAACAATCAGCCTTCCGGCACTTCGGCGATGCGCCAAAAGGGAGAATCTCAAATTTTATCTGGAAAAAGAGGACGATCAGGAGCCGTCACCGGCACGTTATAGCTTCAAATCGGTTCCGGTGTTTGCCTTGATCCAGGTTGACGGTTGCAAGTTCCAATATTTAAGAATCAGAGATGAACGTGGAAACTGGCAGAAACCGCAGGTGATTGAAATATTTGATACCGGTTCCAGGAAGCTGTTCATCCTGGAATCCTATTTTACCGAAAGTAATCTGAACTCTGTGGACCTTTTTACCCGTTTTTTGTTATGCACCCCTTTTCCTTTGAAAACAATCGGCATCAGGCCCGACCAGGCAAAGGGATTTTTAAATTTAAAGCGTCCCATTAATGCCATTAACCTTGCGCATTCTACGCCAGGCGGTTTTTATTTGGCGCCGGATTTTTCAAGGGCGCATTCACCAAAAGATAAGGCGCATCTGGAATCTTCACACCGGAGCCTGCATAATCTTGAAATACGGATTATCAAAGCCTTTGAGGACAGGATTGTGAAAACCGTTACCGAGTATAACTTCAAACGGGGAAGAAAGGAAAAAGTCACTGTAACCCTACTTGATATCACCCTTGATGAATTGAGAAGCAGCACTGTGCTCCGCCAATACCGTGACGAACATAATCATACACAACATTATTTTACTGAAGACGGCGTGGTCAGTGCCTGGGTGCCGGCACAGAAGTTTGATGATTTTTTGTCAAACCAGGCAGACACCCTGAATTTTATCCCGGAGCAGGTTCAAGAATATATGAAATATGGTTACAGAAAAATCAAAGCCACCGTATCCAAGAACAGAACTATCCGCCATGACAAACGCGATTTTTATGTGACCAGTGGTGCAGACCGGTTCAGCAAGCATAAAAGTACACCGGTAAAGATATCCAGATACAGGGACAAACTTTTTATCTTTGAGCCCAGTGAAGACGGAATACTTCTGGGCGAAGCCATTGCAAAAAAGCCGTTTGACAGGCCACCTGCACCAGCGCCTGATCCTGTGCCCGATGAACTCGACACCATTATCGCTCTTTTGGAAAAGCACAATATGGCCGTTGACCGGCCTATTTTAATCGAAGTTTACCATAAGGGCCTTTCCCTATCCCGGGCGGAGCAAGTACTTCATCATAATCAATCAAGGTACGCAGATTACATGAAAAAAATGGACCAGCCTGAGGAACGTAAAAAACAGGCTTTGTTCAATGCATTTATGCTTGATTGCCAAAAATCGTTAACTACGAATCGAGTGGCGACTTATGCATCCCTCGGAGATATGACATGAAAGAGGATTTTATCAGTGATAAACGAAGAGTCTCATACCTGTCTGCCACTTATAATAGGATATACAGGGGCCAAAGCGTACTCATTGAAGGAGATTTTGGCGCAGGAAAAACTCGTTTTTTAAAACTGCTGCGGCCTAAAAAGCTCCATGCCGTATGGGTCGAATCTCTGTTCAACATCCATGAAACCCTGGCATCAATACTCAAGGAATTGAATTATGAGGCCACCGCCACCTACCGCCGGACTCCCCAGTACCTGAAAACGATCTGCAACCTATCCAATTGTTTTATCATCATAGATGAAGCCAATGACCTGGACTCCCGGGTCTGGCCATATCTCAAACGAATTATTGATGCCGGTGTTCCCATCGTATTTGCAGGGCTCCCAAAGGTCAGAACCCATCTGAGCCGGAATCATCCCGATATACTCAGCCGGCTCAAAACTCTGATTTTATACCCCATAGAGGTCGAAGACTTCATCGAAAAATACAAAGATATCCAGCAGGAAGCCGTTGAACAAATTTATATGGCCGTCAAAGGCGACATGAGAAAATTTAAAGAAATATGTACAGACTGCCAGGACAGGGCAAAGGAGTTGAATCACAACTTTGTTGATATCAACCTTGCTCTGGAATTTATATCCGATCTCCCTCCCCAGTAATCCTTATCACAATTTATCTGTACGAACAGGCCACCTTTGGTTACGCCGAGGATGGCCTGGTGGTGTCTCTTTCTTATATTAAGGATGCCGCTTGATGCTTGTTCTACCTTTAAAATTTTGAAACCACAGATCATTTTTGATTTTTTAGTGTACCGTTACATTATTTTGTAACTTCGTTTTTGATGGCACTTTCGTTTAACTCACTTAAATCACATTGAAAATATATGGTTCTTGTTTGGTGGGGCAAGCCTCAACACCGTTACAGTATTTGAAGCTCGTCATCCCGCTCTCTATTGAATTAATATTCTTTTAATATATTTCAAATGCTTCTTTAGCATAACAGGTATACTCATTAGCGACAGAAAATTTAGTAAAATATCAGATAATACTAGACTTGATGAATCTGTAAAAAGTCCAATTTCATCATTTTTTTCAGCCGTAAAATGATGAAATTATTGTTAGCGAAATTACCATTTCCGACTTTTTACGAGTCCATCAAACTTGCGATTTATTAATTCTGAATGTTGTTCAAAAAGAAACATCTTATTACTAATTGCCTTGAATGGGAGGGCTCATGGAAATTTTATCCGTTTTAACCAACTATATCCATTTTATTTCGATTTCGATATTTGTGGGCGTTATTTTTTTTATTCGATTCATATCCACTCCGCTTATGAGAAAGCTTGAAAAAGAGGGGGATCAGCATGCGAATGGGCTACTTATCGGAGCGGCCGTGAAAGTGGTTCGTTTCGGATGGATCGCCCTGGGATTGATCATCATCGACGGTGCATTCATGATGCTCACAAACTCCCATTATAAGGGTTTTCTTATGATAGACTGGAACGATAACTGGCAGGCCTGGATGTCCGTTAAGCATATTGCTTGCGTAGGTCTGATGGCCAGTTTTCTTGCCTACACCCTGCTGGTGATCAAGAACGGGAAACAATTAAAAAAAACACACAAAAGCGGGGCTGCAGGCGCTCAGATGGATATAGTAGCGGCCTTAAACGTACTCATCTGCCTGGCGCTTATATTCTGCACAGCGGTTATCAAATACGGTCAGATTTGCCCCAAGGTATTTTTTTACACCCTTCATCTGTGGCTGATCGGTTGCTGGATCGGTGGCCTGTTTTTCGTGATTTTTATCGGCACACCTCTGATCAAGGGAGAAATCATGGCAAAAAAGCTTCCGTTTTTGGAGGGAATTCACCATATGCAAATGATTGCAAACCGCTTCATCAAACTGTTATGGCTTGCCCTGTTTGTAGCCATTTTCACCGGATTTCCCATTATGTTTCTCGATTCCAAATTCACCGGATTTATGACCATATTTTCAGGAATCAATCTGGTTATGTTCATTAAGATTATCATTTTTTTGATTACGATTTTAGGCGCGTTTGTGGTGACACCGGCCATTGCCCGGCTTGGATTGCTGCTTGAAAAAAGCATGGCGAATCCTCACCAAAAGGAAGCCATGGGACCTCCGGCGGAGGAAATTCTCAAGGAGCGAGGAATCATTATCAATGCAGCCCGATACGGTTTTGTGTGGCTCCAGACAGTCTTGATCATATCGGCGGTTTTAAACGTTATGAAGTAAAGACCCTTTACAGCAATGAGTTAGGGACATGAGAAAATCAAGAAAAAACGGATGTCGGATCAAGGTGAACAACGACTTGACTGTGAGGTTTCATGAAGTCGATTCGTACAACATCGTACACAACGTTCATTATTTTAATTATTTTGACATTGGACGGTTTCATTTGGTTGACAAGTTTCTACGGCGGGAGCGGCCCGATGAAATATCTGAGTTCATTTATCTGGTGCTGACGGCTGACTGCAAATATGTGGATCACGCCCGTCTTGATGATGAGCTGACCGTTGAGACAATGTTCGAGTATCCATGGGAGCAGCAAAACGCACGATTAAAATTTTCTCACGTTATTTTCAAAAAAAAAGGCCATGTGGAAATTGCGCGCGGTACGACAGTGCTGGGGATTTGTGATCGGGACTACAATCTGCAGTATCGACTCCCGGACAGGGTTAAAACATATCTTCGGGATCAAATCGGCTGTTTTATGAACACCCCCGATCCGAACGTGCAAGTAAAGGAGATCAGAATATAGGTTATGAAGACGCGTGTGGCAATAACAGGAATGGGCGTCATCTGCGGGATCGGAAAGGACAAGGCCGAGTTTATGGACGCTGTCAGACAGGGTCGGTCCGGGATTCGTCCGATCCGCAGGTTTGATGCATCCATGTACGACTGCCGATATGGTTGCGAGGTGGACAATTATAATGAAACCGAGCATTTTGATGCGCGGATTTTGCAATATGCCAATCTGTGCACTCAATTCGGACTGCTGGCGGTCAGAGAAGCAGTGGCGCAGTCCGGTCTGGAACTTGATAAAATCGATCCTTATGATGTGGGCGTCTGCGTGGGAAGCTCCCACGGCGCACTGGATGTGATTCATGATTTTTATAAAAAAATTAATGCCGGTGAATATGATGGCATTGATTCTTTGTACCTTTTTCGGAAACTGCATGGATCAATCATCAAGGTCATCGCCCATGAGTATCAGGTCAAGGGTATGATTTCAATGATCTCCACGGCGTGCGCATCGGGATCCAACGCTATGGGCATGGCCATGGACTGGATTCGGTCCGGCAAGTCCAGATATGTGATTACCGGCGGCTCGGATGTTTTGGATCAGGCCTTGCACGCAGGGTTCTGGGCGTTGAAGGCGTTATCCGATGAGCCATGCTCTCCTTTTTCCGGCAAGACGGGCATCACATTGGGTGAGGGAGCTGCTTTTTTCATACTGGAAAATATAGAAACGGCGAAGAAAAGAAACGCGCCGATTTTGGCCGAAGTATTCGGCTATGGTACAAGCGGAGACGCCTACCACGCCACGTCTCCTGAGCCCCGGGGAAAGGGCGCACGCCTGGCCATGGAAAGGGCGGTCGAAGACGCCGGCATAGACAGGTCCCAGATTGATTATGTCAACGCCCACGGCACAGGCACTGACGGCAATGACGCCATGGAGAGCATTGCCCACACCATGTTTTTCGGGGATCTGGCATCAAAGATCCCCGTCAGCTCCTCGAAACCTTATTTTGGCCACGCCACTGGCGCGGCGGGAAGCCTGGAGACCTGCGCGGCAATTTTGTGCATGAACGAAGATATTCTGCCTCCTACACTCAACTTTTCCGAACCGCGTTACAATTATCCTATTGATTACATTCCCAACAAAGTGCGTGAAAAAAAAATTAATCTTTTCTTAAACTGCAATTACGGTTTTGCGGGAAACAACTCCATCAATGTGATTGGTCGTTATCGGGAGAACGCCAAAACGGGTGTAACCCAAAAGGAAAAAAGACGTGTAGCCATAACGGGAATTGGCGTTGTCTCGCCCATCGGCGTTGGTATGGAACAGTTCGCCGAGGCCTTGCGTACAGGTAAGCATGGCATTTGTAAAATCACGCGGTTTGATGTGGAAAAATATTGCGGCAATCATGCCTGCTGCATGGAAAAATTCGATCCTTCCATGTTCGACCGCAAGATTCATGCAGACAACCGAATGGATTTGGTCAGCCAGTACAGTACGACTGCTGCCAGCCTGTGTCTGCAAGATGCGGATATTTCCAAAAACCGGAAAAAAAGGAACGAAGTCGGCATCGTTATGTGCGTCTCCTCGGCGCCCAGACGCGGAATCGATAAACATCTGACGCAGATGATCGAAAAAGGCCCCCGGTTTCCCAGCTCCGCTTATTTTCCATACTCCACCCAAAATTCAGCCCTGGGCCACGTTAACGTATCTCTTGGCCTGATGGGACCCACATCCAATCTGCATGTGGATGGCTGCTCCGGGTTTAACGGCATGATTTACGGTCAGATGATGGTGCAGTCGGGGCAGGCGGACAAAATCATCGTGGGTGGCGGCGACGAAGTGTTCCGGTCGTATTTTGAGGAGCTTTCCATTCTAAAGGAGATCAGCGGAAAGGATAGTCCCATCTCTTTGTTTTGCGAGGACGAGAACGGTTATCATCCCGGTGAGGGTGGCATTTTTATGATGCTCGAGCCTGTGGAGGAGGCTAAACAACGCGGAGCGAAAATCCAGGCGGAAATTTTGGGCAGTTTTATCACCACGGATGCAAACCCGGATATGCATGTGAACGATCCGTCGGGTGAGGGCCTGATCAAGGCGTTGGAAAAAGCAATGGATGACGCCGGAGTTGATGCCGGCGACATCGGATGGATTTGCTGCACCGAAAGGGGACTGGCATCGGTCAGAAAGGCCGAGACCGCCGCAATCAAACGTTTCTGGGGCAACGTTTTAAACGATGTGGTCATTGTCAATACGGTTCCTTTTATCGGGTGGATGGATTCCGTATCTGTGCTCATGAATCTGGCGGCAGTCATGCTGGGTGCCAAAGAAGGGGAAAATATAGTCAGGCAGGGTGAAAATGGTAACGCCTCTATCTTTTCCACGGCCCTGTCCAACAGAAGGCCGTCGGAGACCAGACCCTTGGGCGCATGCATCGGAACGGCCAGAGAAGGATTTAATTACGCGCTTATTGTGAATCCGGCGGGCGAATGATCTTTTTATGAATCGACCTGAAAAAAATAAAAAAAGTCCTTGCGTAATCGCATGGCGCTTTTGTTTTGAAACCCATACAGGAGATAAAATATGGACGCTGAATTGTATGCATTGATTGAACCCAAAAAAAACGTTTATGAAAGGCTGATTGGCTGTCTGAAGGAAAATTTCAATATTCCGTATCCCGAAGAGCTGATTCATCCGGACGCTCCATTGTTTGGAAGCGGACTGGGTCTGGACTCCATTGATTCATTGGAGCTGATCATGGTTGTGGAAAATGAATTCTGCATCTCCATCGATGAAAACGACATGCCGTCCATGCGAACCTTGAATTTGCTGACGGATCATATTCTGAACTCGTCTGAAGATGAGCAATAAGTTACAGAGAAACGCTTCGGGGGAAAAATGAACAACACATTACTTTTAAAAGAGAAGTTTGTTGAGGAACAATTTGAATTTAGTATCGATGCCAACCGGATGGAGTCGCCGGCTGTTTCGCGGTCCCTGGAAAAGGAGTACCAGGCCGTTCGGGAGGGAATTGCAGCAGCTGACTTATCCGATGTTCTCATTTATGAAATTATTGGAGACGAGGCCGCGGATTACCTGGATTTTGTCCTGACCGGTTCTGTTTTCCGGCTTCGGGAGGAGCATCTCCTTCACACCCTTTGTGTGGACGACGCCGGAGAAATTCTGTCCGACGTTTATGTACTCAATATCGACAGTGAGAAATATTATTTGCTGGCGGATGGCGGGGACTATGAAGCGCTGGACGGATTTTTACGAAAGAACATCGAAGGGTTTGATATTACGTTAAAAGACGTGAGGGATGAATATGCGTTATTTTCCATTGACGGTCCTCATTGCACCTTTTGCGTAAAGGAAGTTTTCGGCCCTGAGGTCCTGGGGCTTCGATACATGGCCTTTCTTCCTGTCGAGGAAAACAGCGGTGACGTTTATGTCTGCCGGGCCGGAAAAACAGGCGAATACGGTTACTGGATCATGAGTCCCCGAAAAAACGGTGTTTCCATCTTTGAAAAAATTTGGAGCGCGGCCGGGCAGACCGATTATCCAATGGCGCTTTACGGACGCAGACTGGATAAGCTGCTAAGACTTGAAAATAATTTTTTCAATTATGAGACCGTTAAAAATTTGACGAGAAATCCCTTTGAAATAGGAATGTTTTGGGCTGTGGACCTGGATAAGGACATGGCCGCCAAGGACGCTGTAGACAAGATAATCGAGAGTACCGTCGGAAGAAAGGTGATCGGATTTCGGGCCGACAGGGGCGCTTTGAGCCAGGGTGACTCCATCTATTATAAGGGGACACAAATCGGGCAAGTTATCGATATTCAGCCCTCGCCGTCCCAAGATGGCTGGATTGGGCAGGGGCTTTTGGACGCGGATTACGTTTATACGGGACTCAGCTACGAAGCGGGGGAGGACCCAGTAGAGATTATAACCGTCAACATGCCTTTTATCCTGAACAAAAGTCTGTCGGTAAAGGTTTCCTAAAGCTGAGGAATAAAAATGGAGCCAATACTCGAAAATAAGACGGCACTGGTGACCGGCGGAACCCGCGGCATTGGCCAGGCCGTTGTAAGGGAGTTTCTCGCACAGGGCGCTAAGGTTTTTTTTAACTACAGCGGCAATGAAAAGGCGGCTGAAAGTCTTATCCAAAGCCTCCGTCAGGAGGGCTATTCCGACGTTGAAGCGTTTCAGTGTTCGGTCACGGATTCGAAAATGGTTAAAAAAATGGTCATTGATATTAAAAAAAAAGCTGGGGGCATCGACATTCTGGTCAATAACGCAGGCATTACCAGGGATAACTTTTTGATGATGCTTTCAGAGCAGGATTGGGACGATGTAATCAAAACCAATCTTTACGGCGTGTTTAACTGTACCAAAGCCGTGGGAAGAATTATGGCGGGCGCCAAAAAAGGAGTGGTCATCAACATCGCCTCGGTTGCTGCGATACATGGCGCGCCGGGCCAGGCCAACTACTCTGCGTCCAAAGGCGGCATCATAGCCTTTACCAAAAGTGCGGCCATGGAACTGATCGAAAAGGGAATCCGGATTAACTGTATTCTTCCGGGATTTATCCAGACGGAAATGACTTACAAGATTGCATCGGACATTCGTGAAAAGCTGGTCAAACAGATTCCCGGAAAAAGGATGGGTGATCCGGAAGAGGTGGCCTATCTGGCTTCGTTTCTGGCTTCCGACCGGGCCAAATACATCATTGGACAATCTTTTGTAATTGACGGAGGTTTGACTCATGGCGCAAACGGCTGATGAAACGCTCATTTTTATGTTCCCGGGCCAGGGTGCCCAGGAAGCCAAGATGTTTAAGGATGTTTACCAAGAGTACGGCGAATGCCGTAAAATTTGGAAAACGGCCAGCGAGATTTTCGGTGAGGATCTGATCGATATCTGCATGAATCGTCCGTTTAAAGAGATGCAGCGCACCGACCGGGCCCAGATCCTGATCAATACCTGCAACATTATCATGTTCGAGCTGATAAGAAAGCAGGGTATTTTGCCCGATTACGTCATGGGGCACAGTGCCGGAGAACTGACTGCTCTATACGCTTCGGGCGCAGTGGAATTGGAGGATGCCCTGTACCTGGTTGCGTGCCGTGGGAAATACATGTACGAGGCTGCAACAAAGTATCGGGGTAAAATGATCGCTGTCATGAACGTTGGTTTTGAGGATGTAAAAAAAGAGCTGGAAACCTATCAATCCTACGGCATCATTTCCATCGGAAACTACAATTCCAACAGCCAGTTTGTAATAACCGGCGACTATGAAACCGTCACCGGTTATGAAAACCGTATGCGCGAAATTTACGGTGCCCGCGTCGTTGATCTTAAACAGCAGGGTGCTTGGCACTCACGTCATATGGACGAGGCCAGGGAGAAGTTTGGAAAGTCGATTTCCAAGGTGAATTTTAAAAAACCGCAAATTCCCATTATGCTCAATTACAGCGCCGAGTCGGTAAGCGATGTTGACCAGCTCAGGTATCAGCTCTCCAATATTTTAACATCCACTGTCAACTGGTATCCGCTTTTGGAAACATTCATCAGCAAACCGTCTCCGGTTTTCGTGGAAGTCGGTCCCAATAAAATACTTCGCGGTCTGCTTCGAAGCAGTTATCAACATCTGGGGGTTAAGGATTATACGGTTATGAACGTGAATGACTGTTTTTCCTATAAAAAATTTTTAAAAATGACAGAAAGTCGTGAGAAAGCGGTAAACGAACATGAAATACTTGTATGATGCAGATGCGATCAATAGGATGATTCCCCAGAAATATCCATTCAGCCTGGTGGACCGGGTGGTGAGCCACAAACCGGGAAAAAGCATAATTTGTATAAAAAACGTCACCCAGAACGAGGCGTATTTTGTCGGTCATTTTCCGGATCGGAAAATTATGCCGGGGGTTTTAATCTGTGAGGCTCTGGCCCAGACCTGTGCGCTGTTAGGCGTCCTTGACGCCAAGGCGAAAAAGGATAACGGGCCAAACGGAGACCGTGCCGAAAACGCCGAACCCGCAATCGGTTTTTTGGCCTCGGTGAATTTGAAATTCATGAATCCGGTTACGCCCGGCGATCAACTTTTCCTCAGGGCCATATCCTCCAAGGAGTTCGGCGGACTCAAGGCCTTCGAGGTGGAGGCGCTGTCGGACAAAGAGGTCGCCTGTAAAGGGGTCATTAAGACCACCCTTCGTAAGGAAGAGATTTCATGAACGATGGTGTTTTGATAACCGGCATGTCTTGCGTAACTTCTGCGGGCCTTGACAAGCAAATGTTGTTGGATGCGATTACACAGCAACGGTTTTGTCTGAAAGCCGAATATGGAGGGGCCGGGGGAAGAAAGATAACAAACGCAGGCCTGATAGATCGGTTATCCCCAGCGCTTGAAAATTATGAAAATTCGGCAGGATCATCCAAAAATCTCGCCTTGTTTGTCCATGCGGCGCAACAGGCCATGGAAGACGCCGGAATTTGGGTTAACGGATGCAGCAGGTCAGCTCTCCCTTTTGACTCTCCATTTTCAGACCGGTTGAAAACCGAATCTTTTCCGGTGGTTCTGGGGAGCAATTACGGTTTCCCCGTACCGTATATGGATTTGTTCTCCGTACGGGACAAAAAGAATAAATCCTTAGAGGATTCGGCCATGCAGCCCATGTATAAGCTTCACTTCCGCGAAGACATGATTACGATGGCTCTTCAGAAACATCTCGGCATCGGCATCGAGAAAATATGTGCGAATATGCAATGTACATCCGGCCTGTTTTCAATAATGATTGCGGCGTCAAGGATAAAAAATGGGGAAGTGGATGTTGCACTGGCCGGAGGATACGATTTATTTGAATCTTCCACCTATTGGGTGTTGCGTATGGCGGGTTTGATTGATCCGAACCGAGCCACACCTTTTGATCAGAATCATAATGGATTCAATTACGGAGAGGGCATTGGCTTTCTGGTTCTGGAAAGTGAGGCGGCCGCAAGAAAGAGAGGTGTGACCGCCGGATACGGCAAACTGAGGAGCTGCGCTGTCAATTGCAGCCCTTCGGACGGTACGCCTTCGGTTTCCGCCATCGCTAAAACCATTGAACAGGCGTTGCGTCAGGCCGGACTCGAAAGAGAAGATGTAGACTTTATCAGTCCTCACGGATGTGGCATTCCGGACATGGACAATGTGGAAAGCAGTGCCCTGAAAAGATTCTTCGGAGATGCGGCAGCCCGAATTCCCATGGCAAATTATACGCCATATATTGGCTACAGTTTTGCGGCGTCCGGAATAACGGACTTGATTGCGATTCTGTACGGCCTGAAAAAAGACGCTGTTTTACCTGGATTCAGCCCTGAAAAGCCAAATGAACTTTCCGATTTTAATTTTTTTTCATCTCCTGCCCCCTCGGATTCGGTTCAAAATATTTTGAAGCTGAAAATGGGGTACAGCGGTGCAGTGGTAGCCATGATCATCTCTGCATGTGAAAATAATGGAACCCAAAGCGGTGGAAAATGATAAACCAACCGGTCATTACGGCTTGGGCGCTTGATCTTCCCTCTGGAGAAGATCTAAAGGGCGACGAAGGTTTTGAACATCTGTGTTTTAAAGATTTTAGCCCCCACAAATGGTATTGGCCGCAATTTGCACAAAAAGTGAAACAACTGACCGGTGGTGTGGTTCACTGCGCCTCTTTTTCAGATTCATCTTCCGATGCGTTGAGAAACGCTGCCGATCCCAAAGACTTTAAACGCCAGACCACGGTTCGTTTGTATCACTGCATCCGGCGAATGATGGAAACCACAGGAAAGCAAAAAAATCAAAATTCTAAAAATATCGGTATTGCAAAAATCCTCGGATACTCGTTTTTTACCAGCGACGCCCGCATGAATCCGTTTAATTTCAAGGCGAACCTGGAGCATCAGACCGCGGCTCCCATCGGAAAATGGTTTAATTGTCAAGGTCCCCAGTTGGTTTTCAAGGAGGGGGACAATTGTGATCTGGCGGCCATATGTTTTTTGTCTTCCATGATTGAGGATTTTTCCGGCCCCATGATCGTCGCCGGAATATCCGAACCCCATCCCCTGCTCACTTGCATGGAGGTGATCAGTGAGGGTGAAAATCTGAAACAGGCCGGCGTTAACGGGACGACTATGAATCTTCGTTTTTCAGAAGGAGCCGCTGCGGTTCTATTGGAAAGTCCGTCATCGGCCCAGAAGTCAAAACGCCGGCCGCTGGCAAGAATTGAGGCCTCTTTTCAATCAATGAGATGCTTTGACTATGCATCTTCCCGAGGCATTGAAAAACACCTGGAAACCTGCATGGAAACCCTGGCGAACAAGGCCGCCGGAGACATCGACATGGTTTTTGCCTGTTTTCGGCGAAACAGTCTGGTTGTCGATTTGGAAAAAAAGGCCGCCAACCGTATTTTTCCTCGAGCCGAGTTGGTTTCCTCTGTGGAGGTCCTGGGTGATTTAGGACCCATTTCGGGGCTGGTCGACCTGGGCCGAGCCCTGAGCGTGAACAAAAATGAAAATCACAACGGCTCTGCCAAAAAAATCGGGCGTGTTCTGATTCAGAAAATTTCACGTGCCGGTCATTACGCGGGCGTTGTTATCAATGTTTTGGGAAATCATGAGAAAAATGAACCAACAATGTAAAATCAACGAACTGATACCGCATAAATACCCATTTTCCTTCGTGGATACGGTGACCGATTATCAGGAGAATGAATGGATCCGGGGAACAAAAACGGTTTCGAGAAATGATCGGATGTCCTTTGCCGTCAGCCCCGTTTTAGTCTGCGAGGCACTGGCACAGCTGAGTAAAATTTTAGAAATCGCTTCAACGTCGGACATGAAAAATATTTCATTTCTGGCCAGCATACAGGTCGAGTTTTTCCGGGAGCCGAAAATAGGAGACTGCATTGAGTTGTTTGCCAGGGTCGGGAAAAAGATGGGCGAGATGGTCAGTTTCGAGGTGGAGGCGGCGGTTGAAAATACCATCATTTTAAAAGGCGTGATTTTTCGGAGACGCAATGCGGGATAGTTTAATGCAATATCAACTGCCATGGACCCACCTGGTCTATCAGCATCCAGGCTCAACCCACTAATAAAGTTGAAAGGGATGTGTCCGTTACACAGACCTTCTTATATAAGAATGAGAGGAATTCATCTATGAAAGTTACCTTGATCAACACGAACAATTACAAAAAACCATGGCCGGTTATGCCTCTGGGACTCTGCATGGTTGCTTCCGCTCTTGAAGAGGCGGGACACGAGATTAAATTCGTTGACCTTTGTTTTTCAAAAGATCCCATCTCGGATCTGAATAATGCTTTTGCACAATTCATTCCTGACTGTGTTGGGATCGGAATCCGCAACATCGACAACTGCGTCGGCCATGATCCTGTTTTTTTACTGGACGAAACCAAAATTATGATAGATCAAGTCAAGGCGTTGTTTCACGGCCCCATTCTTTTGGGCGGCTCCGCTGTTTCCATCAATACCGAAGAAATTCTCGACTTTTTCGATCTCTCCTATGCCTCATGCGGAGACGGAGAAATTGTGGCGACCGAATTTGTTGATCGCCTTCAAAAGGGAGCATCTCTTAATGACGTACGGGGGCTTACGATCCGTGAGGGCGGTCGGATTGTCAAACAGGCCGAGTACGTCTTTGATACGGACGTCGATAAGCTGCAAATTCCAATGCCCCATAAATATCTGAATATTGAAGGATATAGCCAGTTTGACATCCCGTTGCAGATTCAGACGAAACGCGGATGCCTTCTTCGGTGCAATTACTGCCCCAACCGTTATATAGAGGGCAGGAACTACCGCCTTGTTAATCCACAAAAAATTGCTGACCACATTGAGCTGCTGGTCAAAGAGACCGGAATCAAGCGTGTAGAGTTCGTTGACAGTACGTTCAATATTCCTATGAAACACTCTAAAGAAGTGCTTCGCGCCATAATAGATAAAAAATTGGATATCGGCGTGAATGCACTTGGTCTACATCCGGCGGGAATCGATGAAGAGTATGTAAATTTAATGGCTGAAGCCGGATTTGAAACGGCTTCATTAGGCATCGATGCTGCCTGCGACGTCACCTTGAAAGATATGCAAAAAGGTTTTGAAAGATCAAAAATATTAGAATGCGTAGAATTACTTAAGAAAAAAAACTTTCCCATTGCCTGGTACCTTTTGGTCGGAACCGAAGCAGAAAGTGCGGAGACTCTCTATGATACGCTCGATTTCGTAAGTACCCACGCCCATCTTTGGGACTGTATTTTCATTGGCGTGGGCATGAGGGTCTATAACGGCTCACCTTTGGCCGACCGGATCATGAAAGCACAGCCGGAGGCTACCGACGACCGATTCTTAAAACCGATAGCGGCCCGGCCCGAAACCGATCTTGACACGCTGAAAATTCTTACCAGGCATTACGCGGTCGGAAAACACAACATCGTCATTTACAACGATGAAAATACGCCCGAATTTATCCATAAAATGGGTTTTGCGTTTGTGAAACGATTTTTTCCCCATATGCCCGTATGGAGAATTCTCATTACTATGCGTTACTTAAACAAAATTACGGGGATTTTGGCCGTACAGCAGTTCTTCTACCGACTCAGGTACTTTAAAACTTTTAGCCGGGTAGATCGGCAAAGATTACTCAACGCGTATGACAATCCGGTGTAAAGCGCCGGCTTCGCCAAATCTAAATAAATGCGCAAGGAGAATTCACGTGCCCTTATCCGAAGAGGAAAAAGAGTTGTACAGCCGCCAAATTGCTTTTATGGGAGAAGAAAAGCAAGCGGAATTGAAAAATAAAAAAGTTCTTGTGTTGGGTGCCGGAGGCTTAGGAAGTCCCGTTTTATACTATCTGGCCGGTGCCGGCGTCGGAGAGATAACCATTTGCGATTTTGATGAGGTGAGCCTCTCCAATCTGAATCGGCAGATTCTTCACGATTACAACCGCATCGGTACCAACAAGGCTCAATCAGCTAAACAAACCCTGAATCAATTCAATCCATGGATAAAAATTAACGCCATGACGGAAAAAATGACGCTGGACCAGTTAGATAAGATTGCAAAAGATCAGGACCTGGTTATCGAGGCGACCGACGCCATGGCGCACAAGGAGGAGGTAAACAGAAAACTGGTCTCGGGAGGTGTTGCCTGCATTCACGCCATCGCCCTGGGAATGGGAGGCTTCTGCTTTATAGCGGCCGGGGGGACGATCTGTCTGAACTGCCTGTTTAAAAAGGCGCCGGTGTTTACCGCTGGAAGAGCGCTTCCCTTTGAATACTATCCCAGTTTCGGTGCTGCGGTGGGGATGCTGGGATCAATGATCGGCATCATCTCCATGCGTTATCTGCTTGGATTTGAGGCCGGTGTGATGAACAGGATTTTTTATCTTTCCCAACAGCTTCCCTTCAAAAAACTGATGCTCAGTGCACGCGGCCTAAAAGCGATCATGACGGATCATTTTAAAAATTCGTTAAAGGCGTCTGAAAATAACTTTCCGGAAAATGATGTTCTTGCGACCGAGCACTTCATATCGGCCGATCCCGGATGTGAGGCCTGCGGAAACAAAAAACAGTCTAACATCATAGAACAGTATAGGTGAAACATGAATGATAGTCAGGAATATGTGGTTCGTTTACAAGACGTTCATAAAACGTATCTTTTGGGCAAGGTGGAAGTCAAGGCCTTGAGGGGGGTGACGGCCGATATCTCCAAGCGCGAATTTTCCGTTGTGGTCGGACCCTCGGGGAGCGGTAAAAGCACGCTTTTAAATCTCATCGGATGCATCGACTGTCCCAGCAGCGGTAGAATCAAAATTTGCGGACAGGATATGGGGGAATTCGACGATAATGAGCTTACGGATTTCAGGGCGGATAAAATCGGCTTTATTTTTCAGAATTTCAACCTCATTCCAGTTTTATCGGCGTATGAAAACATCGAATATCCGCTCCTTTTGACCAACAAGACGTCGGCCGAAGAGCGTAAGGACCGCGTGATGGGAATCCTTAAATCGGTGGGGCTCGAAGCGCAGAAAAATCATCGGCCCTCGGAGTTGAGCGGCGGACAGCGCCAGCGCGTTGCCATCGCTCGCGCCCTGGTGAAAAACCCCATGATTGTTCTCGCCGACGAGCCCACCGCCAATCTGGACAGCAAGACAGGACAAGAGATCATTGAGCTGATGCACGAAGTGCAGAACGAATGCGGCGCGGCTTTTATATTTTCCACCCATGATGCCAAAGTCATGGACCAGGCGGATAGCGTGTTCGAAATCAAGGACGGTCGGCTTAACAGCAATAACCATTGACAGGGGCAAGGTTCTATCCAGGCTCTAACGGAGAAATGAAATGAAACTTCTTCAAATTTGTTTTCGAAATATTTTCAGAAACACACGCCGATCCGTTATGACTATCATGGCCATCACTATCGGAACTGTTGGCATTTTATCATTCGGCGGCTATTTTTTTTCCACTATGTTCGGTATGGAAGCGTCCTATGTCCGGATGCTTGGACATCTCCAGATTTATAAAACCGGCTTTTTCGAATACGGTGCCGGGAATCCGGGCGATTACGGAATCTACGATTATAAGACTCTGATGAAAACCATTGCCGGGGATGATTTTTTTAAAGACAAAATCAACGTCATAACCCCGGTGCTTCAGTTCAGCGGCATAATCGGTAACTATGATGAAGAGGTTTCCAAAACCTTTTTCGGAAGCGGCGTGATTCCATCGGACCAAAAGGTATTAGGCGCTTGGCGGGGGCGGCATATCCTCTACAATGTCTCTTCGGATACCGGCCTTAACGACGACGATATTACAGGTGGCGTGATCGGCGTGGGAATGGCGCGGATTTTAAATCTCTGTGACGATCTTAAAATTGACGGATGCAGGGTGAGAGACAAGGCAAAAGTAAAATCCATTGACGAGCCTATGGAGGATTTCAGCGCCATTGCCGCCTTGGACGCTGAAGCACCGGCCGCCCGGGACTTAGCGGACTCAAGGCCGCAGCTCGATTTGCTCGCCACCCAGGTTGGCGGTGCCCCCAACGTGGTGCGCATGGGTGTGAATCAGGCAAAACGGTTGCCTATTAAGCAGCTTGACGACAACTACGTTACGGTTCATTTGAAAAAAGCCCAGCAGCTCGTTTACGGAAACGCAAAAAAACCAGGCGTTACCGGAATCATTATTCAGTTAAAATCTACGGATGATCTTACAGGCGCCCTTGCTCGCTTGGAGGAGATGTTTAGGCAAAAGGGCCTGGATCTGGAAGTAAAACGATTTGAAACGCTGGCACCGTATTACGGACAGGTAAAATCGTTCATCGGTTCAATTTTTATTTTCATGTCCGTGATTATGCTGGTGGTGGTTTTGTTTACCGTGATGAACACCATGAGCATGTGCGTAATGGAGCGCGTTAATGAAATCGGAACCATCCGCTCCATGGGCGTGCGCCGGGGCGGCGTGATCAAGCAATTCATGATTGAGGGTGGACTGCTGGGACTGATCGGCGGCACCATGGGCGTAGTGATTGCCTTTATTTTTCAATATGCGGTTAACTTATCCAACATTACATATATTCCGCCGGGCAACGTAGAGCCGGTGCCGTTCGCTATTCAGATTCTGGGAAAGCCCGGGTTTATGCCGTCTGCCTGGATGGGATTTATACTGATGTCGGTTCTTTCCTCTTATATCTCGGCCAGGAAAGCCGGACGGATGCAAATCGTGGATGCGCTTGGACACTATTAATAAAACCAACATTAAATGGATAATCATAAATAGAGGCAAGGAGACGAGCATGTACTACAAAATCATTTCAATTGTAATGGCGCTGCTGATTGGCGCTGCGGCTTCGGTTTTCGGCCAGTCCTCTCCGGAATTGAAATTTAACAAAAATGAAGCGGCTGCAATATCAGAAAATGAGACGGCCACACCAATTGAGGGGAACGCGTCAGCCTCCCTTAAAACGCTTACAGCCGTCCAGATCGTGGAAGCCTGCGACGCGGTTCGAAATCCGGACCGGCCGTTTCGTTTCACCGAAACCCTTGTGGAGTACCGGGGAAGCAGTCCAATTCAGAAAGTCGAGCTGACCATTTTTGCCAAAGAAGACGAAACCGCCCGGTTCAACAGTCTGGTCCGGTTCGAAAAACCCCTTCGGGACCGGGATAAGATCATGATGAAAAACGGAAATGACCTGTGGTACTTCGATCCCACATCCAAGGCCAGCGTCCGCATATCTCCGCAGCAAAGACTTATGGGCCAGGCATCTAACGGCGATGTGGTTTCGGTGAACATGGCCAAGGACTATAGCGCCGAGCTATCCGGGGAGGCAAGTATCCAGGACGCGGACAGAAAGAAGCGAAATTGCTATCTGGTAAAATTATCGGCAAGAGAGGATTCCGTTACTTATCGGAAAATTGATCTCTGGATCGAAAAGGAAACTTTTATGCCTGTGAAGGGGAAGTTTTACTCTGACAGCGGGAGATTGCTCAAAATTGCATATTACCGGCGCCTCGTAAATGTACTGGGACGGAACCGGCCCACAGAGACTATTATTATTGACGGCCTGGACAGAACCTTGATTACCAAAATGACTCATACGGACTATCAATATGCAAAAATTCCGGACTTCTGGTTTCAGAAGGAGTATCTGCCGCGGTTCAGGGCAGAGTAATCCAAGCCTCGATAGGCAATTTTTTACAAGGAGATCTGGGTAATTAAAACAGAGATTTACAACGTTTATTGCGAGTTGAGCCTGGGAAGAAATAGAGCCGGTCAGTCCATGGCTTTTCATAAAAAAAGGAGTCGGATTTCGACGTGGTTTGGGTACGAAACATTGCAGGGCTGATCTTTATTCTCCTCCTGGTATTTGCTGGGCCGGTTGCGGCACCGGCTCAGCAAAACGACGAGTCAAATGACCTGCTTTTGCTTCCCGAAGACATTCTGCAGGACAATGCCGGTGACCATGACTCCCTGCCTGAGGGAATTTTATCCGAACAGGAGCCGTCCCAGGAAAAGGATGGCTTTTCACTTCCGCTCAAGCTTGATACGGAAACCTCCCTGCGGCTGTTTCTGGAAAGAGATTCCATTCCCGTACCGACATCCGGTTCCGATTTTTTACGTACCCAGTTTATTCAGGCCGTTAATTTTCGTCTAAAAACAAAACTGCTTCCCCGTCTGGAGCTAATCATGTCGGATAAAGCATATTACGCTTTCGAGTATGGAAGAGAAATAGATGACCACTCCCTGCTTAATGACCTGAGGGAATTTTATTTCTCCGGCTCCGTCGGCCAAAACGCTTACATTGATATAGGGCGTGTGAACCTTAAAAACGGTGTGGCCGTAGGGTATAACCCGACGGATTATTTTAAAAAAGACGCCGTGAGCCGCCAGTTGTTCGAACAGGACCCGAGCCGACTTCGAGAAGAGCGCATCGGCACTGTGATGATCCGGGGGCAATACCTTTCAAGCGCTTTCAGCTTTTCCGCAGCCTGCGCACCGAAAATCAGCGACGCCGATTCGTCGTTTTGGCAGAATGACAATCTCTTTGGACTCGGCTTGGCAGACCTGAACGACACCGATCGTTTTTTTGCCAAGCTTGCTCTGAATATGTTCGAGGATGTCAAAACGGAGTTTTCATTGTATTCGGAGAACGGCACTTTCCACGCAGGCACCAACATATCCCGGAACATCGGAACCCGGATCGTGGCCTACATGGAATGGAGCGGAGGAAAACAGCTTGACGCCATTTCCGAGGCGGCTGAAAAATTTGGCGAGGAATATGGTGTAGATCCTAAAAATTTTGTTCTGGAAGCGGATATGAAGAAACATTTTTTCAATCAGCTTGCCGTGGGTTTTTCTTATTCAGAAAAGGATGTGGAGCGCACCACTTATTTTGAATATCATTTTAACCAGGCTGGCCTTTCCGGTAATGACTGGGACGACTGGTTCGACAAAGGCAAAGCCGCAGCGGATATGCTCAATAACCCTTTAACCGCCGCATTCGGCGCTATGCGTCTGGGGCAACTCTGGACGATCCGTGACAATGAGATCCAGGATCTTTTGTCCCGTCATGAATTGTTTATCCGTTCCGAGTGGAACGACTTTCTCATGGACAATCTTGAATTGTCCGGAATTGTAAAAATAGACCTGTCATCGGGCGGTGTCTTTTTTCAGCCCAAACTGGAATATCAGGTGAGCGAGACGACATGGGTCTCCTTGTCGGCCGGTTTTAATGCAGGGGCATCACGGTCATCCTATGGAAGCCTTCCTTATTCCACAAGCGCAAAAATATTGTTTCATTGTTATTTCTGACCGAAAAACGCGGCTTTCATTAACCAAATAAGGGAACCGGTCAGGTTATTTCAAAGATACATGCCTTCCAATATTTCCGCTATATAATTTTCATTTTATGGTTTGAAATTCCCATAATCCACGCTAAGCTCAACAACAATTCTTTTCTGGCTGCCGAAAGTTTCTCTCTGCTGAGGGGACTTTTCATTTGTTCTTTTATACCTTTCATAAATTGCTCTTCTGAAATATTAATAAATGAATAGAACTGATCCAAGACGTCCGGTTTTTTGTCTCCAACGATGCACATTTTTTCCATCTCCAGTAAAGCCTCTTCACGAGAAATGGAACCATTTCGAATCATGCAACTTATTTCAGAGCGGAGTTCGTTAAGATTTCTTTTATTTTCCATATAACCTTTGATCGGTTCAATAAAACAACTGGAATGAGAAACGGTGTTTGCCGGACGCGTCCAATTTGTATTTTCCTGAAGAATAGATTCAAGATCGGACATCGAGTTCCATTGGACATAGTTTGATAACGGTAAAAAATATGGGTAATGTGCATTCGATTCGTTAATATATGACTCAAGTTTTGGAAAGAACGTTTTCATCAATTGGTCACTTTCTTCTTTTGGGTAAAAATTGGCGACATTTTGAAAATAGGATTTCCATGTATAAAATGCTTTTATAAATTTGGATTTGTGTTCTTCAATGTTTAAAATTTTGTATTGATGGTCCATTTCCCGCTGGCCTTCGGAAAAACCGGTAATAACCAACGGTATACCGAGACTGGTAACCACATGTTGTTCATAGGCCGGGCGTATGACAGCAAATTCAGCACAAATTGGTTTGGATGTTGCGAAAACAGCAGATATTGCACAATCTGCAGCCAGATTAGCTGAAACAACTCGTAATTTTGTAAATATTGGATCACAAACTCATAAGCAGGTGGGTAATGCTCTTGCAGGGAATGCCTTAAGCGCTTCTGTCAATAATTTTGCCGGGGTGCAAATAAAATATTTGAGAAACAACCGGACTTAAGCTGGTCTAATTCTGCTGTCTGGGCTAATTTGTGTTTGAACGAAAAGTCGCCCACCTGCGGCGTTGCAGAACAATTTACAATCCTCACATACATTAGTATGCTCCGGTTGTAAATTGTTCTGCGCCTTGCATCTGGGCAACTTTTCATCCAAACACGGGTTTCCGTTCAGGCACTAATTTGACGACGGTCGAGGAGTACACTACCCTAACGGCATCATCTTTGCTTTTGGAAAAATATTGTGTAACCGGATTTAGGGGGATAAGTTCCGTTTTGAGGGGCGACCAATATAACATTTATTGCCCAGTACATGATCCCTACAAATTCGATTTTTTGACTAAACCACAATGATGGTATCAAAGGAGGCCAACCCTGATTTCCAGACAGGCAAGAATAACGAAAGTAGTGAACACCTTTATTGGCAATGGTTTTGGTCAAAAATAGACAGATTGTGGGGTTTTATTTTCCTTCAAAATTCTACTGAAAATCAAATTTGCCTGTGCGGACACTGTGCGGAAGAACAGTCAGATATGAGATCTCCTGGGTTATATAGTTAAAGGAGTAGCCTCTTACGTATTACTTATTCATATTATATCCCTAATTCATCCTGAACATCTTCCCAATTTCCCATAGTCATTTCATCAACACATCGTGCATCAAAAGCTTCCTTCATTTCTTTTAAATACTCATGAGATTGTAGATTAACCAGCCCATAAATAACAAATGAATTTAATGTAATATCATTAGTTTTATAATTTTTTAATTCTTCGCCAAAAATATGGATGGAATCTTTTCGATACTGTGGATAAGATTGAGCTATGTTAGTCATGGCCTCTGCGGCAACGACTCTAACCCACACCGTTCGAGAAGAATCTTTTAGGATAGCTTTACTTGTCTCGAACACGGAAGGACCAAGCATCTCCAAGACTATTGGAATTTCATTATGACTCCATTCATCGTTGTTTCGATCTAAAAAATTAAACAATGGCTCAATCGCTTCTTCTGCCTTCAATTGTCCTAAAACTCTCCATGCATGGACACCCGCCCAAGCATCTTTATCATTTTTATGTGACCATAAATCATTACTTGATAGAAGTTCAATGAGTTCCTGTACATGAGTGTTATTGAAGCCATATCCCAGATAGTCAGGCCAGTCATCTATGTCTTCAGGTTCGCCAATTTGAAGAATTTTTTGAATCGGTTTTGAGTACGTCATAGATATAAAAAAAAGTCTCTTTTAGTCCGGTTGTTGTGCAGATTTGTATATCATGTAATTGGTAATGTAGTCCGATCTACAACGATTAAAATTTTGATTTGCAAATTAATATCAATGTATCGAATTGGTGTAAAGAGATATTCAATTATATTTCGTAAACACAATCAAATGAACAACTTTCCCATTACAATATATTGTATATAAAAAACATTCATCAAAATCAATTGGCATTCAGAAAGCTCATGGACAAAATAAGGGTTTTCGATTCCTCAAAAATTCTGAGGCTTGTCCGTCAGAATATTTCTGTGTGTTCCGGGCATGGCACATATTCTTAAGGGTGAGTCAAATGTATAGACGATACACTTGGCAAGTCTTAGACCCAGCCTGATGGAGCAAATATTTATTTGGTGATACGAGACACAACGTAGAAATCAGTAAATTTAAACTTGGAAAAGTTATTTGAATAATAGAAATTTTTTCAGATTGCTATAAAATATGCAAGCATATGCCAGAAAAAACGCCAAAAGTCTTTACCTGGCTTAAACGCCGTCAATAATACTTATTTTTAGGGCAGCAAGTATCATTTTTAAAGGAGAGTAAAATGGATGAGGCTCGTCTGATGGACATTGAAACAAAGCTGGCCTACCAGGAAAAGACCATCAAGGAATTGAACGATGTGGTCTGCCGGCAGCAAAAAGAAATAGACCGGCTCAATGCCCTGTGCAACAGATTATCAAAGCTGGGCAAGGCCCATGCTGAGGTCCTTTTGGGCATGGATGCACCGGCCAATGTAAAGCCGCCCCATTATTGATTTTGCCACCGGCCGGGTTGGATAAGGCATAACGGAGCTCAGGAGGTAACTGGACAATTTATTGGGATGTTGAAAGGAATGGAAATGAAAGGCTGAAGAGCGTCTAAAATTCTGCCCGAATTGTAGTGCGGTCGCCGGTTAAGGCGAAAACCACGCACGTAACTGGAAAATTTTCTCAAGAAAGTACAAAGTTCAGCTACTGAATGCCCCGTAAAAAAAACTGGCGGTGCATTTGGGAAAGTATGAAACATTGACAGAAAAAAATCACAGGATTATTTTGTACCGGATTTTATTTTCAAATGATTTTCGAAGGCAAAATAAATGATTCAAACCATGAAGTCCGGCAAACGGGTAAATTTTGAGGATTGTGACCCTTTCTCTCACCTCAACAATGCAAATTACATCAACTATTTTCTTACGGCCAGAGAAGAGCAGCTCAGGACCAATAATGTGCTCAATATATTTGAGCACGTGAAAGCCACGGGAAACGGCTGGGCCGTTACCGCGCACAACATTCTATATTTAAAACCCTCTTTGCTGGGAGAAGAACTGGAAATCTGGAGCCGGATGCTTGCCTTTGACACATTCAGGAATCTGGTGGAATTTGTCATGCTTTGTCCGGAAAAAAAGCAGTTGAAATCGGTCATGCACAGCCAGTTTGCCTATATTTCCATAAAGAAAGCAAAACCGGTTGCTGTGGATCAAGAAACCCTTGGTTTGTTTGAGCAGGTGGCTTTGTTTCCAGATGAAAATATCTCTGACATCCAGATGGCTGACCGGCTTAAACAGATTAAAACTGAAATTTCATGATATAAAAGAGCCTCAACACCCCGGGCGTTGAATCCCATGGTGTTGAGGCAGCAAACATCTATTTCGCGGGAGGTTTGGCAACACTGACCACCTGAATGGTCGTGTAGGCTTTTAATCCTTCCAGGCCAAACTCAGTACCGACACCGGAAAGCTTGACACCGCCGAAGGGTGCCATGGGGTGCAGTTTGCCATGGGCATTGACCCAGGCGGTGCCTGACTCCAGGCGCTGGGCAACGGCTTTTGCCTGCGCTACGTCATTGCTCCAGGCAGAGCCGCCCAAGCCCACATCCACGGCATTGGCCCGCTCAACGGCTTCATCAATGGTAGAATATTTTAGGATGGGCAGGGCCGTACCGAACTGCTCCTCTTTCACCAGATCCATATCATCGGTAACATCGGCCACCAGGGTCAGGGGATAAAAATACCCATTTCCGGGCATGGGCTCTCCGCCGCACAATACGCGTGCCCCTTGTTGCCTGGCATCATCCACATATTTGCGTATTAGATCAAACTGGGCGGCATTGGCCAAAGGTCCGATCAGATTGGCCTCATCCATGCCGTCACCCACGGGAATTTTGCTCACATAGTCGGTGAACTTTTGGCAGATTTCTTCATATTGGCCCTCGTGGACAAACAGCCGCTTGAGACAGGCACAGGTCTGTCCCGCATTGATAAAGCAGCCCCAAAAGAGTGACTCAAGCAACGGCTCAATGTCGGTGCCGGGCAAAATGATACCGGCGTCATTGCCGCCAAGTTCCAGGGTCAGGGTTTTCAAGTTTGTTGCGGCCCGCTGCATAATGGTCTGGCCGACCTCCACAGACCCGGTAAAAACGATTTTATCAATGCCTTTATGGGCGGACATGGCATTGCCGATGTCGGAACTGCCGGCCACAACATTGAGAACGCCGGCGGGCAGGATATCATTGATCAATTCAACCAGGCGCAATGTTGACAGCGGGGTATAGGATGCGGGTTTAACAACAACCGTGCAGCCCACACGCAGCGCCGGCATGATATGCCAGACGGCAATCATCAGCGGCCAGTTCCAGGGGGTGATGGAACCCACAACGCCCACGGGCTTGCGGGTCAGTTCAATGGTGTCTTCCGGATTGTCGTCAATCAGCTCATTTTCAAGTTTAAGCCCTGCGGTTACCTGGGTCCAGGCCATGCAGCCGCCCACCTCAAAATTGGCCCCGGGACCGGATTGAGTCTTGCCTTGTTCAAGGGTGATCAGCTGTGAAAGCTCAGCCATATTTTTTTCAATAACCCCTGCAATCTGCTGCAGGTATTCCACCCGTTTTTCATCGGCCAGGGCGGACCAGCCGGGCAAGGCTTTTCTGGCTGCCGTAACCGCCTGGTCCAGCAGCTCGACACTGGCCTTGGGGCAGGCGGCAAACACCTCGCCCGTTGCCGGGTTAATCACGTCAAAGGTTTCCTTGGGAACCACTTTCTCACCATTAATTATCAACGCATATTCTGCCATCATGGATCCTTTCACTTGTGTTTATCGTTTGTATCTCTAATCTTTATTATGGGTGCTCGGCACCACAACATAGCTGCTAAAATTCCTGCCCGTTAAACATCCCCAGAAGACGCCTAGTCCATAGGAGATGTGCTCCAAAACGTAGAAAAACAAAAAAGACAAAAAGGGCAACTGGACTTTTTTAACCCTGAAATCTACCACCACTGCGCAGCCGAGCATGAGCAATAACAGCAACATAAAAGGCGGCTGCCAGATTGCAAAGGCAATCATAGCAATTAAATAGTACCTGACCAGGTGAAAGCTAAGATAGTACAACAGACTGACCATGGTTCGCAACCGCGCCCGCAGCAACAAAACAAATCCGATGTTCACTTGCATTTTTTTTGTTTTCTGCTTGAGCACAATACTGTCTGTAACGACCACAAGAACGCCCAACAGCAAACCTGCAGCACCGGTCCAGGGTATAGTTAAAAAGGAGAGCAGGAAACCTGCCAGCATGGGCGATACCACCATCTGCTTTTTTCGTTTAGGATGCAGCCGCTTCAGTTTTTCTTCTGATGTACCGTAAAAAAAACGCCGGGACATAAAAGAAAAAATTTGATTTCGATGTTGATGGTACACTGTGCCTGCGGGCATATAGGCAATGCGCCACCCCTGATCCCGCATCCTCCAGCACAGGTCCACATCTTCTCCCACCTGCATTGTCGGCGCAAATCCCTTCATGGCAAGAAATTTATCTTTTTTAACCAGCAGATTGCAGCTTGGCAAATAAAAGGTATCCGACCCTTTTCCCGCCTGGCGCGAGTGGTCGCCCAGGCTAAGACTGGACATGACATCCTCGTAGCGGTCAAGGGCGGACCGGGTAGCCATCCCGGCGACTTTGCCTCCCACGGCCGAAAGGGTTGAGTCCTCAAAAAGCGTGACAAGTTGTCTCAGCCATGTTTTGGAAGCGGTGCAGTCTGAATCAATGAACGCCAAAATCTCACCGTTGGCCGCATCAGCGCCCCGGTTTCGGGCCCCAGCCGGCCCGGCACCGTCTGCACCGGAGTCGATCACCCTGGCGCCCCATCTTTTTGCACAACCGGCGCTGTGATCACGGCTGCCGTCGTCCACAACGATAACTTCCAAACATTCAGCCGGATAGTCCAATCGGGACAGCGATCGCAGACAGCGACCAAGTTCCTGTTCCCTGTCCCGCACAGGAATTATAACACTCACAAAAGGAGAGGCGTCCAGATCCTGGAGATCCGTTTGGATCTGCTCTAAAAACCCCCTTGCAACCAGTTGGTCAAAAAAGGCTTTGTTCTGCTCAAAGCCGGACACAGTTTCATCGTCCCTGAGCCTTTTTAGCAGCGCTGCACACGCAGAATTGATCCGCAGAACCCCCAGGGGAATCTGCTTCAGAAGGATGCCTCCGTCGGTTTGTTCGATCAACGCCACCCGGGGTGCAAAACGATAGTTCATCATTGATTTTAGGGCAGCAACGCTATCTTGCTGAACAGCGCCATCAGTTCATCGGCGGTCTCGTCGGCACCAAGACGGTGAACCTCCCCCTGACGTGCGGTAACCCCGCCGGACAGCAGCGCTAAAATTCTGTCAAAGGCCGGAAGGTTTGGATCTGGTGTGGCAACACGCACAGGATCAGGCCGTGGTGTTCCATAGCCTGCCGGCATCGTTGTCGGCGCACCCCTAGGAGTGAGTCCTAACTCCGGAGTTTCCCATACCTCTATGGGCGTGTTTTCAGCCTCGAGCAACGCATCAATGCCTGGGTAACGAACATCTATGTTTCCGGTAAACGTCAAGGCCGCCGGCAGCGACGTTTTCACCCGCTGCCTTGCTCCATGATCGGTAGCTCTAAAAATTTGCAGGCCATCGCCCTGCACCTCTGCGGTCAGTACATTCTGGACACAGGAAATATTGGATCTTGCCGCTGCAAGGGGGAAAAGCGCATCAAAACCGCGATCCTCAAGCAGATTACCGGTGCAGATCACATCAGCCGATAGGATATCAAAGGCCCGGCTCAGCACCCTGGACACCCCGGCATCATCATAGCCCATAATCACCCGGTCACTGATGCGAACGGCACGATCCCCGCCCATGGACAGACCCATCCGCAGATATTCTTCCACCCCGTGGGCCCCCATGGCCAGAACCGTCAGCCAGCCACAATGTTTATCTTTTAGCTGCAATGCCTTTTCCAATGCACCGAGATCAGATGGGTTGAGCATGGTGCGCACATCCCGTTCCTTGATTGCAAACCCGCCGTCCTTCACACCGGCTGCAGGCCGGGGATCACGACACGTCCGCAGCAGCACGACAATATTGAGTTGATCATTTGCCATTTTTATTTTTCCATTCCCCAACGCACGGGGTATCCTTATATATATGGTTACGTCATTCTGTAGGATACCCCAAAACCACCCCGGGGATAGCGCCAGCGAATAAAGGCCTTGTTTTCACAGACAATGTAACATGTACCGCATTCCAGACAGGCATCATAGACAAAACTGAGCCGTTCATCGCTTTGGGACCAGCTGTAGCATCCGGCAGGGCATGCCGTGGTGCAGGCATGATGGGTGCATGTGGCACACACCGTTTGATCCACTATGATATGGGGCTCGCGATCAATGGTGAAGCTGGTATAGTCTAAAATTTCTTCTATGTTCATAGGGCTCTCCAGGCGGTTAACATATCCCGGGCAATGTTTTTTACACCCATTGTTTTTTTAACGGCATCCAGGGCAAGTTCACCGAACCCTTTTTTGGGCTCGCCGTCAATGCGATAGATGCTTTCCATCAGGCGGCAGGCAAGGTCCGGGTATTCATTAAAAATTCTGTCATTGTGAAGCATTTTGGGCGCACGTTTGAATTTTTTTAAATCCTGTAACACAAAACTGTTGTCAAGCAGCTTAATGTAACCCTGCAACGTCTGCTCGCTGAAATCCTGGGCCTTGTGTGCGGCAATGGCCGCCTTGGCCGCCAGAATGCCGGAATGGGAGGCAAAATTGACCCCTTCCAAATGCATGCCGGTCACATTACAAAAGGCGGCGGCATCGCCGGCCACAAGAATACCGTTGCCCGCCAGCTGGGGCACCATGTCATATCCCCCTTCCGGGATGACATGGGCAGAATACTCCATGAGGCGTCCGCCTTTGAGTTTTTTGCTCAGATGCGGATGGTCGGCAAAATCATTTAAAAGATCGCAAGGAGTTTTCTTACCTTTTTTAAGGCTGCCGATATGCACCACAAGGCCCAGCGACACAGAGTCATAGTTGGTGTAAAGACACCCGCCGCCCCGGACACCACCGGTGCAGCCCACAAATTCATTGGCGCAGCCTTGATCCCGGGTGAGCCCGAATCGGTCATCAATAACCTGCTTGGGCAGATCGTACAACGCCTTGACGCCCACAGCCATCTGATCCGGCTTGAGGGTACCCCGCCTGAGTCCTGCTTTTGCAGCGACAAACGAGAGCACCCCGTCTGCGGCAATGACCAGGGGGGCACAAATCCTGCCCGTCCGACCGAGCACAGTGACGCCTTTTACCTGTCCCTGTTCCATGATGACCTCATCCACCATGGCCCGGGTAATTAGGGTTGCCCCGGCTTTTACAGCCTGGGCAGCAAGCCACTTGTCAAATTTAGGGCGCAAAACGGTATACCCGTTGTACGGTGCCCGGTCAAAATTGCCGGACTCCAGCTGCACATTTACCATAGAATCCGCTGTCATGAATGTCAGATTTTTTTGGTTCACATGGCGTTCAACTGGGGCCTTGGACCAGAAGTCGGGGATATATGCTTCAAGGGAGGACATCCGGTGGAGCAGACCACCGAACATATTTTTTTCACCGGGGAAATTGCCCCGTTCCAGCAGCGCGACATCAAGGCCAGCCCGGGCCATGGCCAAAGCCGCCGAAGAACCTGCAGGGCCGGCCCCAACAACAATGGCTTGAAAATATTGTGTCATAAATTTTCCCCCTTGGCGGCGCGCACTTTTTGAAGCAATTGCGGTAAAAGTTCTTTTACATCCACAACATACCCCTGGTCCGCATTGGGAAAGATGGGCGCTTTGGCATCATTATCAATGGCAACGATGTGATCAGCGTCCTGGATGCCCCCCACATGGTGCATGGAGCCCGAGACCCCGAAACTGATATAAAGTCTTGGCTTAACCCGCCTGCCGGTCTGGCCGATCATTCTGTTAAAATCGGCCCAGCCCAGATCATACACGGGTCGGGTCACCCCAAGGGAGGTGCCGAGCAGGCGACACAGTTCATCAAGCTGTTCAAAATCTGATTTCTCACACCCTTTTCCGGCACAAAGAATCACCTCGGCATCGGTTAAATCAACGGTCTGGGGATCCGACGGAATTCTTTCCACAACAACATAACCATTTTTTGGGGGCTCAGTCTGCCCGATCAGGTCAGCCGGCAGGGCATATTCATCGATTAGTGACGGCGTTGAACTGTCCTTGGACAGGCTGACCGGGCTAAGGGATTTAATCGGCACGGTGATGATTAGAAACCCCTTGGGCTTCCAGATCAATGTTTCATCAATTTGCCGCCCTATCACACTGCGGCTCAGGTGCACGCCCTCATCATCCCGGGAAACCGCATTGACCTCGGTAACGATTGCCGCATCCAGCAGAGCTGCAATCAGAGGGGCCAGGGTGCAGCCCAGATCGTTGTGGGCAAAGGCAATGATGCCCGCCTTTTTTTCAGCGGCAAACCGGACAATTGATGAGCCCAGTACCTGGGGGGTATCAAGATACTGATCAGCACCCTTAAGTAAGGTCACATTCGGCACGCCAAAGTCGCTGAATACTTGTTGGGCCTGGGGTGCGACCGGAGAAAAAACAAGGGCACGAAAATCGACATCAAGAATGTTCCCAAGGCGAGCGCCATAGGCCAAAAGCCCCTGCCCTGTCCTGTCTGGAACCCCGTCGGGTAACTCTGTCACAATAAACAGATCATTGCATTTCATCATAGCTGACTTCCAACCTTGTGCCTTCCCAGATGGCCATATCAAGTTTACGCGGGGCCACGCAGTCCCCGATCCTGTGCAGTTCGGCAACCTTGCCTTTCAAGGCATGATACAGTGAATCATCCACCTGCTGGCCCATGGCAAGCACCAGGGTGTCATAGGGACCCCATTCCTGCCACTCATTGGAATAGACATTGAATCCTTTGACAATCTTTTCCCCTTTTTCCCCGCCGACTTCCATGACCGCAATGTCCGGGGTGAAGGTGACGCCCTTTTGCAGCAGGCGCTGGCGGGTCAGGTAGAGATCCTGGGTCGGTCCAAGTTCGGCACCGATAAACAGGCTGGAAGTAATCATATGAACCGTCTTACCCTGGTCCGCCAGCAATTCAGCGGTGGCCGTTGCCCGGTGATGGCCGTCATAGTCGATAAAACAGATATTGTCGCCAAGGTCGGCTTCGCCATTGAGTACCTGCCAGACATTGAACACCGCCGGGCCGTCGGCGCCGCCCACCGGATGTTCCTTGGGTACGCTGCCGGTGGCCACAATCACCGCATCGGGCTGTTCTTCAGCCACAAGTTCGGGTGTGACACTGACGCCTAAACAAAGGTGAACCCCGTTTTTTTCCAGCCAGCTTTTCTCATTGCGGATAATGACGCCGACCTCATCTCTGCCAGCACCTTTCATGGCAATGTTGATCTGGCCGCCCACGCGATCTGTGCGCTCGTAAAGCGTCACGTCATGCCCGCGTCCGGCGGCCGTCTTGGCGGCCCACATACCGGCGGGGCCTGCGCCAACAATCATCACCTTCTTTTTTACCGCAGCCGGGGTGGTACCGGTCTCGCCGCCCAGCTCTTTTTCCCGGCCCACGCAGGGATTTTGGATACAGCCAAGGGTTTTGTTCATGCCGATACGGCCGATGCAGCCCTGGTTGTCGGCAATACAGTGGCGGATGTCTTCAAGCCGGCCGGTTTGTGCTTTTTTCGGTAAAAAAGGATCGCATATAAGCCCGCGGCACATGCCGATCATATCGGCCTGACCTGCTTCAAGCACTTTTTCCGCCATCACCGGATCATTGATGCGGCCGGTGCAAAAGACGGGCAGTTTAATTTTCTCACGCATGCCTGCCGCAAGGGGAATGGTGTAACCCAAAGGCATGTGCATGGTGCCTTCCACCAGATAGAGATTATAAAAGGTTGCAATGGAGAGATCCATAAAATCAATGAGCCCGCTTTGCTCAAAAAGACCACCGATCTCCTGGACATTTTCAAGGTTCAGGCCGCCCGGGATCATTTCATCCGCGCACATCCGTATCCCAATGGTAAAATCTTTGCCCACGGCCCGGCGCACCGCCTCCACAAACATCAGGGGTGCCCGCATCCGGTTCTCCAGGCTGCCGCCAAACTCGTCCTGTCTGAAATTGGTCAGGGGGGATAAAAACTGCCGGGCGAGGCTGGAGTGGCCGAACTGGATCTCCACGCCGTCAAATCCGCCTTCCCTAACGTGCCGGGCGCTTTGGGCAAAATACCGGGCCACCTCATCAATATCTTCGGGTTCCATCTCCTTGGGCGTCTCCCGGAAAAGCACGTCGGGCATGGGGCTGGGCGCCCAGACCGGCAGCCTGGAGTTGGACCCGTCACATTGCTGGCCATTGTGGTTGATCTGGGCAAAAATGCGGCAGTCATATTGATGGATGTGATCGGTAATTTTTTTAAACCCATCAATCACTTCGGGATGATAAACATCTATGAGTTTATCGTATGCCATGTCCGTGGGATGAACGCTCATCTCCTCGGTGATGATCAGTCCGGCGCCGCCCTTGGCCCGTTCTCCCCAATAGTACATTTGACGCTCGCTGGGCCGATTGTTGACCGCAAAGTTGGTCAGATGGGGTTGAAAGGAGATCCGGTTTTTGACCTCAACATTTCCCAGGGTAATGGGTGAGAACAGTTTGTTAAAAGTTGACATGTCTTAAAAAATTTCCTCTTTGGCAATCAGGTTACATGTCAAGCGCTAACAGGTGCAGCGGAAATGGCCGTCACACAGCGCTCAAGGCATTCGGGATCACCGCCGGCGATCTCATTTTTCAGATGGTAGGCAACGGCCGGGCACCCGCCGTGACACTGGTCAAAGCGTTTGCAATCCTCACAGGAGTGAATGCGAAGATTGCGAAAGGATTGAAACATCTCAGCATTATCCCAGATATCGAGGAAATTAGCTTGCCGGATAGAACCTGCATAAAACCGCTCACTTTGCAGAAAGGCACAGGGGAAAACATCCCCCGTGGGACCGACACAGCAGGTCAGCTTGGCTGCACCGCACAGATTTAGCCCAAGTCCTTGCCGCTCCTGGGCAGTCAAGGAGAAAAAACTGTCACCGGTGCGCACATCGGGGCAGCCGTTCAACCAGTCGGAAAATGTGATCAACTGGCGGGCTGTGGGTCTCAATTCGTCCCAGTTCTCCTGGCCCCGGCCCGAGGGCCGAAACCGGCTGGCCCGAAATGAGACGCCCAGAGATTTTGCCAGCCGATGCAGCTCGGGGATTTGATCGGCATTCTGGGCGGTAAGCACGGTATTGATGCTGGTGGCAATGTGTGTTTCAGCCAGCAGCTTAACCGCCCGGATCGCGCCATCAAAGGAACCTTTGCCCCGTATGGCATCACAGGTGGAAGGGGTTGCCCCGTCAATACTGACCTGGATGGAGACCAGATCGCTTTGTTGGGCAAGAGCGGCAACCTTGTCTTCGTCAAGTAGCAGACCGTTGGTGGAGATACAGGTCATGATATTTTTTTCATGGCACTTCTTCAGGATCTGGTAAAAATCAGGCCGGATAAAGGGTTCGCCACCACCAAAATTGATCTGGAATACCGTGGCGGCACTGAGCTGGTCTATCAGATCAAAGGCCTGCCCGGTGGTCAATTCGTTTTCAGCAGGACGTCCGGAGGCTGACAGGCAATGGCTGCACCGCAGGTTGCACTGCTGGGTCACTTCCCAGGTCAGGTTAACAGGGGCCGTAAGCCCCTGCTCAACATATCTATTGCTCATATGCAAATCCCTTTTTCACAAGCTGCCTGAGAAAGGTAAGCACAATTGTCTTTTGATCGTCAGGCAATGATGCAAGCACTTTTTTTTGAACAGAATCCGAGCTGAAAAATTCGCAGCTCAATGCCGCCCCTGTTTCTGCAAAAAGAAGTTTTGGCCCAAGAGAGCTGTAAAAGAGCAGCCCAAACTGCTCTTTTCTCACCTGGCTGGTCGGGCGTAACACAAAGGCAGATTCTGCCATGATTAATAGACCCCGCAAATCCCGTCGATGGCAAGTTCTTCAATTCTGATTTCATCGATGATACAGGGGGCGTCCTGGGTGTTATCCACAACTTCGCGATCAATTTTTGCGGTTTGTTCGGTACTCTTTTTTTCCTGGGGTATTGTCTTTTCCATTATAGTTTTCTCCGTATATCATATTTCAATTGTTATGGTGAACTGAGCCCGGAGATTGATCGGCCGGGCTCAGCCAGTGGCTGTTAGTCGATGTCACAGATCCAGCGGCCCTTAATTTGCCGTTTGTCCATGGCCTCGGCCACATCATTAATATCTTCGAGTTTAAATCTTTCAGTGATCAGCTTGTCCAGCTTGAGATCGTGCTGCATGGCCATGTTGACCAAGCGGGGGATATCATCATGGGTGGAAATTGACCCATAGAGATTTCCCTTGATGGTTTTCTGGTGCAGCGGCAGCAGCATCAGGGGCAGATTGGTGGTCTGATCGTGGGGAGACACACCGATAACGATCAGCTCACCGCCGATACTTGTGGACCAGTAGGCCTGGATGATTGCGCCGGGATCGCCCTTTACTTCAAACACATATTCCGCACCGCCGCCCATGATCGTTCCGTCAGGCATTTTCACGCCGCCGGTGAGCAGCTGAATGGCCGGCACCGGATCTTCTTTGGAGCTGTCGATGAAATGGGTGGCACCAAATTCCATGGCAATGTCCCGCTTGCTGCCTTCAATATCAACGGCAATCAAGGGATACGCATGGCGCAAAGCTGCGGCCCGCAAAACATTGAGGCCTACACCGCCAAGGCAATAAACCGCTACAGGGGCACCAGGAGGAAAGGCAGCGGAATTAAACACAGAGCCCCAGCCCGTGGGCACGCAGCACCCCATCAGCGCGGCCTGCTCCAGGGGGAATTCTTTGGGCATGGGAATGACCGCCCGCTCGGGAACCACCGAGTGGGTCGAAAAACAGGAGACAAAATTGCCGTGCCGAACCACACCGCCGCTGGAATCCCTCATGCGGGCCGTACCGTCGAGCAGAAAACCTTCCAGAAAATAATTGAAACTGGTGGTGCAGATATTGCCTTTTCCCCTGCGGCAATTGGGGCAATGACCACAGGGCACCATCCAGGTAACGCCGACATGATCACCCTTTTGCACTGAGGTGACGCCCGGGCCAACCGCTTCAACAATGCCTGCGCCTTCGTGCCCTGCGACCATCGGCATCTTGACGGGAACTTCACCTTTGAGCATATGCAAATCGGAATGACAGTATCCGGTATGGGTATACTTTATCAGCACCTCGTTTTCTTTGGGCGGGTCCAGTTCCAATGTTTCAATGGAGTATTTCATACCGGGTTCCCGTAAGACAGCAGCTTTGATCTTCATAGCATCTCCTTGTGGACTTCAATATGGTTGTTGCATGGGGGTAAAACACGGGGGAAATTGGGCGGGTTATCAAAACTGCCGGTTCTTCCTGGTTCATCTCCTTGCAGGTTCTATCATCCCGGACACCGTCTGCCTTTATCGCGGTCCGAGAAATTGCCTATTTGTATTTTTCTCTCAAACGGGATGGGATAATACCATGGCAACAAAGAGCGGGCAATAGTCATAAAATTTAATTTGTCAAGGAAAAGCTTTACAACTTCACCAAATAAAAAAACAAGCTGAATGGAATTGCCCATCCAGCTTGTTTTTATGTTCTAATCTATTTCACAGATCCACCGGCCTTTGATCTGCCGTTTGTCCATGGCTTCGGCCACGTCATTGATATCTTCGAGTTTAAATTTGTCCGTAATCAGCTTGTCCAGCTTGAGATCATGATTCATGGCCATCTTGACCAGACGGGGAATATCATCATGGGTGGAGATGGCACCATAGAGGTTCCCCTTGATGGTTTTCTGATGCAGGGGCAGCAGCATCAAAGATAAATCCGTGGTCTGGTTGTGGGGGGTGATGCCAAGAATAATCAATTCACCGCCGATGCTTGTGGACCAATAAGCCTGGATGATCGATCCGGGGTCGCCCTTGGCCTCAAATACATACTCTGCACCACCGCCCATGATAGTTCCGTCGTCCATCTTCACGCCGCCGGTGAGTAGCTGAATGGCCGGGACCGGATCTTCTTTGGAGCTGTCGATGAAATGGGTGGCTCCAAATTCCATGGCAAGTTCACGTTTGCTGCCCTCAATATCAACGGCGATCAAGGGATATGCATGGCGCATGGCTGCTGCCCGCAAAATATTCAGTCCAACGCCGCCAAGGCAGTAAACGGCCACGGGCGCTCCGGGAGGAAAGGCTGCGGTGTTAAATACAGAACCCCAGCCGGTGGGCACGCAGCACCCCATGAGCGCAGCCTGTTCCAGGGGAAATTCCTTGGGCATTGGAATGACTGCCCGTTCGGGAACCACCGAATGGGTTGAAAAACAAGAGACAAAATTACCGTGCCGGACCACATCGCCCCTGGCATCCCGGATGCGAGACGTGCCGTCAAGCAACATGCCCTCCAGAAAATAACTAAAGCTTGTGGTGCAGATATTGCCTTTGCCCCGGCGGCAGTTGGGGCAGTGCCCACAGGGAACCATCCAGGTGACGCCGACATGATCTCCTTTTTGCACGGTCGTAACGCCCGGACCTACAGCTTCAACAATACCGGCACCTTCGTGGCCGGCAACCAAAGGCATCTTGATGGGAATTTCGCCTTTCAGCAAATGCAGATCAGAGTGACAATACCCGGTATGGGTGTACTTGACCAAGACCTCGTTCTCTTTGGGCGGATCAAGCTCAAGCGTCTCAATGGAATATTTCATGCCGGGTTCCCGTAAAACAGCGCCTTTGATTTTCATAACGTCTCCTGTAGGAATTGTTAATTTTTCTTTGCTCTCTCTACAAATGGGAGTGGACCATAGCATGACAAAATCGGAACGGCAATAGATTTAAATAGTTGATATATCAACTAATTCTTCATCAACCAGTCAACATCTATTGCCCATTGTGGTCTATTCTGGTAATGGTTGGCGGCAGATTTTACTTTAATTACGACACGATGAGGTTAATCATGAATCCGGAACAGGCCCTTGACAGACTCACCCGATATGGTGTGGTGCCAGCAAACAGACTTATTGTTGCAGTTACCCGTCACTGCAACTTAACATGCAGTCACTGCTGGGTTGAGTGCAGCCCGGCGTCCCGCCTGAAACATGTGGATGCCGAGCTGATCAAAGAGACCATCTCCTTGTGGGTTGATGCCGGGGTAAAGACGGTCTGCATTTCGGGCGGTGAGCCGCTTACCCACCCCAGGTGGCAGGAGATTCTCACCCATTGCGCACAATTTCCCACGGTCCATCATCTGCGTCTGCAGACCAATGGAACACTGCTGACGCAAGAGATCGTGGACACCCTCGCGACATCGGTATTTGACTGCCTTCATCTGCAGATCAGTGTTGATGGGGCGCAGCCTGATACCCATGACCGTGTCCGGGGGAAAGGAAACTTTGAAAAAACCATGAACGGCCTGAAATTGCTTTCAAAAGCGGGATTAGGGCCGCGCACAACCGTTTCGTTTACGGAGATGGCACACAATTTTGAAGAACTGCCCCGGTTGTTTGTGATGATGGAAAAACTGAACATCAGCCGTGTGGTAAGCGGCACCTTGATCCATGGGGGCCGGGCATTGACCGGCACTCTGCGCCTTCCCAGTCCAGAACAATATGCAGCGCTCATTGACAGATTCACGTATGATGAACAGTTCCGCCGCGTCTATGAAAAAATAGGCAACACATCCTGCCTGGAATGGTATGGATCCCGCCATGAAGTTTCAGAACACCATTGCGCCAACTGCATGGAATCGCCCTATATTTCCCAGGAAGGAACGCTGTTTCCCTGCGGTCTTTTATCGGTGACAAATTACGGTATCGACGGGGTGTGGAATTGTTCGGTGGATCGTATTGCCGATCAGGCAGAAAACAAATGGGCGGGCCTGAACAAGTTGAGCAAAACGCGTTCCGAAAAAATTGAGGCCTGTGCGACCTGTTCAGGGCGGCTGCATTGCCAAAGCGGCTGTATGGCAAGGCCCACACGGCAGAGCGATATTTTTTTTGAAGAGGTGGAAGACCGGTGCAGGCTCAGAAAGCAGGTCTATGCATATCCGAACCGGCCAAAGCTTTGATCCATTTACACGGATTTTCATGAAAATTTTGCCGGAACCCGATTGGCCGGTGAGTATGATATTCAATCCGGTTCCGGCAATACTAAAACGCTTTAGAAGGCATACATGAATTTTACCCAGTATTTTTCGCCTTTGGGTCTGTTCTCAACGTGGGTATCAAACTGAACCTTCACATTAAAAAACATATTTTTGTAGTTGTACTGGAGGGCGGGACCAATGGATAACGCCCTACCCCTGTTGCCGACATCATTTCCTGAACGCTCGTCATCCGTGGTCTGCAAATAAAACATCCCGTTAACACCGAACATCCAGTTGCCCAGGTGCTGTCCGATCAGATAATCACAGATAAATTCATTGCCTGTTGTGTAGTCGGTGTCTGAATTTTCAGAGTTCATCAGATACTGCAGTTTTGCCGATAGCTCAAACCCCGAGTCACTGATGTATGTACCCACTGCAATCGGTGCCACCGTCCAGTAATTACGACCTGGACTTGCAGCATCATCGGCAGCATATTCTCCCACAGGCAGCCAAACGTCCAAGGAACCGATAAAGTGAAAATTCTTGTTCAGATGCCACCCCAGGGTCAATGCCGAAATTTCAATATCCCCGAGTCCGGTGTTGGAAGCATCAATACCCGGCGGATTGATTTCAACCTGGGTGTTGATTACCGGTATGATGGCGTGCCAGGCCACATCGGCGCCGAACAGCTTCATGTCGGAGACATAAATGAAACGAAAAGCCGCTCCGGTGACATCAAGATCAAAATCTCCAGTTTTGTTGCCGTTGCCGTCCATAAATTCATCTGCGGTGTAATGAACCGCATACACAATTGGATAAAACCCCGGTCCGGGCAATGCACCGCACATGAAATCCTCGTTACCGCCCACATAGGCAGATCCCCCGCCTTCAGCTGCCATTGCACCGGAAAGCGGGCATACGATCATGGCCAGTACAATCATTAAACCGGAAAATACCCTAATCGCCTTTGACACTTCTTGGGCATACGCATCCCCAAAAAAGATAATTTTCTTCATAAAAGGTTCACTCCTGATTTTGTTTTTATGTTCTCCAATCCACATAGACCGCCACACACAAATTCGCTAACCGACTAATATATAGCAAGATCCTTTCATATTGTTTTTTGGTTAATATTGTCCTGTAATACTCCAAAGCAATTAAATACAGCAGTGGCGTTTGTGGTAATCACAGGTGGCACGAGTTTTTAGTAAGGCAGATCTTTAAAGTTTCAAAAGGAGATTGTCAAGCTTGTTGAAAAAGGAATTCTTAAAGGTGAGAGCACTGGTGTACTAACAGCAATAGCTTGCCTGGAGTCATCAGCGCAAAAACTTTACGCGCAAATAAAACCATAAAATATCAGAATGTTAAAAAATTTATTATAAAATTTTGAGAAGTGCCTTACTAAATGTCTTATGCAACATTCCACGGATTTTCAGTATAACTTTACTACACTATTTCACCGATTGTTGATACCGTGTCGCAAACTTTACAAACCGGGCAAGAGCGGGATTTTTATCCTTTTGACGCCAGATCATGGAAATTTCAATATGCGGCAATGAAGCGTCAATATCCAAAAAAAATACGCCGCATCTACCGATGACCTTTGAAGACGAAGGGACGACAGCAGCCCCAAGACCTGCGGCAACCAACGCGATGGTAGTATGCTTTGTTCTGGCTTCCTGGACGATATTAGGGGTAAATCCCGAATTCTTAAAACAGGCCATCATGGTGTCGTAAAGCTGGGGCTGGACGCTTCTGGGATACATAATAAACGGTTCGTTTTTCAATTGAGACAAGGCAACCTTTTTTTGACGTGCAAAAGGGTGATCGCTGGGCACGGCAAGAACGTATTGTTCCTGCCGGATAATCTGCGCAGTAAGCCCGTCCGGCTTGTGTCGGTACAACCTTACAAATCCGACCTGGATTCTGCCTGCATACAAATCTTCAATCTGCCGGCTGGTACCCGATTCGGTCAGAGATAGTCTGATTCCCGAATACCGGCTTTGAAACCCGCGGATAATTTCCGGCAGAAATGCGTCCATGGCAGGACCGATAAAGCCCACGGAAAGGCGGCCGATGTTGCCTTGCCCGGCCTGTTTTGCGGATTCAACGGCACCATCAAGGGCAGCTAAAATTTGTTCCACCTGGACCAGGAAAACCTCTCCGGCCGTTGTCAGTTCGACCTGGCGGCTGGTGCGGTTGAACAGGCGGGTGCCCAGTTCATTTTCAAGGTTCCTGATCTGCATGCTCAACGGCGGCTGGGAGATGTTCATCCGTTTCGCAGCACGGCCAAAGTGAAGTTCCTCGGCAACCGCGGTAAAGTATCTGAGTTGACGTAATTCCATATTGATATATATATCATATTAATAAACGCATAAGTATATATTAGACATATCTTTTCCCATGAATTATTCTTTTTTCAGGATTAACCCGATTATAATAAGGAAAAAGATATGAAATCAGAACGGTATCAAAGAGGGTTGGACAAATTGGCACAAATCGACGGGGTCCAAGGGGAGTCAGTGGTCGCGGCTCTCAAGGATATAGCCCCCGATTTTGCGGACCTTTTGATTGAATTCCCTTTTGGGGACGTCTACTCAAGGCCCGACCTGGATTTAAAATCCCGGGAAATTGCAACCGTTGCCGCATTGACAGCCATGGGAACGGCAGCGCCCCAGCTTCGGGTACACATTCACGGTGCCTTAAACGTTGGGTGCAGCCGGCAGGAAATCGTTGAAATCATGATACAGATGGCCGTATATGCAGGCTTTCCCGCCGCTCTTAACGGTTTATTTGCAGCCAAAGAGGTTTTCGCACAACAGGATAAAAACTAGAAATCTATCAAATTAAAATCCAGCGTCTCCAAGTTAATGATTGTCTTATATTTATCTGTATCGATAAAGGCAGCTTTTCGGACATCACCGCCCGCCGCAAGGACTTGTTCGACCGGTGAAAGTTATGTTAAGTATTGGCTTTACTCATGGGACATTCAAAATAAAAAGGAGACCTGATGAGCAGCCGGATACCGACACGTGAGGCGGCGTTAACGCTTCTAAAACGCTACAACACAAGCGAAAGTCTTATCAAACATGCATATTCCGTGGAGGGCGTCATGCGGTACATGGCCCAAAAACATGGCGGTGATCAAGAGACTTGGGGTATTGTGGGTCTGATCCACGACCTTGATTATGAGCAGTTTCCGGATCAGCACTGCAAAAAAACCGAGGAGATTTTAAAGGAAAATGACTGGCCCGAGGATCTGATCCGGGCCGTGGTCAGCCATGGATGGGGGATATGCACGGATGTTAAGCCCGAAACAACCATGGAAAAAGTGCTCTTTGCAGTTGATGAGCTGACCGGACTTGTGACGACAGCGGCATTGGTAAGGCCGTCCAAGAGCGTTATGGACATCAAAGCCCAATCGGTTAAAAAAAAGTGGAAGGACAAACGATTTGCAGCCAAGGTGGACCGGTCAATTATCCAGAAAGGTGCGGATATGCTGGGGGTTGAGTTGGCCGACCTGATAACGGATACGATCATGGGCATGCGTGAGGTCGCAGACGAAATCGGATTAAAAGGAGACAAATAACATGGAATGCAAGCAGACTAAAAATCTCAAACAGTGCAACTGCAGCTATGAGCCTTGTTCCAGAAAAGGGTTATGCTGTGATTGTATTCAGTATCACACTAAAAAGCGCCAGCTGCCGGCCTGCGTATTTCCCAACGACGCCGAAAAAACCTTTGATCGAAGTTATGAGCATTTCGCCCGCCTGGTCGGTGAAGGAAAAGTGTAGCCGTCTACTATTTATTTTTTGGCGACTTATAACAGGACCATCGGCCCTTTGGAGCCGGCGGTTCTGTTTTTAATTTTGCCGGTGTTCTTTTATCTGTTCTGGCAGGGTTAACAGTTCTTCTTTTTTGGGGATTGGTTCTAACGGCGGCCGCTTTTGGGGCAGACCCAGTACCTGCCCAGCCGTCGTGCAGGCCCCAACGCGGGTAACCACAGAGGGTTGCCCCCCTCCAAAAAAGGCCGACAATAGAATTAAAACCCATGTTGATTGATCTGCCGAAGGCAAAAAAGAAGTCCCCCGCATGACATGAGTGTATCAAAGCATAGAAACAATTTCGTCTCAATCGATATACAGACACATTGAGCACATTTGTGGACATCAAAAAAATGATTTTCAAAGCGTTCGCCTTTACTTGAAAATCCGAAAACATTCCGGTATGCTGACACCGTAAATTCAAAACGATCTTCGGCATCAATTCAACACAACCTGAAAACTGGCATGTTACTTGCTCAATGCCTTAAATAAAGTTATTCAAGACAACTTAAAATTTTAAGGAGCACGCAGTGAAACACAAGATTTTAAATGTAATAACCGTTAATTTACCCTTTTTTATCAACTTCTAACCTGGAGGAATTTATGGATCCGGTTTTTCTGTCCAGACTGCAGTTCGCAGCAGCAACCATGTTCCATTTTCTTTTTGTTCCATTGACCTTGGGTCTGTCCATTTTGATCGCATACATGGAGACCAAGTATGCATGGTCAGGGGATAAAAATTACCTGAGGATGACCAAATTCTGGGGAAAATTATTTTTGATCAATTTTGCCCTGGGCGTTGTCACCGGCATCACGCTTGAATTTCAATTCGGCACCAACTGGTCCCGGTACAGCGAGTATGTGGGGGATGTATTTGGTTCCCTTCTGGCCATTGAGGCATCGGTGGCATTTTTCCTTGAGTCTACCTTCATCGGGGTCTGGATCTTCGGCTGGAAAAAAATTTCAGCTAAGGCCCATGCCATTGTGATGTGGCTGGTGGCATTGGCCGGCAATCTCAGCGCTGTCTGGATTCTCTTTGCCAACGGATTCATGCAGCATCCCGTGGGGTATGATATCAGAAACGGACGTGCCGAGCTCACTGATTTTTTTGCCGTAATCACAAACAAACACGGAATCTTGGAAATTATCCATGTGATACCTGCATCCCTGCTCTTGGGATCTTTTTTTATCATGGGTATTTCTGCTTACCACCTGCTGAAAAAGCAACACACTGAAGTTTTCTTAAAATCCTTTAGAATCGCTTTGGTTGTGGGCCTTGTCAGCTCGCTGGTGTTGGGGTTAACCGGGGATATGCACGGTGTTAACGTATCCAAAACCCAGCCTGCCAAGCTTGCCGCCATGGAATCCCATTGGGAAACCATGTCCCAGGCACCCATCGTTATGTTCGCCATCCCCGATGAAGAAGGCGAAGGAAACAAGGTGGAAATCGGCTCTATTCCAGGTCTGTTAAGTTTCCTGGGCTTTCATGATTTTAACGCCGAGGTCGTCGGATTACGGGATATTCCCAAAGAAGACCGCCCGCCGGTGCTGCCCACCTTTGTGGGGTTCAGGACCATGGTGGGGCTTGGCACCCTGTTTATCCTCCTTATGATTTACGGCTGGTTCCGTCGCGACAAACTGATGGAAAGCCCCAATTTTCTTAGGATCATGTTTTTGTCCATTCCGTTGCCCTACATTGCCATGGAAATGGGTTGGGTGGTTTCCGAAGTTGGCCGCCAGCCCTGGATTGTTTACAATCTGATGCGCACGGCAGATGCGGCGTCCCCCATTGCAGGCACCCAGGTCATGGTATCACTTTCGGCATTTATCCTGGTATACGGTCTGCTTGGGGCTGTGGGTTTTTACCTGATCGCCAAATCCGTTAAAGAAGGCCCTGAGGCCGTTACTGCATAAGGAGGATAGAATAAATGGAACTACAAACAATATGGTTTTTTCTATGGGGACTTCTTTGGGCGGTTTTTTTCCTGACCGACGGGTTTGATTTTGGCATCGGCATTCTCTATCCCTTTGCAGGAAAGACCGACCGGGACAAACGGGTCATGCTAAATGCCAAAGGCCCATTATGGGACGGCAATGAAGTGTGGCTGATTACAGCCGGCGGCGTAACTTTTGCAGCCTTTCCCAAGGTATATGCCACCATGTTTTCATCCCTTTACACCCCTTTGCTGCTCATTTTATTTGCATTGATCTTCAGGGGTGTGGCCATCCATTTCAGGGGTAAAATTGACAGTCCCGCCTGGAAAAAAATCTGGGACACCCTGATTTTTCTGGGATCGTTTTTTCCGGCCCTCCTGTTCGGGGTGGCGTTTGCCAATATTTTTGCAGGCATTCCCTTTGACGACCAGGGCCTTTACCACGGCAACACCTTAAAGCTGCTTAACCCTTACGGACTTTTGGGCGGCGTTTTGTTTGTCCTGCTGTTTATGCTCCACGGGGCCAACTGGATGACCATCAAGGCCACCGGGGAGCTGCGGGAACGCTTTGCTGCAATTGCCGCAAAAATCTGGCTGGTGCTTGTACCTGTGGCCGTGATTTTTCTCATTGCCTCATATTTTTTCACCAGCCTCTATGACAATTACTTTAAGTCACCTGCCCTGTTCCTGGTTATTTTTGTGGCTGTGGCAGCCCTGTTTGCCGCCCGGTATTTTACAGCAACAAAGGCGTGGTTCAGCGCCTGGTTTGCATCGGCTCTGACCATTATGGGATGCACTTTTTTCGGCGTCTGCGGCCTGTTTCCAGCCTTGTTTCCTTCAAGCATGGACCCGGCCTGGACCCTAACCGCATTTAATGCCTCTTCAAGCCCTTTGACCCTTAAGATCATGCTGGGCGTGGTAGCGATTTTTATTCCGCTCGTCATTGCATACCAGACCTGGTCTTATTATTTATTCAAGGATCCTGTGTCCGACGAAGATCTGGACATGGACGAAGCATATTAATTATAGTACTTTTTTGTGCAGGTTTGATATCGGATTGGGCCTGTATTTATAAACTGAGAAAACTTAATAAGGAGAAAAAATATGGACAAATATGTATGCGGCCCCTGTGGTTATGTGTATGATCCGGCAGAAGGCGATGCGGACGGCGGTATTGATCCCGGCACAGCATTTGCTGATCTTCCCGAAGATTGGGTCTGTCCTGTCTGCGGCGCATCCAAAGATGAATTTGAAAAAGAATAGTCGCGCCATGGCTCGGCACTGCCCTGGATCATAGGCAGGCCCGGTGCATTCGCGCACAATTCAACGCCGGTTGCATTGTTTTTTGCAATCGGCGTTTTCATAACATGAAGGAATAAGAATGGATAAGTATGAATGCGGTCCCAATGGCTACGTGTATGATGATGCACCTGGATGTGACGGCAGTCCGGGCGCATGCAGGCCCTGCGATTATGTTTACGACCCGGCAAAAGGCGATCCTGAAAACGGCATTGTTCCGGGTACGGCCTTTGAAGACCTGCCCGAAGACTGGAACTGTCCTGTATGCGGTGATCCCAAATGCGAATTTAAAAGACAGGCTTAGCCCCCCTGTCCTTTTTCAGTCCCTGCCCCGGACCTGACCCGATCGGGTCCCGAACCAGATCGGGTCCAAGCGGGGCATAAAACATCCCACGCCGATTCCGGCTATTCGATCTTTTTTCCCGCAGTTTGGGTAATGCGTTCAAGCACCCACTGGGTCAAGGCCTTCTGGTTGACCCGTTTGATCTCTTTGCGGATCAAGGAGATATCCAGTTCAGCCCTGGCCATGGTTTTGTGTCCCCCGGCAGATCCGAATTTACTAAATGCCTCCTGGGCAGTCTTACCGGCACCTTTGCGCAACCCATCGTTGCGCAAAATCACAATCAATTTTTTTTCCACCACGCCGGACACCACACTCCAGTTGACCCCGGCAATGGAGAGAAAAAAATCGGCAGCCACCACCAGTTCATCAGGTTTGGATATGATTCCGGCATGATAAAAGGCCCGGTTGTCCCGGATGGTCCTGTTTTTGATGGCATTGCCCAAAAAATTCAGGTCAGATTCCGTCATATAGGCCCGCTCCACCTTGGTGACAATATTCATGTTGGCATACTTGTACAAAAACTGAAACGCCCTGATATCTTTGGATGATGCCTGGCGGGTAAAATTGGCTGTATCCGTTTTTATACCCAGCATCAAGGCGGAGGCCAATTTTGCCGACGGTTTTACATTCATGCTTCGCAGGTATTCGGTGAACAGAGTTGAGCAGGCCCCGTATTCAGGCCGGATATCCACAAAGGTGCCGTCACTGCAGGATAACGGATGGTGATCAATAATGGCGTCATATTCGATACCTGAAAAATTTTCATTATGATCGGGCTGGGAATCCACCACCACAAATTTATCAAACGCGGACTTGTCCACATTGGCCAACGGCACCATACCGGCTTCGGTATACTCAATCATGGCCAGGTTGTCCGGCCGGGTGATCCGGTTAAAATAGGTGATGGTGACTTCACTGACCCTGCGCCATAAAAGACGCTTTACGGCCATGGCCGATCCAATGGCATCAGGATCTGCGTTGATGATGACAAGCACCTTGCAGGTTCCTGAAAAAAGGGACAGAAACTGCTTAACTCTTTCCCGGTTACTGATCATAAGTCATTTGTCCGTTTCCTGAAAAAAACAGAGTCAAGGTAATAAATGCATATCCGACAACTGCCAGTACCGCAAACCACTCGTAGAATATCCCCAGCGGAGCCAGCACCAATGCCGTGAGCCAGTGTACCATGATCACGGTGCTCGAGTGAAGCCTGATGGGAAAATCGTCAAACCGGCAGATGACGGACAGACCGCACAGGTTCCAGCCGTAAAGGGATGCAAACACATGGATGTGCAGCAGCCATTTGGTTTTCAAAGGATCATAGCCATCTTGCATCTGCAAACAAATATAGGCGATGCCGGTCACAGCTGTTACGATTAAAAAGCCGATCCCAGAGGTTAAAAACTTTTTTTGCTGCATATTATCCGCAAAGGTATAATAGAGCATAAAAACCATGACAACGGCGGTAAACAACGCTGCGGTCACAAAAATCTGGGGCATGAATTTTTCAAACAAAATAAAAATAAAAAAGACAATCACCCCGACCGTAATGGTCCAGAAACAGACCTCCATGAGGGATTTGCTCTGGGGGCCTTCTATTTTTTTAAGCATACCGAACACCAAAGACAAAGTGATCAGCGACAAGGGGAATGAATACCCCAGAAAAAAGGTATCCAGGGTCAATTTTTCCATGTGCACCCAGTGGATGTATTCATTGTTGATGATCACCACAGAGGCCATGGCAATGCCGATGGACAGACACAATAAAGAGGCCTGGTGAAATTTTTCAGTCACCGGCACCTTGGGCAAAAAGAACTGATAGGGTACTGGGGTGAATTTGCTGATACGTATTTTTTCAACCAGGCAGCAAAGCACCACGGATACGACTAAAGTAAGCGGATACAACTTGAAAAAAGCACTAAACGCATAGACCAGGGAAAGCAAAAAAAAGAGCCTGACTCGGCTGGATACTTTGTGCTGCCGCTCGGTGTAATACAAAAGGATCGTACCGCCACTGCACAGATTGAACAAAAATATGTGCAGGCGCTCAAAACTTAAATTCTCCAAAGGAAAATAAATATCAGCATATCCCAGTCCCAAAGCCAAAATCATCAAAGAGGAAAATAAAATCTTTAATCGAATTGTCATTTACTTTGTTCCGTCACTGTTGTTTGCGGCAAATCGTCCCAGCACATGGCCCAGGGCCGTCTCCAGTTTTGGATGCAAAAAACGATAACCGCTTTGAATTAATTTTTCAGGCATCACCCTGGCAGAGGCCAGCAGGGTTTCCTTCCCCATCTCCCCCCAAAGGGCCGCAACCACCCTCTCGGGCAGCACAAAGGGTGCCCGCCTGCCCAGTACCCGGGCAAAGGTTCTGGTAAATTCGCCATTGGTCACAGGTTCGGGAGCCGTGAGATTTACAGGTCCCCGGATTTCCTTGTTGCCAAGGATGTGAAGAATAGCGCCCAGAACATCTTCCATACCGATCCAGCTCATGTACTGCCCACCATGGGCCAGGCGTGGACCCAACCCCATTAAAAAAGGCAGATACATACGCTCAAGGGCCCCGCCGGCCGGCGTCAGGACCACCCCGATGCGCAGCTGCACCGTGCGGATACCTGCTTTTTCGGCACCGATGGAAGCGGCTTCCCACTGACTGCAGACCCGGGCGATAAAGCAATCCTTGCTTTGGCTTTTTTCAGTCAGCCTGTCGGCACCGCCATCCCCATAAAACCCGATGGCGGACGCAGAGATGAACGTGGCCGGCGGCTGGTCCATCTGTTTCATTTTTCCCACAAGCACCCGGGTGGGAATGACCCGTGAATCCAGAATTTTTGCACGCTGACGACTGGTCCATCTTCCCCTCGAAATATCCAATCCGTTTAAATTGATAACAGTATCAACGGGACCTATGGCATCCATATCCAAAACATTCTGGTAGGGATCCCAAAAGCACGTATCATCCGACCGGTGGAAAGGATCGCGAACCAGACGGATCACATCATGCCCACAGGTTTTCAAAAAAGAGACCAGAGCCTTTCCAATGGGCCCGGACCCGCCTGAAATCAATATCCGCTGGGTTGGGACTTTGTCCACCCGGTGCTCCATATCATATTTGAGCACCCGATGCCGATAGGCGAACATACGTCCAAGCTCCTTTTTGGCATATCCATAAAAAGGAAGGCTGAAAATGCCGAATGGCAGCCGGAATTTAACCCGATCCTCCATCACGGTCGAATCATTTGCCTGTTCATGAAACAAATGACTGTGTTCCCATTCGGCAAACGGCCCCTTTAGCTGGCGATCCCGAAACATTTGGTTCTCTTTGTAATCAATGTGCCGGGCCTTCCATGTCATGGGAATCCCAAAAACTTTTATCTTGAAGGTAACTTCAACGCCTTTATCAATCCCCCTGCCCTTTCTTGAGACCAAAGTCAACGGTGCCCAGGGCGGCGTAAGCCGGTCAATGGCGCCTGCTCTGGCATGCCAGGTAAAGACCTTGGAAACCGGGGCCAAAATTGTGGTTTTTTGTGTAAACACGTTTTTAGTCATACAATATTAATCCTCAATGTTTTGTCACGGCCAAAAAACTAACCACAAAATCAAAAAACAGGCAGCTTACCCGCTATGTTTGAACAATGATTCAGTTCTTGTACAAAAGTCATAATATAGGAATCCTCGACAACTTAAAATAACTTTATCAAAAGAACCTGGGGGGCAAAAACGTGAATATGTGGTGAGGCCTTAGGGATTAATTTGCCGATGTGTAAAAAAAGCTGACGGTTTTGAGGCCCATGATCAGATCTTACTAAGTTAATTTAAACAAAACGGCCCGCTGTCTTTAATTGCAAAGACAGCGGGCCGTTTAATATGGGAAAACCAGAGTTTTCCGGGTTTACAGAGGCCTGGTTTTATCCAAAAAAACTTTTGATCTTACAATTTTTAAGCTTTCCACAGTCCGTGAAGATTGCAATAAGCCATGGCTTCAACTTTGTCTGAATCGCATTTAAAAACCGCTTCGGGGGCCGCATCCGGTTTGAGCATCATGCGTTGAACATATGCACCGTCACAGGATACAAGTTCAATCCATTCAATATAATGTTCTTTTGTCATGGGATGGGCAACACTGCCCACAGACACTTTGTAACCACCTTCTATTTTCTCAAGTACGGGAACATGCTTTTCTTTAGCGGCGTCAACTGTGTTGGCCACCAGGCGATCCATGGGTTTTCCGCAGCAGGTTGCCGGCGGTTGTTCACCATGAAGAACCTGAACAATGTTGCCGCATTTTTGACACTTATAAATTCCCATTTTTTCAGCCATTGATAACACTCCTTTTGTTTTAAAAATTTTTTGATCCGCAGTCTGTGAGAGCCAGTTTATGACCCTGCCATCGTCAATACGGGTTGAATGCAGACGCATTGCCGAAGCTATTGGCTTGTTTTGCCTTTAGCATCTGCTCAAGCATTTGCCCGGATAATTGTCTGCGGCCTTTGGTTGCCTCCCGGAATAAAGAGGCTATTTGAAAATAAATTTCATTTTCAGACTTAATCGCACCATAAAAAGGAGCCCGTTTTTTTTCTGACCGGCTTTCCGCCTTCTTGTATGCAATCACTTTAGTCATCTTTTTGCCTCCTTAATTCAGCCGGGATTGGTCAAAAGCATCCAAACCCGATCATTAATCTAATGCAGAAATTTTGCAAAAACAATACCATCATTTATTTATTTGCGAATTTGCAGCAGTATATTGCCGATATTAAGATTTAACCGGAAATATATGTTAACAAGCTCGCCACAAAAGGATAGCGTTAACACATATATGTCTCATCAAGACGTATCTCAAGACATATCATTGACGATACATAACAAAACCTGATTGTAAATTAATTTTTCGTAAGTTTTTTTTCTGTTTGATATTTCATGAAAGAATTTCTACGAATATAAAAAACACAAAAACAAAAAGCAAGAGAAAAAATCAATTTTATATTAAAAATATCCTGCAATTCCCTGTCTTGCGAACAAGGCAACCCATTGACGCGCCATGGATTCACCGAAACGACCAAAGCTTTTTTCACGACATCTTGAAAAACAATGCGAAATCAGGTGACGGTTTTCACACCTGCACGCGAAATTATGACACGTTACCCGCGAACCATTTCGCCTATAAAATTCTAAAAAAGCGAGCGCAGCACAAAAAAAATTGAACGTTGACATCAAAATTTGACCAGGCATAATATGTGCTTAATATAAGTTACCGGCAATGGCTGGTGAGTTATTGGTAATATGAATGACACACAAAAGAAAATTGATTTATATATAAAGGAGTTGATCTTAAATGGATAATTGTATCCCCAAACTATACGGATTAAGTACCTGCAGCCACTGCAGAGCAACCAGAAAGCTGTTCGACGACTACAATATTAAATATGAATACGTGCAGGTTGACGACCTTAAGGGGGATGAAAGAAAAGAAATTCTAAAAGAAATAAAAGAATTGAACCCAAGATGCTCTTTTCCCACCATTGAAATAGACAAAAATACCGTAATTGTCGGCAACAAACAAAATGATATTAAAAAAGCATTGGGAATAAACGAATGAACACAGAACAGCTTTATGAGGCACTCAAAAAATCACAGGAGAAACAGGGCGCATTTTTTAACAAGGATAAGGACCTGGTATTTGAACTGCTCGAAAGTCTTCAGCTCAACAGGGAAAGATACGGTTACATGGCCTGTCCCTGCCGTCTGGCCTGTGGAGACAGAGAGCACGACAAGGACATTATTTGTCCCTGCGAGTACCGTAAGCCGGATATGGAAGAATTCGGGGCCTGTTACTGCGGACTTTATGTATCAGAAAAGGTGCACAACCTTGAGATGGTGCCCGACTTTGTGCCCGAAAGGCGGCCGGTAGAAAAAATACTATAAAACCGGTTTCGCCGACAAAAAGCTGCTATGTTTAATTTTTTTTACTCGACCACTGGAAACGAAAACGCCCTGTCCGATATGTGCCGGACAGGGCGTTTTCAGTATTAGGATGTGGTTAAGCGTTTACACGTCAACCACCAATCCGACCGGGCAATGATCAGAACCAAAGATATCATTGTCGATAAATGCGTCTTTTACAACACCGCTTTCAATGAGATCGCGGGTGACAAAAAAATAATCGATGCGCCACCCCGCGTTATTTTTTCTTGCATTGAAACGGTAGGACCACCACGAATATTTCACCGTTTCAGGGTAAAAATGTCGAAAGGTGTCCACATATCCCATATCCACCATTTTATCCAGCACATCCCGCTCAATCCTTAAAAACCCGGACCGTGTACTGTTTGGTCCAGGGTTTTTCAGATCGATTTCGTTGTGGGCCGTGTTAAAATCACCGGTGACGATGATTGATTTTCCCTCATCTCTTAATTTTTGGGCATAATCAAGGAACCATTCATAAAACGCTAATTTATAGGAAAGTCTTTCATCGTTCATCTGGCCGTTGGGAAAATAGATATTAAACAGAACAAACCGTTCAAAATCCATTCTAACGACACGACCTTCACCGTCATACTCGCTTTTTCCAAAATTGGTGGTCACAGCATCAGGAGGAATCCGCGTGTAAGAGACAACACCGGAGTACCCCTTTTTAACGGCTGAATAATTCCAAAAACTCTCATAATCGCCAAACCGAATCATGGGGTCACTGCGCTGATCCTCCTGAAGTTTTGTCTCCTGGAGCATAAGAATATCGGGGTCCATCGCCGTTACAGAATCGAAAAAATCCTTTTTTAAAACCGCACGAAGCCCGTTCACATTCCAAGAAATCAACTTTAATTGCTTTTTGTTTCCCATACTCCGCCTTGGCGTTGTTCTTTAGTTTTGGATCAGGGTCAAAAAATTATCCTTCGTTGTCAGCCAGATAATCATCATACATGGATTCCAGGCCGAGTTTATGTTTGGACTCTTCCTGAACAAGGATCTGAAACAGTTTTTTTGCATCGGCATTATCGGTTTTTTCCCCGAGTACCTGATACAGCTTGACTGATTTTTCCTCTCTTTTCATGGCCAGTTTCAAAACTTCGGGCATGGGCATGCCTTTTTCGTATTCGGTCTCGACCATGTAGTTGCTTATTTTCAGATCAGGAATTGTTGTCAGCTCATAACTGTCGATCATCTCCTTGTTTCCGGAAATATCGGAAAGCAGCGTCACATGTTTTTGTTCCTCTTTGGAAAAATCCATGAACGTTTGTTTCAATGCTTCAGAGGGTGCCTCCTGGGCGAAAGATGCATAAAAATCAACAGCGTCTTTTTCTCTGTCAATGGCAAATTGCAGAATCTCATCTACGGATTTAAAGTTCATTTAGTACTACCTCCTTTGCTGGTGTTATCCTTTTATTCAGTATCAAGTAAACCATTTTCATGCTGAATGCCTATCCAAATCAGCAATTTTTATACCATCTGATTTGGTAAGGTCAAATAGTTTTGTGCACTGTAGCACATTTACCAATGATATAATAGAGTGCCTGATACGCGGTGTACGCAATTGGGCAAAAAAGATGTTCCATACGTTTTTGTCTCAGGCAAAGTTGTGTCATCCCTATTCAAACCGACCGGTGATATAATCCTCGGTGAGCTGGTGCAGCGGATTTAAGAACAACTGGTCCGTGGGTCCCACTTCAATGAGATCTCCCTTGTGGAAATAGGCGGTACGCTGGGAGATTCGGGATGCCTGCTGCATGGAGTGGGTCACAATGGCGATGGTGTAATTTTGCTTGAGATCATCAATGAGTTCTTCGATAATGGCAGTCGCAATGGGATCCAGAGAGGAACAGGGTTCATCCATGAGAATCACCTCCGGATCCACTGCAATGGCCCTTGCGATGCATAAACGCTGCTGCTGCCCGCCGGACAGACTTGTTCCCGGCATCTTCAGCCGATCTTTGACTTCTCCCCAAAGACCTGCACGTTTCAAAGCGCCCACAACCAGCTCGTCGGTCTCATCACGGGTCTGGACAAGGCCGTGGATTCTTGCACCATAGGCAATGTTGTTGTAAATGGATTTGGGAAAAGGATTGGGCTTTTGGAATACCATTCCCACCTGGGCCCTTAGCGGCACCACATCCACGTCGCTGTCATATATATTTTTTCCATCCATGATGACCTGCCCGGTCACCTGACATCCTTCGATGGTATCGTTCATCCGGTTCAAACAGCGCAAAAAAGTCGATTTACCGCACCCCGAAGGCCCGATCATGGCAAGGACTTCGTTGCGGCCGATGTCCAGGGAAATATTGCTGATGACTTTTCTGGAGTCGTAATAAACCGCAAGGTTCTGGCAGCTCATTTTAGGATTGTCAACCGCCGCCTGCCCCACGGTTGTGCGCTCCGTGCGCTCAATCAGCGGACCTCGCCCGGGCCTTTTGGGTGGATGATCGGTTATTTGTTCCTCTTTCATTTTTATTTGTATCTATCCTTTTAAGAAAATCTGTGTGGTCATCCGGACCTTTCAACCGTTGTTGTGGGTTAAAGCCGGGAATGGCTAATAATTGAGATCATCCAAGGTTAAAGGGATCAGGTCCTTAGCAACTTTTCTATAATGCCGGCGCTCCTTTGGCGGCATGGGAATCAGCCCCTTGGTTGTCAGGTAGCCCTCATCCCCCCAGGTATTTTCATTGGTGAACTCATCCAGAAACGCTCTCATTCCGGGGATGCTGTCGACATGGGCCTTTTTGACATAAACATACAAGGGGCGCGACAACGGATAGCCTGCATCGGCAATGGATTCAAATGTCGGCTGCACACCGTCAATAAAAGCGCCCTGGAGCCGATCACTGTTCTGGTCCAGAAAAGAAAACCCAAAAACACCTAAGGTGTTATCGGATTTGATCAATTTTTCCACGATCAGGTTGTCATTCTCCCCGGCCTCAATATAGGCCCCGTCTTCCCGGATGGTGTGACAGATCACCTTGTATCTCTTTTTATCTGATTTTTTCAATTGATTGATCCAAGCAAATGTATTTGCCCCGCCCTCCATGGCCAGTGTCATAAACGCATCACGGGTCCCCGAGGTCGGCGGGGGGCCAAGCACCTCAATGTTGACGGCAGGAAGAGAAGGATTTATCTGGTGCCAGTTTGCATAGGGATTTGGCTGTAAGACACCGACATCCCCCGGCACAGGAACCTGCTTTGCCAACCCCAGAAACAGATCCCTTCGGGTCAATCGATACACCTGGGTATGTTTGGAATTTGCAACAACAATGCCGTCATAACCGATTTTGACCTCAACAACATCTTTGACACCATTTTTAAAATCGTTTATCAACTGGCTTCTGGTAATCCGGGACGAGGCGTTGGTAATATCCGGATACCTGACACCAATGCCGGCACCAAAAAGCTTATGGCCACCTCCTGATCCTGTGGATTCAATTTTCGGCACTTTAAAATGTGTTTTCTTTCCAAAATTTTCTGCAACCACAGTGGCAAAAGGATAAATGGTTGAAGATCCGACAATGGAGATATAGTCCCTTGCAGCATCGGCGCTTGCCGAACGTGTTCCCAAACTCAGCAGATAGACCAAGGCAATCAAAGCAACGTTCAATTTTTTCATAGGCAACTCCTGCAATACGCATTGTACAATAATAGGATTGGGTCTTACTGATTTTTTTCAAATATTTTTCTTAACATAACAGCGGTGCCGTTCATGATAATCAAAAAAAACAAAAGCACCATGATGGCAGCTGACGATTTTTCCAAAAAAGCCCGTTCCGGATTGCCTGCCCAAAGAAAAATCTGTACGGGCAGGGCCGTGGCAGGATCTGTGAATCCGTCAGGAATATTTGCAATAAAGGCCACCATACCGATCATTAAAAGGGGTGCCGCCTCCCCAAGGGCTCGGGACATGGCAAAAAGAATTCCGGTGATCATACCCGGCAGGGCCTGGGGCATAACATGATGCGCCACCAACTGGACTTTGGAGGCACCAATGCCGAGACCTGCTTCACGGACACTGGGCGGCACAGCTTTTAAAGAGGAACGACTGCTGATAATAACAGCCGGCAGCGTCATCAACGCCAAAACCAGACCGCTTACAACCGGGGAAGATCGGGGAAATCCAAAAAAATTCAAGAAAACGGCCAGCCCCAGCAGCCCGAATACAATGGATGGCACAGCAGCCAGATTATTAATATTCATCTCAATAAGGTAGGTCCACCTGTTTTTAACTGCAAATTCTTCCAAGTACACCGCAGCCGATATTCCAATGGGAAGCACCAAGAATAGTGTGACCAAAAGGCTGTAAAAGGATCCCCACACCGCCCCGCGGATTCCGGCAAGTTCTGGCTCTTTAGAATCGCCTGCGGTGAAAAAGGTCTTGTTAAATACCTTTTTAATCCTTTTTTGGGATGCCAGGAGGTTCACCCATGCAAGTTGCCGGTCATCAATACGTCTCTGGGACTGGGGTTTGTCTAAATCCACATGGCCTTTGAACAGCATGTCCACATCGGCAGCGGCCGGCACCCATATCTGAATGGTATTTCCAAGCGCATCCCGATTTTTTTGCACAAACTCCTGGAGCATAAAGGCCGCGTTAATACTCACCATTGCGTACAACTTTCGCTTATCGGAAAATGTTGTCACATCCGGGGCAACAGCCAGCAAACTGTCATGAATCAATTTTGAATAATTTGCACCGGCAAGATCGTTTTTGTCTATGACCTTGGTATCCAAAAAAACATCCAGCCGGACCATGGTCTGCTGAAACGCTGTATATCCATTAAAAACAATAGAAATGAGCAATAATGACAAAAAGCCCAAACTGATCATAACGGCAGCCCCGCCGAACAGACGAAACCAGCGTTCTTTGCGGCGGCGCCGTTTCAACCCTTTTTTGACAATATCAATGGTTCTTTCGTTTTTCTGTGCATTATTTAAATTATTCATGATGCCGCCTGTATTTTCTGACCACCGTGAAGGCCACCATGTTTAAAATCACGGTAACAACAAACAGTACAAGTCCCAGGGCAAAGGCAGCCAGGGTCTTGGCGTTGTCAAATTCCTGCTCGCCCACCAGCAATGTGACGATCTGCACTGTAACCGTTGTGACGGCCTGTAAAGGATTTGCGGTCATGTTCGCAGACAACCCGGCGGCCATTACAACAATCATGGTCTCTCCGATGGCCCGGGACACGGCCAGCAGCACCGCCCCCACAATGCCGGGAAGGGCTGCGGGCAGCACAACATTTACAATGGTTTCACTCGGGGTGGATCCAAGACTCAGGGCGCCGTCGCGCAACGACTGTGGCACGGCATTAATCACGTCGTCGCACAAGGAGCCGACAAAAGGCAGGAGCATCATTCCCATGACCCCCCCGGCAGCCAAAGCACTTGCCGAAGATACCGGGATACCTAAAATATCCCCCGCATGCTTAATGGCCGGGGCCACAAAAAGGACTGCAAAAAAACCGTAAACAACCGTGGGGATATTGCCCAAAATACCCAAAAGGGGCTTGGCGATACGACGAAATTTTTTGCCAGCGTATTCGGACAGATATATAGCAGCCATAAGCCCTGACGGCACAGAGACACAGAGGGCAACACCGGCAATGAGCATGGTGCCATAAAGTATGGGAATAACGCCGAATGAACCGGAAGAGACAATCTGCTCGGCATGAACAGCCATTTGGGGACTCCAGTCAAATCCAAGTAAAAATTGATGTACCGGCACAATTTTAAAAAACCGAATCGCTTCATACAATACGGAAATGACAATGCATAGGGTTGTAAAAACAACCAGGGCCGCGCAGGCAATAAGCAGGATTTCAACTATTTTTTCCACATGATTTCTGGCCCGAAGCCTCGGTGTAATTTTCAAACGGACACCGGCAACGGCGACCAGCCCAATTGCGGTTACGATGATGCTTAACGCGGTCTGGGCCAACATCTCAAGGCTTTTGTAATGCTCGACTGCGGCCAGAATGACGGAACTGTTACGGCCACTCATACTATGGCCGGACACAGCGTTTTTGATATCATTGACGATAAGATTGAGGCGGGTGTCGGGCAGCGACCGAATCTGATCAGGTAGTCCTGAAACCACTATATCCATGATGATGGTGGATTTAAAAAACAGCCAGAACGAAAAAATGATCAATGCCGGCACCGCACACCAGATGGCAGTCAGCGTCCCGTAATAAAAGGGACTAGAGTGAAGTGCCTTTGGCCCACCCAGGGCTGTGCAAACGGCCATAGCCTTGTTGCGGCCCATATAAAAGCCCAAAAGGATCAGCACCAAAAATGTTACAATCAAATGAATCGATGTCATCCGCGTTCCTTAAAATCTGGAATCCTTGTGTGGTTAAATGTTCAAATTAACGGCCCTGGGCCGATCCGGTCTATCAGCATCCAGGATATACCTGCAAATAAAAATTAAAAGCTCCGCACCGCTTACACAGCACTTTTTTATATAACCTTGGTCAAATTTATTAGATTTATTTTAACATTATATTAACCAAACGTTAGATTTGTGTTTTGTTCTGCACTTTTTTCTTGTTCTACCCATGTGCATGCCCAATCCAACACCGCTTTTATTTCTCCATTATTTCTTCATTGTCATCAGTCATTCTTTTAATAAGGAAAGTGTTTTTGCTCGATTTAACGTGTTGCCCGCAGTCCGAAGGCACAATACTTAAGTTTACAATGGTAATATACAAAAATTAAAATTTGATTAGAGTTTGATGGGAACGTGTGCAGAAAAAAAAATGCCGGCCCGTTTGCGCCCGGGCCGGCATGGATTTAAATGAAAAATTTTATGTTCAAACACTAGGTGGTACTGTTTTTTGCATCAATGTCCTCAAGAAGTTGTGAAAACGATTTTTGACCAAGAAATTCAGCAAATTGGGAACGGTAATTATTAACCATACTGACACCTTCAATATTTATATCAAACACCAACCAAGGTTCTGTTCCCTGCCGGTACATCATATAGGCAATGGGAATTTCAGTACCATCGGCCGTAATAATCTGGGTCTGAATTTTTGCGTACTCCCGGTTCTGTTTGGTTTTGCGTTGCTCATTAAGGTATACCACCTGTTCGTTGGTATAGGTTTCAAGTTTGGAAATATAGGTATTTTCAATCAGACGCTGGAACCGAACGGTAAAAGCCTGTTTTTCTTCCGGAGTTCTTCCTCTCCAGTATTTCCCGAGGCTGGACTGGGCCATGCGCCCAAAATCAAAACTCTGCAGAACAATGTCACGAATCTTTTGCCTGCGAACCTCTTTTTTTTCATCCCCCTTAAGTTCGGGGGTTTTAAGCACATCAAGGATCTCGTCAATTTTGACCTTGAGGGCCTGGGTGGCCAAAGCGGCCTCGTCAGCACGGACCGGCCGGCTGAAAACAGACATTGCAGAAAGTATGCATACAAAAAAAACCAGTGTTCTGATTGCTTTCATTGGGTTTTAAATCCTTTAATTACCTGTCTTGAATACAATGCCGTTGATATCCTGGAAGGAAAAGGGTGTGGATAAATTTTTTGCTGCCTGGCCGGCGGGGCCTGCTTTGGGCTTATGCCCGGAACCTGTAAATGATTCGCTTTGACCATCTTTGAAATCAATCTGGTAGTTGGGACGGATTCCCTTGCCCGTGGTACCGAACAGTACTTTGGATTCGGAATCACCTGCCATGTTTTGCAATACTTTTTCAAGAAAATTATTTGATAATTCTGCCACCCGGTCAAGGTCCCATTCAATATTATTTTTTACCCGGGAGCCTGAAACGGATGATGCGGTTCCCTTGGTTTTCAGCTTGGCAATCCTGACTTCCATGCCCTTAAGCTTCATTGCCAGGTTTTTTACCGAACGTTCCTGAATATCACCTGAAGCCTTGGGCCGCAGCTCGTCGAGTTCACCGAATGCCTGGTCAAAGCAGGCCTTTGACTCATCGATCTCCTTTTGTTCTATAAGCTGATCCATTTGATCACACAATCGGTTGATGGCCAGTCTTGATTCACGGAATTTAGTGGGTTCCATTTTTCCTCCTTTATGGTTAATGCAAACAGTTTAACCGCCTGGTTTTATCCGGCCTTTCCTATTTTTTTTAGGTTTCAGGCACCTAAAAACCGGCGGCAACATGCTGCAATTGATCCGTTATTGTTTCAATACTCTACACCGACTGCATATTTATTTCAAGAAACAGCCCAATTTTGATACACAGATGTGTCTTTACATTCCTTTTCTTTGCCTCTATATTTCAAGCCATGAAATTCTACGCAGTGGCCAGGGGCCGCAAAACAGGTATATTCACATCATGGCCCGAAGCAGAACGCCAGGTCAAAGGATTTGCAGGGGCCAGATTCAAAAGTTTTTCAACAAAACAGGAAGCCTTGGCCTTTTTGGAGGATCCGTCTTATACAACATCCGGGGCCTCATCTAAAAATTTTAAATCTGCCTCAAAAGCAACTAAATCCGGGCAGGATCCGTCGGCCCAGAATGATTACCCGGAAAATGCCGTGATGGTCTATACGGACGGCGGGGCCATCGGCAACCCCGGTCCAGGGGGGTATGGGGTTGTGTTTGAATCAGGGGAAACGTTTTGCGGCGGGTTTAATCTGACCACCAACAACCGCATGGAGCTTTTGGCTGTTATCACGGCCCTTGAAGCCCTTGACGGAGAGACTCGTCCCATCTGCCTGCATTCGGACTCCAGGTATGTTGTCAACGGGATTACCAAAAACTGGGCAAAATCTTGGAAACGACGGGGCTGGAAAAAATCCGACGGCTCCCCGGCCATGAATCCGGACCTGTGGCAGCGGCTTCTGGAGTTGCTGGAAGGTCTTGATGTCCGGTTCTTCTGGGTAAAAGGCCATGCCGGCAACCCATTGAATGAGAAGTGTGATCAACTTGCCAATTCAACGGCGCGCACATCAGGCTTGCCCGACGACACAGGGTATCTTAAACACCGCGCCGACGGTGCCTGAACACCGTTGAAACACAAAAAAAATCTTAAGTTTGTCAATGAAACAGCGAACGGATCCAGGTAAACACCCCGATGGTGGACGGGTTGGCCTTTGCGGGCTCCTGGGCGGGCGGCATTGAAAGGTCTTTTCTTTCCCTGTTTTGGTGCCGGAATTTGCCTTGGTCCGGCCCCCCGGCCGACGCTTGTGTTTGGGGGGCCACACCTGTAAAGCTTTCTGATTTTTCTTTCAGGGAAGCATGGATCTCTTTGACGACCGCCTCCTGAGCCTCTTTTTTAAACAACGGTAATTCGGGTTGTCCGGCGATCCATGTGGATTCAAGGGCGCTGACACAGCCATCGCCGTTTTTCCCAATCCCGGATGCGGCGGCAACGGCATAGGCAAACTGAAGCAAGGCCGCCATATTTTTTTCTTTCTCTGGTGCCAGACCTGGATTTTGGTAGAATTTAACACCCGAGCAAACCCGGGAAGGTATGTGCCATATTTCAAATAGTTTTGATGCGATATGGGCGTCTGTTGCACCAAACTCATCCAGCTCCACTATATGAAGGGGCAATTTTAATCTGGCTGCGGTTTGGAGGCATTTTCCAAATTCAAACGGATATTGAATCGCAAGGATCAACTTGCCGATACCGTGCAGCAGTCCTGCAATGTACAATTCACCGGGATTGACATCCATATTCATGTTTGGATGGCCCAGACGTCTTGCGGCGTTGGCGCAAGACCAGGAAAATGCCCAATACGCCTGAACTTGAAATCCATCTATCTTAGGAATCTTTGGAAATAGGCCTTGGAAAAAATAGAGATTGGCGGAATTGATGGTCTCCTGCAATCCGACACGGACAATGGCCGACCGCAAACTGTACACTTCATCAACACCCTTGAAATAGGCTGAATTTGCAAGTTCTAGAATCAAGGATAAAAGCCCCGGATCAGAATCAATGATCTTTACAAAATCATCCACTTTTATATTATCAATGGGTTTTCTAACCAGGGACATCAGTTTTGGCCCATTGGCCGGCATGGGCGGTATTTTGAATTTTGAATTTAATATATCCAATGCAACGGCATTAGCAATGGTTTCTTCTCCCCGGCTGTGGTCTTGTGTCGTCATCTTCTTTCCTATCAGTTAAAGCCCTGTCAATGAAGGCCTTGTCAATGGAAAACTATGATCCGAATATAATTGAAGTGAATAGACTTTGGCATTTCTTATGTTGTTTACAGCAAACCACAAAAAAAATTCTATTTCAAGAAGTTAAACGTTAATTTCATGAAAGGTAGCTGAAGCGACTCGGAATAATGGAATTTTTCGGTACAAACTATTGGATTACTGCGTTAGCACCGCCCATCAGCTGTCAGTATGCAGGCTGATGGGCGGTGTTACGTTCTACCAAAGCTGCGGTGCTATTTTACCACAGCTTTTTTTCTGGCAATACCTGCCAGAAAGCATAGCCCCAACCCGAGAAGGGTGAAGGCTGACGGAACAGGTACCGAAGAGACTGTAGTCAGATCTTCATAGGGAATGGTGAAGGCGCAGATGCCGCTGCCAATGGCTGTAAAGCTCAGTGTGGCCAAAACAAAGCTGTCTGCCTGGAACGAAAGCGCATCGTCCTCCAGCCATGTCATTTCGCACAGATTGACAATACCTGCCGCCTGGTATCCTTCGTCGTAGAAGTCTTCAGCGTCTCCTGATTCGATATCGCCAAGTCCGTCATAGAGCGTGTATCCGGCAACGGAAAGCAGGGCGTCACTATATGCAACATTAATATCAAAGGCCGTTAAATCTTCTGTTTCAAGTCCTGAAACAATAAGGTCAACAGAGACGGTCTCCCCGGCGGCAACGGTCATGGCGTCGGAAGAAAAAGATAGAGTGGCGGCCTGGGCACAAGTTGTCAGCACCAAAAAAACACCAAGGGTCATTATTAATTTTTTCAAGGGTTGTTTTCCTTATATATTTAATTTTATTCTATTTTTAAAAAATTCGCAGCCATATCTGCAGCGCTTGCAATCAGGGGCGTCTGCAGCCTGAAAGGGTGCAGGATTTGGTAAGCTGTCTCATGTCCGCCGTGGAGATTTTGCCGTCCCCGTTCAGGTCATAAATCGGATAGGAGGCTGCATCCTTGCGCAGATATTTGCGCAGCAGCGCAACATCATCTTTGTCCACATCGCCGTCCAGGTCGTAGTCACCATCTATTTTAACGGTAACCGGGGCGGTGTACCCGACGGCCGTTTCACCGGCATTCTTTAACACGGCGTAGATGTCGTTATTGGCACTGACCTTCAGATTGTAGGAAACATCCGTTACTGTGTTGCCTGCGGCAGCGGCACTGCCGAGTTCAACACCGGTGAGGCCTGTGACCGATACCGAAGAGACCGTCAGGGTCTTTGGGGCAGCCCTGTCAAAATCAACGGGGAGTTCGGCGATGTCGATATCTGCGGCAACCGTGCCGATGCCGTAGCTGTCAAGTTTGGGCGTATCAAAGTAGTTGTAGTCATCAAGAACCGGAGAGTAGGAATTCATGTAGATTTTGTCATGGGAAAGGTCAAAATAGATCATTTTGATATATCCCATGCCCCCCTCGGGCGCAGACTGGTAGTCTGTACAGATCTGGTACACCGTGCGGTCGTTTTCACCATCCCCGTCATCATCAAAGCCCACAATATTCAAAGACGCCCCATGGTAGTGGCCATTGATAACGGCAAAAACGTTCTTGTTGTTCTTGCAGACATTTTCAAGCACCAAATTACTGGTGTAACTCTGGGTTCCGGCGGAGTTTATACCGCCGTGTATGCAGATAATAGCCTTACGGTCTGGAAATTTTGCAAGGACCTCATTCATCCAGTCGGTTTCGGGGGTGTAGATATCCCAGCTCATGTATAAAAAGAGGAGCTCTTCCCCGTTGACGGTGACAAGGTCGTAGTGTCCCAGGTTGTTTTTGTAGGTTCCGCCGTACACCGGGCTGTTCTTGTACCGGGCTGCGCCAAAATACTTCCAGTAAAGATCGTAACGCATGTTACCGTGGGCCACATCGTGGTTGCCGGCCAGCACGCCGTAGGGAATGCCGGCATCCTCGAACTTGGCAAGCTCTTGACTGGCATTGACGTATTCATACTCTTCGTTGAATTCATCCACAATGTCGCCGGTGTGGATAACATACTCAATGCCCAGTGCATCGGCATTGTCCACAATCCAGTCAGTCATGGAGCTAAAGTTGTCCATATACTGCTCGGCGTAATACTGGGTGTCTGTGATCCAGGCAATGGAGAAGTCATACTGTCCGGGAATGTGTGTGCCGTCCCAGGCGTTATTGTTGTCGCTGGTGGTGGTGTACATGTCGGGATAGGCATAGGGTGAATACTCGCTGCCCCGGGCCTGGATCAGGACCATTGCCGTGCCGTTCGAGGTATGTCCGGCAAGGGAGGCTACGCCTGTGATCACGCCGTTTGACTCGGTGGTGTTGTCAATGAGATCCCAGGTCTCGGTGTCCGGATCAAGGATGAAGAGCCGGACAGCCTGACCATAGTCTGCCTGGGCGTTTACTTTTACCCTCAATGCGGTGATGTCCGAAGATTTTACCGGAATTTCAAGAATCTGGTAGGGGTAGTCTCCGTTGTTTGATACCGTGGCACCGGTGCCCGTCCGGCTGACGGCAAGGGCCGTGCTGTCCCCGGTCCCTTCGCTGATGCCGGCGGTGTCAAGATCCCGGGCCTCATAAATGCCGACAGTGGACACATCACTGTCCGTGGTGACCGATGCCGTCCGGTTTTCCTTGTCAACGGTCATGACCACATTAACGTCTGCGGTTGTGGTTTCATCCTGTGGGGTAACGGTGTTGAGAACCGTAAAGGTGATCTCTTTGGTTTCACTGCCGGATGCTGTCAGGGTGTGGGTGCCGTCCGACAAAAGGGCTGTGTCCAGTGCAAAGGCCACGGCATCTACCTTGTCCACAGGTATTGTAAATGTCATGGTGACACGGGTGGTGCAGCCGCTGGAGTCACCCATTTTTACCGTCGAAGCGGCATCAACCGCATCACCGTTCATATCAACGGCGGTGTCGGGTGTAATGACCGTACCGTCAGTGAATTTAAGCTGAAAATTGCCCGCGGTGAAGTCATCATTGTTGCCATCGGTATCCGCTTCAAAAGTGGAACCCCAGGTACCGGCACGCAAGGAGAGCTCAATGGACGCGGAGCCATCCACATTATAGGTAAAATACCCCTGGGGTACGGGAATGGCCATGGCGTCGGTTGAAGGAATTTCACTGCATTTGGCAAATACGGCAATGACATTCTCCCCCGAAGTCAGGCCGTTTTTAAAGTATGCATCCACCCCGCTGTACTCAAAGGTAAAATAGGCTGAACGTTCCAGGGAGGTTGTGGTGGTAACGCTGCTGCCGTCCAGGGCAAGGGAGATGCCACTGCCCGGGGAGATGAAATCCTTGGCAGATACGCTCACTGTACCTGACAACACCGCATCATCCGTGGCTTCGACATTGTCGAAATTTACCCGGATGCCGTTGTACGTACTGTCCTGGACAATGGTGATGTGCCGCACATCGGTGACAGTGGTACGGTAGTCATTATACGCCTTGAGGTAGTAGTCAACATACTCGGCGTTGAGCAACTCGGAATTATCGATAAAGGCGTAATATTTGTTGTAGATGGAAAAGTTAACAGTGGACACCACAGAATAGGTATCCTGCCCGTTGAGTTTGTAATACAGGTTAACGGCATTTACCGGCAGGGTGTCTCCGCCTTTAAATTCATAGGGGATTCTTAAAAAATCGCCCTGGGCGATGCTCTGGGATTCATCCAGCAGCGTCAGGGCGGGTGAGGTGCCGTCATCCGTCCTGAACTGGTACTGGTACGGTTCCACCGTCCCCATATTGGTAGTGCTCTGCGCGGCATAGATGGACATTTTGGGGCCGTCAAGATCAACGGTCAGATCAACGCTCTTGTTGTCTTTTAAATCAGTGACACCGTTCCAGAAGTAATAGGAAGCCGTGGTCATGCGGCCGTCGTCTTCTTTTTTGAGCAGCGCGATGCCCCGCTCGGTATTGCCCCAGCCGTTTTGCCCGGTCTGGGCATAGACCGGCACATCATCGGGAATATTGTAAGCAGCGCGAAAATCAGCTTGTGTGGGAAAGCTGGTATAGCTGCCGGAAAGGCCTTCTGCACGATAGCACCAGATAACGGCCGCACTGTGGGCCGGGATGACAACTCCGGATGAATCACCTGTGTTGGCATTAACAGCGTTTTCATAGGTGGTCACGGGCTGGATATTGAAGTTTGCTTTGTAGAGGTAGGCAAAGGCGTATTCGGTGTTGAAGTCGATATCCTCGTCGCCTGCATTGAAGATCTCCATGCATTCCATGTAGTCATTGCTGCCTGAATCACCGTATGCACTACCTCTGCTGGTGTCATTGGGCCTAATTTCCGTTATGAAAAGGCCGGACGGGGTCAGATCATCCGGGGCCGATCCGGAATAAACGTCAAACTGTTCGGAATATACCGTGCCAGGACTGCCAAAGGTGTTTTGTTCGCAGGCAGCCATTTCGCTGCCGGAATCCGGGATGGCAAGCTGTACGGCAAGGCCGTCTGACGTATCCACGCCTGTGGTGTAGCGGTAATGGGAGACGATCTCTCCGGACGCTTTTTCCACCAGGGCAAATCCCCTGTTGTCGGCAGCAAATCCATTCTGTCCGGACACTACAAATATTTTAACATCATCTGAAATATGCCAGCTTTCACGGAACTGTGCTTCGGAGGCGCTGGTGCCCAGATCATCCCGGCGGTTCCAGAACACAGCGCTTTTTTGGGCGCCGATTACGACCCCTGTGCTGCCGTCAACCGTTTTTACTGTAAGCTGTTTAAGTATCCAGTCGTCTCCTGAAGGGTACTCATAATCCAGTTCGTAGGCATCATTGAAAGAGATCTGCGTGTCTGTGGTGTTGAAGACCTCCACATATTCGAGCTGATCGTCGGAATTGCCGTAAACGGAACTGCGGCTGATATCATTGGGATAGAGCTCTGTTAAAAACAGGCCCTGCCTGCCCCCTGAAGCAGCGGTTGCACTGCCGGGCAGGCTTAGGAAAGCGGCCGCCGTCAACGCTGCCAGGCCTGTTAAGATTAATGGTTTGAACGCGGGCATTTTCATCTACTTCTCCTTTTAAAAAAACAAAGTAAAACAACGTCAATATTGCCGGCGGACGTAACGTCCGTCGGGTATGGGGGTGGAGCGGGATCAATTTAGAAGGGTTGTATTGGGTTTTTGTTGTATTTGTGTTTTAGAACCGTGAGCCGGAGAAAAACGGCTCAATTATCAAAATATTTGAAGGCCGGGAAGTCCGGATGACTTTCAGCGTTTTTTTGAGGTGATGGGATCAATGGGTTGACCCGTTTAAATAATGAGGTTTCTATTTTTTGAACCTGAGCCAAATTTTCCAAAAACAAATTCAGCGTTACCCCACCATCTGTTTTCCGATAAAGAAACATTTCTATTGCGGTGGAGACACCACAGGGCCGAGCACCTCGCCGATCACTCGGGAAAGGGAGGACGGTGTGACCGGTTTATTGATGAATGTGATATCGGCAGGGATATTTCCATCACGAATCAGCGTATTTTCCGTGTAACCGGACATGAGAATGACCCTGAGATCAGCACAAGTCGCCTGAAATTCCATGGCCATGTCCAACCCGTTTTTGCCCGGCATGACCATATCTGTTATCAGCAGATCAATACGATCTTTATTTTTTTCAAATATGGCTGTTCCCTGCTCGCCATTCTCGGCCTCAAAGATTGTATATCCACGACCTGAAAGGCTGGAAGAGAGCATCCGACGCAGGCCTGCATCGTCCTCAACCAAAAGAATAGTTTCGTGGCATTGCCTGTCATGGCCTGCATTTCGGGGGCTTTCTGTCGGGGTTTGAGTATGGTGCTCATCTATCATGGGCAGGTAAATTTTAAAGGCAGTTCCACTACCGGGTTCGCTGTATACGTCAATATATCCCTTGTTTTGTTTAATGATGCCGTAAACGGTTGAAAGGCCCAGGCCAGTGCCTTTACCCCCTTCTTTGGTCGTGAAAAAAGGTTCGAAAATCTGGTTGATCACATCCGGCGGCATCCCTTCTCCTGTGTCTGTTACAATAATGCAGGCATGGGGCCCGGCTTCAATATCAAAATGCCGGATCATGGTCTCGGGAGAAAGGATTACCATCCGGGTTTCAATGGTCAGTGATCCCCCTTTGGGCATGGCATCCCTGGCATTGACGCTTAAATTGAGAATGATCTGCTCCAACTGGGACCTGTCGGCCATGATACAAAGGTCATCGCTCTCATGCACCACATCTATTTCGATATCTTCGCCTAAAAGCCGTTTGATCATTTTAAGGATGAGTTCAATTTCACTTTTAACATTGAGCTTTTCTTTGTGGACCACCTGTTTTCTGCTGAAGGCCAGCAGCTGCTGGGTCAGCCTGGCAGCTCTCTGGCCGGATTCCATGATGGTTTTTATATTTTCATAGATGGGATGATTCTCATCCAACTCGATCAGGCTGAGTTCGGAATACCCGGTAATCACGCTCAGGATATTATTGAAGTCATGGGCAACGCCGCCGGCCAGGCGGCCGACCGATTCCATTTTCTGGGCTTGAAAAAGTTGGCTTTCCAGCCTTTCTTTTTCTTTTCGGGCAAGGTCCCGTTGGATCTCCCTATCGGCCAGGTGGGCCAGCATGTTATTGAACCCGTCGTAAAGATGGCCGATTTCATCATTCCGGCCGGCCGGCGCGCGAATGGAAAAATCCTCGCTTACGGCAATCCTGTGTGTAATATCGGCCAGGTGTGTAATAGGGCCTGAGATTTTTCTTTGAAGCAGAATAGCCAGAAACAAGGCCAGGGCAAAGATGGCAAGTGCCCAGGGCAGAAGTGTTATACCAAACCCTCTGATTTTTCCATAAATTTCACTGGTGTCGGCATGAATCACAATAGTGCCGTAGGTCTCCCCCTCATAAACAACCGGCAGAGTGATACAATAAAAGCCGTTCGCAAATACACCCTTCTGGGCTGAACCGCCTTGACATTGATGCAGGTGGGCGTCATTTCGGCTGTAAACGGCAAAAACAGCACCTAATTTATCACGGAGTACAGCCGCCTGGATATTAGGCATATGGCCCAATCTTTTCAACACGTCATCGGCCCCGGCCCGGTCCTCAAATATCAAAGGCGAGGCACAGTATTCCCCGATCAGGTGTCCTGTTATATCGATATTTTGCCCCAGGTCCTGCTTTAATGTCCGGTACTGAATCCATCCACAGACAAGCAGGGTCGGTATAATGGTCAGAACAGCCACCACCAGTATAATGGCAACGAGCTGTGTACTTATATTTTTAAAGCCGCCCCTCATCAGCTGCGGCTCCCGTCGTCGGTCTCTACAATCCTGGCAAGCTGCAAAAGCAGGTGGCTGATCTTCAATCCACTGGCAACGGCTGATTTATGATTGATCTCAAAACGAATCTGCTCCTGCTGTACAAACATATTGATGTGGACACCTTTTTCGGCGTAGCCCCTGGTGTCTGAAACCGCCAGCACGGGTTTTGACTTAACTTTCTCAAGAAGCCCGTCAAAGGTTGAATCATCTGTTTTGCCGATGTACACCAGATGGCATCCATCTATATCTCCGGCCGTTTTAATCCGCCGAAACGTTACCGGCCGATTTTTAATACGGTGCCCATCAAAGGCCACCTTCAACACTCGGCAAAACTCAGGCTCACACAGGGCTCCGATGACAAAGGCCGGATCTTCGTCACTGTCGTCAAAGGAAGGGGGCCATTGGACAAACCGGGTAAACCGCTCAATAAAAGCCGATTTTAAAAGGTATTCATGGCGTCTGTCTTCCTGGGCCTGGCATAGAAAGGGCTTGCATACCAACAACGCGCACAGGTAGAAGCATATCCCAAAAACCGTAATTTTTCTGCCGTATCTGCCTGTCATTGCATTAAATTTTCCGTTAAAAAGCAACTTAAAGTATGAACTAAAATGATTGATTAAAATTTAAAATCAAGTTTTATGCCCACCGTCAACGGCTCTTTGATAAATGTTGCCTGGCGCGGGTACTGGCGGGACAGGGTTTCGTAATACTGAATCCCGTACCGGACATGGTTCCTGCTGATCAGGTTCATGCCGTAGACCGTCAGCACCGGTTTTCGGTATTAAGTTCAATGCCTGTGCTGACGCCGGGACGGGTATCCGCCGTATGGGTCAGAATATTAATAATCCCGCCGATGGCCCCGGGACCATAGGTAACGGATCCAGGCCCCCGGATGATCTCAATTTCTCTGATGTCATTAAGGTCACGGTTGAAAATTTCGACCAGTGCCCCATCCTGGGCCTTGAAATTCATGTTTTTGCCGTTGACCAGGAGAAGATAGTGGTAATTCTGATCCCCCAGCACCCCCCTGATGCCGAATCTGGGCCCGTTGAAATGGTTTACGAATGTTGCCCCCGGTACATAGACTTCAATCAGGTCCAGAATACTGCGGGCAGGCGTCAGGGCAATGTCCCGGGATGTAATCACAGTGCGTGCCACCGGCGACTTGTTCTCAGATATACCGGTAATGGTGCCTGCCTGGATACGGACATGCATGAGGTCGTCAAAAGACATGGAAAAAAGCGCGTCTGCTTCCCGGGTCAATGCATCTTTATCAACAATGTGTTTTCCTGTATTTTCCCCGGATGTTGTCACGGCCTGAACCGGCAATACACCTGCACCGGTTCCCCATCCAAAAATGAAGCACACCAGAGAAATCACAACGGCTTTTTTTCCAAGGCAACGATTCATAACTGCTCCCCGCAGTTAAATCACAGAAATTTAGCCTGTTACTGGTCTGAACCTGATATCATTAAATTGAAGTGTCGCTGTCCTGTATCCCCATTATACAAGGCAAAGAGTGGAAATGCCGGGGGAAGATGTTTTTACATAACGAAAATTTACTGATATTTGAAACGCTTTCAATATTAGACTGGAACTTTTTGACTTGTCAATGAATCTTTCTTTTCGGGCAAGGACGAGTGGTGCATACCGTCCCATACGTTCCGGACTATATCATGGCGGTGATAACCGGAATGGTGATCATGGACAGGACGGTGGTAATAAATGCACACAGAGATGCGGCCTTTCTGTTTCCGTCATATTTTTCAGCAAAAATTCCGACCAGGGTTGCCGTGGGCATGGCAACCAAGATGACAAGGATCTTAAGAAGGGTTTGATCCGCAACGAAACGACGGATCAGCAAGTAGCACAACAGGGGTGCCACAATCAATTTAATCAGACTCAAATAATAGATATCAAGCCCTGTGAACACATCATGAATCTTGGCGTCGGCCAGCATGGAACCAATGACAAACATGGATATGGGGGTGGTCATATTTCCCACACTGGTTAAAGGGTCCAAACAAAAAGGAGGAATCTTAAAATTGAAAACAAAAATCAGAATACCAGCGAAGGTGGCGATCAACGGCAGATTAAGCACTAAGTCCCGCAAAAGGCTTTTAATATTCGCCCTCCCTGTAAACAGCATGACGCCATAACTAAACACCAACAGGTTAAAGGGGATTAAAAACATGGAGGTATAAAACACACCGATTTCTCCAAACAACCCATGGGTCAACGGAAAACCAATAAACGCACAGTTTGAAAATACCGTAGCAAAATGAAAAACGGGCTTCTTGATGATGTGAATTTTACAATACCACACCTGGCAGAATCCAATCATCAGAGCATGGATAATAAACGAGTACATAAGGATGGTCCATGCATTGCCCATTAAATTGCTTGAAAAATTTACGTTAAAAGATTTGATGATCAGGCAGGGCATGGAGACGTTGATCAAAATCTCACTGAGCGAACGATTTACCGAATTTGTTAAAATGCCCTTTTTTCTCAGTCCCCAACCTACGGACATCATCAGTATCAGGGACAACACCTGTTGAATCACCTGGTCAGTCACAATAAACTCCTTAAAACTATCTATAAAATACAAAAAGGCAGAGCGTTTTTAATTTTTCCGAAAAGGACTTACCCTTTCTTTAAAAAAAACATCTGCCTTAAAACATGCTTCTAATATGTAATAATTAATCAGACAAATTATGCCTATAATCTGGATTTGTAAAGATTAATAATTCAAACGCGCTTTTTAAAAATTGGGCCAACCCGGCATATCATCACGTTACCAAAGCAGATGGATGATGGACAATGCCAGCATGAGAATAAATCCGTGCTTTTGATGCTGTTTAAACCACAAAATACGTATGAGGCGGGTGCCAATCTGTCCTCCCAGAATGACGCCGCTACAGGTGGCAAAGAGAAGATACGTTCCATGGGGCCATGCCCCCTTTCCGGTTAGAACACTGAGCCATACCAAAAACAGATAAAACAGGATGGATGTAAACATGATAAACAATCCTGTGGCCACTGCCCGGGAGGTCGGCATTTTAAGCTTTTGTATCATGTGGGGGATAATCCAGTCCGTATTCCCGATGCTTAGCAGCCCTGTAAAAAAAGAGGAGAAAAATACCACAGGATAACTTTTGCTAAACGTATGATCTTCGCGAGATACACAGACTTCCGGTTCAGGTTCGTTCAGGGAATGCAGGGTTTTCATGAGCAGATACCCGGCAATGAGCAGAAAAATATAGATGAGGATACGTTCATAGGCCGTAGGAAAATAAAATCCGGCCAGAAATCCCAAAGCCACGCCTCCCAATGCGAACGGAATAAAACGGACAGCAATTGTCATGTCCACCATTCCGGTGAAGAGATAGGTTAATGAACCTGTACCCTTGCCTGCAATTTGGGTGAAGATGGAAATGGCAACTGCCTCCGATGGCCTTATATTTAAAAAGGTGAGAACCGGAATCCACAGTACCCCCGCCCCCAGACCGGTAAACATGACCATCGTCCCCACCGCAATGGCCAACAGGTGGACAAGAATAAACTCATAGAATGCCAGCGGAATTTTATTACCTAAAAAGGGTGAAAGCAAAATAATATATATGAAATCGGCCAATACCCAGAAAACCAGATGCGTTGGTGTTTTGGACAGACTATCCCAGGATTTCTCCTCTTTGGTTTGGTCTGCCGTTCGCTGCAAGTGTGGACCGTACGCCTTGAAAATGTAAATAAGGGTGGCAACAAAGGCACTAAATCGAACCAGGTGCCATATCCACCACATCCCGTTCCAGGGGGTGGAGAAAGGAAAAAGGACCGCGGCTATGCCGAAGAATCCCACAAGACAGGCAAAAAACAAATCCTGGCTTTGGCGCTCCCGCTTGTAGAACAGATAACATTCGATCATTGATGAAAAAAATAAAAATCCGGCTGTAAGATTAATTAGCACCGCAGCCATGGTAAAGTCACCGTCGAACAAGGGCATAATCTTTGGCACATCTTCAGGAAAAAGAAGCGCCCGAAGTCCTACGGAAGCGGTGAGCGCAATAAATCCGAAAAAGATAAACCTTAGTTCAAAAAGATTTTTCATTTGCCGTCCCCGGCTGAACCAGGCCGAAGAGAAGAAAAACCCTCCGGAAAGGCTGGCGACGCTGTGAAGAAAGACAAAGGCGTCTCCAGGCCGACTGATGGCGTGGGCAGTATCCAGTATGCCCATACCGGCAAACCCTGTGGCCAGCATAATCAGACGGGTATCCAACTTAGCCTGGGATTTGATGAGAAGGAGAATCCCGATCAGGCAGGAGATCAGGCCGCCCGAGATTTCCAGGGATGAATGCAGCCGGTAATCGATCCATTGCCACGCATAAAGCGTGTTAAAAAAGAATGACGTTAGCAGGATAAATACAAGCCCGACTACAAGGACTGCTTTTTTAATCGACAGATATTTTTTTAATCCGGTCACGACTATTTCCCAATGAGAAAAATACCGTAGGTTGCCAGGAAATTGGGCAGAAATTTTACCTGATGGCCTTGGCGTTGATGTTCATACGTGTTGATGGCGGCACGCTCTAATATCCTGAAGCCTGCCTTGCGGGCAAACTGTTTGAAATCCCTGAGGCTTAAGACCCGGATGTTGGGGGTGTTGTACCATGTATAGGGCAATTCCCGGGTTACCGGGGCGCATCCGGTCAGGGCAAGCTTGGCCCTGACCTTATAATGGCCAAAATTAGGGAAACTGACGATGCCCTTGTCCGCCACCCGGAGCATGGCGTGAATTAACGTAGCAGGATCATAAACCTGCTGAAGGGTCTGGGAACAGATGGCATAGTCAAAGGCACGGTCCGGATAATCCCGGATTTCTTCGTTAATATCCCCCTGAAGCACGGATATGCCCTTTTCAATGCAGCGCATGACCTTGGATTCTTCTATCTCAATACCCCTCTCGATCACCTGTTTCTGGGTTTTCAGGTAGTGCAGGATCTCCCCTTCACCGCACCCCAGTCCCAGGACTCTGGAACCCGGTTTAATCCAGGAGGCAATGATCTGAAGATCGTATCTTAACGGGGGCAGTTCCTCTTTTTTTTCATTTTCCATATTAAAAACCTATTTATTTTCACTCAATGCCCGGCCTAAAAACCCTTTCATCAGATTGTTGAGTTTAGGATTGGGCAGCAGAAATGCGTCATGGCCCCACTGGGCATCAATCTCGCAGAAACTGATATCCAGGTTGTTTTTTTTCATGGCTGTCACCATCTCCTTGGACTGATAAGTAGGATAAAGCCAGTCCGAGGTATACGACACCACAAGGAATTTGGCGGCAACCTTTGAAAACGCTTGAACCAGAGACCCTTTGCCATGGTCCCGGGCAAGATCAAAATAGTCGGCGGCCTTGGTGATGTACAAAAACGAATTGGCATCAAACCGTTCGATAAATTTCTGTCCTTGATGCTGGAGATAGGACTCCACCTGGAACTCTGCGCCGAATTCAAAACTTAAGTCACTTCGGTTCTGCAGCCGCCTTCCAAATTTAAGGCGCATTGACTCATCGGACAGATAGGTAATATGGCCGATCATCCGGGCAATGGCAAGGCCCATATCGGGCTTTTTACCCGAATAATAGTGGCCGTCGTTCCAGTTGGGATCGGCCATGATAGACTGCCGGGCCACTTCATTAAAGGCAATGGCCAGGGCCGAATGGCGGCAGGTGGAGGCCAGGACCACAGCAAAAGAGGGTATTTCAGGATACCTGACACACCAATCAAGCACCTGCATCCCCCCCACGGAACCACCGACTACGGCAGCCAGTTTTTTGATTTCCAGATGGTTCAAAAGGGCTTTTTGGGCCTTGACCATATCTGCAATGGTGATCAGGGGAAAGTCCGTTCCGTATTCTTTGCCGGTTTCAGGGTTTGTGGAAACGGGTCCTGTGGTTCCCATACAGGAGCCGATGACGTTACAGCAGATTACAAACCAGTTCTCCGTATCAATTCCCTTGCCGGGCCCCACCATGATATCCCACCAGCCGGGTTTTGGATCTTTGGCATTGTAATACCCGGCCACATGGGAATCCCCGGTCAGAGCGTGGCAGACCAGAACAGCATTGGACCGGTCCGGGTTTAAGGTGCCGCAGGTTTCATAGGCAAGGGTCACCGGGCCGATATCCGCCCCGCTTTCGAGTTTGAACCGTTCCGGCGGCTCTGCAAAGGTAAAATATTTTTTTTGGACCAGCCCGACAGTGGCACCGGTTTGATCGTGATCCGTATATTCGCTCATGGTGGCTATACCCCTGCCAGTGCCTGATCTAGGTCGACACAGATATCATCAATGTGCTCAATACCTACGGAAAGGCGTAGCAGGCAGGGATCAGCCATCTGTTCGCGCTGTTCCTTTGGAAAGGTAACATACTGGGTGGACCAGGGATGGATAATTAAAGTTTTGCAATCTCCCAGGTTGGCCAGATTAAGGATCATGGAGAGCCGGTCAATGCATTCAAAACAGGCCGCTTCACTTTCCAGACCAAAGGTCAGCATGGTCCCGAATCCCCGGCCGCCAAATTGATCCCTGGCGGTTTTGTGGCTCATGTGATCCTCAAATCCAGGGAAGTTCACCCATTTCACCTTTGGATGTTTTTTTAAAAAAGAGGCTGTTTTCATGGCGTTCTCCATGTGGCGTTCCATCCTGACCCCCAAGGTGTTCAGACCCACAGCCGTCAAAAAAGAGTGGAACGGGGCAGGCGTAGTTCCGAAGTTGACCTGAGCCTCTCTCCATGCCTTGGTGATAAAGCTCAGATTTCCAACCTGCTTGACCACGCTGTCAAAATCCTCAAACCTTGGCTGGGACCAGTCAAAGTTGCCCGCATCCACAATCAGCCCACCCATGGACGCACCATGGCCGGACAGGTATTTGGTGGTGGAGTGAAGCACAATATCGGCCCCCAATTCAATGGGCCGGCAAAGCCATGGAGACGCCAAGGTATTATCCACCAGCAACGGAACACCTTTTTGGTGAGCAATACTTGCAATTTTTCGGATATCGGCAATTTCCATCCCCGGGTTGGTAATGGTTTCGATGTAAACAAACCGGGTTTTATCGGTAATGGAACTTTCAATTTGTTCCGGATCCAGGGGGTCGACAAGGATGGCCTTGATTCCATATTTCTTATAGATATTGATAAACAGATTAAAGGTGGACATAAAAAGGGATTTTGAAGCCACAAGCTCGTCACCGGCCCTCAGCAGTGTCATGCAGGCATTGTTGATGGCAGCCATGCCCGATGATGTCAAAATCGCCTTTTTGCCAGATTCCAACGCACAGAGTTTATTTTCCAGAAACTGGTTGGTCGGATTGGTCAGCCGCATATAAATATGATCGTTGGTTTCTCCTGCAAAGGTTTTGCTCAAATCCTGGGCCGTCTCGTGATAATGGGCCGCATTTTGGTAAATGGGGGGAAGGGTTGCGCCGTCAAACCCGGATTCTTTTAATCCGTGATGGATGGCCAGAGTGTCAAAGTGAAGAGAGAAAGGTCCCGTATTTTTTGTGGTCATGTGATCTCCTAAGGATGAAGCTTGTTGCGGTTGAGCATACACCTGCAGATTATGATGATAATCTTGTGATTATCAGAGTTAATGACTGAAAAATACCAGATTATTTAAATTATCCCAAGTCCAACTTTTCTTTATGCCGGATAAAGGGGCTGTACGCTTTTGCGGATTTAATGATGCGTCCATCATCTCCCCATTCATTCATATGGTTAAATGGAATGGTCGCATCAAACTGGATAAATGAATTGCAAACGCACATCCTTATGGTATGGCATACGGATAAAAAAATACCCGAGCCACTTGATCATTTTATGCAGTTGGTTCGAAAATTTGATTTCAAATCCAGTATGATTTTATCATAGTTCAAATTTACAAAGGACTACATTATAAGCAAATAATAAGCTGTTAAACGCAGTGTTTAATTTTTTTAACGAGTTAAGCAATGAAAATTGAATGTTCGGCACGATCTCTTTGGGTGTATATGCTGTCATAGAACTTAAACATTGTGGGAGACGGGCCATGACGGCATTGATTATTTTTGTAGTAAGTTACCTGGGAATCGCCATGGGACGCATTCCCGGCCTGGCTGTGGACAGGGTAGGCATTGCCATCCTGGGGGCCATTGCGATGGTCGCATCAGGCGCGGTATCGCCCCAGGAGGCGGTACGCAGCATTGACTTTCCAACCCTTTGTCTTTTGTACGGGCTGATGATTATTTCCGCCCAGCTGCGTCTCGGCGGATTTTACACCGCTGTCGCTGAAAAAATCCTTGGGGTTTCAGACCGTCCCCGGTTGTTTCTTCTGGTGAGCATGCTTCTTTCGGCCATACTTTCCGCCGTTCTTGCCAACGATATTATCTGTTTTGCCATGGCACCGGTCCTGGCCTATTCTCTCAAACGCGCAGGATTGAATCCTGTTCCCTTTTTACTGGGGCTGGCCGTGTCAAGCAACATCGGCTCTGCGGCCACATTGATCGGAAATCCCCAGAATATGCTCATCGGCCAGGTGGGACGCCTTTCTTTTGAGGCATTTTTTTTCTGGGCATATATACCGTCTTTTCTCTCTCTGGCCGTGTCTTTCGGTATAATTGCAATGTACTATAGAAAAAACCTGATCATTGAAAAAATTAAGGCCATAAATGAGGACGACATGGACCTGCCTCGATTTGATCGCTGGCAGACAGCAAAAGGGATAATGGCTGTAGTCGTGCTGGTGGCACTTTACCTGACGGACATTCCAAGGGATCTTGCCACCCTATCCGTGGCAGGGGCACTTCTACTCAGCCGAAAAATGAAAAGCCGGGATATGATGGCTCTGGTGGACTGGCACCTGATCACCTTGTTCTGCGCGCTTTTTATTATTATTCACGGAATTTCTTTGGCCCATCTTCCGGACCGGGTACTTGCATTTCTATCCCAAAAAGGATTTGAACTGACGCAACCGGCATTTCTCACCGGTGTTTCTGTTGTCCTATCCAATCTTTTCAGCAATGTTCCGGCCGTCATGATAGTGATTCCGTGCCTGGATCAGGCCATTCCCGAACCCTGGTATATTCTGGCCATGTCCAGCACCTTTGCCGGGAACCTTTTTCTTCTGGGCAGTATCGCAAATCTGATTGTGGTTGAAAAAGCCGCCAACCATGGTGTGATTATATCCTTCAAGGAGCACGCCAGGATCGGTATCCCTGTGACCCTTGTGTCCCTTCTTGTGCTGGTGGCTTGGACATGGCTGTGACCCTTAAAGTTATGACGGCCTGAGTGTGCAGGAATTGTTCCGGATCTTGGCTATCGGCCGGCTTAGTTACTTGTTCCAAATGCGCCTTAACTCGTCCATGTGGGTCATCAGAATTTCCATGTACCGGGCTTCCAGATCCAGCATCTCGGTATCATTTTTCCGGAGCCATTCAGACAGCCAGGCAAATCGCAGGGCAAGGATATACTCCGGGAACAGGTCCCAGCATTTTTGGGAAATGATGCCGGCATTTTTTAAATCATTGATAAAGGTCATGACCATGGGCATACCCAGGCCTTCAGGATCTTCGATACCGGCGCAGCCCACCAGGTTGGCGGCATCAAAAATTTCAGGCTTGAATCCGGTGAATTCCCAGTCGATGACCGCTTTGATTCGATTTTTATTCCAGATCACATTGAGCGGGTGAAGATCCCCGTGGCAAAAAGCGGTTGGAATCGTATCGTGCCCGGGCATAAACCGCATTTCGAGAAATTTGACAAAGGGCAGATAACAGGCATGGACCTCCGGATCGTTGTCTTTAACCTGGTCCATCAGAACGCGAATATACTCCGGCAGGGAGAAAAATTTTACAGGCACAATGGATTGGATACCCACGGAAGATCTATGAAGCCGAATCAGAAAATCGGCCAAATTTGCGCCCATCTCCCCGGATGCCAGATAATCGGGCCGTTTAAGTTCCGTACCGTCCAGGAAGGCAGAAACCTGAAAGCAACAGTCCTTGTAAAAAGGCAGGCGTTGTCCGGATCGGGTCGGTTTGCAGGCCAGGGCCTGGGTCAGGCCGTTTTGATTGAGAAACGCCACGGCCCGGGCGACACTATGGCGATGGTCAAATTTGTCCCGGGTATATTTTTCCAGCAAATAAAGCGATCCGTTTTTATCTTGGATCACGGCCCGCTCAATGGTCCTTTCCGGGCTGCCATGGATGTGGCAGTCATCCCTGAGACAGTGAAAATCAATACCCCATTGTTCAAAAAGCCAGTGGGTGAAATTCCTGAACCGAGGATCACCCGGCCTGAAATCAGATAATTCGTACATTTTTTTTATCTCTCGTCCATCAATTGTCTTTTGGCGCAAAATCTCAAATGATAATTGATTTTATCTCTTTGAATCTTTCAATTTCAAAGTCTGGTTTCATTTCAAGCCTGGTTCCAAAACCAAACTTGCAAAAAATACTGCGGATGCCGACATTGTGCGCAAGCTGTAAATCGGTATGATGATCTCCGACCATCCAGATGTTTTCTTTATTTGCGTTGAAACCTTTTTCCCGGGCAACTTTCAGCACTTCATAAAAGCCCTCGGGTTCAGGCTTTACTGTGGCAACATCACCGCCGCCCAGTGTTGTCACCAGATATTGATCCAAACCCAGAAGAGCGGTAATTTGGCGGCTCATATCTCCGGGCTTGTTGGACAGAACGGCCAGAAAAAACCCTTTACGCCGGAGCGCCTTCAGCGTGTCTGAAACACCATCATAAAGCCGGGTATCCACAACAAGATTCTTTGCATAATAGTGGGTAAAACGATTGCACGCGTCGGTTATATCTTTGTCAGGCATGTCATGGAGGGATTTTTCCATCAACTGGGTGCGCCCGCCGCCGACATACCCGATAATCGTATCCATGGAAAATTCAGGAAGTCCGTAGGACGTGCGAACCCAATTCACAGCCCGCCCAAGATCAGCCCGCGTGTCTGCCAAGGTTCCGTCCAGGTCGAATATAATCAGTCTATTCACTGCAGCTCCATAATAGGTTACTGGGAAAATACAAATTTAAAAGGTTTGGTTCTAACGTCGGCCATTGTGGGGGCAGGCCCATGTGCCTGCCCTAACGAGGGCAACCACAGGGGGATTGCCCCTACAAAATATGGTCGATTTTATGATGAATCCCGGAATTACCGCATAAAATGTCCGGTCTTTTCAATGGCACGCGCCGCCAAGCTTCTCACCCCCCGGGAGGGACTGCCCAGAAGTTCTGCCATAAGGGGCAGGAATCGGTCATCGGGCTGGTATATGAGAAGGTTCAATGTTTTTTCCTTTAACACATCATCCTCGCCCTTGAGCATGGTAACATAGGATTCAAACTCACCAGGGATCTCTTTGTCATCATTCTTCACCAGAACATCCTGCCGGGGGGCAAAGCCGGTCTCAATCACCGGAATGATGACCTGCTTGATATTGATTTCCAGCATATTGTCCAGAAACTCCATGGCCGTGACCCGGGTCTGGGCGTCCTGGCTTTTAATGCCCTGGTAAGCGTTGTACATCTCCACCGGCGGGTAGCTTAGACCCAGGAGTCTGAAAATGCGTTCAAGATTTTCATCCAGTCGGTCTTCAAGTGCTTTAATCAATTGTTCCCGGGCCGAACCACGGGTGCGGGCGGCGGCGCTGCCAATCGATTCAATGGACATCTGCCGGTACAAAATTAAAAGCATCTCCATGTAGTCGTCCGCTTCGGTCTTAATTTTATTCATGACCTTTTTTTTGTCGAACAAAAGCGTACCGGACTTGGCTCTGAGCCTGTTCAACGCCCGGATCACTTCGTAACGCATCCCGATATCGCTTTCCACAAGATGCCGGGTCAGGATATCAACGGCTTTCTGATTGTTAAAGGCGGCAATCACCTCCGGTATTTGTTTACGGATGACATAGGACATATAGATATTGGACAACGCCTTTTCCATGTCGTCAAGGACCTGGGGGCCATGGCTGATAAGCCCCTGCACCGCCGCACTTCGATAATGGCTGCTTCGGCCTAAAAAAGAGAACAGGTTGCGGATAAAAACCGGATTCTGGGTCTTACCCGCACTGACAATGGCTTCAGTGGCGACTTCAGGGTCACGATCTTCCATTAACAGAAATAGATAGGGATGAAGCTCCTGGATTTCGGCAACACCAATGGCCCGGGCGCAGACGTTGCGGGTGAAGGCGGCCTGCCTTTCGTCGGCCATGCCGCCGGTGCTGAAAAGCAGCTGCTCTACCATTTTACCGGGATTGAAATCACTTCGAAGCAGGCGGTTACGCCGGGCTTCCCACACCAGGCAAAGCAGGGCAGCACCCCTTATCCGATAGTCACTGTCCCCCAACTGCGTTTGAAGAAAAACAAAGGGCTGTTTATCAAAATGAAACAGATACCTCATGGCTTCGGTGCGTACGGTTAAATTTTGTCGTTCATACAGCAACCGCGCGACTCTGTCGCGAACGGCTATATTTTTCAGAAAATAGAGCTGCCGCAGGGCTTCGGCACAGACGTTAGGATCTGGGTGCTCCAGCAGATAGATAAAGTTGTCACTGAGCTTTTCGCTGTGAAACCCGGATATGCGCTGCATCATATTTAAAATGTCCCCGGTGTCCCCCCGTGACAGCACTGCCGAGATCACTTGAATAATCTTTTCATTTTCCGGGATCGGCCCCATGGGCAGATCGTCGAGGGAGGCATCCGGTTTAAATTTCTCAATAAAATATTTGAGGTACTCCTGCTTAACGCTTAAAACTAGCGCAATCCATATCCCCACAAGAACGCCGATGACCAAACTGATGTGGGCCGGGGCGACATTGAGGCCAAACACCAGGCCTGCCAGAATCAAGCCGCCGATACCGCCGGCCGCACTGTCCACAAAAATATCGATAAAGGCCTTGGCCTGGCTTTTAATCTTCAGCGGTACCGGTAAAAATATGAGTTCCATACCGCTCTTATTCAGTGAATTTTTAAAACCGCCCTCACTGACCTTGATAAACACCGCTGACCACAAGGCCGGTGAAAAAAGTGTCGCAATCGCCCCCAGCAGCACTGCCGCCGGCATAAACAACAGGGAATAGCTCACCCCGAACAGTTCCAGTGCCTTGCGTGTCAAAACAATTTGAATCAACAGGGAGACAATGTTCAAGTTGGACATCCACAGCCCCAGAAATGCCGCCAGTTCATCCTTGTCCCGGATCATTTCAGAGACAATGGTGTTGAACTGATAATCCACCAGGCGGGCCGTGATCACGCTTACCGCTAAAATCAAGGCGGTGTAGCGCAAGTGCCTGGATTTTAAAATGATCGATAGCGTCAACCGGGTACTCTGGGGTTCAAGATCGGGTTGAACAGGAGACAAGCCCCGATCTTGCAGATCGTAAGTCCGCCACAGTTTCTCCATGATGGCAATGCACACGGCAAGGCACAGGGCCGAGATCAGAATCAAATGGTCACTGCCCACCACAGGGGCCATAAACCGGGTCAGATAACCGCCTGCGATGCCGCCTGCAATGGCACCGGAACCAATGGCCCCAAACAGGCGCTTGGCCTCCCGGATATTGAAAAACAGCCCTGCGGCCAGCCAGAACTGGGAGGCACAGATTAAAGTGATCAGGCTGCTCCAGATAAAAAAGAGATAGAGAACCATCCCTGGGACGATCTTGAAATAGATAAAGGCCCAGAAGATCACGAGACAACAGATGGCGCTGATCAGCGTCGTGCGCATCAGACCTTTAAGGACCCTGTTTTTTAAAAGGAATGAATAGTACCAGGAGAGCGTGGCCGCAAGCACGGCGGTCATCATATACGCCTCGGGCAGGTGGCGGGCGCTGAATTTGGCCAGGAACAGGGCCGTACTCACGGGCTTGGCAATGGACAGGGCGCAGATAAGTAAAAACAGGTACGCAAACATCCACACCGTGCGATGAAGTTCGCCCTCCCGGATATCAAATGTCTTTTTGAACAGCGGATATATCAGATACTGCCCAAAAATATTATGCTTCATTACAGTCATGGGTACCGTTTCTCTTTAATTGGTATTTTGGGGGACTGATGAATCAACGGCGGCCTGTTCCAGCCGGGGGATCGTAAATTTTGCGGCATTCTCTTTGAGTACAGATTCCAATACCGGCAACAATTTTCTTAAAATCATCTCTCCGTTTTTGTCCTCCACAAGGGCCACGGCAATATAACGCCGCCATTCCGGTCCCCAAACCAATACCGAATCACAGTGCCAGGTTCTCCATGTGCCGGATTTACGGAAAATTTTTGCATCCGGGACAATTTTATTCAACACATTAACAAATTTATGGTTTACCCCCGGGTCCACCAGGATTTCAAGCATCTGCCGGCTGCGTTCCGGGTTGATCAGCTGTCCCATGGCCAGTAGGTAATAAAACCGGCACACCTGGGTGGCGGTGGCGGCATGGCTTAATCCCTTGAGGGGCTCGGGAAGCCTGCTGTCGGTTTTTGCATATTTTTTTCCGACCCAAAGACCGCCCCCGTGATCCTGGTCATAAAATTCGTACTGGGGCATCACCATAATCTCTTGGATTCGTTTGAGCGTAATTTTTTCAATCACCCGGGTGGCGGCCTGATTATTGGATTTGCGTATCATCAAGGCAAGGTCGCCCATGATCCGGGGGGTCTGTTCAAGACCGTCATACTCAAAGCTGTGAAACGCAGCGAGCAGTACGGCAATTTTGGGTAAGCTTGCCGCATACATCATTTCGCTGCCGTTAACCCGGGCAAACATGATATGGCCCACATCGGACAGGTCCACCAACCCCACGGCCATTTTCTTTTTCCGGATCAGGTTTTGCCAGATTTTATTCTGTGCCAATTCACAGTCAAGCGTTTTTTGAAAATTTTTATCAGTCAAATTTTTCAAGGGTACGACCTGGGGAACAGTCAGCTTAAGCGGCAAAGGAAAATTAGAAGATACAGCGTTCGGTATTGCCGCACACAAACTCAACAAAATGATACCGATGATTCGCAATAAGACAAACAAAGATTTTTTCATGATTTTATTGAAAGATCTCCAAAGAAATTTTACAGTCAGATCAGGTGGGAAAAAGATTACAACGTTCCTTTCCCTTTGACCTTCTAACTATCGTTTATACCCTAATATACAGTCTTAAGCTCCTAAAACAGCGCATCATACAATAAAAGGAGATTCAATGAAAAATGAAATAAAAAAGATACTCACTTCCATGCAGGTTAAAGACAATAAAGAAGATGCAGAACAAAAAGCCCATGAGATTTATAACATGACGCCGGATGCACTCATGATACTGGTTGAATTGGGGGGGGGAGCTGTCAACGGCGCAAAAAAATGAAAACAACAAAAATATAATCAAGGCTATTATTCTCACGCTCTTCATCGTTTACAAAAAAGATAAAGCTCAATTCATTGATTCGCCATATTATTCACAATGTATAGATTTGTTGATTGATTTCTCCGGTAAGGGGTATGCATCTGCGTTAAAAGCTCTGTCGGAAATGGGATTTACCGAATATGATATCTGCAAAAAACAATTGTTATCCCTTCCTGTTGTGGAAAAACATCTGCGGGACAAAACCATTTCCGTTCAAGAAGCCTATGAAGAAATTCGATTAAGCAAAAATTACAACGGCTTTAAAGGGTTTTTAAAAAATCAGTATGCCCTTGGAAATGACATAAAGCATGCCCATGCAATTTATAGAATAAACCAAACGCTATTTGTACTCAGATCAACCAGACTACAATAATTGCAGCGCCCAAGTTAAGTCGTTGACACCCGGTGTCAATGACAGTAAAAGAACTGACTTCAGCCTTCCGGCTGGCGCAACTTCAACTCCTTGAGGATCAACATTAATGACTCGGCATATATGTGTCTCTTTCACCATAATATTGGTGTGTGCCTGTTTGGGGCAAAGCCGTGCGGCAGGCGTACAAAGCGTTTGGAACCAGGCGCTTGCACAAAAAATCGAAACACTGAAAGACGATCCCCGGGGACCGTTCCAGGAGATTAACTGGTTTTGCCCAGACGGTAAAATTCTGCCTGCCAAAACCCCGTGTCCATCCGGCGAAGGCATTCAGCATGGACAACTTAAAAGCTGGGTAAGCGCACTGGAACAGGAAAAAGGGATATATCTGAACACCGTACTTGCCGGAACCTCCCCGGACCTGGCCTGGGATGCAGAAACCCGTTATTCCCGGCTCAAACAGTATGCCTTGCTTCAATATCTTATCGGCGCCGACGACGGTTGGATCTATCGTAAAGCCAGATTCTACCGAGGTGCGGTTCAGGCAGAAGATGAGGATAAATGGGGCGGGCAGTTTTTAAACCGGATATTGGCGTCGCCCGCGGCCTGTACCAAAAATTATTTTCCGGCACGGGAGGCATGCAGGGTTATCCCCCATGTCAACCGGAACAAAAACCGGCGGCAGTCCATTCGTTCAGTCTCCAAGGCCATTGCGGAAACAGACCCCGGATTTATGACATTAAGAATAAAGATTCACGGCCAGCCGGAGCCCGGTGACCTTGAAATGGTAAAAAAATACTTTGATGAGAACGGGGACCGTATGGATACACACCAGGCCGAGCGGTTTAAAACCCTGATCCGCGATCTTGACGCTGAGTACAAGGTCCTTCCGGTTGATCTGCTGAATGCGATTCTGGACCGGGGCAGCTTGAAAAATGCCCGGATTTCCCCGGCGGTCGCCCGGTTAAACGCATCTAAAAACGCACTGGGGTCTTTGACATTTGCTCCTGATGAATCTGCTGGCAACCCCTATGCAGACATGGCGGATCTGCTGCTGACAATCCGCAAACAATTGCCCGGGGCGCCGAAAAATATTCGTTTGCCGCTTTTAGATGCGTCCCTGGAACTGGAAAATGTGATGATGATGACAATTTCCAACTGGCAGCCCCGAACCCTTGGAGAGCTTTTAAACAAAAATATTGTTTTGGCCAAGGCAGTGGCAGGGTGCGGTTATATCGAATCCTGGGAGTGGGATACCTTTAATGCATACCAGCCCTTTTCCCCAGACAAAGAGAATGATTTTACCGGCGTCCGCCTGAAGATGGAGCAGGTACGCCGGGTGGTGGATTGGGGTTCGGCAATGGTGACGGCGGTTTACGGCCCTGAGATATCGCTTTTCAGCACGTTTACGACCAAGGTCCGGGGCTTTTGTGACGATCGTATCCGTTCGTCCATTCTCCTGCCTTTCGGCCAGAGTGCCGGTGCATTGAGCCAGGCCGTTCAAAGCATTTCGGGCATCACCCATATGGTTCCCGATGATGTGGACACAGGCGGTTTGCGGGCGATGAACCCCGGGTTGGCCTTTGGCACGATTAGCCTGGTGGATGAAGGGAGGAAAAACAGTGAGATCGATTCTGAAAACATCTACCTGTTCAGACACCTGCCGTCTGATTTAAAACCTGTGGCCGGCGTCATCTCAGTGACCGAAGGCAACCCGGTTTCCCATGTGCAGCTTCTGGCAAGAAACCTTGGCATTCCCAACGTCGCTGTCACGGACAAGATTTTTGACCAGCTGTCGGCCCTTGCAGGCCAGAAGATTCTGCTTGCCGTATCCCAAAGGGGCCGGGTGGTGATTAAGACACAGGCCCAGATGACACCCCAGGAAAAAGACCTGGTAACCCAGAAAAAACGCAGTGCAGCGCTGTTCACAGTGCCCGTGGACCGGATCAACCTGGAACAGGTGCATCCGGTGCTGCTCAGTAATACCCGTTCCAAGGATTCGGGCCAGATCTGCGGACCCAAGGCCGCCAATCTGGGCCAGCTGAAATTCCAGTTCCCCGGAACCGTTGGTGAAGGCATCATCCTGCCCTTCGGTGTGTTCAAAAAGCACATGGACCAGCCCATGCCCGGCGGCAACGACACGTACTGGCAGTATCTTACCAGGGTATTATCGGCCCCGGACCAGGATGAAGCCGGTCGAATTGCAGCGCTTGCATCACTTCATGCTGCGATTAAAACCATGCCGTTTCTGCCCGGATTTGAAAAAGAGCTTAACAATCTATTTAAAACGGCTCTGGGCAGTGAACTGGGTGAGGTGCCGGTTTTTATCCGAAGCGACACCAATATGGAGGACATTAAGGAATTTACCGGAGCCGGCCTGAACCTGACATTGTTCAATATCAGGGAAAAGCAGGGCATTCTTGACGGTATCCGTGAAGTTTGGGCATCTCCGTACACCCAACGAAGCTATCTGTGGCGGCAGAGATATCTAAGCAATCCGGCCAATGTCTTTCCGTCCATTCTGATTTTGCCCTCGGTCAATGTCCAGCGCTCCGGGGTCATCATCACCAGCGGCATTCTTTCCGGGAATCCCGAAGATATCACTGTGGCGTTCAGCCGGGGGGTTGGCGGCGCCGTTGACGGACAGACCGCCGAGAGTTTTTTGCTCACGGCAAAGGCCCAGGACATCATGATCCAGCCTGCCCGGGAAACAAAATCCACCATGGCCCCGCCCCAGGGAGGCGTTTTCAAGACCTGGGTGGATCTGGATGCACCGGTGTTAAGTGATCTGGACAGGAAGAAAATCCGGGAGTTTGTTGCAACGGTGAGAAACATCCTGCCCGGCACCCCGGGCATTGAGGGCCATGGGCCATTTGACATTGAACTGGGATTTTTAAACAACGAAATCCGGCTGTTCCAGATCCGCCCGTTTATGGAAAACAAACGTGCCGCCACGACCAACTATCTGCTGAGGCTGGATATGGGCATTAAGGAGCCGGGCACCATCTCACTGGAAAGACGGTTATAATCATGAAATCTACGATATTTTTTCACAAAATATATGTTCGTTTGACGGTTACTGCGCTCCTGCTGATTCTGGCAGCAGCCCGGGGCAACGCCTATCCCATTGACGGGTTTGACGATACCGGTATTCGACGGCTGGTACATGCCCAGAGAGTAATGGCCAACACAGAAAAAGGCGCCCGACTGCCCAAAGGAGCCCTGCTGGGTACCGCCCAGGTTCAGCTTCACATGCTCTCCTCATCGTTTTCCCTGACCGGGACGTCAGATGTGGTTGACCCGGAACTCCAGAAAAAAATCAACGCCCTTTTTCCCAATCTGGATGAAAGCTACGCCCTGGCTCTGCTTGACATTACACCGGACAGGACGCCACGGCTTGCCCTCTGGCAGCCGACAAGACGATTTGCATTAGGCAGCGTCGGCAAACTTGCCATTGCGGCAGGCCTGTTTACCGAACTTAAAAATATCTTCCCGGATGATCCGGAAAAGCGCCGCCAATTATTAAAAGAGAGAATCGTAACAGCCGGGCCGTGGATTGAAACGGACCATCACAACGTCCCTGTGTATGATCCTGAAAGCCGTGTATTTAACAGCCGGCCCATCCACCAGGGAGATCGGTTCAGTCTCTACGAATGGGCGGACCACATGATTTCGGCCAGCGCCAACGCTGCCGCCTCAACCCTGTGGAAGGAAGCAATTCTCATGCACCATTTCGGTAACAACTATCCGCCGTCTGCCGAACAGGAGAAAAACTTTTTTGCCACAACCCCGAAATCGGTACTGGGAGAAATGGCTGAAACGGTGGTGAACGCGCCCCTTATTGCAGCAGGCATTACGCCCCGGGAATTTCATCTGGGCAGTTTTTTTACGGCTGCAGGCAAACGGCTGATTCCCGGATCCGGGGACAGCAATGGTTCTCCCCTGGGATTGATGAAATATCTTGTGGCCCTGGAACAGGGCAGGATCTGCGACAGGTGGTCCAGTCTTGAAATTAAACGCCTGATGTACAGTACGGCCAAACGTATACGGTATGCGTCATCCCCGGCACTTACCGATGCTGCCGTATTTTTTAAATCCGGCAGTCTGTACCATTGTGTGCCGGAACCGGGGTACGCCTGCAAAAAATACATGGGGAACAAAGATAACTTTATGAATTCAGTGGCCATTGTGGAAAATCCAGACAATAATAGGATTTACATGGTGGCATTGATGACCAATGTACTGAAAAAAAACTCGGCCGTGGATCACCAGACCCTTGCAACACGCATTAATGCTGTTTTGAAGCAGGAATGAGCATCTAAGCTGCGCCGATCATTTGAAGGGTCATAAATACGCGCTTCCCCTTACATCATATTTTTGTTAAACGGGGGGAGAATCAATGATATTAGATCAACCTTTTTTATTCCCAGGAGTTTCTCCATGTTCATAGAACTTGACGATTACATCTGCCCTGAAACCTTTAAAAAAATTCAAACCTTTTCCGAAGACAAGGAAACACCTTTTCTGGTGGTTGATACGGCCACGGTTGAAAAGAATCTTGACGATCTTAAAAGCGTTTTTCCCTATGCGAGCATCTATTATGCCGTAAAAGCGAACCCTGGAATTGAGGTCCTTGAGCTCATGCGTGACAAAGGCATCAATTTTGATATTGCATCGGTCTATGAGCTTGACCGTGTCCTGTCCCTGGGTATCAGCCCCGACAGGATCAGTTACGGCAATACCATTAAAAAAAGCCGGGATGTCCGTTATTTCTATGACAAAGGCGTCCGCCTGTATGCCACGGATTCCGAAGCCGATATCCGAAATATCGCCAAAGCCGCACCAGGCTCCAAAATTTATGTCCGTATTTTATCCGAAGGCACCCTTACGGCAGACTGGCCCCTGTCCCGGAAATTCGGCTGCCAGCCGGACATGGCCATGGATTTGATTATTCTGGCAAAATACCTTGGCCTGGTTCCCTATGGCATCTCTTTTCATGTGGGGTCCCAGCAGCGGGACATCGGCGCCTGGGACGGAGTGCTTGGCAAGGTAAAGGTGATTTTTCAAAGGCTCATGGAAGAAGACAATATTGAGCTCAAGATGATCAATTTAGGTGGGGGATTTCCGTCCAATTATCTGGCCAAGGCCAACACCCTTGACGTCTATGCCCAGGAGATCACCCGGTTTCTCACCGAAGGGTTTGGCGACGACATGCCCACCATATTCCTTGAACCCGGCCGATCCATCATGGGTAATGCAGGCATACTGGTCAGCGAGGTGGTCCTGATTTCAAGAAAATCCAGAACCGCCCTGAACCGATGGGTCTATACCGATGTCGGAAAATTTTCCGGATTGATTGAAACCATGGACGAAGCCATAAAATACCCCATCTATTCAGGACGCAACGGTGAGCTTGAAGACGTGATTATTGCCGGTCCCACCTGTGACAGTGCAGATATTATGTATGAAGACTTCAAATACAAACTGCCCTTGAACCTGTCCATGGGAGACCGGCTTTACTGGCTGTCCACGGGCGCATATACCAGCAGTTACAGCTCCGTTGAGTTTAACGGCTTTCCGCCTTTAAAGACATATTTCATATAGACACGTTTTTTTTAACGGAAATGACTGATAAGGTAATTCAGACATGGACAAAAAAACAAAAAAAGGGATTAAAAAAGGTGTCATTGACTGGCTTGATGAAGAACTTCAGGACACCTTTGATGAAGACTACGAGCTTGAGCTATCCGGGTCGGAACTTTCAATTGAATTAAAAAAAATATACAAGGAACAGCATCCGCCAACCCTTGAGAGAAGTAAATACTTCAAGTCCCTGTTAATGCTCCAGGCAGAACTGATCAAGATGATGGGCTGGGTCGAATATACGGGTGGAAAAATTGCCGTTATTTTTGAGGGCCGGGATTCAGCTGGAAAGGGCGGCGTGATCAAACGGATTGCACAGCGGCTGAATCCAAGAGTCTGCCGGGTCGTTGCGCTCAACAGACCGACAAACAAAGAGCAATCTCAGTGGTACTTCCAGAGGTATGTCCCGCATCTGCCTTCGGCAGGGGAAATCGTATTGTTTGACAGATCCTGGTATAACCGGTCCGGCGTGGAGCGGGTCATGGGATTTGCGAGCCCGGAACAGGTGGAGCAGTTTCTCAAGGATGTGCCTGAATTTGAACGCATGCTGGTTCGCTCGGGCATCCGCCTGATCAAATACTGGTTTTCCATCACAGACGAAGAACAACACTTACGCTTTCTCATGCGCATTCATGACCCCCTCAAGCAGTGGAAATTGAGCGACATGGATTTGCAGTCCCGAATCCGGTGGGAGGATTACACCAAAGCCAAAGAAGCGACCTTTGCCCGTACCAATATACCGGAAGCTCCCTGGTATATCGTCGAGGCCAATGATAAAAAACGGGCACGCCTCAACTGTATTCACCACCTGCTGGATCAGATTCCTTACGAGGAAGTTTCCTATGAGCCCCTCACCCTGCCCGATCGAAAACATAATCCGGACTATGAGCGAGCCGTACTTCCACCTGAATTGTATGTACCCAAACGATACTAACGACCATGGACCGACCTATTCTAATAAACTGAGGGAAATATGGCAACAATACATTCCGAACACCATCGAATCAACCGATCAGGCTGGCTGAGAGCCGCCGTACTAGGAGCTAACGACGGCATTGTTTCCATTGCCAGTCTTCTTGTGGGCGTGGCCGCCGGAGGGGCCGGCAAGGGTAGCATTGTTTTAACCGGAATTGCCGGTCTTGTTGCCGGAGCCATGTCTATGGCCGCCGGAGAATATGTCTCCGTGCAGTCCCAGGCGGATACCGAGCGCGCTGATATAGAAAAAGAAATTGAAGCACTCAGGGACAATCGTGACGAGGAAGAAGAAGAACTGGCTGCAATCTATCGGGATCGTGGTCTGGACGACAAGACCTCTGCAGAAGTGGCCCGGCAACTCATGGCCCATGATGCGCTTGCCGCCCACGCCCGGGATGAGATTGGAATTACCAGCGAATTAAGTGCCCGTCCCCTGCAGGCTGCCTTCTGGTCTGCCGTTGCGTTTAGCGCCGGAGCCGCAGCGCCGGTTTTGACTTCAGTAATGGCACCGGCATCCATGTTGCTGTGGCTTATTCCTTGCCTGGTCATCATCCTGCTGGCAGCATTGGGGGCAATTGCTGCCGTCACCGGAGGTGCTGCACCGGTTAAAGGGGCCATTCGGGTATGTTTTTGGGGCACCCTTGCAATGGCATTGACGGCAGTGGTTGGTAAGCTCTTCGGTATTTCAGTTTAACCCTGTGCGGGCGGAAACAGCTTTCCCCATACTTCGGTAAGCCGTTGATTTTACTTAATAAATGTAAATAATATAGGATTAACAATTGGAGAAGATCAATGCAAACCATATTTAAAGAACTGAAACAGGACATGGAACAGCTTAAAGATGAAATTAAGCTTAAGGCCCATCTCGGCAAAGCGGAAGCCGTACAGGAGTTTGAAAAGTTAGAAAAAAAGTTTGATAAGCTTGCGGTCAGAGTAAAGCCGTTTGTCAGCGAGGCGGAAAAAACGGCGGAAAACACAGGCGCTGCCTTGAAAGTTGCGGCCGAAGAGGTGATGGCCGGAATCAACAGAATACGAAAACTTATCAAATAGGAACCCCGACTGCAAAACAAAATGTTTATTTTTCAGATTTTGACTGAATCACCACCTGAGAATAATTTGCCATGACAAAAGCGGGTATGCCATGACGTTATATATTTCTCTTGTGCTTTTTTTAGGTCTATTCGCACAGCCATAAAGAGGCATGTTTCATCTCTTTGAGCAGAACAGAACAGACCGGTCCCGTGGACAGACGAGACAGTAAGTCATCGCTTTTGCTGCCGGCCTTTCCCAATGCTACGGATGCATAGGCCTTTTTTTCAGTCAGTTTTAAAATCTGGCGGGCAGGATTGCTGGATACAGGCAATTTGGTCCTGATCCGGCTTACATCCAGGTTGTTTCTCGATAAAATTTGTATGTACTCATCCATTAAGGAGTATTCTAAAAATACGGATTCCGGTGCCAGAAGATCAATGTGGTGCGCATTGCTTTCAGCCAGGACAACGCCGACATGATTGGCCATCTTGATAGAGGCGGGGGATCCGTCCAGATACAATAAAACATCTTTGCCGACACCTTCTGCCGTGTTGCACAGCCACAGCGGAACCGTCGTTTTTTCGTTAAAGAGTTTTGCACTGACGCTTTTATCGGCAGCCTGTTCAAGCATACGGATTCCACTTCGACCTAAAACCACGGCATCATAGGTTCCTTTTTCCGCCTCCTGTATAATATCCGATACCGTTGAAATCACGGAAAACTTGGATTTGTACATTATATTTTTTTTGGGAAACCCTTTTTCCACTAAAATGGCCCCGGCCTGTTCAAGGGCCTCTTCCCCTTTTGCCTGCAATGCTTTTTCAAGGTCCGCAGCCAAATCTATTCGGGGTGCTGAAAAAAACAGTGTGGCTTTAATGTTGGTTTTATCCGAAAAAAAATCGCCGATAAAACGTGCACCGTACAGCGCACTGACCTGATCTGAAACGGTAATTAAAAAGTGCTTGTCCATCTTTTTCCTTTCCTGTTTCAATTTATGTTTTAATGATGGGGGACCGTTTTGACAAAATTCGAATTCCCCGATATCAAACAAGCAAAACTTGTTTAAATATCTACTATAATATACGGCTTTTGCTGAAATGAAAGGATTTTCCAGTACATGTTGGAACAAAATATACTCATCACCGGCCTGTTTGTTTTTGCGGCAAGAATATGCGACGTCTCCATTGGAGCGATTAGAACAATCATGACGGTCCAGGGCAGGACGGTGATCGCATTTATCCTTGCCCTTTTTGAAATCACCATCTGGGTTCTGGTGGCCAGCACCGTTATCAATCAGGTTCATGAAAAACCAATTCTGATCGTCTTTTATGCTTTTGGATATGCCTGGGTATAGCTATCCACAACATCGCCGATAAACACCGCGTAAGCATCCTTATCCAACCGCTGGGACAGGCCGGAACGGTCCAGTTCTTTTTTGACGTCATCCGATACAGAGGCAAACACAAGGCGGATGTTCTGTTTTGCTAAAAAGGCGCAAAGCACGTGAAGGGTTTTTGCCGCTGAAAAATCAATATCATCCACGGCGATGCAGTCGATGCAGAACCATTTGAGTCCCGGTTCCGCCTCCTTGACCAACGTTTGCACCTCTTTTGAAAGCTGGGCGCTGTTGGCATAGTACATACTGTGGTTGAATCGGTAGATCATCAGGCCGGGGAGGACCTGTCCGGCTTGACTGACGGGAATAGCCCGCCATTTCTCTGTATCCGTCATGACCACAACTGTATTCTTAGGTTGGTAGCCATGGCGTGTGTGTGAGATTAAAGACAGAAGGATGGCAAGCAGGATACTTTGCTCAACGCCCCAGAGCACAACCACCAGAGCTGTGATCAGGGCTACCCAAAATTCCCATTTCCGTTCGGCCAATATCTGTTTCATGCCTTTAATGTCAACAAGTTCAATACCGATCAGGAAAACCACGGCGCAGAGCACAGCCTCGGGCATGTGTGACAGGGGTGCGGTGAGGAAAAGAAGCACAAACAGTACAACGATGGCTGCGGTAACCTGTGATAACTGGCTTGTTGCACCGGCACTGTCAACCATCTGGGTTTTGGTCGGGCTGCCGTTGACAACAAAAGCACCGGACAGGGCGGCCCCTATATTGGCCATGCCCAGGCCGATCAGGTCGGTATCCTGGTCATAGTGTTCGTCATGGCGGTCGGCATAGGCCCTTGCGGTGGCCGCACTTTGTGCCAGAATGACGATAAACATGCCAAAAGCGATGGGCAATAACTTTTGGAACATGATCCAATTCAACGCCACCTCCGGCCACCCGATTTTCGGCAGTCCGACCGGGATTTGTCCCACAATCTCAATACCTTTGGATTCCAGATCAAATGCCCAGGTGAGTGCTATGGCACCAATCACGGTTATCAGGGAGCCTGGAATCTTTTTGGACAGACGTTTCAAGGCAATGATAACAACGAGCACCCCGACTGACATCCCTAATGCATAGGGCTGGACGAATGCGGATTGCTGCCAGGTTGCAATAAGCCTGGCGACGGTGTTATGTCCTGAAACGGTTATACCCAGCATCCCCGGAATTTGCCCCAAAGCAACCTGTATGCCGATGCCGGTCAGAAAGCCAACCAGTACCGTTCGGGAAAGAAAATTTGCCAGAAACCCCAGCTGAAAAACGCGGGCAATCAGCAGAAATCCGGCCACCATCAGGGATAGAATCCCGGCAAGGGCCACATAATCTGCATGGCCCGCATGGACAAGCCCTGCAAGGCCGACCGACAACATGGCCGCCGTCGCGGAATCCGCCCCCACGACCAGGTGGCGGGAAGAACCAAATACTGCGAACATGCCCAGGGGCAAAAGCATGGTATACAACCCAGTGATGACCGGCGTTCCTGAGATTTTGGTATACCCCATTACTTCCGGGATGGCCAGTGCCGCTAAGGTAATCCCGGCTATGATCTCTCTTGGGATCTGGTGCAACCGGATGGGCAGGATACCCTGTAAAATATTAAATCTGATATTCTTGATTTTTGTCAGTATCATTTCCTGTTGTACGCCTCGATTTCCGCCAATGCATATTCCTTGGAATTCATGCAACATAATGCTGTATAAAATCAACAAATTTTTCTAACATAAAAAATGGTAAATTAATTTGATTGGGAACGTTCTATGATCTTGTATCTTTTCAGCGTAATTGCCGGTTTTTTGCTCTTGATATGGAGTGCCGACCGATTTGTTGAGGGCAGTTCAATCACCGCAAAACGATTGGGCATGCCGCCTCTGCTCATTGGAATGATTATCGTGGGGTTCGGCACATCGACGCCGGAGTTGCTGGTGTCCGCCATGTCCTCCTACCGTGGAAATTCAGGAATAGCTATCGGGAATGCACTTGGCAGTAATATCTGCAACATTGCCCTGATTCTTGGACTCACATCAATGATCAATCCGATTTCCGTTAAGTCTATTGTATTGAAAAAAGAATTGCCTGCACTCACTTTTATCACATTCGTCTTATATTTTTTCATGAGAGACAAATACTTGTCACGGTTTGAATCCGGGGCGCTATTATTATTCTTTGCAACGCTTCTGATCTGGAGCCTTTTGCAGAATAAGGGTGACAGGGAAGATCCTCTTGGAAAAGAAATAAACAATAATCTCAAATCGACATTGGGCAGACCTATTCAAAAGAAATTTGATATATTTCTGATACGGTCTGTCCAAAAAGAGTTAATATTTTTCTCCGTATGTCATTTAACCCACTGATAAGACAGTGTACTTCGCCCTCTTTATGAAAAATATTCACACAGTCTATACCTTCCATTTGTTGAAAAATCCAGCGAAGAGTGGGGTTTTGAACGGGTTTCCCAATCTGATTGGGCAGTGTTGTTTCAAGGCGCTTCAATTCATTCCGCATGCGACGCTGGGCAATGGAGTAAATTAGTAATGATAAGGTCATCACCATCAACATTCCTTCGACACGAGATGGCTTTTTGACAAACAGCGACGATGCAAAAAATAAAGGGTCTTTGATAAATCGGAAGCCATTCTCGACCTTAGACTGGCCTTTATATCCCCAAAATACATCTTCGTCGCTCAACTGGAATCTTGGAATTGAGGTCCCAAGAACAAAACAGGATTTCTGATCGCGGTCTTGATCGACTTTTTCTTGATTGACCTTTAAGTCCACATTGATTTGCAATTTAATTGATTTGATCGGGGTATCCGGCGTTGGTCTACCTTTGACGGCATATTTGATGTGCTGTTTAAACTCAATAGTGTCAACCAGATGATACTTCCATTTATCACCGAGTTCTTGGAGGACCGTCATTGCTTCGGCTTCCGAGTCAAATCGTTGGGCCTGAAGATGGAAGAGTTGCTTTTCCGCACGTTCCTTCTCTTTTGAAATAGTTCTTTCAACGCTCTTGACCGCGCGCTCCAGAGCCCCTTTGGATCGAATGATCAACCAACGTTGATCAATTCCATAATGCCCTAACTCCAACGTCTGGTACTGATAATCATCGTTAATCTCCGCCCACAGGTCCCATTTTAGGGCCTGTTCGATGACGGTCTTCACAATGAAAAGGGTTCCCGGGATGCGGGTGATAAACGGGATATCTTTCAAGTTGGAAGCATTGGATTCGGTATATCCTTTCGAATCCATAATCAGGTAACGAGGGGTATCGCTTGCTTTGAACTGACGAACGAGTTCACTGCTGCGTTCTTTGAAAACGGTATTATCCGAAGCATTCCCGTCCCAGCACTTACACAAAATGGGAATACCACCATCCTGGGATACCATCAGCTCCAGCACAGCCTGTTTCAAATCAGGACGGTGGTCTTTGGAGTAACCATGAGTTATTTTGATGGCATGTTCATCCGAATCAGGAAGATACTCCCCGGTCAATGAAAAAGATGAAGTATCCAGATGGTTGAAAAGTAAATGGATACTTTCCGACCGACAGGTAGATGAGGCGATTTCGGTGAAAAGCAGTTCAGAGCTGTAGTCGACCGCATCATCAAGACTGCGCCCGAGCTTGTAGTGATTGAAGTCCGAGGCTTGCACCCCGGGACGGAACAAAACATCCAGCGGCTTGTTTTCGAAAAATTGAGGCGTCAGCGACAGCGGCCGATTGGAAAAACCCAGCCCATTGAGAACCATGCCGGCAATAGCTTCTCCGGCACTGATATTTTCCTTCTCATCTTTTGGTATGCGAGAGTCAATCATTTCGATGATTTTCAAATCCTTGATAACGCCAGCAACAATACCCAAGTGGTCAATACGTTCTACTTTAACAGTTTCCAATGTTTGGTGTTTGGCCCTCTGCTTGTGTTGATTATGATGGTGCAAAGAGGGTATATTCAAATTTTTTAAAATTCAACTGCTCAATGTCGACTCAAACAAACAGAAATGACTTTTTACAAAGCCATTTTCTGGATGATCACCGGGTTTGGTTTTCTTCTTTTGAGTTCACGAATGCTGGTGACGGGTGCTGTCGGGATTGCAACGGCTATGGGGATTGATGATATCATTATTGGTTTGACCGTTGTCGCCATCGGAACCTCCCTCCCTGAATTGGCTTCATCCGTCGCTGCAGCCCGGAGAAATGAACACGACATCGCCCTTGGAAACATAATCGGTTCCAATCTTTTCAATATCCTTGCCGTATTGGGTATCGCCGGAGTGATCAACCCCATGTCTGCCGGTTCAGAGATTTTAATTAGAGACCTGCCAGTCATGAGTGGGCTTACCGTCTCTCTTTTTATTATCGGCTATGGCTTCAGAGGCAGGCCAGGTAGAATAAACCGGTTCGAAGGAACCCTTCTTTTCATGTCATACGTTTGCTATACAGCGTGGCTGATAATATCACAAATATAGAATACTCTCTTTACCAAGCCACCAGTCCAGCAACAGAGCGGGCGGTTTGGTTACCGGATAGAGCAGGTACTGACCACGGCCAGGTTCATACCGGAAAACATGGCGGAATGCCCAAGACAGAAAACAATCCCGATCCAGGTGAATAACAAATGAGATGATAGGTTCACTATTTGTCTACTGTTGATTCGACGGGTTTAGGTTCAACCACCACCTGAACCTCAACATCCGGCCACCGTTTATCCAGAGGCTGGACCGCCTGGGGGGCGACGACTTTACAGTAGAACATCGTGTTTTCCCGGATATTGTCCAGGTAAACCGGCGTGGTGGTGATGTTTTTATATGCTTTGCCGGCATCCCCGGAAGGCACAAATACGGATTGCCCATCCACAGCCAGGCCACCAGTGCCGTCACAACACCGATGACAATACCGTTGAGGGCACCCAGCGTACCCTCTTTTAGAATAAGGCGGCCTGCTTTCTCCTTTGGAATCTCCCGCATGGCAATCCCCCGCATCACAACAGCCAGGGACTGGGCACCGGCATTTCCCCCCTGTCCGGCAACCACCGGAAGGAACACCGCAAGAATGGCCAGCTTTGAGATGATGTCCTCAAATATGGCCACCACACCTGCGGCCATAAAGGCCGTCACCAAATTGATATGCAGCCAGAAGAGCCGTTTTCTCAGGGAAAACCAGATGGTGGAAAAAGGTTTTTCATCTTTGCCCGCACCAAACATTCGCTGAATATCCTGGGCCGTATCTTCCCTGACGCCTTTGATCAGACGTTCCGCTTTGATGACGCCCAGCATTTTATTTTCCGAATCCACCACCGGCGCGGCGAAATATTTGCGTCTGGAAAGCTCTCCGGCGGCTTCCTGTACGTCCATAAATCCATGCAGAGAGAATACATCTTTAATCATGATGGACTCCAGTGTCTGATCTGGAGAGGCAATGAGCAGGTCGCGCATGTTCAGTACGCCGAGCAAGTGGTTTTCTTCGTCCACCACATAGGCGTAGGAAGCTGCAGCCCGTTTTTTTGACAAGGTTCTTATCTTTTCAATGGCGTCCTGGACAAGGACCTCACTGGTAAATGACATAAAATCCGTGGTGAGAATTCGACCGACAAATCTTATTAAACTGTGGCGATTATGAAAATAAAAAAGTGTCAACCTGGAAATAATCCTGACACCTCCTTGCTGTGTCCCTGTTTTATACACCCTATTTAAATCATTTAAATTCAATATGTTAAGTTTTTGTTAAGGACTTTTTTGCAATGGTATACAAGTTGCTGAAAGCCAATCATCCCGCATCTTCGAACTGAGGAACCTGCGGGCGTATCCAGCAATTTAACAACAGAGGTGTCAACGCCAATAAAAAAATTATTGAACAGCTAAGCGCAGTAGTAAATCCGACACGGTCAGACCCTGAATGGCAAAAATTAGGCCGGCACGATATCGCATCGTGATGGGCCGCCAACAATTGAACATGTTTTGAGGAGAACGGAACATGGCACAAAAAATAAAAGTGATGATGGTTGACGATGAGGAACGATTTCGTAAAACCGCATCAACGCTCTTAACAAAAAAAGGATTTGACACCACCTTTGCCGGGTCCGGGGAAGAGGCCCTCAAACTCCTTGGGACGACCCCCTGCGACGTGGTGATACTTGATGTCCAGATGGCAGGCATGGATGGACATGAAACCCTTGCAGAAATCAAAAGGATGTCTCCTGAAACCCAGGTGATCATGCTCACGGGGCACGGAACACCGGATTCTGCCGAAAAATCCCGCAAACTTATCGCCTTTGATTATCTGGCCAAGCCCTGTGACATTGACATCCTTGCTGCAAAAATAAATGAAGCCTATGCGGTGGCGCATACTCAGGCAGCCAGAACAGAAAAAAAGGTCAAGGATATCATGACCGCCGTGGACAACTACACAACGGTTAACGTGGACACCACCGTCAGGGAAGCGGTGAACAAACTCATGGCATCATTGACCGGGCTTGCAAGCGGCAACATGATCCGGGAAGCGGGGCACCGCTCCCTGATCGTGTTTGACAGGGCCGGCAATTATGCCGGGTTGCTCCGGGTAAAAGACCTGATCCGGGAAGTCAGACCCAAGTATCTGGCTATCCTGGAATCCTCCAAAGCCGACAGTGTGCGATTTTCACACGTATTCACCGATGGGTGGGACGGACTGTTCACGATCCAGATGAAGGCCCTGGCCCAAAAACGAATCGGTGAACTCACCTTGGACTCTCCGCCCATGATTGATGAAAATGCAAATCTCATGGAGGTGGCGGACCTGCTTTTCAAAACCCAGAGAACCCGATTGATCGTCACATCGGGTAAAAAAGTTGTGGGGATTCTAAGGGAGCAGGACCTTTTCTTTGAAATCGTAAGCATCGTCACCGCATGACCGGATTGGAGGATCACATGAGTCACGAACTGAATATTGCGAATACGGAAATGGAAAGCGGACAGGAAAAAGGCAAGCCCTCAAACCTTAAATGGATCGCCATCTCCATTGCTGCGGGAATTCTGATCTGGTTGCTTCCCACACCGCTTGCCTTGGGTGTGCGGGGGCATGCCTTTTTGTCTCTGTTGGCAACAGTAGTATTGCTGTGGACATCCGAGGCCATTCCCATCGGCGTCACCTCCATCGGGGTGGGCTGCGGGCTGATTATCTTTAAGATTCAATCCGCCAAGGCCGCCTGGGAACCCTATGCCAACAGAACGGTGGTTTTTGTGTTCTTCATCATCATGCTCGGGGTCATGCTCGGGCAGACCACCATACCCAACCGGCTGATGGCGTATATTCTCAAAGTCGGCGGTAGAAATGTCAAACGCTTGAGTTTCACACTGTGCATGGGTGCCACCTTCCTTGCGGCGTGGACCCATGATGCCACCATCACGATTATCCTGCTTTATGCCATGATGCCCATGTTCCTGAAAATGGGGCTGACCCCGGACAAGAGCAACAGCTTTACCAAACATTTCATGTTCATGATACCCCTTAGTGCCGCCTGCGGCGGAGGTGCCACGTTCCTGGGCTCTGGCCGGTCGCCTGCTTCGGCCGAACTGCTGTATAAGATTACCGGTTACAACATCGGTTTTATGGAGTACATGTTATACCAGTTCGTACCCTCCCTGGCCCTGGGGCTTGCCACCTGGGTTGCCGTCTGGATCATCTATCCGCCAAAGGTCAAGGAACTTCCCATGCAACTGGCCGTCGAGGAGATGCCGCCCATGGGGAAAAAAGAGAAACAGCTGGCATGGATTCTTACCGGAACCTTTGTACTCTGGTTTTTGACGGACATCACAAAAATTCACGTATCAGCCATTGGCGGCCTGTTTATCGTGGTGTGCATGGTCTTTAAAGTTGTGGACTGGAAACGTTGCCTGGACGAGTACCCCTGGAACCCCATCATGGTTTTCGGCGCGGGATTCTCCCTGGGCGTGGCCATGCTCGATACCGGTGCGGGGAACTGGATCGCAACCCAGATTTTTCCAATTTTCATCAACTCGCCCTGGCCGGTTGTGGCAGCAGGTGCCTCCGCATTGGGTGCGTTAATTACAAGTTTCATGGCCAATGCCGCGGCCACGGCATTGCTGGTGCCTGTGGTGGTTCCCATGGCAGACATGGCAGGAACGCCTGTGGTTCCCATTGCCATGGCCGTACCTTTGGCCACAACCTTTGTCCTGCTGGTTATCGGCTGTCCGCCCACCCTGATCGCTTACGGCTTTGGGTACTTTTCCCAGTGGGAAGCGTTCAAGGTTTTGGTTTTCCGGTCAATAATCGGCATCCTTGTCCTGTGCCTGTGTATGTCCCTGTGGTACCCCCTTGTCAATATGCCGGGCAACATCGACAATATGAAAACCCCGGCAAAACTGACCGTATCTGGATATGAACTCATCCAAAACAAGTAGCACATGAAAACGGCCCCTGCCCTTCATTTGTCCGGGTGGGGCCGCAACCAAACCTGGTGTCGATACCGTGTGCGGCAAAGACACCAGGTTTGGTTTTCAGCGGATGTCGTCGTCTTTTATTTTTTTTTAGATTTTTCAGAAATCATGGCTTCGGTGGTCAACATCAACCCTGCGACGGATGCGGCGTTTTGAACGGCAAAGCGGACGACTTTAGTGGGGTCAATAACCCCCGCTGCCAAAAGATTTTCATAGGTGTCGGTCCGGGCATTATAGCCAAAGTCGCCATCCCCTTCCAGCACCTTGCTCAGAACAACAGAACCCTCTTGGCCGGCATTCCGGGCAATCTGCTTCAACGGCTCGGACAATGCCCGCTTCAATACAGAAATTGCGCTTTGCTCATCCCCATCAACCTTGATGGTTTCCAGCGCTTGTATGCACCGGACCAGGGCAACGCCGCCTCCCGGAACAATCCCCTCTTCAACAGCCGCCCGTGTGGCGTTTAACGCGTCTTCAACCCGGGCTTTTTTTTCTTTCATTTCCGTTTCCGTGGCTGCGCCGATATGAATGATCGCCACCCCGCCGACAATTTTGGCCAACCGCTCCTGAAGCTTTTCACGATCATAGGCCGAGGTTGTATCTTCGATTTGGGTTCGTATCTGCTTCACGCGGTTCTCGATGGCAGATTGAAGGCCGCCGCCATCCACGATGGTGGTGCTGTCCTTGCCGATTTTAACCGATTTACAGGTACCCAGGTCTTCTGTTTTGATGCTTTCCAATTTGAGACCTATATCCTTGGAGATCATCCGGCCGCCGGTCAAAATTGCGATATCCTCAAGCATAGCTTTCCGGCGGTCCCCGAACCCCGGTGCTTTTACGGCCGCAACTTTTAAGCTGCCCCGCAATTTATTGACAATGAGGGTGGACAATGCCTCGCCTTCCACATCTTCGGCAATGATTAAGAGCGACTTGCGATTTCTTGCAATCTCTTCGAGCAGCGGCAGCAGATCCTTCATTGCGGTAATTTTCTTTTCATGAACAAGGATGTAAGGATCGTTGAGCACGGCCTCCATTTTCTGGGTATTTGTTATAAAATAAGGAGATAAATATCCTTTATCGAACTGCATCCCCTCCACCACATCCAATGTGGTTTCCATGCTTTTGGCCTCTTCCACGGTGATGACGCCTTCCTTGCCCACCTTGTCCATGGCTTGGGAAATCAATTTTCCGATGGTTGCATCATTGTTGGCCGAGATGGTTCCTACCTGTTCGATGTCCTTTTTATCCCGGGTGGGTTTGGATAATTCTTTAAGATGGGCGACAACCGCGTCGATTCCTTTGTCAATACCACGTTTCAGAGCCATGGGGTTCACACCTGCCGACACCAGTTTGTAGCCTTCGCCATAAATGGCCTGGGCCAGAACCGTTGCCGTCGTTGTACCGTCTCCGGCTGTCTCGCTGGTTTTACCTGCGACTTCCCTGACCATTTGCGCGCCCATGTTTTGAAACTTATCAGATATTTCAATCTCTTTGGCTACGGTGACACCGTCCTTGGTGATCAGGGGCGCCCCCCAGGATTTTTGCAGAACCACATTGTTGCCCCGGGGACCCAGGGTCACCTTAACGGCGTCGGCCAGGGTGTTGACGCCCAGGAATATGGCATCCCGGGCTTTTGATCCGTAGCTGATCATTTTTGCAGGCATCGTTTACCTCCTATTCAATTCAAGATTCCCAGTTCGTATATTCTTTTGGTGATAATTTTGTTGCTCAATGGTTGGATCCTCGTTTTAGATTCTCCACATAATACTTTTTCGGATTTATTTTTCCAGTGCATCGGCAATCCGATCAAAGGCATTTTTCATGGCCGGATCCTGGGTCACGTCATAGCAGGGAATCCCTTTTTCCGAACTATCCCAGATATTTTGCCTGAGCGGTAACGCCGCCAGCTTTTCAAGGTTGTGCCATTGATCATCCGTTCCCGTGAAGATGGCATCTTCATGGCCACACTTTTTGCAGGTCCAGGAGACCATATTTTCCACCAGGCCCGTTATGGGAAGTTTTAAATTTTCAAACATATTGATGCATCGGACGACATCCTCCCTTGCCACGAGCTGGGGGGTGCTGACGATGATAACCCCATCGGGCTTTATCTCTTTTGAAATGGTCATATGAATATCACCAGTTCCGGGCGGCAGATCCACGATCAGAAAATCCAGTTTTCCCCAGTTCACCTTTCTTAAGAATTGAAGCACTGTGCCGTTAACCAACTGGCTACGCCATGCAACGGCCCTTTCTCGGGCAATAAGGTTGCCCATGGAAATCAATTTCATGCCATGGGCCAAAACCGGCATAAGCACTTCCTGGTCCAGCACCTGGGGGGTGGTATGGGCGCCCAGAAGCAGGGGGATGCTTGGCCCGTAAATGTCGGCATCCAGAATCCCCACCCGGTACCCCCTGCGGTGCAGCGCTGCGGCAACATTCACTGCAACCGTTGACTTGCCGACCCCACCTTTGCCGCTGGCTACCAGAAAAATACGGTCAATATGTTTAAGGCTGTTGGCTGCCACATCGACATGGTCTATCCGTACGTTGACTTGATCCAGCTCAAAGGATTCCAGGGCTGCCACGATACTCTCCTTGAATTGGGCCTTTTTTTCCGGACAGTCCTCGACCAGTTCGATCCGGATAAATATTTTATTTTCAGCAAGGGTGATTTCCTTGATCAGATTCAGCTCATCAATTCGCCATTTCAGCCTGGGTTCAATAAGGCTTCCAATTTTTTCTTTTATTTCGTCGAGTAACATCTTCATGGATTTCCTTTTGTTATGTGCAAAATCTCAGCAAGTGCATCCAAACCGGCATCGGCCTGACTGCTCCAGTGGTCGATAATTTGGTTCAACACCCCATGCAGATCCGGGTATGTCAGCAATAACCTGTTGGTGGCCGTTACAGCGTCATGCTCTTCATCAATAAAAATCAAACCCTGGGCCGCAGCATGTTCCAGGGATTCCCAGAGTTTGGGCGCACCTGCCTTAATGGAAGCCAGCAGCCCCGGTGAGTTGTCTGTCCTTGAAAAATAAAACATATTCCAACCCCTCATCCTCTTTTTTGATGATCCGATTATGTTTATCAAAGTAAAGAAGGGGGGAAGGGGCAAAGAAAATCCCGCCGATTTACGACGGTTTTTTATTAAGAAATGGAATCACCCTTCCCCCGAAAAAATATTTTATTCTACAGGCTGTTGGTCTCGTTTAAAATCCATGGTTTTCAGCCGTCCGTGCGCGCCGTTACATGCAAGGCATCAGGATGGAGTTAATACATCAATCTGTTTTCAACGCCACATATGCAATAAAAATGCCAAAACCCAAAAGTCCAAATCGCTATGCGGTCAATGCTTTTGAAGTTTTCTATCGGACCTGCCTGCCGATGCAAACCAGGGTCCGAATGAATGAAACTGCACAGAAAAGCAATCCTAGGACCGCAGATGAAATAAAGTAGACCAAATAAAAAACAAGTCACCGCCAAAAGACGCATAATGTCCGAATATGACATAAGACTCACTGCATTCAGGACGTTTTAAGTCCGATTTTTTTCCAAAATCTATATTGGCATAAACTTTGCTAATCCATATCAATCGAAGTTAGGCCCATGATCAGTTTATGATGCCCCAGGAGGTGGCACCCATAGATATCTGATAGCCCATCCGGTTTGGTTGAAATCTTAAATAATATGAACATCCGGTTCAGGAATTAATTATTTCATTTTTATTTTATAGGAGTTTAGTTGCTTCCATGGACGATATACCATGTCTCTCTTGTGTGTCGGCAGGCGGCTCATGCTGCCTTAACAGACAAATTGTTTTGACATTAGGAGATGTACAGCGAATCAAAGCCCGCATAGGGCATGACAATTTCTTTACCATTGAGAAACCCGAGCCCTGGTATCTTGAGCCGTTCTACGATCCGGCCTGGCTGCCTTTGGTCCTGAATCCCGAAGGACAGTTCAGGGTGCTTAAGCGAAACTCGGACAAAAGCTGCGGAATGCTGACAAAAACAGGGTGCATTTTACCCTTTGAATCCAGGCCACTTGTCTGTCAACTGCATCCTTACATGTACACGGAAACCGAAATCATAGGTATTGATGATACATGTCCCATTTCCAAAGAAATGGATGGTTTCTCCATTTTGGACAGACTGAACATGCCCATGGAAAAAGCTGTTGATTGGCAACATCTGCTCTATGCTGAATTACATACCGAACGAGATAGGCCATCGTCTTGATTTTTTTCAAGATAGAATAGGAAAACGAATCAGGTAGGAAATGATGAAGGAAAGAGAAAGATCTGTGCGGGTTGCACAGATCTTTCATAAAGCTCCCGTCAAGGCATGTTTGTGAATCGACAGCGTATATTGATTCACCTATTGCCGTTCACACAGAACCCTGTGATAGATGGTCTCAAGCTGCTCCGGGGTCACAGGCTTGTTTGCTGCGGCAGCGGCAGCCCGGACCCGGGGCAGCAGTCTTCTGGCGACATCGTTATCAATGTTGATGTTCCGGTGGGCCAGTTCATGTTTTATGGCCGCCGAACCCGAATGCACGCCGATCACCATGTGCCTTGCGTTGCCCCGGCCCACCTGTTCAGGGTCGTATAATTCATAGGAATTTGTATCTTTTAATAAGCCCGCACAATGGATGCCGGATTCATGGGAAAATATCCGTGACCCCACAATGGGTTTGGCAGGGTGGATTGGCTGTCCTGAAAACCTTGCCACGGTATTGCACAGCTGGGCAAGTCCCGACAGGCGCATATTGCTTTTTTTGGCCCCAATGCCGAACAGGGCCATGGCCGTTTCTTCAAGAGGGGCATTGCCTGCCCGTTCGCCTAAGCCGTTGACGGTGACGCTGATGGCTTTGGCCCCTGCATCCACGGCAGACACGGCATTGGCCGTGGCCATTCCAAGGTCGTTGTGCCCGTGAAATTCCAGGGCCAGCCCGGGCAGCCGGATTAAAAGGGTCTCTATCATATCCATCAGTGCAGCCGGGGTCATCATGCCCACGGTATCGGCAAGGCGTACCCGGTGGACGCCCAATGCGATGGATGCCTGGCAGAACCTTAAAAGGAAATCCATGTCTGTGCGGGTGGCATCCTGGGCACCCACGGAGACCTGGTCAAAATACCGCCTTGCAAACCGTACGGTGTCTTCCAGGGTCTCCAGCACCCAATTTTCATCCTTTTCAAAGGTCTTAAGCAGAATGGACGACGTGGGAAAACTGATATGCACCCCGGGGGTATTGCAGCCAATGGCCAGTTCAATATCTTGTTTGACCGCCCGGCACCAGCTGGTGAGCATGGTGGGCAGGTTCAAACTTGCAATGGCTTCAATTTCCCTGCACGCCAACTCGCCCATGGCAGGAATGCCCACTTCGATCTCGTCAACGCCGCATTCGGCAAGCTGACTTGCGATGGTTAATTTTTCCAGAGGTCTGAAAAAAACACCCGGGGCCTGCTCCCCGTCCCGAAGGGTGGTGTCGACCATCCAGACCCGCATATCATTTGTTTTCATTATAATACGTACTCCTTTTCTGCACTGATGTATCAATCAGGTATGGGCACTGACACAGGTTACATACACCCCATGCCGGAGCCTCGGCACTCCCCGCAGGAGGTCTGTTTCCGGACAATCAGATGGTTTAGCGACTCCCCGTTTTTCAAGGACATGAGTACAAGGTCGATCATGCCGTTGACCTCATGGATGGTGAATCCCATGCCGCTCAAAACTTTTTTGGGGGTCTCCCCGACACCGGACACAAGGATGGTGTGACAATCCTTAATGGTCCGGGCAAAATTGTACCATCTGATCTCTCCGCCGCCGGGTCTGGGCAAAGTTCTTGTTTCCACCAAGGTCGGTGTGTCCTGATTTAAGTCGTATATATGCATTTCCGTGGCTTCTCCCAGGTGCTGATTGATCAGCGCACCCTCCCGGGTGGCCAGGGCCACGTACGGCCTTGGCTCGGTGGCACTGAACGCAAACGTCTCCTTTATGCCGGGCGTTTCATGGCCGTCTTCCGGCGCACCGGAACCCGGATTCGGAGATTTAGCGTGGAAGGTCAGCCGATCCATGAGATTCTGGTTCAAGGGGTCATCCAGCAGGCCCACGGCATCTGCCCGGCACCGCTTGCAATGGGTCATCTGGGGCACATAGACCTGGGCGGCCTTCCTGAGTTCCTTGAGCATCCCTTTGTCCGGTTCCGGCATATCTTCAAAATTGGAGCCTTTGGTGGGGAAATAGGGCATGATATTGAAAATATCCACACCCATCTCACCCATCTTCTTGGCAACCTCCACCATGTGTTCATCATTGATACCGGGCAAAAGAATGGAATTGACCTTCACCATGATATCGCGTTCCTTAAGACCTTTGACAGCGGCAAGCTGACGTTCCAAGAGCAGTTTTGCGCCCTGGGCCGGGCCCACGGAGCGTTTTCCGTCCCTGAGCCAGGAATAAATTTTTGCACCGATTTCAGGGTCCATCGCATTGATGGTGATACTCACATGGGTGACGTTGACCTCTTTGAGATCATCCAGGTAGGGATGGATGTTCAGGCCGTTGGTGGCCACGCACAAGAGCATGTCCGGATAGGCGGCACGCACCCGCTTCAATGTTTCCATGGTTTTTTCGCCGTTGGCAAAGGGGTCTCCCGGGCCTGCAATGCCCACCACAGCGGTGTTGGGTTTGGCCTCAACCACCTCTGCCAGGTAGGCCATGGCCTGGTCCGGAGTTAAAAGGGATGAGGAGACCCCGGGCCGGCTTTCATTGACACAGTCAAACTTTCGGTTACAGAAATTGCACTGGATATTGCAGGTCGGGGCAACCGGCAGGTGAACACGGCCAAAATCTTTACAGGATTTTTTATTAAAACAGGGATGGTTATCTAAATTCATCATAATGTATACTTTTCCTTATCTACATGTAAGCGTATCCGATTCTGGACTCAGTCTGTTTTACCGTAAGAATTGTGTTTACAATATTATCAAACAACTGCAGGGCCCCTTTATAGCCAACGTGCAGGATACGCGAGCCGCCGATCCGGTCATGGATGGGAAATCCCACCCGGACCAGGGGTTGAACATCCCTGGGAGCCGTGAAGCAGGGGCACACAGCCTTCAATTCCCTGGAACACCAGGGTGGCTCCCAAAGGCGTGCACATTTTGCACGCATTCTGGGTGGGGGTATATGAGGGTATCTCTTTATTAAGTTTGCTCGTGGTCATATCGTGCTTTCCTTTCCAACTGGGTTCTGCCGCCTGGGGACCAAGTCCCATACCGGGCTTGTCACGGTTTCGTGTACTTCTTTTGCAAAATTAACCATGCCTTCAAAGCCGACCAAAGGAATTTTGCGTTCATGATTATGGTCGCAGAACCCGATGCCCATCTTATAGGCAATGGGCCGTTCCTTAACCCCGCCGACGAACAGGTCCGCATCCTTTTCAACGGCATACTTGGCCAGCTCAAGGGGATTTGAGTCATCCAAAATTACGGTACCGTCGTTGCACATCTGCCGGAGCACCTCATAATCTTCCTTGGTACCGGTCTGGGAACCGGCCAGGACCACTTCCATGCCCAGGGTTTTCAGTGCCTTGATCAGGGAGAATGCCTTGAACGCACCGCCCACGTAAATGGCGGCTTTTTTACCTTCAAGATCCTTTCTCATGGTCTCAAGGCGGGGGACAATGTCCTTGACCTCTTTTTTGATCAGTTCCCGGGTCTTTTTCAAGATGTCCGGGCTTTTGTTAAAGTGTACCGCCACCTGGTACAGGGCGTCCGAGGTATCTTCAATGCCGAAATAGGAGACCCGTATAAAAGGGATGCCGTACTCTTTTTCCATCTGTTTTGCCAGGTGGGTGACCGACCCTGAACACTGAACCACATTCAACGCGGCATTGCGCGCCTGCTGGACTTCCTCCACCCGGCCGTCACCGGTGATCACCGAGACAACTTTTACCCCCATGGCCTCATAATACTTTTTGATGATCCATGTCTCCCCGCCGATATTAAACTCTCCCAGGATATTGATGGAGTCAGGGATGGTAACCTGGGGTTCCTTATTTCTTTCAATGAGACTGAACAAGGCGTCACAGGCGGCCTTGTACCCGTCTTTTTTGGTGCCTTTAAACCCTTCGGAGTGAACAGCGATGACAGGAATATGGGTCTCTTTTTCCACCTCGCGGCAAACAGCGTCCACGTCATCACCAATGATGCCCACAATGCAGGTGCAATAAATAAAGGCGGCTTTAGGTGAATATTTGTCAATGAGCTCCAGCAATGCCTTTTTTAGCTTCTTTTCCCCGCCATAGATAATATCAGTCTCTGACAGGTCGGTTGAAAAGCTCATCCGGTGAAGCTCCGGACCCGAAGACTGGGCTCCTCTGATATCCCAGGTATATGAGGCACACCCGATGGGGCCGTGAATCAGGTGCAGGGCATCTGCAATGGGATAAAGCACCACCCTGGAGCCGCAGAACACACAGGCCCGCTGGCTGACGGCCCCTGCCAGACTTTTGGTATCACACGCCATATCAAAAGGCTGGCTGCCCTTCTGGTAGATCTGTTTTTCCCGCTGTTTCAGTACCGATATGGAGGTCATTTTATCTATCCTTATCTATCAGGTTATAATCTTTCTTAATGTGTCTTTGCGTCTCATACAGGCCTCCTGTTTTGGCTGTTAATCATCAGCTTCTACGCCATATGCCTTTGAAATGCAGATTTTGTACCAAATCAAAAAAAACGATTATAAATCATACAGAACAAATAGTTACGAATTATTATGAGCTAAGTGAATTTTATTTAAATTACATAATGAGACATAAAAGATACAGTTAGATGGAGACAAATTTGTTTCTATTTATCCCACAGACGATGTGAATACCGACATATATATAAGCTTTATCCGGAAAATAACAATGGCCCTGCAGTGTTGTGCTATTTACCACTTGAAATCATTATAGAAAGGTGTTAACAGTCTCTGCTTTTAAAATCCTAGCGCAAAAGTATTTTATTTTTTCGAGGAGTTTGACAGAATGCGTGCTGTTCTTGTTTTCCCGCCGAAAGCAGGTGCCACATACGTACCATTAGGTATCGCATCCCTTGCACCCTATATTAGTGCCCGGGTGCCTGATGCCGACGTTCGATTGATTGATTTAAACATTGCACTTTGGCACCTTTTGGCATCAGGAGACCCCGAAGGCCATGATCTTATTGCATTTACCCAGGGAAAGGCCGGGCAATTCCTCGACCACGGACAAACCCGATACTATAAACAAGTATGGGACCGGCTTCGGGGCCGGATGACCCATGTGGGTGAGCAGGCCGGGTTGTATCTTGAGACCGGTGAGGCAGATCAAGAATTTTTGTCCATACTTGGGAGGCAGGTAGATCAGATTCTCTCATTAGAGCCCGGATTCATCGGGATTTCAGTTCTTTTTCCGGAACAAGTCTCATTTGCCGCAGCTCTTGCCAGAGCACTCAAACAGTCGATGAATATCAAAGGGCTTTCCTGGGTCAGAATTGTTTTAGGCGGGGCGATGATGTCGGCGATGCCGGTAACCGAGCTGCTTGAAGCGATCCCTGAAATTGATGCCGTGGTCTGCGGTGAGGGAGAAGAAGCTGTTGCTGCACTCTGTGAGGGTCGTCCATTGAATACAATACCCGGCCTGATTTACCGGGAAGGCGATCATATCCATGTCAATAAGAAAGCCCAGACCCTTTCATTGAAAGCGTTGCCGGCCCCGGATTTCTCAGGACTTGCCCTTGACATGTATTTTAATCCCGTTCCGGTGCTCCCGGTGCTTTTCTCAAGGGGATGCGCCTGGCGGCGGTGCCGTTTCTGCTCACACAATTTTTCCTTTGGCGGGCATCGTAAAAAAGAGGTTCACGACTTTGTGGCCGAGATGGATGCTTATATACGATCGTTTGGTGTCCGCCACTTTTATTTTGCCGATGAGTATATTACGGCCGACGATATGGATGCCATCTGCCAGGAAATCATGGTGCAGGGGCTGTCTATTCATTTTCATATCCTGGGCAAGCCGACCGCCGATTGTACCCTTGCACGCCTTGCACTCTGGTCGGCCGCAGGGTGCCGCTGGATCGGCTGGGGAATTGAAACCGGATCCCAGCGGTTGCTTGATCTCATCAATAAAGGCACCCGCGTTGGAGAGATTGAATCCGTGATCAACCATTCAGCATCTGTTGGTATTTCAAACCTCGGGTTGATGATTTTCGGCCTGCCGACCTCGACAGATGAAGACTTGAATCTGACCCTGGATTTTCTGTCCCGGACATACCCAAGTTACAGCGGGTTGACTGCCAGTGCTTTTGTTCTGTTTGAAAAAACGTATTTTGCACGAAATGTCGGGCAATTTGGTATGCACATTGAAGGCAGAACACCGTTGCTCCACAGCAACGGAAGGGGCGTTTGCAGTTTTCGGCTTAAATTCAAGGAAATCGCTTCGGACAGGTCATTGCGGGCACCGCGTGGCGCAATCGAGGTTGCCCGGTGGCAGCAATTCAGGAAATGGTTGGGAGATCCGCCGCTGCTTGAACAGCTTCCCACAGAGCATTACCTGATCCATGTGTCGGCATCCGGATCTATGCTGAAAGATCCCTCACAGGATGAAGCCGATGCCCTGCCCATTTGAAAAATAGAGGAGTCAATCGTTGAACCAGTCCGTCACCATCAAACTGTCACCGGAAACGGTCCATAACCGGGATGCACAAATAAAAGCGGCTGCCATGGCATTGTCCCTGGATGGGCAGGAGATCTCAGGCATTCGCGTGCTCCGTAGATCTCTGGACGCCCGGGGAAAGAATCCATTGTATGTCCTAAAGGTTGAAATCTTCTGCGGAGAACCGGAAGCAAACCTTTTTGAACCCGTGCCGTTCAGACCTGTTACCGGTAAAAAAAGAGTGGCCATTGTTGGAAGCGGGCCTTCAGGCCTTTTTGCTGCGCTGGAATTAATCCGGAACAATATCAGGCCGGTCATCATTGAACGCGGCAAGGATGTCAAAAACCGTCGTTTTGATCTCAAACCACTGAACATCAACGGTATCTGCGACCCGGATTCCAATTATTGTTTTGGAGAAGGCGGGGCCGGAACCTATAGTGACGGAAAGCTTTATACCCGTTCCACCAAACGCGGAAACATCCGTGATATTCTTTGTCTTCTGGTTCAGCATGGCGCATCCCCGGATATTTTGATTGATGCGCATCCGCATATCGGTTCCAACCAGCTGCCTAAAATCATTGCGGCCATTCGTGAAACCATACTCAACAACGGCGGTGAAATTCATTTTAATGAACGCGTCATTGATCTTATCCTATCTGGAGAGACGATCAAATCTGGAAATACGATTAAAGGTGTCAGAACAAAGGAAAAAGAATATTTAGCCGATGCCGTGATCCTTGCCACTGGGCACTCAGCACGGGACATCTATTATCTGCTGAACCGAAAGAGGATTCTGCTCGAAGCCAAACCCTATGCCATGGGCGTTCGGGTTGAGCATCCCCAGGAGTTGATCAATACAATCCAGTATGGCCGCCATGCCGGCAAGTTTAATCTGCCCACTGCAAGCTACTTCCTTTCCGGACAGTTCAACCAGGCTGGGGTTTATTCCTTCTGCATGTGTCCGGGCGGCATGATCGTACCCGCAGCAACCTCTTCCGACGAGCTTGTTCTCAACGGTATGTCCAACTCAAAACGCAACATGCCCAATGCCAATGCGGGTATCGTTGTGACCGTTGACGAACGCCTCTGGCACCACCATAGGGATAAAGGACCTCTGGCTGGCCTCGCCTTTCAGCAGGAAATTGAAAAAAAAGCATTCGAGGCAGGTAACGGAACCATGGCGGCCCCGGCCCAGCGGTTGCCTGATTTTCTTTCGGACAAGCTTTCAAAAAGGCTCCCCAGGACATCGTATCTTCCGGGCACGGTAAGTTACCCTGTCAAAGAAGTCCTGGGGCCATTTATTACAGATGCCTTGAAGCAAGGTTTTGAAGCATTCGGCCGGAAAATGAGGGGATTTATCACTGAAACGGCCCAAATTCTGGCAGTCGAAAGCCGGACAAGCTCCCCTGTCCGTATTCCAAGAAACCCCAAAAGCCGCAGCCATCCTGAGATAGAGAACCTTTACCCCGCCGGAGAAGGTGCGGGCTACGCCGGCGGAATTGTCTCTTCTGCGCTGGATGGCCAAATTACAGCAAAAGCCTTGTCCGGTTGGACGGAGCATCTTTCTTAGATTCCTTCTAAAACCTCCTTATTGATTTTACGCATAAAGTGTAATATTTTATATACAAACAAAGCTATACTACTTTGTGTAATTTAGGAGTTGAAATGAATAATCCATTCACCTATAGCAATATTGTCACCGGACCTCATTTTTGTAATCGAAAAAAAGAACAGGAAGAGTTGTTAGAATTTATCAGAACTTCCCAAAACGTATTGTTGTATTCCCATAGACGAACCGGCAAAAGTTCATTGATCAAACAGGTGTTTCTCAATATTAAAAATCAGTCTTCGGAAATTGGGACGCTTTATATTGATCTGTATGGCACGACCTCTGAAAAAGAATTTCTGACTCGGATTTTTCAACAATTGAATGTCCTGGAAACGAGTACGGATAAACTTTTTAAATTATTAAAAAACAGCATTGATAAATTTTCGTTTCAGGTAGGCATTGACCCCAATACCAATTCACCGACCATCACCCCGACATTCAACGCGGCAAATGAGACCCTGGTCCTGAAAAATCTCATGGAATTGCTTGAAAAATTTTCTGCAAAACGAAAAATTGTCATTGCGTTTGATGAATTTCAGGAAGTTGCCAAATATACCAATGCGGATGCGTTTGAAAAGCAGTTAAGATCTTATGTTCAGCAACACACTAATATTTGCTATATATTCTCCGGCAGTCAGCAGCATATACTTACAGCGATGTTCCAGTCCCAGAACAGAGCGTTTTATCAACAGGCGGCAAGCTACCCGCTTAAAGAGATTGAAACGAAACATTACATCCCCTGGATGGAACATTTATTTGATACAGGAAATTTTTCCATTGGAAAAACAAATTTAACAAAAATTGTTGAACAGTTTAGGAATCACCCCATGTATATTCAATTGTTCTGTTTTTTTCTATGGCGAGAACTGCAAGATACGCCCTGGAATGAAGAGATGATCGATACAATTGAACGACACATGATTGATCAAAAACATTTAGAATATCAAACGCTGTGGGATAATCTATCGACAAATCAGAAAAAAACACTGAAATTGGTATTGATCAATGACGGCCAAAATCTTTTTGCCGCAGAAGCGCTGACCACTGTAAGTATAAAAACCGCCTCTATTGTCACCAGATGCTTGAAAAGTCTGTCTGAAAAAGAAATTTTAGTGAAAAATGGGAAATATATGATTCAGGATCTGCTCTTAAAAAAATGGCTTGTCTTGAATGCTTAAAAATTGAGACACATTTACGGACAGAGCCTATTGGGCGGCAAGCAGGCTTTGGACAGGCACAAGCCAATAAATATAAAAACGAAATAATTGTAGGAGGAACGTATGACTACATACGGATTTTTGGGACTCGGTATTATGGGAAAAGCCATGGCAACCAATCTAATCAATGCAGGATTTGATGTGACGGTCTGGAACCGGACTGCTACAGCCTGCGAACCGCTTACGGAACTGGGAGCCAAACAGGGGCAAACTGCGGCTGAGGTGGTTGCAAATTGCGATATCACCTTTGCCATGGTTTCTGATCCCAAAGCAGCCAAAGCCATTTGCTTTGGCAAAAACGGCGTGCTGGAGGGAATCTCAAAAGGAAAATCCTACGTTGATATTTCAACGGTTGATGCCGATACGTCCAACGAAATCTGCAACGCTGTTAAGGCAAAGGGCGGCCGGTTTCTTGAGGCACCTGTCTCCGGCAGCAAAAAACCGGCAGAGGACGGCACCCTGGTGTTTCTTTGTGCCGGAGACCAGTCGCTCTATGAGGATGCCGCTGACGCATTGGATATCATGGGGAAAAAATCCTTCTATTTTCCCACGATGGGCCAGGGGGCACAGATGAAACTGGTCATTAACATGATCATGGGAACCATGATGACGGCCTTTGCTGAAGGACTCAACCTTGGGGATAAAATCGGACTGGGAAAAGCGGATATCCTTGATGTAATCGCCCAGGGAGCCATCACCTGCCCCATGTTTCAGCTCAAAGGCCCCCTTATGATGAAAGAAAATTTCTCGCCGGCCTTTCCTTTGAAACATATGCAAAAGGATATGCGCCTTGCATTGCTGCTGGGGGATGCCCATGGTCAGCCTCTTTATACAAGCGCTGCGGCAAACAACGCTTATATCAAAGCCCGACAGAACGACTGTGGAGATGAAGATTTCTCCGCCGTAATAAAAAACGTATAAATCAAGCCGAAAAAAAGCCGTTATGACCCAATGCCGCGTGGGAAAACCCTATTCAGTGAAATAGCAGGATGCTTATGACAAAAAAAAAGGGCTCAAAACAGCCGTTCTGGAAAACCAAATCCCTTCACCAGTTGAACCAGGAAGAGTGGGAGTCGCTGTGTGACGGATGCGGCAGATGCTGCCTTCACAAACTTGAAGATGAAGACACCGGCGAAATCTGCTACACCAATGTGGCCTGCCGGTTGCTGGACATTGATGAATGTAGGTGCTCTGACTACGAAAACCGCGCCGACCTGGTGCCGGAGTGCATCCAGCTTACAGTGGATTTAATACCGCAATACCGATGGCTGCCCGACACCTGCGCCTACCGACGGCTGG